>CAKUGY010000003.1 GCA_934654835.1 uncultured Collinsella sp.
AATGTACTGTCGACTTCTTCTCAAACTAATCCTAAGAGACAAGGCCGTATGGATTTGTACGCTCGTTCTCGCTGCAGCCTTTTCCGTCCCCATTGCGTTCAATTCACCCATCTACGGGCCCTTCTTTATGAAACAGGGCATGCAGAGCTTTGTCGACGCATTCAATACGCGCGCGCCCCAGGCCAGCGGCACAGACCTATCTCCAGAGCAGCAAAATGACGCGGAGCTTGCAAGATACGCGAACGCCGCCCTTGCCGCTCAAACCGACGCCGCCTTTCTCGATTCTGCCGAGAGCTACTACGCGCTCATGGGCGAAGGCTTCCAATCCGGGTCCATCGTGGGAGACCAAGAGACCAATGACGCAGCGCTCGCATATTGCCGTGCCCTGAGCAGCTCCGGCATCACGGATATCCCGGCCTCCGCAAACGACCTGCCATTCCTTTCCTTCCTGCCTTACGCCATTGCCACGGCGCCGTCTTTCCTTCCCTTCATCCCCTTCCTTCTCTCGTCGATACTCGTGCTCGGCGCCACAAGGCCCGGGACCCTGGCGGCAAAGGCGCCCGTGCCCAAATTCCGGCGCCTTATCCAAACCGTGTTTTCGATAATTGGCGCGGGGACCGCGATGCTCCTCGCCGGCCTCGCACCCGGGGGCATTTACGCCTCGGTCCTAAACGGCTTCGGGCAAATTAGGTACCCGATCACCTTCTTCCATGACGGCACGCTTACCACCACGACCGCGGGAAACGTCTTCACAGCCCTGCTTCTCGCGCTTCTTGCGGGCGGAACCTTGATATCCGTTTTCTCCGCCGTCCTATCGACCGCAACGAGGAGCGTCCTCGCGGGCCCCCTTACCTCAGCGCTGCTTGTCGCGGCCCCGGCATTCCCGTTACTGTCCGATTCGGCGCTGGAGCATAACGCCGTGCTCGGGCTCCTGCCGCTGGCCGTGTTCTCGCCTATCGAGGCCACGGGTTACGTAGGATGCTTCCCGACAGAATTCATTGGCTCCGGTTCAGGCAGCGCATCGATGCTTGCCGTGGCCCTGGCATACGTCGCGGTCTTTTTTACGGTCGGCGCCGTTGCGACACGTTCCCCCAAACAGCCTGGACCCGCGAAAAAGCACCATGGGCTCGAGCTTCTAGACGCGAGCGTGGGATACGGAAGCACGACGATACTTTCAATCGGGTCGCTTTTCCTGAGCCCGGGAACGGCGGCGGGCCTCGTTGCTCCCAACGGCTCGGGGAAAACCACCCTTCTTGAAGCGCTGTCGGGCCAATTTCCCACCCGCATCCGCTCGGGAAGCCTGGCGGCAGACGGAATCTGCCAACGTCGATCAGCCGAATTTGCAGAACTCGTCTACCTGAGCTCTTCGGGCAGCGCGGATCTCTATCCCACGCTATCGGCCATCGAGCACCTTGCTTTCGTTAGGGAGGCGTGGAAATCGGCCGCCGACATCGACTCGCTCTGCGACTCCCTCGGAATCTCCCCATATCTCGACAAGCCGACCCGTAAACTCTCGACAGGAATGAAGCAGCAGGTAAAGCTTGCCATGGCGATAGCGACCGATTGCCCGTACCTCATCCTCGATGAACCGCTAAACGGCCTCGATCCGGGAAAACGGAAAACCTCCTGCGACGCGATGCGCAGCGAAGTGGCGCGGGGACGCAGCGTGCTCATTTCAAGCCATCTACTCGACGACCTGGCAGACCTTACCAACTCGTTCTACTTCATCGAAGCCGGCACGCTCGTGGAAAAGATCAAGTCGTCCTCGCAGACGCTCAAGCAGGAATACCTCGATACATACGAAGGAGGTGAATGACATGAAACTATTTTGAACAGCTGAAGTCCAATGCGTCGCGCATGGCTGTCTACGCCATCCTCGTGGCAACGGCTTTATGCGGAATCGCGGCACCCGTCTATGCGCTCAACGGGGAGAAAGGCGATGTCGAACCCGCGTACATGGCTTCGACGGTTAAGGACCGGTACAAAGCCTTCTCTGGAGACACGTTTTACGTAGCAGAGTACGACACGACCTACCGTCAGCTTCGCTACAACAAGGGCTACGACTATCTAGGCGCAGAGGCAATCAGCTATACGTCGGGTTGGTACCGCTCCAACTATGGACACATAACCCAGTTCAAGTGTAACTACCGTGTGTACAACTAAAGCAACCGGCCGGGACGAGGGGTGACGCAAAAGCGTCGCCCCTCGTTTTTAACCATGTCAACTGAACCTAGTTCAGTTTGGTTGATTTCCGATCTCAGCCGAACACATTGAGCGGAAAGGCCGTTCCCGCAGTCAGTCGAACGTCCCCGGGGCCCTTCTCAGGCCCCGGGGACGGCATTTTCCCAGTTGAAGGAACGGTGGAGATGTGTTTCGATGGGTCAGATTCGTGTCGTTCCGAAAAGACCGTGAACCTTTTGTGGGACACGCGGCGCCGTGGTACCATAGCCGAGTTTGTTGTCTTGGTCGGAAACCAAGACGCCTTATGCGCTGATCGGTAACCAGCGCCTGACCAATAAGGAGTCCTACCATGAAGCAGGGTATCCATCCCCAGTATGTCGAGTGCACGGTGACGTGCTCTTGCGGCAACACCTTCAAGACGCATGCTACCGTGTCCGAGATGAAGGTCGAGCTTTGCAACGAGTGCCACCCGTTCTACACCGGCCAGCAGAAGTTCGTCGACACCGGTGGACGCGTCCAGCGCTTCGCCGACAAGTTCGGTGGCGCCGCTGCCGCCCAGCTCAAGAAGGCCGAGGAGGCCAAGGCTGCCAAGGCCGCCAAGGCTGCTGAGGCCGAGGCCGCTCGCAAGGCCGCCGCTGAGGCTAAGGCTGCCGAGAAGGCTAAGCGTGCCGCTAAGTTCGCCGAGGAGGCTGCCAAGCAGGCCGCCGAGGCTCCCGCAGAGGCTCCTGCCGAGGAGGCCGCTGCCGAGGCCGAGACCACCGAGGCTGCTGAGTAAATAGCTCGCCGCGGAATCACTCGCATTCATGGCATAAGGGCCGCGCATCCGTTTGGGTGCGCGGCCCTTTTCTTTTTTATTGGCGCAAGCGAACCCGTCCCCAATGCGCCAATATTGGTGCGATGGGGACGGGTTCGCTTGCACCAATTGGCAGAGAGGCGACGTTTTCCCAGATAAAACCTGCCAAAATAAACCTGTCCCTTTTTGGCAGGCTTGTCGTAGTTATTACGTGGTCGATGATGTCGACCGCATAGGCGGCGCCCTGTTTGGCTAAAGTACAATTATCTGTGTTTAACTCGCCCAAAGTTTCGTACTGTGGGCGATGGCCAAAAAGGAAAACCACATGGGATTCATGTCAAAGCTGCTGTCCTTTGGATCCGATAAGGACCTTAAGCGCTACTACAAGATCGTCGATAAGATCAACGGTCTTGAGCCTCAGTTTGAGAAGATGACCGAGGAGGAGCTCCGCGGCCAAACCGAAAAGTTCCGTGCGCGTTACGCCAACGGTGAGTCGCTCGACGACATGCTCCCCGAGGCTTTTGCCACCGTGCGTGAGGCTTCCAAGCGCACCATGGGCATGCGCCACTTCGACGTGCAGCTCATCGGCGCCATGGCGCTTCACGAGGGCCACATTGCCGAGATGAAGACCGGCGAGGGCAAGACGCTCGTCTCCACGCTGGCCGGCTACCTCAATGCCATCTCCGGCAAGGGCGTGCACGTCGTTACTGTCAACGACTATCTGGCCAAGCGCGACTCCGAGTGGATGGGCCGCATCTATAAGTATCTGGGCATGACCGTCGGTCTGCTGCAGAACAACATGCCGCTCGAGCTTAAGCGCCCGGCCTACCAGGCCGATGTCACCTACGGCACCAACTCCGAGTTCGGCTTCGATTACCTGCGCGACAACATGGTCACCCGTCCCGAACAGCGTGTTCAACGCGGTCACAACTACGCCATCGTCGACGAGGTCGACTCCATTCTGATCGACGAGGCGCGTACGCCCCTCATCATCTCGGGCGCCGGCACCAAGTCTGCCAGCACCTACAAGGACTTCGCGCGTGCCGTGCGCGGCCTGGAGCGCGGTGAGGACGTGTCGCACGATATGCTCACCGCGACCGAGGACGTGGAGCCCACGGGCGATTACGTCATGGACGAGGCCAAGCACACCATCGCCGCCACCGAACGCGGCCTTAAGAAGATCGAGCGCCGCCTGGGTATCGAGGATATCTACGCCGACCTTTCGGGCCAGCTGGTCAACCACCTGCAGCAGGCGCTGAAGGCCCAGTACATGTTCCATCGCGATAAGCAGTACGTGGTCACCAACGGCGAGGTCAAGATCGTCGATGAGTTCACCGGCCGTATCATGGAGGGCCGTCGCTACTCCGAGGGCCTGCACCAGGCCATCGAGGCCAAAGAGGGCGTGCTCGTGCGCGAGGAGAACCAGACGCTGGCCACCATCACCCTGCAGAACTACTTCCGTCTGTATGACAAGCTCTCCGGCATGACCGGTACGGCCCTGACCGAGGACGCCGAGTTCCGCGAGATCTACAAGCTGCCCGTCGAGGTCATTCCTCCCAACAGGCCCGTGCAGCGTGTGGACCACGAGGACCTGGTTTACCGCACCATTCAGGCTAAGTACAACGCCGTTGCCGACGAGGTCGAGCAGCGCCACGCCAAGGGCCAGCCGGTCCTGGTGGGCACCGTCTCCATCGAGAGCTCCGAGAAGCTGTCCGCCGCCCTCACCAAGCGCGGCATCGCGCATGAGGTCCTCAACGCCAAGCACCATGAGCGCGAGGCCCATATCGTGGCCCAGGCTGGTCGCTATGGCGCCGTGACCATCGCCACCAACATGGCCGGCCGTGGTACCGACATCTTGCTGGGCGGCAACCCCGACGAGCTGGTGCGCGAGCGCCTGGAGTACGCGGGTCTGACCATGGAGGACGTGACCCCCGAGCAGCTCGAGCAGCTCAACGCCGAGGCCAAGCAGACCTGCAAGGCCGAGCGCGAGCGCGTGCTTGCCGCCGGCGGTCTGACCGTTATCGGCACCGAGCGCCATGAGTCCCGCCGTATCGACAACCAGCTGCGTGGCCGTTCCGGCCGTCAGGGCGATCCGGGCGAGACCCAGTTCTACCTGTCGCTCGAGGACGATCTGATGCGTCTGTTTGGCGGCGACAAGATGGACCGCGTCTCCAAGATGATGGTCACAGCCGATATGGGCGACGACATGCCGATCCAGCACAAGATCATCTCCAAGGCCGTCGAGAGCGCCCAGCACAAGGTCGAGAGCATCAACTTTTCCATGCGTAAGAGCGTTCTTGAGTACGACGACGTCATGAACAAGCAGCGCCAGGTCATCTATGCCGAGCGCAATAAGATTCTGGACGGCAAGGACCTGACTAACCACATTACCGAGGTCATGCACGATACCGTGTACCGCTGCGTCCAGGAGTTCTGCACTAAGGACAGCCGCGAGGGCGAGCGCGATCTTGAGGGCCTGCGCAAGTGGGTCGTCGAGCTGACCGGTCATATCGATACTCCTCAGTTCCCCGACGAGGACTTTGAGGCCCTAGCCGCCGATGTCTTGGCCTATGTAGAGAAGTGCTACAACATGAAGGCCGAGCGTCTGGGCGAGGACCTGATGCGCGAGCTCAACACCCAGGTCATGCTGCGCGTCATCGATACGCGCTGGATGAACTACCTGCAGGAGATGGACTACCTCAAGACCGGCATTGGCCTGCGTGGCTTTGGTCAGCGCGACCCGTTGGTTGAGTACAAGACCGAGGCCTACGGCGCGTTCCAGATGCTTGTCGATACCATGTACGAGGATTATCTGCGCACGGTTCTGCGCATCGAGATCAAGGCTGCCCCGCAGGCTGTGGAGCACAAGGAGGAGCCCGCTCTTAAGGGTGCGCACTTCTCTGGTCCCGCCGAGGTCGACGGCGACAACGGCGATTCGGTGCTGCGTAAGCAGGCTCAGGTGCAGGCCCGTACTGCCGTCCAGGGTGGTCCGGCAGCCGTTAACAACGGTGGCAAGGTGACGACCTACCGCAAGTCCGAGAGCGACGACCCTTACGTCAACGTGGGCCGCAACGACCTGTGCCCCTGCGGTAGCGGCAAGAAGTTTAAGCACTGCCACGGCAGGAATCGTTAATGGCCGAGGCTCTAGAGGTAACGCCCGCCGAGCTAGACGCTTTTGCGGACCGACTCGGCGAGGTCGAATCGTATCTCCATTTGGACGAGAAGCGCATCCGCGTGACGGAGCTCGAGGCCAAAAGCGTCGCTCCCGGCTTTTGGGACGACGCCGATGCCGCTCGCGCCACCATGGAGGAGATCGCGCGTGCCAAGGAGGACATCGCTGCCGTGGATACCGCGCGCGGTGAGCTCTCCGATGCCCGTGCCGCGCTGGAGCTTGCCGAGGAAATGGGCGACGACCCGGATGCCGCCGCATTGCGCGAGGAGGCTGCCGCCACGGCGGAGCGCCTGGCGCGCGCTATCGACGAGCTCGAGCTTGCGAGCTGGTTTACCGGCGAGTTCGATCACGGTGACGCGATTGTGACCATCAAGCCCGGACAGGGCGGTTTGGAGGCCCAGGACTGGACCTTCATGCTCTTTAAAATGTACATGAAGTACTGCCAACGTCGCGGGTGGAAGGTCACCATCAACGATTGCCCCGCGGCCGAGGTCATCGGCATCGATCGCGCCACCTTTACCGTCGAAGGCAAGGACGCCTTCGGTATGCTTCGCGCCGAGGCCGGCGTCCACCGCCTGGTGCGCATTAGCCCTACCGACGACAAGAAGCGCCGTCAGACTACGTTTGCCGGCGTCGAGGTCATTCCGGTGCTGCCCGACGATATCGACATCGAGATTAACCCCGATGACATCCGCGTCGACGTTTACCATGCAAGCGGCCCGGGCGGTCAGGGCGTCAACACCACCGATTCCGCTGTGCGCGTGACGCATTTCCCCAGCGGCATCGTGGTGACTTGCCAAAACGAGCGTAGCCAGATTCAGAACAAGGCCGCGTGCATGCAGATCCTCAAGGCCCGCCTGTACGAGATTGAGCTCGAAAAGCGTGCCGAGGCCCTGGATGAGATTCGCGGACCCAAGACCACGATTGGTTTTGGCAACCAGATTCGCAGCTACGTGCTCTACCCGTACCAGATGGTTAAGGACCTGCGCACGGGTGTGGAGACCAGCAACGTCGAGGCCGTTCTTGACGATGGCGATTTGGATCCGTTCGTTATCGGCTATCACCGTTGGGCAACGGGCAACGCTGACGTGGAGACTCCATCCGCCTAAACCCTTGGATTATGCGGGGATGGGTACAAAACCCTCTGGACCGGGCGTTTTGTATCCAGAACAAACTCTGTTCAGGGGTGGTTTTTGCCCGACGAATCGGTAGAATCGAATAAAAGAAGAAGTTCAAAGCGCATCCGATGGGGTGCGCTTTTTTGAGGGAGGCAGCATGGCATATCGTCTGGACATCAAGCGTATTCTTTCGATGAACTTCTTTCACGATCTGCCCCAGATTATGTTGGGATGCGCCTTGGCCGCCATCGCGACCGACCTGTTTTTGATTCCCAATGGCCTTGCCGCCGGTGGCGTTACGGGCCTTGCGACGATTATCCAGGCGGTCGGCGCCTCGCACGGCGTGTCGCTTCCCGTCGGTATCCAGACCATCGTGATGAACGCCTTGCTGTTGCTGGTTGTTGTGCGCGAGGGCGGCATGTTCTACGTGGTGCAGACGGCGACGGGCTTTGTGCTGCTGGGCTTCTTTACCGACCTGTTTGCCCCGTTTGTAGCGCCTCTGGCAGATGCGGACCTGATGCTCCCTGCTATGTGGGGCGGCATTATCACGGGCATCGGTTACGGCATGGTGCTGCGCGCCGGCGCCAATACCGGCGGCTCTGACACGATTGGCCAAATCATCTCGCGCAATACCTCGCTGCCGGTGGGCTCGACCGTTATGGCGATCGATGTTGCCGTGTGCGCGGCATCGGCTCCGGTCTTCTCGCTCGAAAATGCTCTGTATGCGGGGCTTTCGATGGTTATCAGTGGCTATGTGATCGATGCCGTGGTCGATGGCGGCAATAAGCGCCGTATGGTGCTTATCATCTCGGACAAGTTCCCCGATATCGCTGCCGACATCATGTATGGTCTGGGCCGCGGCTGCACCAAGTTTAAAGCGACCGGCATGTACTCGGGTGCCGAGAAGCCGGTGATCATGGTGATCGTGAGCCGCCGTGAGCTCAACACCCTTAAGACGATCGTGCGCGAGCGCGATCCTCATGCCATCGTGACGGTTGCCGACGTTACGGAGGCCTCCGGCGAGGGATTCAAGGACATTAACGCGTAGGGCAGACTGCGCTCCATCCAAAAGACGTCCACATTGCTAAACCGTTTCATCAGCGGTACTGCCTGCTAAATTGTTCAAATAATGATAAAAACTCTGGTAAAGCCCTCAGTTTCCAGCATAATGAATGACGTACGTGCATTGCGGCTGTGTTGGGATTACCTTCTGTGCCGTGCGCATCTTGTCTAATGAGGATGAAAGGAAGGCACAATGAGCGACGAAGAGCTCAAAAAGGTTGCCAACGAGGTAAGGAAGGGCATCGTCACCGGCGTGCACGCTGCCAAGTCCGGCCATCCGGGCGGTTCGCTCGGCGCTGCCGACATCATGACCTATCTGTACTTTGAGGAAATGAACGTCGACCCGGCCGATCCCCGCAAGGCCGACCGCGATCGCTTTGTGCTCTCCAAGGGCCACTGCGCTCCGGGCCTGTACGCCGTGCTTGCCGAGCGCGGTTTCTTCCCCAAGGAGGACCTCGAGACGCTGCGCCACATCGGCAGCCACCTGCAGGGCCACCCCAACATGAACGACACCCCGGGCGTCGACATGTCCACGGGCTCGCTCGGCCAGGGCATCTCCGCCGCCGTGGGCATGGCCGTTGCCGCCAAGCACTGGGGCGACGACTACCGCACCTACGCCCTGCTGGGCGACGGCGAGAGCGAGGAGGGCCAGGTCTGGGAGGCCGCCATGTTTGCCGGCAACCAGCAGCTCGACAACCTCTGCGTGATCGTCGACCACAACGGCCTGCAGATCGACGGCCCCGTCGAGGAAGTCAACGACCCCATGCCGCTGGCCGACAAGTTCCGCGCCTTCAAGTTCCACGTGGTGGAGCTCGCCGACGGCAACGACTTCGACCAGATCCGCGCCGCCTTTGCCGAGGCTCGCGCCACCAAGGGCAAGCCGTGCGCCATTATCGCCGAGACCACGAAGGGCAAGGGCGTGTCCTTTATGGAGAACCAGGTGGGCTGGCACGGTAAGGCCCCCAACGAAGAACAGTTCGAGCAGGCCATGGCGGAGCTCACGGCCGCCGGAGAGGAGCTCTAGGATGGCAGACGTCAAGAAAATCGCCACGCGCGTAAGCTACGGCGAGGCCCTCGTCGAGCTCG
Source organism: uncultured Collinsella sp. (assembly GCA_934654835.1). Lineage (GTDB taxonomy): Bacteria > Actinomycetota > Coriobacteriia > Coriobacteriales > Coriobacteriaceae > Collinsella. The sequence goes on from CAKUGY010000003.1 coordinate 9,413, forward strand.
CTGCCGAGCACGATGACTTTGTGGTTCTCGACGCCGACCTGGCCGCCGCCACGCAGACCGGCAAGTTCAAGGCCGCCTGCCCCGACCGCTTCTTTGATGTGGGCATTGCCGAGAGCAACCTGATGGGTGTCGCCGCCGGTATCGCGACCACCGGCCGCGTCGCCTTCGCGAGCACCTTTGCCATGTTTGCCGCTGGCCGCGCCTTCGAGCAGGTCCGCAACTCCATTGGCTATCCGCACCTCAACGTTAAGATCGGCGCCACGCACGCCGGCATCTCGGTGGGCGAGGACGGCGCCACGCATCAGTGCTGCGAGGATATCGCCCTGATGCGCGTCATCCCCGGCATGACCGTTATCGTTCCCGCCGACGACGTCGAGGCCCGTGCCGTGACGCGTGCCGCCTACGAGTGCGACGGTCCTGTCTACATGCGCTTTGCCCGTCTGGCCTCGCCGGTCATCAACGACCCCGAGACCTACAAGTTCGAGGTGGGCAAGGGTATCATCATGCGCGAAGGCGCCGACGTCACCATCATCGCCTGCGGCCTGATGGTCGGCGAGGCCCTCGATGCCGCCGAGCAGCTCGCTGCCGAGGGCATCGATGCCGAGGTCATCAACATGCACACCATCAAGCCCATCGACGCCGACCTGATCGTCAGGAGCGCCACCAAGACCGGCCATGTCGTGACCGTCGAGGAGCACTCCGTGATCGGCGGCCTGGGCAGCGCCGTTGCCGACGTCCTGTGCGAGCAGTGCCCGACGCCGCTCAAGAAGATCGGCGTCAACGACACCTTCGGCGAGTCCGGTCCGGGTGCCGAGCTCCTGCACAAGTACGGCCTGGACGCCGCCAACATCGTGGCAACGACCAAGGAGTTCTTGGCCTAAAGCAAGACGAGCCAAGGCATGGCCTCGGCAGCTTGACCTAAACCCGAATAGGGGCGTCCTCTAGCAGGGCGCCCCTTTTAAGTTGCGGTGAAATAGGGACTGATTAGCCCCTTGACCAGCTAAATCAGTCCCTATTTCACCGCAACTTATAAAGAGGCCCTATCAGGCAAGGCCCCATGAGGGAAAGGGGCCCAGTTCAACAAAGTGCCATTCAGCCAGCCCCTAGGCATGGCGATGCTGCACCTCAAGATCATGCGGCGACTCCTTAGTAGCCGCAGGCCGGGCACCGTGTTACTTTCCAAATCATTCCGCAGCGAAGGCAGGCGTTTGTCCGCCGCTCCGCAGGAGCAGGACAAATGCCTGCCATGCGCGAGGACGATTTGGAAAGTAACACGGTGCCCGGCCGGTGGGATCACAAACCCCGCCATGCTTCTTATGTGCAGCAAAGGCAATGCTGCTAAAATACAAAGCGCTCATGTAGTTTAAACGCACGACGATAAGGAGCACCAGTGGGTAACCACTTCCGTACCTCCGGTGCGGGCGATGACGCCCCCAAGACGCAGCCAGGCGCCGCGGGCACTCGTTTCGCCACCCCGGATTCAGAGGATCAGCTGTTTAGCCCGATCCCCGCACAGCCGGCAGACCAGGCACAGCCGGCGTCAGATCCCTTTGCCTACAATCCCACCAATGATGTCGAGCTTTCCGAGGCCGCGGGTTTTGAGCCCGTGCAGAAGGTGACCGCTCGCGTGGACCAGCCCCAGACGGGCGCTGCCACGCCGCAGCCCGTCATGGCCGGTATTCCCGATCCCATGGCTCCTGCAACTCCGGCGCCCCAGCCTGCGCAGTCCGGTCTTTTTGCCGGCATCCCCGATCCTACGCAGCCTGCGGCTCCCGTGGTCGAGAGCGACCAGGCCGCTGAGGTCGCAAGCCTCGACAATGCGCTCAACAACCCCGACTTTACGTCGGTGTTCGCGCCTATCGATCCGCAGGCCAGCCGTAAGAAGATGGCCAAGCAGGCCGGTGTCGAGCCCGTCATCCTCATGGAGCACGTCACCAAGATCTACCCGGCGCAGCCCAACAAACCCGCGCTCGACGACATCAACATCGAGATCTATCCGGGCGAGTTTGTCTTCTTGGTCGGCCATTCCGGATCGGGTAAGACCACGCTGCTGTCGACGCTCAACCGCGACGTCAAGCCGACGAGTGGCCGCATCCTGGTTGCCGGTCAGGACCTTATGAAGATCAAGAACCGCAAGGTTCCGTTCCTGCGTCGCCAGATCGGTGCCGTATTCCAGGACTTTAAGCTTCTGCCGCAGAAGACCGCCTACGAAAACGTGGCGTTTGCCTTGCAGTGCATCGGCAAGCCCAAGGGCGTCATTCGCAGCCAGGTGCCCGAGGTGCTTCGCCTGGTTGGCCTGGCAGATCAGATGGACTCTCTGCCCGACCAGCTTTCCGGTGGCGAGCAGCAGCGCGTTGCCGTTGCCCGCGCCATGGTCAACCGTCCGCCGCTGCTGATCTGTGACGAGCCCACGGGCAACCTCGACCCGGCGATTTCGCTGGGCATTATGAAGCTGCTCGAGCGCATCAACCGCACCGGCACCACCGTGATCGTCGCCACGCACGATCGCGAGATGGTCGATAGCATGCACCGTCGCGTGATCGCCCTCGAGGGCGGCCACGTTATCCGCGACCAGGAGAGGGGAGGTTACGGCAACTATGGCACCAACTAACGTGGGCTACTCCTTCAAGGAGGCAATTAGCCACTTCTTCCGTAACTGGACCACCTCGCTCGGCGCCGTCATCACGATCTTCCTTTCGCTGTTTATCATCGGCCTGTTCATTATGGGCTCTGCGATGCTGAACTCCGTGATCGGCACCGTCGAGGATCAGGTTGTTATCAACGCGTTCATTAGCGACGATGCCGATCAGGCAGACGTTCAGGCCTTCGAGGCCGAGCTCAAGACCTGGAGCAATGTCAAGTCCGTGACCTATAAGGATAAGGACGACGCGCTGGCCGAGTATACGAGCAAGATGTCGGGCAATGCCGACGCTACCATGAGCGCGCTCGACGGCCAGAATCCGCTGCCGGCCTCGTTCGCGATCGAGATGGACGACCCGTCTCAGGTCGAGAGCACGGCCAAGAAGCTCAAGAAGAACGCCGATTTCCAGAAGATCGCGGACGACGGCGACGTCAACGCGAGCGTGCTGTACGGCCAGGAGGAAGTGAGCCGCCTGTTCCAGGTGACGAACTACATCCGCATCGCCGCCGTGGTGCTCGTTGGCCTGCTGACCTTTATCGCGTTCATCTTTATCAACAACACGATTCGCCTGTCCATTACGGCGCGTCGTCGTGAGATCGCGATTATGCGTCTGGTGGGCGCCAGCAACGGCTTCATCCGCGGGCCGTTTATCACCGAGGGTGTGCTGCAGGCTGTTTTGGGCTCGCTGCTTTCCATCGGTGTTCTGGAGCTGCTGCGCAACCTGATGGTTCCGCGCCTGCAGGAGAGCATCGGCTGGATGTCGTTTGCGCTGCCGATGCAGTACTACCTGGTGACCTACGCCGCGCTGATTCTGGTCGGCGTGCTCATCGGCCTCTTTGGTTCTGCCATCGCCATGCGCCGCTACCTGCGTGTGTAGGCGTTGCGGATATGCTGCTTGCAACGGGTCGTCCCTTTCCAGGGGCGGCCCGTTTTTTAATCCCTATGGGACGGAGAAAATCGGATCACTCAGGATGTCGGTCGTTTCGGGCGGTCCGCAATCCTGCCGTCGCATAGGGATCATTTGGGTAGACTCTTTGAAGTGTGAATCGATAGTGAGGAGGCGCCATGGGGCGCAATAACAAACATAAGCGCAGCGCACGCAACAAGCGCGGGCCGGTGCGCAGCGAGCGCCGTCCGAGCCTGACTGGCCGCGTGCAGCTCCACGAGCACAGTGCCTATGTCATAACCGACAATGGCGACTACAAAGTCATGGGTCGCGGTAAACGCGAGATCATGGATGGCGACACCGTTGCCGTGAGTATTAAGACGGGGCCTCGCGGGGACCGTCGCGCCGTAATCGAGGGCGTCGTCGAGCGCGCTGCCATCAGTGTGGTGGGTACGTATCAGACGGCCGGTCCGCTCGGCGTGATCGAGCCGCTCGATTCGCGACTCAAGGCCGATTTCTTCATTTTGCCCGAGGATACTTCGGCGGAGCGCCTGGGTGTGCATCCGGGCGATGCTGTCGTTGCGCGCATTCTGACCTACCCGACGCGTTTGGAATCGGGTACGGTGACGATTGAGCGTCGCATTGGCGGTGACGATGCGCCCGATTTGGGCGTTCAGTATGTTATGGCGCGCTACGGCTATACCGATAGCTATCCCGAGGCGGCGCTGGCGGAGGCAGAAGCGCTTTCGCTCGATGTGACCGCGGCGCTTAAAGATCCGCTCCGCCGTGATCTGCGAGATCGCTTTATCATCACCATCGACCCGGTCGATGCGCGCGACTTTGACGATGCCATCTCGCTAGAGCGCACGCCCGAGGGCGGCTATAAGCTGGGCGTTCACATTGCCGACGTCTCGCACTACGTGGCTTGGGACGGACATATCGATTTGGAAGCTCGCCATCGCACGACGTCGGTCTATCTTGCCGATCGCGTGCTTCCCATGCTGCCCGAGCGCCTGTCGAACGATCTTTGCTCGCTTCGTCCCGACGAGGACCGTCTGGCGTTTACCGTCGACATTGAGCTCGACGCGCAGGGCCGCGTGCGGCATTACGATCCCTATCCCAGCGTGATTCGCTCTCGTGTGCGCATGGACTACGACGGCGCCGAGGCGTTGTTGGTGCGCGCCGGCGCCGTGGGGTATTCCGTGCTGGAGGGCGCTGCAGAGGATGTCGCTGCGGCCGAAACCTCGCGCGAGGAAGCACTCGAGCGTGGGCTCGCGTGTGAGGAGACCGCTCGCGGTTACAACGTCGACCTAGCCGATTTCCTGGTCGCTGCAAACGAGCTCGCCGAACTTCGCCGTCACATTCGTCGTGCGCGCGGCTCGGTCGACTTTGACACGGCGGAGATACGCGCGCTTCTGGACGAGGACGGCGTGCCCGTGCAGATTGTGGCCCGCGAGCGCTCGTGCGCCACGTCGCTGATCGAGGAAGCCATGCTGCTGGCCAACGAGTGCGTTGCCGAGTGGCTGGCCGACCGCGATATCGAGGCCTGCTATCGCGTGCACGACGATCCCAGTCCCGACAGCCTGCACGGTGCCGCCGTGGCGCTGGCACAGCTTGGCATCATCGACGATCGTCGCGCGGCGGGCATTGCCCTGGGGAGCCCCGACGAGCTGCAGGCGGCGGTTGACGCCGCTGCCGGCACGGCCAACGCGCCGCTCGTTAACACACTGCTTTTGCGTAGCATGCAGCGTGCGCTGTACAAGCCGCGCAACGAGGGCCACTTTGCACTTGCTGCGCCGTGCTATTGCCACTTTACGAGCCCCATTCGCCGCTATCCCGACCTGGTGGTGCATCGCGTACTCAAGCTGCAGCTGGCCTACGAGCGGCTGGGCGGCAAGGACGCCTTGGTGCGTACGCCGCGGCTGATCGGTAAGGGTCGCGAGTCCCTGCCGCGCATCCTGCCGCAGATCTGCCGCGCGTGCAGCGATGCCGAGCGTGCGGCCGACGCCGCCAGCCACGCAACGCAAAAGATCAAGATCGCCCAGTACTACGAGGACCGCCTGGGCGAGCGCTATGCCGGAACCATCTCGTGGGTCAGCAGCATGGGTCTCTTTGTGCGCCTGGACCTGACGCAGGTTGAGGGATTGGTTTCCATCAAGAGCCTGGGCAGCGAATGGTTTGAGTTTGACGAGGATGCGCTCACGTTGACGGGCGCCGACACGGGGACCCGATTTGAGCTGGGGCAGCGCGTGATTGTCGAGGTCTCGCGCGTCAATACGACTCGCGGACATTTGGACTTCAGGCTTATTCATTAGCCGGAATTTGGTGACTGATAGAGAACGGGGCGGTCTTTCGTGGCCGCCCTCTTTACGTGTCTCCTGATTGCCTTGCCATGAGGTCGGCCGCTTCTCCATATGCTTTTGGGAGATAGACCTACCAAGACAAACCTGTCCCTATTTGGCGGGTTTACGAGAAAGCGGGGATGACATGGCAACGGTGTATGGGTATGCGCGGGTAAGTTCGCGCGATCAGAATTTGAATCGTCAGCTGGATGCGCTGGGTGCCTATGGCGTGGAGCCGGCGAACGTCTTTGCCGACCGTGCGAGCGGTAAAGACTTTGATCGTCCGCGGTACCGGGAGCTGCTCCATGCCCTCGCTCCCGGGGACGTGTTGGTAGTGCTCTCCATCGACCGGTTGGGTCGCAACTACAGCGAGATACTCGAGGAATGGCGTCGCATAACCAAGGAGCTCGGTGCGGCAATCGTTGTGCTGGACATGCCGTTGCTCGATACGCGTGCGAGGGATTGTGGCGGGTCGGATGTGACCAGCACGCTGATTGCCGATATCGTCTTGCAACTGTTGAGTTATGTGGCCCAGGTGGAGCGAGAGAACATCCACCGTCGCCAGGCGGAGGGAATCGCGGCGGCACAGGCACGCGGTGTGCGTTTTGGTCGGCCTCGCAAACCCTGTCCTCCGCAATTTGAGCGCGTACGCGATATCTATGAGGCGGGCAACATAACCAGGAGCCAAGCGGCGAAGCGTTTGGGCGTGTGTGTGGGGACCTTCGATCGCTGGATGCGTGAGACGGAATAGGGGCCTTGCAGCCTTTTGGCGCCTTGTTTTGAACATTTTGGATTCCGCTACGGCGATGGTGGCATTTGGGGGTACACTCGCTGCTGCTCAAAAACAGACGGAGGTTGGCCTTTGGCACGCGTGAAGCACATAGTCGGTTGGGTCTCGGTTTTCCTGCTTGTCGTGACGCTGGCAAGTATTTGGATACTGACGGAGCAAAACGTGGAGCAGACGTCGTCGCTTAGCGAATCCACGGCGCATGTAGTGGAGGGCCAGGTCGCCGATGCACAGCCCGGCGGTGCGGGGGAGGCGCGGGCGACTGACGCCGCCGAGGGTGCGGACCCGGCGGCCGGTATTCGCGTGGATCCGCTCGCGCCCGTTCGTATGTGGTTGGCCGCAAACATCCGTCGCGTCGCCCATACGGTCGAGTTTTTCTGCGTCGGCCTATTTTCGGCGGCGGCAACTGCCTGCTTGGGCGAGCGTATCTTGCGCACTCGCCTCCGGCGCCTTCTCGTCCTGCTCTTCTGCGTCGTCTGTTCTGTCGGCGATCAGGTGCATAAGATATTCGTTCCCGGTCGTCATTTTGACGTTGTCGACCTTGGTTTCGACGCCGCAGGCTACATTGTCGCCATGCTGTTGGTGTTGTTGGTGGCTACGCTGACGGCTTCGCTGTCGCGCCGCGCTGCCCGCCCCATCGGCGCCCACGCGAGACGCTAGCCCTCAAGATGGGGCGTCACGGCCGCTCGTGCATCGGGGCTGGCTACAATATGGGCAACGACCGTAGATGGCCATTGATACGCTGCTTGCCCGATGCTCTGTTTTCTAAGAAAGGAACTCCCATGACGGTGCTCTTCGTCGAATATCCCAAATGCTCGACCTGCAAAAAGGCAAAGGCGTGGCTGGATGAACATGGGGTTGAGTATATCGACCGCGATATCGTTACGGACAATCCCACGGCCGATGAGCTTGCGACCTGGATCGCTCGTTCGGGGCTGCCGGTGCGACGCTTCTTTAACTCGTCGGGCATGAAATATCGAGAGCTGGGCCTGAAGGCGCGCCTGGACGCGGGGATGACGGATCAAGAGTGCTACGAGCTGCTGGCGACTGATGGCATGCTGGTCAAGCGTCCGCTGCTGGTGGGCGACGACTTTGCGATTCCCGGCTTTAGGGAAGCGGCTTGGACCGAGGCGTTGCTATAGCGGCCGCGGAAAGCGTGTCCCGCTTTGGGCGTTGATTATGGGATGCGGTTTCCGTACCGAGCCTCTAAGGGAAAGCGTGTCCCAGTTTGAGCGTTAATTCTGGGACACACTTTCCGGTTGAGGACTCTACGGGATACTATGTCCCGGAATGGGCGCTCAGAGTGGGACGCATTTTCCACTGGCGGGCCCGCCCTGGTCAGTCCTCCAGCTGTGCCCACTCGCGCGGGTCGTAGACCTTGACGTGTTTGTTGGGCGTGCCGCTCCAGTACTCTTCGTCCATAAAGGGCAGATATGCCTGAACGCCGGGACAGATGAACGGGATTCGTTGCGCTTGCAGGCGATCGCGTTGACGCTGCTCCAGATGCGCCTCGGATATGACGGTCGGCATGCCGGATAGTTCGACCAGGCTGGCTTGGATTCGTTTGAGGTCGGGAAGCCCGGCGTGCCAAGATGTCCGCATGATCAAAAATGAGGCGCGGCGGTATTTTGCTTGCAGCACCGTGATGGCAGGACGTAGCGTGGGATGGATTTTGTCTCGATCGGGCCAGGGGACAGCGGTTATCTCGAGGCCGAGTGTCTCCCATAGGTAATCAAGCTCTTTGTCCATGGCGCCTCGATGTCCACGCGATAATAATGACTCGATTGTGCCATCTGCCGTGAACGCCGCATTGTTGTAATCCACCAGCGGTAGACGTGGGATGATATGCGGGCGTTGGTGTCGTGCGTGTCGCCAGCACTTCACAGGTCCTTCACGAGCTGGCCGAATTTGACCGAATTTCAAAAAAGTCAAAATTAGGGCTTGCTTCACAGTGGAACTTCCCGTATATTTCTTTCTTGCGCAAAGGCACAGCCGAGCGCAGCGATGCAGTCATTGGGATGTCGTCTAATGGCAGGACAGCGGATTCTGGTTCCGTCAATGGGGGTTCGACTCCCTCCATCCCAGCCATTGCATTTGCTACATATGGCCCGTTCGTCTAGCGGTTTAGGACGCCGCCCTCTCAAGGCGGAGATCACCAGTTCGAATCTGGTACGGGCTACCCACAAATGAACGCCCGGGCCTCGTAAGAGACCCGGGTTTTGTGTATCGACCGTATATGCGGCGCTTGCCGCGTTTCGCTCAGATCGAGGAGTGGCCATGGATCTGCCCATCAGCTTGCAAGACATCACGTATGCCGAGAACTATCTGGCGCAGGGTGACCTGGCCACGGCGACGCCGTTGCTGGAGCGTCTGGTGGAGCTTGCCGAGGAGTACATCGATGCCGAGTGCAAGACGGAGGAGAACCGTCAGTACTTTAGCTTCGATAGCAAGTTTGAGCGTCTGGCCTATCGTCGCGTAGAGAAGGATCCGCGCGAGCTCGTGCAGGTCGAGGTGCCGTTTGACCGTCTGTATTCCGACATGGCGTTTGCCTACATTCGCCAGCAGGATTATGTGAGCGCCCGTAATGCCCTGATGCAGGCCGTGCGCTGGGACCCCATGAACTGCAACTATCGTTTGGACTTGGCCGAGCTGTTCCGTGCGCTCGAGGACAAGCAGGAGTGGGCCTCGCTTTCGTACTCGGTGTTGGAGCGCGCGAGCGATGGCAAGTGCGCCGCCCGCGCCTATGCCAACCTGGGCCAGTACTTCTTGGAGCCCGAGACCGAGAACGTCTCGGCTGCCGTGGGCTGTGCCCGCTTGGCACTGCGCCTGGCGCCCAACGATGCACATACGACGCGTCTGCTCAACAAGATTCATACCACCTATCCGGATGCCGCCGATGAGAGCGACGACCATGTGATGGGTGAACTGGCCCTGCAGGGCGTGCCGACCTCGCCTTCGGCCGAGATTGCGATTTGCCTGATTATGTGCGCGACCGATGCTGCAAGCGATGGCGACAAGCAGGAGGCGACGCGCCTGACGGTACGCGCCCGCGACCTGGTGGGCGAGGAGGCCTGCGCGGCGATTATCAAGCTGGTGCGCGAGAGCGATGCCGAGCTCAATGCTGAGCGCAAGGCAAAGCGCGAGGCCGCGAACAAGAACGCCGATGGAGCCAAGGAGGCCGGCGATGCCCAGTAAGCGCGAGCGCAAGCTCATCTCCAAGAATCGCTCGGCACATCACGAGTACTTTATCGACGAGACCTTTGAGTGCGGCATTGAGCTGAGTGGCACCGAGGTCAAGTCGATTCGCGAGCGCGCCTGCCAGATCACCGACACCTTTGCGCTCATCCGTGGCGGTGAGTGCTGGCTCGTGGGCCTGCATATTCACCCTTATAGCCATGGTGGCGTATGGAATCGCGATCCTGACCGTCGACGTCGTCTGCTGCTGCACCGCAAGGAGATCGATTTTCTCGACGGCAAGCTGCGCACCCGCGGCTATGCCCTGGTGCCGCTGGAGCTCTACTTTAATACCGACGGCCGCGTAAAGCTGCTGCTGGGCCTCGGTCGCGGCAAGAAGCTCTACGACAAGCGTGAGGATATGGCCAAGCGCGATGTTCAGCGCGAGATCGACCGCGCGCTCAAGGAGCGCAACCGCTAGGCGTTCTATATAAGTTGCGGTGGAATACGGACCGCTTTGACGTTTAGACGGGCAATTCGGCCCCTATTTCACCGCAACTGCGGGTGTCTCATCTTTCTTACGGTTCTGACACATATGTCTCAAAGGCGGTGTCCGTTATGGGCGTCGCCTTTTTTGTGGGTACATACATCCATGAGGTTCCAACCCGAGTTAGGGGAGTGATCGTTATGGACAAAACTGCGTTCTTTACCATGCCGAGCGGTCTGTATGTGGTGAGCTCCGCGGCAGACGGGCTGCGCGCCGGTTGCGTCATCAACACGGCGGTGCAGGTGACGTCTATGCCGCCGCGCATCTCGGTTGCCGTGAATAAAGACAACGTCACCTCGGGCGTCATCGCATCGGCCAAGGCGTTCGCGCTGACCGTGATCGATCAGACGGCCGACATGCTCTATATCGGTAACTTTGGGTTCCGCACCAGCAGCGATTACGATAAGTTCGCCAAGTACGAGACCCGTGAGACGGCTCTGGGCATGCCCTATGTGCCAGAACATGCGGCGGCGCTGTTTAGCTGCCGCTTGATTGACACCGTGGACGCGGGCACGCACCTGCTGTTTATCGGCGAGGTCGAGGATGCCGAGCACTTGAGTGACGGGACGCCGCTCACCTACGATTACTACCACAAGGTCCTGAAGGGCAAGACGCCGCCCAAGGCTTCTTCGTACCAGGGATAGAAATGCTCTAAAAACACTTGCATTATATTATTGAGAATCTATACTAATAAGTGAAGTGCATCAGCAGTCACGTTCGAGAGGAGAACATCATGGCTGAGGAGAAGAAGACCTATAAGTTCGTATGCACCGTTTGCGGTTACGAGGTCGAGGTCGATACGCCCGAGCTGCCCGAGGATTACGTGTGCCCGGTGTGCGGCGTCGGTCCCGATGAGTTTGAGCTCGTCGAGGAGTAGCTCGCAGACATACGGCGAATAGCCATACTGAGCTCTGTCCAAGGGCCCCGGTCGAATTCCCGGCCGGGGCCCTTTTTGGTGCAAGGGGATCCTATTTGTCCGAATGTCTCGATTTGTAACAGCAAGGGGCGGAAATTGGCTCCATCTGTTACAAATCGAGACGTTTGGCTGGGCGGGCATGCGGTCTCGTCACATCCCGGTCAATAGCACGGCATCGAGCGCCGTTACGACGACGCCGATCCCTATGAGCAGCGCGTTGAGCGGGCGCGAGTTGGCGTATTTGCCCATCACGCGGCGCGAGCTGGTGAGTCGTATGAGCACGAAGACCGTGATCGGCAGCTGGAGCGACAGCAGTGCCTGGCTCCAGATGAGACCCTCAAAAGGATTCGAAACAACCAGGCAAGCGGCGACTGCACCGGCAAAGCAGAGCGCCATGCCAATCGATGAGTGCCGGTCGTGGATGTCGTATTCCTCGTCGAACATGCCGGCCGTAATGGTGCCCGCCGCCATACCCGCCGTCACGCTGCTCGATAGACCCGCGAACAGCAGCGCCACGGCAAAGATGATCGAGCTCGCCGGACCCAGGATGGGGGAGAGCGTGGCGGCCGCGACAGCGAGGTCGTCTACGACGATGCCGCGGGCAAAGAAGGTCGTCGCGGCCAGGATGACCATTGCCGAGTTGATTGCCCAGCCCACGCCCATCGAAAAGAGCGTGTCGAAGAGCTCGTAGCGCAGGCGCTCCTCGATAACCTGTTCGCCTTGGCCTTCGAAGTGCATGGATTGGATGACCTCGGAGTGCAGAAAGAGGTTGTGGGGCATGACGACCGCCCCCAGGATGCTGACGACGATGGCGGCCGAGTCGGTGGGCATGCTGGGCGTGATCCAACTTGTGGCGGCTTGCGGCCAGTCGACTTTGACCAGCGCGAGCTCGGCCAAAAACGACAGGCCCACTATGCCAACGAAGGTGATAATCCAGCGCTCGGCACGTTTGTAGGAGCTCGTCATGAGCATCGCCATCGATGCCGCCGATACGATGACGCAGCCGGCGCGCACGGGTAGCCCAAAGAGCATCTGGAGCGCGATCGCACCGCCCAGGACCTCGGCCATGGCAGTGGCGACGGTCGCGAGATATGCGCTGGCGAGCACGGTACGTCCGAGGGGGCGGGGAAGATGACGAGTCGTGGCCTCGGCAAGGCAGGCGCCCGTGGCGATGCCCAGATGCGCCGCGTTGTGCTGCAAGACGATCAGCATAATCGTAGACAGCGTGACTACCCACAGCAGCGCGTAGCCAAATTGCGAGCCCGCGGCCATGTTGGAGGCCCAGTTGCCCGGATCGATAAAGCCGACGGTGACGAGCAACCCGGGACCGATGTGCCGGGCGATGTCCAGACCGCCATGGCCTCCGGTGCGGTGCGAGCCAAAGTGTTGTTTGAGATGGTTGAGCATGGTCGGCTCCTGCGTGCGGACGGCGCGGCGTCGCAAAGGGGTCGTACGGCGCCGCGCGTTGAGCTTGAGATGGGGCTACTTGTGCGCCTTGCCCTGATTGGCAACGGCGTCGATCTTGGCGGCGATGGTCGCCGGATCACCGATGTAGCGCTTGTCGAGAACGTTGAAATCGGTGTCGAAGGTATAGACGAGTGGCACGCCGGTGGGGATGTTGACCTTGAGGATTTCCTCGGGCGTAAGATGCTCGAACTTCATGACGAGCGAGCGCAGGGAGTTGCCGTGTGCAGCGATGAGCACACGTTTGCCGGCGAGCATCTGGGGGCGAATCTCGTCCTCAAAATAGGGCCAGGCGCGAGCGATCGTGTCCTTGAGGCACTCGGTATAGGGCAGCTGGTCGGGCGCGATGTCGCGGTATTGCTCCTGGGTGTGGGGGTCGCGAGCGTCGCCCGGCTCGAGTGCCGGCGGGCAGACATCGAAGGAGCGGCGCCAGATGAGTACCTGCTCGTCGCCGTGTTCTGCGGCGGCGTCGGCTTTGTTGAGACCCTGCAGCGCGCCGTAGTGGCGCTCGTTGAGTTTCCAGGATTTGATGACGGGCAGCCACTCGCGGTCCATCTGGCCGAGCACAATGTTGAGGGTATGGATCGCGCGCTTAAGGCGCGAAGTGTAGCAGATGTCAAAGTCGAAACCCGCCTCTTTGAGGGCGCGGCCGCCTGCCGCCGCCTCTTCGCGGCCCGTGTCGGTGAGCTCGACATCGGTCCAGCCGGTGAACAGGTTGAGCTTGTTCCACTCGGATTCTCCGTGACGGATAAGGACGAGTTGCATCGTCTGCTGCTCTGTTTGATGTGCCATAGGGGCCTCCTTAATGTGGCACGGCGTTCGTGCCGTTTTGCTTGACGCCGCAAAGGATACCCGTTTTAGACACGAAAGTTAACCAAGACTAACAAAAATGTTATTTTGGACATGGTTGGTGCAATGGGGGCCGTAATTGTCTCAATCTGTAACAGTTGGCTGCCGAAACCGGCCCTTCGTGTTGCAGATCGAGACATTCGGAGCCGCCTCTCGGAAACATCTCAATCTGTAACATCTGAGCGCATAAAACCCCTCTAACTGTTACAGATCGAGACAAACGGAACCCGTCCTGCAGAAAATCTCAATCTGTAACAGTTAGACGTCCAAATGGGCTCCTCGTGTTACAGGTCGAGACAATACGCAGCCCTGCCGTCCCCGGGAGACCATTTGTGGCGTGCGTTACGCGATTGTTTCGAAACGGGTGGGAAACACAACGGGCCGGCGATGCTCCTAGTATGCCTATTCAACTGACTGTCTAATATCTAGGGGAGGATCGCGATGCAGGCAGATTCCGCTCAGCAGCAGGGCCTTTATCGCCCCGAATTCGACCACGATGCATGTGGCATCGGCGCGCTTGCCGATATCAATGGCGAGCGCCATCACCAGATTCTGGACGACGCGCTGTCCGTTCTGGTCAACTTGGAGCACCGCGGCGGCACGGGACTCGAGAAGAACACCGGCGACGGCGCCGGCATCCTATTCCAAGTTCCGCATCACTTTTTTCGCAAAGAGGCTCAAAAGTGCGGCCAGATTCTGCCGGCAGAGGGCGACTATGGCGTGGCCATGCTGTTTTTCCCGCAGGACGACAAGGGCGTAGAGGATGCCCGTCGCGTGTTTGAGGAGGGCTGCGCCGAGGCCGGCGTGCCGCTGCTCTTTTGGCGCGAGGTGCCCGTCGACCCGCACGACCTGGGCGAGACGGCCCGCGCGTGCATGCCGACCATCCTGCAGGCCTTCCTGGGTCGCCCCGACGACACGCCCGCCGGTGACGCCTTTGAGCGTCGCCTGTACGTGTGCCGCCGCACTATCGAGAAGAAGGCCGACGCCGAGTTCGCCCTGCGCGACAAGATCTTCTACGTGTGCTCCATGAGCTCGCGCACCATCGTGTACAAGGGCATGCTCGTCGCCACGCAGATGCGCCGCTTCTTCATCGACCTCAACGACGCCGCCGTCAAGACGGCCGTGGCGCTCGTTCACTCGCGTTACTCCACCAACACCACGCCCAGCTGGGAGCGCGCGCACCCCAACCGCTTTATCATCCACAACGGCGAGATCAACACCCTCAAGGGCAACGTCAACTGGATCCGCGCCCGCGAACCCAACCTGTACAGCCCCGTGCTGCAGCACGATCTTGAACGCGTGATGCCCATCATCAATCGTGAGGGTTCCGACTCCGCGATTCTGGACAATGTGCTCGAGTTCCTGGTCATGAATGGTCGTCCGCTCACGCGCGCCGCATCCATGCTGCTGCCCGAGCCGTGGGATCACAATGACAGCCTGAGCGAGGAGCGCCGCGCCTACGACGCCTACCAGTCCATGCTCATGGAGCCGTGGGACGGTCCTGCCGCTATCGCCTTTACCGACGGCCGCACCCTGGGTGCCGCCCTCGACCGTAACGGCCTGCGCCCGGCCCGCTACTACGTGACGCGCGATGGCCGCTTTATGCTGGCGAGCGAGGTGGGCACCATCGAGGTGCGCCCCGAGAACATCCTGACGAGCGGCTGCCTGGGACCGGGCCAGATGCTCGAGGTCGACTTTGCCCGCGGCCGCGTGATCTACAACGACGAGCTGCGCGCCCGCTACGCCAAGGAAAAGCCCTACCGCGACTGGATCGCCGAGGAGACGCTGACGGTCGACGCGCTCGACAAGCCCGCCGCGGCAACGCCTGCCGAGGACGCCGAGGTGCCCGCTGCCGTGCGCATGGCAAAGCTCGGCTATCACTGGGACGACGTCGACGAGGTCGTGCGCCCCATGGCCCAGCAGGGCAAGGCGCCGCTCGCCTCGATGGGCATCGATGCGCCGCTGGCCTGCCTGTCCAAGAAGACGCGTTCGTTCTACGACTATTTCTATCAGTTGTTCGCCCAGGTCACGAACCCGCCGATCGACGCCCTGCGCGAGCATATGGTCACCTCGACCACGCTCTACCTGGGCAATCACGGCAACCTGCTCGAAGACTCCCGTACTGCCTGCCAGCTGGTGCGCTTGGAGCGCCCGCTGCTCAACGAGGAAGAGTTCGACCGCATCTGCGCGATCGACCGCGTGGGCTTTAAGACCCGCCGCTTCCGTGCCGTGTACCGTCGCGACGCGGGCGAGGGCGCGCTGCAGGCCGCGCTCAAGCAGCTTGCCGAGGACGTCGAGGCCGCGGTTCGCGATGGCGTGAACATCGTGGTGCTGAGCGACCGCGCTGCCGCGGGCGAGGTGCCCGTGCCGTCGCTGCTCGCTGTGGGCTGCGTGCACAACCACCTGATCCGCGCCGGTGTGCGCACCTTTGCCGACATCGTTGTGGAGTGCGGTGACGCCGTGTCCCCGCACGACTTTGCGGCGCTGGTGGGCTACTCCGCGAGCGGCATCTACCCGTACAACGCGCACGCGTGCATCCGCGATCTGGCGGCACGCGGCGACTTGGGCGTGACGGCCGAGCAGGGTATCGACAACTACAACAAGGCCGCGACGGCCGGTATCGTCTCCATCATGTCCAAGATGGGCATCTCCACGGTGCAGAGCTACCATTCCGCGCAGATTTTCGAGGCCGTGGGCTTTACCACGGAGTTCGTCGACGAGCACTTTGCCGGTACGGTGAGCCGCGTGGGCGGCATGGGTGTCGAGGACGTCGAGCACGAGCAGAATGAGCGCTACGACGCCGCGCTCGCCATCCTTAAGAGCCCCGCGCCTGAGCAGCTGCCCACGCTGGGCCTGACCAAGTGGCGCCCGCTCGGCGGCGAGGATCACCTTATCGACCCGCAGACCGTCTACCTGCTGCAGACCGCCTGCCGCGAGGACAGCTACGACACCTTTAAGGAATACAGCGCCCGCCTGCACCGCACTGGCCGCGCCGTGCGCCTGCGCGACCTGCTGGACTTTGACGACAGCGGCCGTACCTCGGTGCCGCTCGACGAGGTCGAGTCCGCGCTCAACATCGTCCGCCGCTTTAACACTGGTGCCATGTCGTACGGCTCCATCAGCAAGGAAGCGCACGAGTGCATGGCCATCGCCATGAACCGTCTGCATGGCCGCTCCAACTCCGGCGAGGGCGGCGAGGATCCGCGTCGCGAGACCCCGCTGGCCAACGGCGACTCCAAGAACTCCGCGATCAAGCAGGTGGCAAGTGCCCGCTTTGGCGTGACGAGCCGCTACCTGTGCAGCGCCTTCGAGATCCAGATTAAGATGGCCCAGGGCGCCAAGCCCGGCGAGGGTGGTCACTTGCCCGGCAAGAAGGTCTACCCCTGGATCGCTGAGGTCCGTCAGTCCACGCCCGGCATCGGCCTGATCTCGCCTCCGCCACACCACGACATCTACTCCATCGAGGACCTGGCCGAGCTCATCTTTGACCTTAAGAACGCCAACCCCGGCGCGCGCGTGTCAGTCAAGCTGGTCAGCGAGGCCGGCGTCGGCACCATCGCCACCGGTGTTGCCAAGGGCGCTGCCGACAAGATCTTGATCAGCGGCCACAATGGCGGCTCGGGTGCCGCTGCGCGCGATTCCATCTGGCATGCGGGTCTACCGCTGGAGCTCGGCCTTGCCGAGGCTCAGCAGACGCTGCTGCAAAACGGCCTGCGCTCGCGCGTGGTGCTCGAGGCCGACGGCAAGCTCATGGACGGCACCGACGTCGCCGTCGCCTGCCTGCTGGGTGCCGAGGAGTTTGGCTTTGCGACCATGCCGCTCATCTCCATGGGCTGCCTCATGCAGCGCGACTGCCAGCAGGACACCTGCCCGGCCGGCATCGCCACGCAGAACTGCCGTCTGCGTCACGGCTTCCGCGGCAAGCCCGAGCACGTTGAGCACTTTATGCTCTTTGTTGCCGAGCAGCTGCGCGAGGTCATGGCGCGTCTGGGCTTCCGCACCATCGACGAGATGGTCGGCCGTCCCGAGTGCCTGCGCCAGATTGAGGTGCCGGGCAACCGCAAGGCCAACCTGCTGGATCTTTCGCCCGTGCTGGCGAGCGCGACCTGTGAGTTCGGTGCCCACATTCCGGGCGCCGACGGCCGTCACTTCCTGCCCCAGATGGCTGCGGACAGCGAGCTCGACAAGACGCTCGACTCCACGCTGTTTGTGCCCTATACGGCCGATGCGCGTGCACACCTGCGTCCGATTCGCTTCCATGCCGACATCGCCAACGTCAACCGCTGCGTGGGTACCATCCTGGGCAACGCGGTGACCAAGGCACATCCCGAGGGCCTGCCCGCCGGCTCCATCACCATCGATTGCGATGGTTCGGCCGGTCAGAGCTTTGGCGCGTTCCTGCCGCGCGGCGTGACCCTCAACGTGTGCGGTGACGCCAACGACTACTTTGGCAAGGGCCTTTCGGGCGGCGAGGTTTCGGTGCGCCCCAACCCGCGTGCGACCTATAAGTTCGACGAGAACATCATTGTGGGCAACGTGGCGTTCTTTGGCGCCACGAGCGGACGCGGCTTCATTAACGGCTTGGCCGGTCAGCGCTTTGGCGTGCGCAACTCCGGCGCCACCGTGGTGGTCGAGGGCTGCGGCAACCACGGCTGCGAGTACATGACGGGCGGCCTGGCGCTCATTCTGGGCGAGGTCGGTCAGAACTTCGCCGCCGGCATGACGGGCGGCGTGGCTTACGTCTTTGACCAGTACGGCACGCTCGACGCCCGCGTGAACCACGAGAGTGTTGAGCTCAAGGCCCCGACGGCCGACGAGCTGGCGCAGATCCGCGCGCTCATCCAGGAGCATGTGGACGCAACGCAGAGCCCGCGCGGCATCAAGCTGCTCTACAGCTTCGACTCGATGAGCAAGCACTTTGTGAAGGTCATCCCGACCGAGTACGAGCGCGTGCTGGCGATTGTCGCCGCCGCCGAGGGCGCGGGCAAGACGCACGCGCAGGCCGAGGAGCTGGCGTTTGGCATCGTGACCGGTCGCGCCGACGCTGCCGATGTCGCTCGCTTTGATGTGGCGGGCGGCGCTGGGTCCGCTGCGGGTGCTGTGCCCGCCACCGCTGCCAGCTCTGTTGCTTCGACCAAGAAGGAGGCGTAAGTGCCATGGGTAAGCCCGGTGCTTTTCTTGATATCGATCGCGTGGCCCACGAGCTTCGCCCCGTGGAGGAGCGCAGCCGCGATTTCGATCCGCTGTACGTGGAACTCGACGATGACACGCGCCGTGCTCAGGCGAGCCGCTGCATGATGTGCGGCGTGGCGTTTTGCCAGATGGGCGCGAGCTTTGGCAAGGCACGCCCGAGTGGCTGCCCGCTGCACAACCTGATTCCCGAGTGGAACGAGCTGGTGTATCGCGGCCGCTGGGACGAGGCGGCCGAGCGCCTGTCGCTCACCTCGCCCATGCCGGAGTTTACGAGCCGCGTGTGCCCGGCGCTGTGCGAGGCCGCGTGCAACCTGGGTTCGGTCGACGGCCAGCCCACGACGATTCACGACAACGAGCGCGCGATCAGCGACCATGAGTGGGCCAACGGCGGTCCGCGTCGCTTTGAGCCGGCGGGGGAGGGTGCGCCCACGGTTGCCTTGGTGGGCTCCGGCCCCGCTGGCCTGGTGGCCGCGTGGGAGCTCGCTCGCCGCGGCGCCCGCGCGACGGTGTTTGAGCGCGACGACCGCCCGGGCGGCCTGCTTATGTACGGCATCCCCAACATGAAGCTCGAGAAGTCCGTGGTCGAGCGCCGCGTGACGCTCATGCGTGAGCTGGGCATTGTGTTTGAGTTGAACGCCGACGTTAGCGATCCCAAGGTTGCCGCTAAGCTTGACGACTTTGATGCCGTCGTGGTGGCTGCCGGCGCCCGTGCTCCGCGTGGTCTTTCGGCTGCGAACATCGACGCCCCGGGCGTGGTGTACGCCGTGGACTACCTGACGGCCTCGACCGTCTCGGTGCTCGACGGCGGCGAGCCCGCCATTGACGCGCGCGGCCTGGATGTCGTGGTCATTGGCGGCGGCGATACCGGTAACGACTGCGTGGGTACCGCGGTGCGCCAGGGTGCGCGCAGCGTGCGCCAGTTTGAGTTCTTGCCGGCGGCGCCCGATAAGCGCACGGCGAGTAACCCCTGGCCGCAGTGGCCCAACGTGAAGAAGACCGACTACGGCCAGCAGGAGGCCATTGCTGTCATGGGCGGCGAGATGCGTGCCTGGGGCGTGGATACGCTCGAGGTGCTGTTGGACAAGAAGGGTGCGGCCGCGGGTCTGCGCGTGGTCGATCTGGACTGGTCGGCAGGAAAGCCGGAGCGCATTGCAGGCTCCGAGCACGAGGTGTCGGCGCAGCTGGTGCTCATCGCCTGCGGCTTTACGGGCCCCGAGCATGGTGTGTTCGATGCTGTTCGCGTGCCTGTTGCCACTGCCGGCCGTCCGCTGCCGGTGATGGCTGCCGAGGACTCGCACCTCGCGGCTCGCACGGACGGTGTCGCTGCCGATGCCACGCCGGTATATGTGGCCGGTGACGCTCGCAATGGCAGCTCGCTTGTGGTGAACGCCATGGCCGACGCCCTGGCATGCGCCGCCGAGGTCGCCGACGCGCTGGCGCTGTAACATAGTCATTTAAGAACGTCCCCAATGACTAGTCATTGGGGACGTTCTTTTTTGTCTAGTTGTTGGGGACACTCTTTGCGGGGGCGTCTGTTCATTTGTCGACGTGCGGATGTTCACTCGTTGACGTTTGCGGATGCGGTGCTCCGCTCTTTCTGTGGTGGCCGGGGGCACTTGATTCAAAATAGCTGGATCGCTGTCTATATATACCTGCGGGTTCTTTGTGGTGTACATATTCGGGCAAGCATTCCGTCAAGTGTTTGGTCAGCATCTGGTTTGCAGCCGGATGCCTATTTTGCCCGCGCTGACAGCGGCTGCCTACCCTCCTCGTAAGCTCAAATTGAGGTCCATCAGTTTGAGGAGGATGCCATGACTGAGCACGTTTTAGACCGAGAGCAGCTGGTCGAGGCCGTCGGCAACGATATCGCCGATATGGCTCATTTTTGGATGCTGCGGAAGTTTCAATTCCTGGAGCCGGCGCGCGAGCAGTTCGAGATCATTGTCGACCCGTGGCTCAATTATTGCGAGGAGCCTTCTCAAAACGAAATCATGGCCTATAACATGGCATTTACCGATTGGCTGCTCTTTGAGCGCCCTTATCGCCACGGCGCGACGTTGCTTGAGCTGTATGTTGACGAGCCGCCGGCGTCGCTTTCGTCTGCGTCACTCAAGCGGCTCGAGCAGGTGCGCGACACGCAGTATTTCTCGCGTTTTGGCATTTTTGACAAGGACCCTGCCACCGGCATGGTCGTGCTGAAGGACACGCGCACCGACCGTCGCTTTGATGTCTACGACCCACATATCGTGCAGAAAGGGCACTGGCGCGATGGCGCGATTGCGGTGCGCCTCGCGTGCGCGGACGATGTCTGGCTGACGGTGGGGCAGCTCTACCTCTACGACATCGCGCGCCTGAGTGACACGGCGGTCGATGGGCCAGGCGCCGTGCATCCGGAGGACCTGCATGACGGTTTTGACACCTCGTGCATCAGCTTCTTTTTGAGGCTGGTCCGTGACACCATGGGCGCCCGGGGGCGGTATGTGAAGTCGCTCAACATCTACGAACAGGAATGGGAGTAGGGGCGGGGACCGAATCTTGCCCGCCTCGCAACCGCCTCTATCCTCCGTTAGCCGATATGTTTGACTTTAGTTTGCTGCATTAGGTGATAATGGACAGATGTTCAAGTTAATCGTGAGGGAGGAGCTCGATATGGCGTCTGCCGATCGTTCCACGTTGTTTATCAATGCGACCGTTCTAGATGGTTCGGAACAAATGGAGCCGCAGCCCGATATGGCCGTGGTCGTCGAGCGCGGCGTCATTACATGGATGGGGCCGAGCGCCGTGGCGCAGGCACCCGCGGGCGCCGAGGTTATCGACTTGAACGGTGCATACCTCATGCCGGGTCTCATCAATATGCATGTGCATCTGTGCGGCTCGGGCAAGCCGGTCTCGGCGGGCGATGCGGGCGCACTCATGAAGAAACTCGACAATCCCGTGGGCCGCGCCATCGTTCGCCACATCCTCAAGGGGAGCGCCCAACAACAGCTGGCAAGTGGCGTGACGACGGTGCGCGGTGCGGGCGATCCGCTGTTTGCCGATCTTGCCGTACGCGAAGCCATCGATGCCGGCAAGTATCAAGGCCCGCGTCTGGTGGCGCCGGGCACGGGCGTTACGGTGCCGGGCGGCCATGGCGCGGGCTTGTTTGCCCAGGTGGCCAACAGTCCCGCCGAGGCGGCTGAGCAGGTGCGCGACCTGTATGCGCGCGGTGCCGACGTCATTAAGCTGTTCGTAACGGGCGGCGTGTTTGACGCGACCGAGGTGGGCGAGCCGGGCGTGCTGCGTATGCCGGCGGAGGTTGCCGCGGCTGCGTGCAAGGCGGCGCACGATGCAGGCCTTCCGGTCATGGCCCATGTCGAGAGCACCGAAGGCGTGAAGGCCGCGCTTCAGGCCGGCGTCGACACGATCGAGCACGGCGCTCCGATGACGCCCGAAATCTTGGATTTGTATCGCGGCGCCGCTGGTACGCAGCTCGAGGGTCGCGCGCCGAGCGTGACTTGCACGATCAGCCCGGCATTGCCGTTTGTGCTACTCGATCCGGAGAAGACCCATTCGACCGATACACAAAAGAAGAACGGCGACATCGTGTGCTCGGGCATTATCGAGAGCGCCCGCGCTGCCTTGGAGGCTGGCGTTAAGGTGGGCCTGGGCACGGACTCGAGCTGCCCGTTCGTGACGCAGTACGACATGTGGCGCGAGGTGGCTTACTTTGCCAAGTACGTCGGCGTGAGTAACGCCTTTGCGCTGCATACGGCCACGCAGGTCAATGCCGAGCTGCTGGGATTGGGCGGCGAGACCGGCACGATCGAGTGCGGCAAGGCGGCCGATATCCTGGTGACGCGCGAGAGCCCTCTGGACGACTTGGCGGCGTTGCGCGAGCCGATGCACGTGATGTGCCGCGGCGAGCTGGTGCGCAAGCTCAAGGTGAAGCGCATCTCCGAGGTTGATGCCGAGCTCGACGCGATTATGGACATGCCTGCCGAGGCGCTGGCCGAGGAGCTCGCCCGCGACGGCGTGGCGTAGTGTGACAAAGGGACAGTCCCTTTGTCACATTCCGTTGCCGTATAAAATGCCGAGGTTTCAGTGCGAGGCCTCGGCATTTTTATCGAACAACTCCTTTAGATGTGGGACAAATAAACCTGATTAATTTGTCCCGCGTGCGGGCGCTAGGAGCGGGTTTCCATCTTAGCGTGGCACTTGGGGCAGGTGACGCGGATCTTGCCCTTGCCCTTGGGGACGGAGAGCATCTGGCCGCAGTTGGGGCACTTGAGGTAGGCCATGGTCTTGCGGCCCTTCCACATCTTCTTGGCCGTGCGTTTGGCACGCTCAAAGTCTTCCTTGCTCGTACCCGATGCGCGCGAGGCGCTGGCCGCCGCGGTACCGCCGCCCAAGCTGGCGACGAACTTGCCCAGGCAGGGGACGTTCGCGGTCGCGGCAACGAAGGCATCATTTTCCTTGCGGCGGGCGTCGATGTTTTTGGACAGGCCACGCAACACGCCGAGTACGATTACGGCGATGGCGATCCAGCTGAGCCACTGGATGCGGGCCATCGATCCGACCATCGCGAAAATGATTCCCGTGAAGCCCAGTACGATGGTGAGCTCGTCAGCGCCGTTGCGACCTTTCATAAAGTTATCCATGCAAACTGCCTTTCATTCGATACGCTGCACGCCTTTATACCCCTTTTGGTACATCGGGGACAGGTTACTTTGCACCAATTACTTGGCAAGTTTGTCGACGACGCGTTCAATCTCGGCGAGCTTGGCGGCCTTGAGCTCCTCGTCTCCCGATTCGATGGCCGAGGCAACGCAGCCCTCGATATGGGCTTTGAGCACGTCGGCATTGATACGCGCGATGAGTGCCTGCGTGGCCATGAGCTGTGTGGAGATGTCGACACAGTAGCGATCCTCCTCGACCATCCGCAGGATGCCGTCAATCTGGCCACGCGCCGTCTTGAGCATGCGGGTTACCGATTTATGGTCTGCCATCATGGCGGGTCCTCGTTTCTGGTCGGGGGTGGGTATGCGCAGGTCGCTACGCAGCGGTCACGGACAGGGCGTGGAACTTCTCGCCCGCGCCTTCGACGGCGGCGGCGAGCTGCTCGGCGGTCACGGTGTCGGCGCACTCCACCTGGACGGTCTGGGTCTCGTGATCGGCGTCGGCGTCGGTCACGCCTGCCACGTTGAGCAGCGCGGTCTCGACAGTAGCGTCGCAGTGGCCGCACATAAGGCCCGAAGTCTTGATCGTGTAACGCATGGGTATTCCTCTCTGTTGTGTCGGCTTTCCCAGGCACCCGACCTTGACCTTCAAGCCGTCGCTCGCGTACCAAAGTACGCGTCGCTCCTCTTTCAGGTCAATCTCGGGCACCTGGAAAACCCGTTTTAAATGGACTTAATGGTGAGCCTATTTTGCCACTTTTGGTTTAAAGGATTTTAGGCGCAGAGCATTGCTTACGACGCACACGCTCGACAGGCTCATCGCCGCGGCGCCGAACATGGGCGAGAGCTGCCAGCCGGTGAGGGGAAAGAACGCACCCGCCGCCAGCGGGATGCCGATACCGTTGTAGAACAACGCCCAGAACAGATCCTGTTTGATATTGCGGATCGTGGCACGCGATAGCTCGATGGCACGGGCGACATCCATAAGGTCACTGCGCATGAGCACCACATCTGCCCCCTCTTTGGCGATGTCGGCGCCGGTGCCGATGGCAAGGCCCACGTCGGCGCGCGCCAGGGCGGGGGAGTCGTTGATGCCGTCACCCACCATGGCGACCTTGCTGCCCGCGTCCTGCAGCTCGCGCACGTGGCGCTCCTTGTCGGCGGGCAGCACGTCGGCGATAACCTGCTCGCAGGTGAGTCCCACGCGGCGGGCGATGGCCTCGGCCGTCACGCGGTTGTCGCCGGTGAGCATGCGCACGTCGACGCCGAGCGAGCACAGCGCGGCGATGGCCTCGGCGCTCGTCTCCTTAACCTCATCGGCCACGGCAATGGTGCCGGCAAGCTCACCGTTTTTGGCAAAGAACAGCGGCGTCTTGCCCTCGGCGGCAAATTGCTCGGCAAGGCCCGCGGGCACGGTGATCCCCAGTTCGTTCATCAGGCGCACGTTGCCGGCGGCGATGACATTTTGACCTTCGCGCGCCGTGACGCCACGGCCGGGCGCGGCGGCAAAGCCCTCGACCATGCGCGCGACGATCCCGCGTGTCTCGCACTCGGCCATAATCGCCTCGGCCAGTGGATGCTCGCTCTGGCGTTCCAGCGCGGCGGCCAGTTTGAGCAGTGCCTTCTCGCTCATGGCGGACGAGCCATCGGCGCGCTTGGCCACCACGATATCGGTTACAGCCGGCTTGCCGCGGGTGACGGTGCCCGTCTTGTCGAGTACTACGGTGCCCACGTTGCGCAGGTTCTCCAGCGCCTCGGCACTCTTAAACAGAATGCCCATCTCGGCGCCCTTGCCGGTGCCCACCATAATGGCGACGGGCGTGGCCAGCCCCAGCGCGCACGGGCAACTGATCACCAACACGGCCACGGCGGAGGTGAGCGCCTCGTTCACACTTCCGGTCAGCGCCATCCACGCCACAAAGGTCACGGCCGAGATCGCAAACACCACGGGCACAAACACGCCGGCGACCTTATCGGCCATGCGGGCGATGGGCGCCTTGGTGGCGTTGGCGTCCTCGACGAGCTGAATAATCTTGGCGAGCGACGTGTCGGCGCCCACGCGCGTGGCGCGGAAGGTGAACGACCCGGTGCGGTTGACCGTGGCGGCGTTGACGGTGTCGCCGGCGGTCTTTTCCACGGGGATGGACTCGCCGGTAAGCGCGCTTTCGTCCACGGCCGAGGCACCCTCGAGCACCACGCCGTCAACGGGGATGGACTCGCCGGGGCGCACGCGCAGCACCTGACCGGGCAGGATGGCGTCGACGTCGACGGTGGTCTCGGTGCCGTCCTCGGCCACGACGGTCGCGGTCTTGGGCGCCAAGTCGATCAGCGCCTCGATGGCGCCGCCGGTCTTGGATTTGCTGCGCGTCTCGAGGTATTTGCCCACGGTGACGAGCGACAGAATCGTGCCAGCACTTTCAAAATACAGGTTGTCCATGCCTGTCATCATGGCCTCGTGGACCTGCCCCGCGGCCAGCTGGTCGGCCATGATAAACATGGCGTAGAGCGACCAGGCGATGGACGCGGTGGCGCCGACGGCGATAAGGGCGTCCATGGTGGGCGCGCCGTGCACGAGCGATGTGAAGCCGTTGATAAAGTACGCGTCGTTGACGTAGACGATGGGGATGAGCAGGACGAGCTCGGTGAGCGCGAGCGTCATGCTGTGGGTGTGGTCGGTGAAGATGCTGGGCAGCGGCCAGCCGAACATGTGCCCCATGCCTATGTAGAACAGCGGGATGAGGAAGATGATCGAGATGATGAGTCGGGTGCGCATGGCGGAGGCGGCTGCCTCCAGCTTTTTGGTGGGCGACTCCATATGGGCGGCGCCGGACCTGGCCTGCGCGCTGCCGCTCGGGGCGGCTTCGGCGCCCGCGCTGACGGGCGATGCCGAGTAGCCCGCGCGGTCGACGGCGGTGCATATGTCGTCGGGGGTGACCTGCGTGGGGTCATAGTCGACCAGCATGGAACCGGCGAGCAGATTGACTGCGACGCTTTGGACGCCGTCGAGCTTGCTGACGGCGCGGTCAACGTGCGCCTGGCAGGCGGCGCACGTCATGCTGCCCACATCAAACTTATCTTGAGCCATGGCTTCTCCTTTCTGTGACGTAGTGTCGGAAATGTTAACCTGCCGATACTATACACCCATACCCCCTGGGGGTGTCCAGTGGAGAAATGGGATACATGTCATTTCGATACAGATTGGGATGATTGCCCTGCATTTCTTTCGACGCTATAGCCCAACGCCCCGTCATCTGTGGTTTACGTGGGGGCATGCGAATCGCGGGTATACTAACCGGCGGCGAATCTGCTCCATCGCTTAGAGCTGCTGCGTCTGGACGGCGCGTGATAGGGCTGCCAAAGCGATCGCCAGCGTGCTGAGCAACGTCCTCTCTGTGCGCACCTGTTTTTGTATGTATTAGCGCACTACCAAGCACGCCCGCGCGGCAGCATGCCGTGCCCATAACGCGTGCAGATAAGGAACAACAACATATGCGTAATTCTGTATCCGACGTCACGGACGCCGAGATCCTGGACGAGACCCGCGAGGCCATGACCCAGGCTGCCTTCGATGCCGCTGACGAGGCCAACGCCGCCGAGGTTGTCGAGTCCGCCACCGAGAACCTGCCCGCCTTTGACGAGCTGGGTCTTTCCGACGAGATGCTTCGTGCTATCGAGAACCTGGGTTACACGGCGCCGACGCCCGTTCAGGCCGGCTCGATCCCCGTGGTGCTCGAAGGTCGCGACCTACTTGCCGCCGCTCAGACCGGCACCGGCAAGACGGCCGCCTTCTTGCTGCCGACTATGAACAAGCTGGAGCACATCGCTCCGCCCAAGCCCGTGCGCGAGCGCGGCAGCCGCAACCGCCGCCGCGGTGCCAAGAAGCCCGAGGGCAACGGTCGCGGCCCCGTGATGCTCGTCATCACCCCCACGCGCGAGCTCGCGCAGCAGATCGACGAGGTCGCGAGCAAGATCGCCGATGTCACCGGCCATGTTGCCGTGACCGTCGTGGGTGGCGTGAGCTACAAGCCGCAGACCGCGGCGCTTAAGTACGGCTGCGATATCCTGGTCGCCACGCCGGGTCGTCTGGTCGACCTGATCGAGCAGGGTGCCTGCCACTTGAACGAGGTCAAGGTGCTGGTGCTCGACGAGGCCGACCGCATGCTCGACATGGGCTTTTTGCCCGCCGTCCGCCGCATCGTGCGCGAGACGCCTGCCGAGCGCCAGACGCTGCTGTTCTCGGCGACCCTCGACGAGGAGGCCGTGGGCGAGATCACCGACCTGGTGAGTGATCCGGCCCGCGTGGAGATCGCACCCGCCACGTCTACCGCCGACACCGTCGACCAGTTTGTGTTCCCGGTGTCCATCGAGGCCAAGAACAACCTGCTGCCCGAGTTTCTCAAGAAGGAGGGCCCGGAGCGCACCATCGTCTTTATGCGCACCAAGCACCGCGCAGACAGTTGCTGCCGTCGTCTGGAGCGCAAGGGCATCAAGGCCGCCGCAATCCACGGCAACCGCAGCCAGGCCCAGCGCGAGCGCGCGCTTTCGGCCTTCCGCGACGGCACCGTCGACGTGCTGGTGGCAACCGACGTCCTTGCCCGCGGCATCGACATTAGCGACGTGCGCTATGTCGTGAACTTTGACGTGCCGGCCGAGCCGACCGACTACATCCACCGTATTGGCCGCACGGGCCGCGCCGGTGAGCTGGGCTGGGCTATCACGTTTGTGACCGAGCAGGACGTCGATGAGTTCTATGAGATCGAGAAGCTCATGGACAAGACGGCTGACATCTACGAGGCCGGCGACCTGCACGTGGGTCCCAACCCGCCCGCCGTCGATCCCGAGCGCGATCCTGCGGCGTTTAAGGTGAAGAAGAAGACCAAGCGCGGCAAGTCCAAGAGCAAGAAAAAGCTTGAGCAGGCGCGCCGCGACGGCAAACGTAACGGTGACGATTACGGCGATGTGGCCGGTCGTTCCAACCGCGGTCGCGATGAGCGCCGTGGCGACGGCGATCGCCCGAGTCGTCCCAAGCGCGGCGGCAAGACCCGCGTGCGCGAGGGCGTTCAGGCCCGCGTGGACGAGGCTGTTGAGAGCGTGGCCCGCGAGGTGGCTGCCGAGGAGCGCAACGGTGCTGCTGAGCAGGGACCGCGCGGCAACCGTGCCGAGCGTCGTGCCAAGCAGTTCCAAGGCGAGGCGCACCGCCGTCGTCGCGAGGACGAGGATCGCGGCGGCCGTCGTCGTGTTGAGCGCGAGGACGAGGGCCGCGGCTCGGGTGACCGTCGTCGCTCCGGGCGCGATGACGAGCGCGGCGGACGTGACGAGCGTCGCGGCGGCGAGTCCCGTGGCGGCAAGCGCTTTGACGAGCGTGGCGGCCGCGAGGGTGGCCGTGGCGGCGAGCGTCGCGAGGGCGCTCGTGGCAATGGCAACCGCAGCGGCGCCGGTCGTTCTAATGAGTCGCGCGATCGTCGCGACCCGCGTGCCAGCCGCGATCGTCGCGATGACTGGCGCAACTACGACGACACCCGCGAGGAGCGTCGCGGCGGCTATCGTGGCGGGCGTGGCGGCAACCAGGCTGGCTCCCGCGGCGGTCGCTCTGGCGGCCGTGATAACCGCGGCAGCTATGGCAACAACCGCGGTGGCAAGCGCGGCGGCAGTTCCCGTCGTCCCGGCGACGGCGGCGGCAAGCGCAAGTAACATACGCGACGCACGCTAGAGCGATGCGAGCCAGGGGCCCCGAGCAAACAACGCTCGGGGCCCTTTTTGGTGCAAGGGGGTCAGGTTTGTTTGCACCAATCAGATCATGAGTTGCGGTGAAATGGGGACTAAAAAGCCGCTTGAAAGCCCCAAACAGTCCCTATTCCACCGCAACTTAGGTAAAGGATGCCGCCGATCTGCTGGAGGACGGAGATGACTTGGTGCAAGGGGGTCAGGTTAATCTGCACCAAGTTGGTGCAAACAAACCTGACCCCTTTGCACCAAAATGGAGGGTGTTCCCGCATGCCGTATACTCTGACTGAGTACGTGAACGGCTCGGTGTATTACCGGGCGTAGGGGAGGATGTTCGATGAGCGTGTTTGAAATGGTGTTTAGTCCGACAGGTGGAACGGAGAAGGTATCTGGTCTTGTTGCCGGGGCGCTGGATGGGAATGCCGTTACCGTTGATCTGACCGATAACGGACTGGATTGCGGTGCCGTATCGATGACGAAGGACGACGTTGCCGTGATCTCCCTGCCGTCGTATGCCGGCAGGGTTCCCGCCGTGGCTGTTGAACGGTTGAGCATGGTGCGCGGCAACGGAGCGCGCGCCGTTCTGGTCTGTGTATACGGAAACCGGGCGTTTGAGGACACGCTTGTAGAGTTGGAGGACGTTGCAAAACGCGCTGGATTTAGGGTGATTGCAGCAGTTGCTGCCATTGCGGAACATTCTGTTGCTCGACAGTTCGCCGCTGGGCGACCGGACGCGCAGGATGTGGCCCAGCTTGCCGAGCTTGCTCAGCAGATCCGGTACAAGCTGCTGGATGAGGATGTATCCGAGCCCACTATTCCCGGCAATCGTCCTTATAAGCAAGCTGGAGGCCACGCCATGGCGCCAATGGCAACGGAGGACTGCGTCTCCTGCGGTGCCTGTGCCGTGGTGTGCCCTGTTCGGGCTATCGACAAGGGCGATCCCAAGCAGGTGGATAGCGAGGCGTGCATCTCCTGCATGCGCTGCATCTCCGTATGTCCGCAGGACGCTCGCAAGCTTGATCCCAGCAAACTCGCCGTCGTTACCCAGATGCTGAGCAAGGCTTGCGTCGAGCGGAAAGAATGCGAGCTCTTCATCTAGTGCAGGAGCGTCAATCAGTTTTTCGCCGTCCCTCCCGGCAGGTGGCGGCATCCCTCCTCTAAGTTGCGGTGGAATACGGACTGCTTTTGCCTTTCAAACGGCTTTTCAGTCCCTATTTCACCGCAACTCACAATTGGTGCAAGGAGTGTCCCCGGGTGCCGGCAGGAAAGGAACGTCCCTAAGTGCCGCATAGATACCGTTTATCGGAGAAAAAATACCGTTCGCCGTTCATAATGGTTATTCTGGCTTTGGGCTTGTCTACAATAGTTTTTGTAAAAGAAATGCGGAAGGTTACCGAGTCCCTCGGACGTGGGCCTAACCAAAGTCTTTGAACGGGTGTGTCTCTAGGGACGCATTCGCTTGATTTTGGTTGGGCTATATTTATGAAGGGACATGCCACCATGGGTTTCTTTTCTCGCCTGATGGGCGGTTCGGATGAGCAGAAGAATGCAACCTCCGAGTTCGAAATCCTCGCTCCCGTTTCCGGCGAGCTTGTTCACCTAGAAAAAACCAATGATCCCGCTTTTAGCAGCCGTGCCGTGGGCGATGGCGTTGCCGTGGTTCCCCAAGAGGGAACGGTGTGCGCTCCTGTTTCCGGCACCGTCGCGGCACTGTTTCCGACTGAGCACGCGCTGGGCATCATGTCCGACGACAGCTCTGCTCAGGTGATGCTGCATATCGGAATCGACACTGTTAAACTTGAGGGCAAGGGCTTCCATGCGCTTGTTGCTCAGGGTGACCATGTCGACGCGGGCCAGCCCCTCGTCGAGGTCGATTTCGACGCGGTCCGCGCCGCCGGCTTCGATCCTACGGTCTTCGTTATCGTGTGCGAGCGTTCGGAGAACTCGACTCTTCGTGAGCACGCTTCCGGCCCTGTTGCTGTTAAAGAGCCTGTCGTCTGGCTTTCCGAGTAAATTCTTGTGGTGGGTACCGTGGTTATCAAGCGAGTTTTCAACAATAACGTCGCAATGGTCACTTCGGACGATGGCTCCGAGCTCATTGTCATCGGTCGAGGCCTCTGCTTTGGCCGTCATGCCGGCGACGCTATCGATGAGGCGTCGGTAGAGAAGACCTACGCGCTGCAGGAGGGTACTTCGCAGGATTCGCGTACGATTGACCGCTTGGCTCATCTTTTGGAGTCCATCCCCACCGTCAACCTCGTGATCGCCGAGGACATTGTTCAGATGCTCCGTCGAGAGCTCAATGTCGATATCAACGACAAGATCCTCATTGCCCTCGCAGACCATATCGGCCTTGCTTTGGAGCGCGAGCGCAAAGGCGTTCCCTGTGAGAACCCGCTGCTGCTCGAGATCCAGCAGTTCTATCGCAAGGAGTACGCGCTTGCGGGCCGTGCGCTGCAGATTGTCAAGGAGTATATGGGCATCCAGATGAGCGAAGAAGAGCAGGGCTTCATTACGCTGCATATCGTCAACGCCACCATGCCGCAACGCTCCGACCGTCTCATCATCTCGGTCCAACTTGTTCGCGACGTTCTCGCGATTGTTTCCGAGCGCTATGCCACGACCCTCGATAACACCTCGCTGCCTTACGAACGTTTCGTTCGCCACCTGCAGTTTTTCGCGCAGCGAGCGCTCGATCCTGCAGCCGGGCAAATCAACGGAGACGCGCTGTTCCGAATCGATGAAACGGCGTATCCGTGCGCATTCTCGTGCGCGGACGCCATAGCCGCCCACTTGTCGTCTACCTATAACGTTGTCGTTACCAATGCCGAGAAGAGTTATCTCGCGTACCACATTGTTAACCTGCTTGGAGAACCTGGTCTCTAGGCATAACGTGCCCACACATCGATTGATATAAGGCAGGGCTTATGGCCTTGTCCAGGGCACATCTGTCTCAATTTGCGGAAAAGGAAGGGGAGTACCGCTATGACCGCAAAAAAGAAGTTCAATTTCAAAGCGCCGTTGGAGGTGTTCGCGAAGTCAATCGTCCAGCCGATGATGTATCTCTCGGTTGCCGGCATTCTGCTCATCGTGGGCATCATTCTGACCAACAAGACCATTTGCGCCATGATTCCCGTGCTGGGCTCCGGTCCGTTCCAGCTTGTGGGCGCCGTTGTCTATCAGTCGCTGATGTTTATCATCAACAACCTCTCGATTCTGTTCTGCGTGGGCATCGCCGGCGCCATGGCAAAGAAGAACAAGGGCCATGCTTCGCTTATCGCCCTGATGTCGTTCTTCCTGTTCCTGCAGGCTAACAACATCGTGCTCAACGCCACCGGCTCTCTTGCCGAAGCGAGCGGCATGCTCGGCCTTACCGGAACCGGCCAGAGCACCGTCATGGGCATCCAGGTGCTCGACACCGGCGTGTTCGGCGGCATTATCCTGGGCTGCATCACCGGCGCCGTGTTCAACAAGTTCTCGAACAAGCAGTTCCCCATTGCCCTTTCGATGTTCTCGGGCGTTCGCTTCCCGTTTTTGATTATGATCATCATCTCCTGGATCATGGGCGCAGGCTTCTGCATCGTCTGGCCTCCTGTCCAGGGCGCCATCTCCTCCGTTGCCGGCATCATTAAGGAGTCGGGCAACATCGGTCTGTTTATCTACGGCATGCTCAACAAGCTGCTCGTTCCCACCGGTCTGCACCACCTCATCTACACCCCGTTCCAGTTCTCCGATGTGGGCGGCACCCTGACGCTGGGCGACCAGGTTATCGCCGGTGCTTACCCCATTCGTGTCGCCGAGATGGCAATGACGGGTCAGCCTTTCTCTGACAGCACCTACTTCAATAGCTACACCTTCAACAACCTGTGGCCCTACATCGGTATCGGTCTCGCCTTTATCTTCACCGCTTACAAGGAGAACAAGGATAAGACCAAGGCCGTCATCATCCCGCTGATCATCACCGCCGTGCTCTCCTGCGTGACCGAGCCCATGGACTTCCTCTTTGTCTTTGCCGCTCCCGTGCTCTTTGTCGTCCACTCGGTTCTTTCCGGCATCTTCCTGGTTCTGCTCAAGGTCCTCTCCGTACCCGCTTCGACCGCTGGCGGCATCATCAACATCGTGGTTTCCAACCTGGTCCTGGGTGTCGATAAGACCAACTGGCCGATGATGCTCGTGCTCGGAGTCGTCAACGCCGCGCTGTACTTCTTCCTCTTTAGCTTCCTTATCAAGAAGCTCAACCTCCACACCCCTGGTCGCGAGGAAGAGTCCGAGCTCGCTGAGTCCGTTGCCGAGGGCAAGGCTGCCGCGTCTGTCGCGGTGAAGCAGGGCGCTGTCGCCGCGGCTCCCGCAGAGGGCGTCGATGCGGGCATTGCCGACCTGGTCGCAGGTCTTGGCGGCAAGGACAACATCGAGGAGATCGAGAACTGCTTTACGCGTCTCCGTGTGAACGTTAAGAACCCGGACCTTATCGATGAGAACCTCATCAACCACGTGCCCAACAGCGGCATCAACCGCAACGGCAACGATATCCAGATCATCTTTGGCATGAAGGTCGCCGAGATGCGCGACAAGGTCGAGAACGCAATTGAGAAGGAGCAGTAAACAATGATCATTACTCTGTGCGGTGGCGGATCCACCTTTACCCCCGGCATCGTCAAATCCATCGCCCTGCGCAAGGACGAGCTCGATGTTGACGAGATTCGCCTGTACGACATCAACGAGGAGCGTCAGCGCAAGATCGGCGTGCTCGTGGACTGGATTTTGCACGAGGACCTTGGCCTGGACATCAAGCTTACGGTGACCACCGACAAGGCGACCGCCTTCACCGACGCCAGCTTCGTGTTTGCCCAGATGCGCGTGGGCGGCTATGCCATGCGCGAGCAGGACGAGAAGATTCCGCTGCGCCACGGCTGCGTGGGTCAGGAGACCTGCGGCTGCGGCGGCCTTGCCTACGGCATGCGCACCATCTTCCCCATGGTCGAGCTCATCGACGACGTCGAGAAGTACGCCAAGAAGGACTACTGGATTCTCAACTACTCCAACCCCGCTGCCATCGTGTCCGAGGGCTGTCGCGTTCTGCGTCCCAACGCTCGCATTATCAACATCTGCGACATGCCGATCGCGATCATCGACGTGGTTTGCGCCGCGCTCGATATCAACAAGGAGGATGTTGAGTACGACTACTTTGGCCTCAACCACTTTGGTTGGTTCACCTCGATCCGTCACAAGGGCGAGGAGGTGCTCCCGCAGCTGCGCGAGTACATCAAGGAGCACGAGATTCTGCTGCCCGACTCCTACCTTAAGGGCATGAGCTCGCTGATGTCCAAGAAGCCCGAGGAGGCCACCGACGAGCACCCCGAGCAGAACCGCCACACCAAGGGCAGCTGGTACTACGTCTGGAAGGGCGAGTACGAGATCATGGAGTGCTTCCCGGAGTACCTGCCCAACACGTATCTGAACTACTATCTGCAGCAGAAGGAGTTCGTCGAGCATTCCAACCCCGAGCGCACCCGTGCGAATGAGGTTGAGGAGACGCGTGAGAAGAACCTCTTTGATGGTATCGATCACTACGAGAAGACGGGCGAGATCGACGAGAGCACGTTCTATGCGGGCAGCCACGGCGACTGGATTGCCGACCTGGCTATCGCTCTGAAGAACGACACCAAGCAGCGCTTCCTGGTCATTTGCGAGAACAAGGGCGCCATCCCCAACATGCCCTACGACGCCATGGTCGAGCTGCCTGCCTACATTGGCAAGAACGGCCCCGAGGTCATCAGCCGCGACAACATTCCGCTGTTCCAGCAGGGCCTCATGATGCAGCAGCTGAACTCCGAGAAGCTCGTGGTCGAGGCTACGATCGAGGGTTCGTACGAGAAGGCGCTCAAGGCCTTTACGCTCAACAAGACCGTGCCGTCGATGAAGGTCGCCAAGGAGGTTCTCGACGACATGATCGAGGCCAACAAGGACTTCTGGCCCGAGCTTAAGTAAAAGCAACAGGGTCGCTAGTCGCATACCTAGGGCAATGCCCCGTCCACGTGATTGCGTGGGCGGGGCATTGTCGTTTGGTAACGCGTTTTATCAAATATGGCATTTATCTGCGGTAATGTTCTATTTCACCGCTGAGGGCGACATTTCATACCGACTGCCGAAATGTGTTGAGACCTAACAACTTTTTAGGTCAGTGTGATGCGTGTAGCAACTTCGCCCGGCCTCGCCTCCGGGCTGCCATGTGAGAGGGGATCTTATGGCTCGACTGCATGTAATGGAACGCAGCCACGCTCAGGCCGTCATGGACGACCTGCACGATGCGCTCGGACGTCGTCTGGCGGTGAGTTCGCTCGCCCCGTGCCCCGTTGAGTTTACGGCGGCGCTCGTCAACCTGTGCTCGACGCAGAGCTGCGGTAAGTGTACACCCTGCCGCGTGGGCCTGAGCGCGCTGAGCGACCTGCTCGCCGATGTGCTCGAGGGCCGCGCCGACGAGTCCACGCTCAACCTCATTGAGCGCACCGCCCGCACCATCTATCTTTCGAGCGACTGCGCCATCGGCTACGAGGCCGGCGCCATGGCGCTCACGGCCATCCGCGGCTTCCGTGACGACTTTGAGCATCACATCCGCGAGCATTCCTGCGGCTTTGACCGCGAGGCTCGCGTCCCGTGCGTCTCGGGCTGCCCGGCGCACGTCGACATTCCCGGTTACATCTCGCTGGTCGAGGCCGGTCGCTATGCCGACGCCGTCAAGGTCATCCGCAAGAACAACCCGCTGCCGCTCGTCTGCGGTCTGGTGTGCGAGCATCCCTGCGAGATGCACTGCCGTCGCGGCATGGTCGATGACCCCATGAACATCCTCGCCCTCAAGCGTTTTGCCGTTGAGCATAGTGACCTCAACGACTACAAGCCCACCGTGGCCGACAGCACCGGCAAGCGCATCGCCGTGATCGGCGGCGGCCCGGCCGGCCTTTCTTGCGCCTACTACCTGACCGTGATGGGCCACAAGGTGACCATCTTTGAGCAGCGCCACCATCTGGGCGGTATGCTGCGCTACGGCATCCCCAGCTACCGTCTGCCGCGCGAGCGCCTGCAGGCCGAGATCGACTGGATCTTGAGCGCCGGTATCGATGTGGAGCTTGACCATTCCGTCAACGGCGAGGAGCTTGCCCGCCTGCGCGACGAGTTCGATGCCGCCTACCTGGCCATCGGTGCCCACAGCGATAAGAAGCTCGGCCTTCCGGGCGAAGAGGCGCCCGGCGTGGAGTCGGCCGTCAAGATGCTGCGCGCCATCGGTGACGACGAGCTGCCCGACCTGAGCGGCCAGCGCGTGTGCGTGATCGGCGGCGGCAACGTGGCCATGGACGTGGCGCGCTCCGCCGTGCGCTGCGGTGCCGAAAAGGTGAGCATCGTCTACCGCCGTCGCATCTGCGACATGACGGCCCAGGACGCCGAGATTGCCGGCGCCCAGGCCGAGGGCTGCGAGGTGCTGGAGCTCACGGCGCCGCTCGCCATCGAGACCGGCGAGGACGGTCGCGTGAGCGGTCTGCGCGTGCAGCCGCAGATCATCGGCGAGCCCCGTCGCGGTCGTCCGGCCCCGCGTGCCGCCGCCACGCCAGAGCGCGTCATTCCCTGCGAGCGCGTGTTCGTCGCCATTGGCCAGGACATCGATTCCAAGCCATTTGAGGACATGGGCATTGCCTGCAAGTGGGGCTGCGTTGTCACCGACTCGGACGGCGCCGTGCCCAACTTCGACGGTCTCTTTAGCGGTGGCGACTGCCAGACTGGCCCCGCCACTGTCATCCGCGCCATCAACGCCGGTCGCGTGGCTTCGGCAAACATCGACCGCTACCTGGGCTTCGACCACAAGATCAAGCTCGATGTGGAGCTGCCGACCGTTCAGTTTAAGGGCAAGCACGAGTGCGGCCGCTGCGAGCTGGGCGAGCGCGAGGCCGGCGAGCGCATCCACGATTGGAATCTGGTCGAACAAGGCCTTACCGAGGAGGAGGCACGCCAGGAGGCGAGCCGCTGCCTGCGTTGCGACCACTTTGGCTTTGGCGCGTTCCGCGGAGGGAGGAACCTGGAATGGTAGAGCTCAACAACCCCACTGTCAGCGACAACACCGAAAGCGGAGCACTCAACATGGTCAAGCTCACGATCGATAATTGCGAAGTCGTGGTACCCGAGCACACCACGATCCTGGACGCGGCTAAGTCTGCCGGCATCCAGATTCCCACCCTGTGCTACCTGCGCGATCTAAACGAGATCGGCGGCTGCCGCGTGTGCGTGGTCGAGGTCGAGGGCTGCGACCAGCTGGTTGCCGCCTGCAACAACTACGTGCTCGACGGCATGGTGGTTCACACCAACAGTCCCAAAGCCCGCGAGGCGCGCCGCACCAACGTGCAGCTGCTGCTGTCCCAGCACGATTCGCGTTGCACGAGCTGCGTGCGCAGCGGCAACTGCAACCTGCAGACCATCGCCAACGACTTAGGGATCTTCTACCTGCCGTACGAGCAGCACCTGGCGCGCGAGGGCTGGGACTTCGATTTCCCCATCATCCGCGACAACGACAAGTGCATCAAGTGCATGCGCTGCATCAAGGTGTGCGAGAGCGTGCAGGGTCTCGGCATTTGGGATCTGACCAACCGCGCCACGCATACCGCCGTGGGCACCCGCGGGCGCGCGCCGATCGACAAGACCGATTGCGTCGCGTGCGGCCAGTGCATCACACATTGCCCGACGGGCGCACTGCGCGAGCGTGACGATACCGAGACCGTGTTCGACGCCATAGCCGATCCCGACAAGATCGTGCTGGTGCAGATCGCGCCGGCCGTGCGTAGCGCCTGGGGCGAGGAGCTCGGCATTCCGCGCGAGGAAGCCACCGTCGAGCGCCTGGCCTGCACGCTGCGCCGCGTGGGCTTTGAGTACGTGTTCGACACCGATTTCTCGGCCGACCTCACCATTATGGAGGAGGGCTCCGAGCTGCTCGAGCGCCTGGGCGAGGCCGCCAAGGGCGAGGGCGACAGCCGCGGCTGGCCCATGTTCACGAGCTGCTGCCCGGGCTGGGTGCGCTTTGTGAAGGCACGCTACCCCGAGTTTGTCGACAGCCTGTCCACGTCCAAGTCGCCGCAGCAGATGTTCGGCGCCATCGCCAAGACCTATTACGCCAAGGTACTGGGCGTGGAACCCGAGCGCCTGTTTGTGGTGTCCGTGATGCCGTGCACGGCCAAGAAGGCCGAGCGCGCGCTGCCGAGCATGGTGGGCGAGGACGGCACGCCCGACGTGGATGTTGCGCTGACGGTGCGCGAGATGGTGCGCATGATCCGCGCGAACCACGTGAGCGTGGATACGCTCGTCGAAGAGCCGCTCGACACGCCGCTGGGCTTTGGCACGGGCGCGGGCGTGATCTTTGGCGCCACGGGCGGCGTGATGGAAGCTGCCGTGCGCTCGGCCTATTACCTGGTGACGGGCAAGAACCCCGATGCCGACTTCTTTACCGATATGCGCGGCCTCGACGGTTGGAAGGAAGCCGTGGCCGATATCGATGGCACCAAGGTGCGCGTCGCCGTGGCGCACGGGCTGGGCAACGCCGCCCGTCTGCTCGACGCGATTCGCGACGGCCGTGTGAGCTATGACTTCGTCGAGGTCATGGCGTGCCCCGGCGGTTGCGTCGGTGGCGGCGGTCAGCCCATCCACGACGGCTGCGAGCTGGCGGCCGAGCGTGGTCAGGTGCTGTGGGGCTTGGATGCGAAGGCGGACATTCGCTTCTCGCACGAGAACCCCGATGTCCAGGCGTGCTACCGCGAGTTCTTGGGCGAGCCGCTCTCGCCGCTGGCCGAGGAGTTGCTGCATACCGACCATCACGCATGGACGATGCCCAACGAAGGGACGTGCTAGCGATGCGCGCGTTTGATGTTGAGATGTCGCGCCGGGGGTTTGCCTCGGCGCTCACCGTGGGCGCGCTGTCGCTTGCGCTCGCGGGCTGTGGCGGCGGGGCTGCCGGCGCCGGGTCCGCCGCGGGCTCGGCTGCCGGGTCTGCTGCGGGCAGTGCTGCTGCCGAGCCGGTCGAGGTGCACGTCGCCTCGCTCAAGGGGCCGACCTCGATCGGTCTGGTGCAGTTTATGGACCAGACCGCAAACGGCGAGACGGACAATGAGTTCGACTTTGCGATCAACACCGCCGCCGACGAGATCGTGCCCAAGGTCATTCAGGGCGATGTCGATATCGCGCTGGTTCCGGCCAACGTGGCAAGCGTGCTGTACAACAAGACCGAGGGCGCGGTGCAGGTCATCGACATCAACACGCTGGGCGTGCTGAACGTGGTGACGGGCGACGCGGGCGTGACCACGTTTGGCGACCTGGCGGGCCGCACCGTCTACATGACGGGCAAGGGCACCACGCCGGAGTACGTGATGAACTACCTGCTGGAGCGCGCTGGTCTGACCGGCCAGGTGACGCTCGAGTTTAAGAGCGAGCCCACCGAGGTACTGTCGGCGCTGCTGGCCGATCCGTCCGCCGTGGGCGTGCTGCCCGAGCCGTTCAAGACCGCGGCCATCGCCAAGAGCGAGGGCAAGCTGTCGGCGCCGGTGAGCCTGACCGACGTGTGGGACGAGCTGGCGGGCGATACGGGCTCGCGCCTGCTGACGGGTGTGACCGTGGTGCGCCGTGCGTTTGCCGAGGAGCATCCCGAGGCCGTGGCGGAGTTCTTGCGCTGTCACGAGGCAAGCGTTAAGGCCGTCAACGCGGCACCGGCGGACTGGGCACAGGCCGTGGTCGATGCCGGCATCGTGGACAACGCCAAGATTGCCGAGAAGGCGATCCCCGGGTGCATGCTCGTGTGCCAGACGGGCAAGGATATGAAGACGGCGCTTGGCGGGTACCTGCAGGTGCTGGCCGACGCGGACGCGAGCGCCGTGGGTGGTAAACTTCCGGCTGACGATTTCTACTACATGGAGTAGCCCGTGCGTGCGTTTGCTCAACAAATGACAGAGCGTATGAAGGCGGTGGCGGCAGCAGGTGCCGTCGCCGCCTTTTGGCTTGCCGCGTGGATGCTGCTGGCGGCGCTGGTGGCGCAGCCGTTGATCTTGCCGGGGCCTGGTGCCGTTGCCCTGGCGCTGCTGCGTCTGGTGTGCGATGCCAGCACGTGGGCGATCTTGGCGAGCTCGGGCGCGCGGATTCTGGGCGGGCTGGCGCTTGCCGCGGTATGCGGCGGCGTACTTGCCGGGGCCTCGTCGCGGTCGCGGGCTTTTGCGCGCTTGGTGGCTCCGGCACTGTCGTTTGTGAAGGCGACGCCGGTCGCCTGCGTGGTGGTCCTGCTGCTCATTTGGCTGGGCTCGGCGCGCGTGAGCATCGCCGCCGTCTTTTTGATGGCGCTGCCGGGCGTGTATTTTTCGCTGGTCGAGGGCTTGGCACAAGTGGATAAGCCGCTGGAGCAGATGTTTCGCCTGCATGGCGTGCGGGGCTGGCGCCTGTTTTGCGCCCATACCTGGCGCGAGGTGCTGCCGTTTGTGCTTTCGTGCGCCCGGGCCGTGATCGGCATGGGCTGGAAGGCCGGCGTGGCGGCCGAACTCATCGGCATGGCGGTGGGCACCGTGGGCGAGCGCATCTATCAGGCAAAACTTTTGATTGAGACGGCTGATCTGCTGGCGTGGACCGTGCTGGTCGTTGCCGCCTCGTGGGCGTGTGAGCGCGCGTTGGTGTGGCTGCTGCGGGTCTCGGGACCTGCGGCATGGCGCGCGGCCGTGCGGACGCATGGGCAGGGACTGCGCGGGCGTGCGCGGGCTGCGAGCGATGGCGCTGCGGCGGGGCTTGCGCTTGCCGTGGGCGATCGCGCGCCCTGGGCGCCGGCGCTGGACGGTCTGGCACTCAACGTGCCCGCCGGCGGGCGAGCTTGCGTGATGGGTGCCTCGGGTGCTGGCAAATCGACGCTGCTCGCGCTGGCAGCGGGGGAGTGCACGCCGTGCTCGATGGTGTTTCAGGATACGCGTTTAGTTGAGTCCGCCTCGGCGGTGGATAACGTGCTGGTGTGCGCCGGCACGCATATGGATGCTTCGAGCGCCGCGGCCTTGCTGCGCCTGCTGGTGCCGGGTGTCGATGTGCATGCGTGCGTGGCCGAGCTTTCGGGCGGGCAGCGCCGACGCGTTGAGATCGTCCGGGCCCTGCTGTGCCCCGGCGGTGCGGTCATCCTAGACGAGCCCTTTACCGGTTTGGATGCCGCCGCGCGCGATGTGGCGGCCAAGGTCGTGCTCGATCTGCTTGACGATCGCACGCTCCTGCTCGCCACCCACGACGCCAGCGACGTCCAGGCCCTCAACATCTCAGACGTTATCACGCTCTAGAAGCTCATCCAAGCTTAAATTCAAGTCCAAATCCAACAACAAAATGATCCGTTTTCATCTGCTCTCACGGGGGCAGATGTGCTATTCTATCTGCGGGGTAATACTTAGGAATACGAAGTAATACCAACGCCGCAGAAACAAACTCCGGATGCGGGCCAATCGGGTTGCCTTCACAGCCCGTCGCCCAGCCGCGTGGCCCGCATCTATCCGCACCACCGTCGTTTCAAAAAGGAAGCGCC
Organism: uncultured Collinsella sp.; assembly: GCA_934654835.1. Classification (GTDB taxonomy): domain Bacteria; phylum Actinomycetota; class Coriobacteriia; order Coriobacteriales; family Coriobacteriaceae; genus Collinsella. The sequence goes on from CAKUGY010000003.1 coordinate 51,153, forward strand.
ATGGCAGAACACATGACCCCTGTAGTCGCGAAGGTCTTGCCCGAGGAAAAGGCGGCCTTCGCGGCGGCAACCCAGCTCGTGGGCACCACGCCGTCCAATGCCATCCGCATGTTCATCGCCGCGTTCAATCGCTGCGGCACCTTCCCGTTCGACATCTCGCCCAACGGGGCTTTTGGCAAAGACTGTCCCCGACAACTAGTCGTTAAAGAACGTCCCCAATGACTAGTCGTTGGGAGGAGGCTGGCATGCTCAATGCGATGGTTTGGGCACTTGCCTGTTTTGGCGTCGTCGCTGCCGATATTGCCCTGAGCGTCGTTTCGTTCTCCGCCCTTGGCGTCGCATCGGTGTTCATGGGTTTTTCAATCGATGACCTTGACATTCAATTGCTTCAGGCCGTCGCGCAGACGGCATCGTTTTTGATGGCGCTGCTGTGGTGGCGTTATCTGTGGCCGCGTTCGTTTGTGGCACGCTGGCAGGGCGAGCGTCCGCTTGGCGGGGGAGCGCGTGGGGCGTGGAAGCGCATCGCCTGCGTTATCGTGATCGGTCTGGCCTTGCAGGTGGTCGTTGGCTACGTGACCGATGCCGTACTCTCGCTGCTGCCCGAGGCCGCGGCTGATTACAGCGAGCTCGTCGAGGAAACAGGCATGGGCGATACCAGCTACCTCGCCGTCCTCACCACGGTGCTCGGCGCTCCCTTTTGCGAAGAGCTGCTGGTGCGCGGCATCATTTTTGAGTTTTCGCTCCGAGCGTTTAACCCGCAGTGCCGTCCGCTCTGGAAGCGTCGGCGCCGTGCACAGGCGCAAGAAGGCGCCATGGTGCCCTGGGCGGCCCCGAGCACCTGGGGTATCGCCGCGGCAATCGTGTTGCAGGCGGCGGTCTTTGGTTTTATGCACATGAACTGGGTGCAGGGCTGCTACGCGGGCGCCGCCGGCATCATCTTTGGCTGGGTGCTCGTGACGACCGGAAAGCTCCGCTACACCATCCTACTGCACTTTGCCTTTAACGCCGGGTCGTATCTCATAGCGTTGCTCTGGTTTGTGAACACGCCGCTCGACGTGGTCATCACGGTTGCTATCGCCGGCGTCATCCTCGTGGAGGCTATGCGCTCGCTGCGCCACGCGTGTGGGACGGACGCAGCGATCGCACCGCTGCCCTAGTTGCGGCGCCCGCCTCCGTTGGCGCCCTGGCGGCCCTGGGCTGCGCGATTACGCCCCGCGGTGTTCTGCGCGCGGGACATACCGCCGTATCCCTTGCTGCCCTTAGACCCCCTGCCGGCACCGCCAGCGCCACCGTGGGCCTTGCCGCCCTTCTTGCCAGTCCCATGTCCGCCGCCAGCAGACGTCTCGCCCGGGCGCGGCGGCACGGGGCGAATCAGGCAGTGCTTGGTGTAGCCGATCAGGTCGCGACGGCCGGCCTTCTCCAGCGCCTCGCGTACGAGCCTGTAGTTCTCGGGCTTGCGATACTGAATCAGCGCGCGCTGCATGGCCTTCTCGTGCGGGTCGCGCGCCACATAGATCGGCTGCATGGTGCGCGGGTCCACGCCGGTGTAGTACATGCAGGTCGACATGGTGGACGGGGTGGGGTAGAAGTCCTGCACCTGCTCGGGCATGTAGCCCATGTCGCGCACGGCCTCGGCAAGGTCCACGGCTTCCTTCATCGTCGAGCCAGGGTGGCTCGAGATCAGGTACGGCACCACATACTGCTTGAGTCCATACTCACGGTTCAGGCGCTCAAATTTGCGGCAGAACGCGTCGTAGACGGCACGGCTCGGCTTGCCCATCACGGACAGCACCGCATCGCTCACGTGCTCGGGTGCCACGCGCAGCTGGCCCGAGACATGGTGCTCGAGCAGCTCACGCAAAAACTCGTCCGAGGCATCGGCCATGGTGTAGTCAAAGCGGATGCCGCTGCGCACAAAGACTTTCTTGACACCCGGCAGCTGGCGCAGGTCGCGCAGCAGCTGCGTGTAGCCGCTCTCATCGACCACCATGTTCTTGCATACGCTCGGCCACAGGCAGCGCTTGTTCTTGCATACGCCGTGCTTGAGCTGCTTGTCGCAGGCCGGACGGCTAAAGTTGGCCGTCGGTCCGCCCACGTCGTTGATGTAGCCCTTAAACTCCGGGTCGCGCGTGAGCAGCTCGGCCTCGCGCATGATCGAGTCGTGGCTGCGCATCTGCAGCACGCGGCCCTGGTGGAAGGTGAGCGCGCAAAACGAGCACTCGCCAAAGCAGCCGCGGTTGGAGCTGATGGAAAACTTGATCTCGGCAAAGGCCGGCACGCCGCCCGCGGCATCGTAGTCGGGATGCCAGTCGCGCGCGTAGGGGAGCTCGGCGACCTCGTCCATCTCGTCGGTGGTGAGCGTTGCCGATGGCGGGTTCTGCACTACGTAGACGCTGTTGGGGTAGGGCTCCACCAGGCGATGGCCGGTGATGGGGTCCATGTTTTGCTGCTGCACGTTAAAGCTGCGTGCGTAGTTGAGCTTGTCGGACGAAAGGTCGTCCCAGCTGGGCAGCAGGTCGTAGTCGTAGACCTCGTCGAGCGAACCCGTGCGGTAAACGGTGCCGTTGATGTAGGTGATCTGGTCGATGGGCAGCCCGGCGTCGAGCGCGTCGGCGATCTCGACGATCGCGTGCTCGCCCATGCCGTAGATGAGGATATCCGCGCCCGAATCGAGCAGCACCGAGCGCTTGAGTTTGTCCTGCCAGTAGTCGTAGTGGGCCAGGCGGCGCAGGCTCGCCTCGATGCCGCCGATGATGATGGGGGCGTCTTTGAACGTCTGGCGGATGAGGTTGCCATAGACCGTGACGGCTCGATTGGGTCGGCGGCCTTCTTCTCCGCCGGGGGTATAGGCGTCGGTGTGACGACGGTGCTTGGTCACCGAATAATGGTTGACCATGGAGTCCATGTTGCCGGCGCTGACCAGAAAGCCCAGGCGCGGCTCGCCGAGCACGGTAATGCTGGCGGGGTCGGTCCAGTCGGGCTGGCAGATGATGCCCACCTTGTAGCCGTGTGCGTCGAGGACGCGGCTGATGATAGCCATGCCAAAGCTGGGATGATCCACGTAGGCGTCGCCGCAGATATAGACGAAGTCGCACTGGTCCCAGCCGCGCGCGTCCATGTCGGCGCGGCTGACGGGGAGGAACTTGTCGCGGCCCGGGCGCCAGGGGCGGGCGGGTGCGGCCTTGGAATGCTTGGCGTGGGCGTCGCGCGCGGCCTTGCTTTTGCCGTCCTGCTTTTGCTGCAGGTCTTGTTGGCCTTGCTTGCCCTGCTGGCTGCGCTGGTTGTTCTGAGCGTGCTGAGGCTTTTTTGCCACGATCCCTCCCGGTGTTTGTATGCTGCACGTAATTGTAACGAGTCTTTTTGGGACGGGGCTAAAAAGACTGGTGGAGTACACGAGGCGCCGGGTGCCGGGTGTCGGCGCCGTGCCCGCCGTTTGTTTCCAGACTGTGTATCCCTGCGCTGAAGGGGCCGTCTCGCGGACATGCCGTGTTGTCAATGGGTTACAGTATGAACGGCGGCTATGTGTCCGCCAACGCACGAGAGGGTCGTCAACAAGGAGGACGCACGACGATGCAGCGTGCCAAACAGATATCGGAGTCCATCGAACTGGGCATCATCTTGGCGCTTGCCGGTGGCTTTATGGATGTGTATTCGTACGTGGGCCGCGATCATGTTTTTGCCAACGCGCAGACGGGCAACATCCTACTCGTGGGCGTGAGCATCTCGGAGGGTAACTGGGCGCTCGCGGGTCGCTACTTCTTCCCCGTGGTGTCGTTTGCCGTGGGCATCATGCTTGCCGACCTGGTGCACGAGCGGTTTGGCAGCGTGATTCACTGGCGCCAGGTGACGGTGTTCTTTGAGGCAGTCATCTTGCTGGGCGTGAGTTTTATCCCCGGTGGCGGTTACAACCTGCTCGCCAACTGCCTCACCTCGTTTGCCTGCGGCATGCAGGTTGAGAGCTTCCGCAAGATTCACGGACACGGCATCGCCACGACCATGTGCATCGGCAACCTGCGCAACGCACTGCAAAACGTGGACGACTACATCATTACCCACAAGCGCGGCTTTTTGGAAAACGGCCTGCTGTACTTTGGCGTGATCTTTACCTTTGTGTTTGGCGCCGTGCTGGGCAACTGGTGCATCGAGCGCATGGGGCTGCACGCCATTGCGGTAGCGAGCGTGCTGCTGTTTGTCGCGTTTGCCATCATGTTTATCGACCGCGAGCGCGATTTGCGCTTCCGTTGGAAGTGCGCGGCAGAGGCCTGGAAGGAAGGCTGCCAAAAGTAGCGGCAGGATGTGCCAAAGGGACTGTCCCTTTGGCACACAGGAGCCGGAAAAACTTCTAGCTCCTGAATAATGTTGCGGACTGCGATTTGCGATTTATTCGAGATGCTCTTCAATCCGAGCTCTGAGAAGGGCGATGGCTGTCGGTATTCCGATTGCGGCGGCTAATTTGTTTTTATCCAAAACCTGTATGTTAAATTTCGATTGTTTATCACATTGAAGAACGATAACTGAAGATAGCCTCACTTCCTGTTGGCTGAATATATCGTAATCTTCGAATAGGAAGTTGCCTTTTATTGTGTAGTTCGGTATGTTCGTCACGCACTTCATCTCAAGTCTGTTTAGGCCATAGTCGAACACCGCAACTTCCCTGTGCTTGATTATGAGTGCAACCCTGGGCATGTTGCTAAATCCGCCGTCGACAACCGTAAAGAGTTCTTCATTTGTGTCGTCGTAAACGGTGTATTTAAGACTCAATAACTGCCCCAGTGGCCCCGTGAACCCATGCTTTTTGATGTTAAGGTTGTCTCCCGCTGGGTTGATGAGAGCTAGGGTATGCGGATAAGGATTACCTTCAATTGAGATTTGATATTCGTTTGTAGAGGTCTCGCTCGGTTTAGGACCAGTAGCCATCACGCGTCATCGCCTCGATCGAATTGGCACCGACTTCTGCTTCGTGCGGAGAATTATGCAGCACGTCGCAATGCATACAGTTGCAATAGCCGCATGGGCAATTTCTAACAAAATGAATGATGCTATTTGCTGCATGCGTATTGAATGGTCGAATGCTTCTCATGATTTGCCTCCCATTGTTTTATTGTTTCTGACCGTTCTATTACCTTCTTCACCACCCAGGTCATTTGATGGATAAACGATGGTCTGCAATGGCGAATCGCGGCAGTAGCTACGTGACTGCAGCAACTGGAATTCATGGTCTGATTTATAGGAGGCAGGGCAAACTTTGTCTGCTTGGACTTCTGAGATGTAATTGAAGAGATCTTTGCTTACTGCAAGTATCTCGTTTCGATTGGCATCATAAATGTAGTGGCCCAAGAGGGTCTTTATGGGTAGAACTAACATCTCTACCGCCTCTTTCATTTCACTAATGTTATTTAGTGAACTAAGATGTTTTCTAAAAGGTATCCATTTATAAACGTATTGTCAAACATATATTGCTAAAACAGAAACAATTTATAGACTGAGTTGGTCGTATTCTTTGGACGATTGCTCCTATAATCTAGCCTTCGCTGCTGTCGGGAGGAAGGGCTAGGGCTCCGTTATTATGTTGAAACGCTTTAACAATTTTGACGTTCTCGCGATACTTTCGTTTCAAAAGCGTTAGGATGGGACTCATAGCGCGGGGCGTAATGGGTGCCCCGCACACGATGGGAGGCTATCAATGGCTAATCGTTTCGTTCTTAACACCATTTCTTACCATGGTTCTGGCGCCATCAAGGAGATTCCCGGCGAGCTCCAGCGTCGCGGCTACAAGAAGATTTTCGTCTGCTCCGACCCCGATCTGGTCAAGTTTGGCGTTACCGCCAAGGTGACCGACGAGCTCGACGCCGCCGGCATCGCTTGGAGCCTCTACTCCGAGATTAAGCCCAACCCCACCATCCAGAACGTCAAGGACGGCGTCGAGGCCTTTAAGGCTGCCGAGGCTGACGCTATCGTGACCATCGGTGGCGGCTCCTCCATGGACACCGCTAAGGCTATCGGCATCATTATCAACAACCCCGAGTTCGCCGATGTCCGCAGCCTCGAGGGCGTCGCTCCGACCAAGAACCACGCCGTGTTCACCATCGCCGTGCCGACGACCGCCGGTACCGCCGCTGAGGTGACCATCAACTACGTCATCACCGACCCCGAGAAGGTCCGCAAGTTCGTGTGCGTCGACACCAATGATGCCCCCGAGGTCGCCGTCGTCGATCCCGACATGATGGCTTCCATGCCCGCCGGCCTTACCGCCTCTACCGGTATGGACGCTCTGACCCACGCCATCGAGGGCTACACCACCAAGGGTGCCTGGGAGCTCTCCGACATGTTCCACTTTGAGGCTATCAAGCTGATCAGCGAGAACCTGCGCGACTCCGTTGCCGAGGCCAAGTCCGGCAAGCCCGGCTCCGGCCGTGAGGGCATGGCTCTTGGCCAGTATGTCGCCGGCATGGGCTTCTCCAATGTCGGCCTGGGCATCGACCACGCCATGGCTCACACCCTGTCCGCTCACTACGACACCCCGCACGGCGTCGCTTGCGCCATGCTGCTGCCGATCGCCATGGAGTTCAACAAGCCGGTTTGCGCCGAGCGCCTGGCCAAGGTCGCCGTTGCCATGGGCGTTGACACCACGGGCATGAGCGCCGACGAGGCTGCCGACGCCGCTATCGCCGCCGTCAAGCAGCTTTCCGCCGACGTGAACATCCCGCACGTCTGCGAGGCCATGAAGGCCGACGAGATCGAGGTCCTGGCTAAGGACGCCATGGCTGACGCCTGCTTCCCGGGCAACCCGCGCGAGGCGACACTCGACGACGTCATCGAGCTCTTCAAGAAGATCTGCCCGGCTGCCTAATCGCGCCTTCCGTTTGCTCCGGCTGCCGATGAGCAAATAACAGATTAGCTTTTGTTGCGGCAGCTATGCCGTAGAGCCCCGTCCTCTCAATGAGCGACGGGGCTTTTTTATGCCGGTTACGAATCGAGAGCCGCCGGTTGCGAAACGCGTCTTGCGGTTTGAATGGCTGCCATTCACGACCGGTCATTTGCCCCTGACCTGCGCATAAACTCCCTTACCGATTAATTTGGGGGGATTGGTGCATATGAAGAACAGGTTTGCGCGGCATCGCTGGCGGCTTTTGGCTTGTGTCGCGGCGGTGACCGTAGCGAGCGCCGTCGCGTGTATGACCGCGGCTTGGGGCGCCGAGGCCGACTCGGCTCGACTCGGCGGTGCGATCCAAGAGTCGCTCAACGGAGATTTCGCCTATATCTCCGAGGCCGGATTGGTTGCCGACGAGGGCACGGATTCGAAATTTGCCATGACCACGGGCACTGCGCCCTGGGACGATCCGACGGAGGCCGGAACGCCGGGCAACGATGTCACCGAGCTCGACAATACGGTGCGCACGTTTGATATGGTGAGCTACACCACGTTCTTTAGGAGCAAGGTGTACGATGATTCACCCGCGAGTGCCTATAGGACGGGCGTCCTCCATTTTGAATATGTGATCCAGGGAACCTCCCAACAGATTCGGTTCGAAGAGGATTCTATGGGATGGCTGCACGCAAAGCGCGAGGTGTCCTATGAGATTTCCCAGCTCGAGATTGATGGCAAGCCTTGTCAGGTTCTGCGCGGGAGCTATCTGTGGGAGCCGAGCGAGGAGAACCCTTCCGCTATCGGGGAAAGCTACCAGGAGCTTAACGTTGCCGTGCGTGTTCTTTCGATGCCCAACGGCTCGGTGATCTCGCCAACATTTTGCTATTGGCTCGAGGGCAACACGGCGGGGGATGCGGGCCATGCGTCCCAGTCGGATGCCTGTGCCACGCATGGTAGGGTGGAGCCCTGTTCCTTTGAAGCCCCCGGGGTAAAGGTCACGGCGGCGCCTCGCTTTAATGTGCAGCTTAAGACGAGTGATACACGAGCAAAGTATATTGATACCTTCGATTTTTCGAGCGGTAACGAGCAAGCGCTCAACAAAGACGCGGGCATGGTAAACGGGCGTGTCGATGTTTTGGGCGTTACCTTGCAGGTTGTGGGAAAGACAGCGCAGCATGGCCTACGCGGGTGTGAGATTCCCAACGGCGAGGACATCACCTTCGACATCGACATGGCATCCTCCTACCGATCGACCGACGGTGTCGACCACCCAGCGGAAGGAGCTCTGGCGCCGCTCGTTTGGAGTTTAGAGGGCAACACAAAGAGCAACAGCCAGGCCGATGGTCGCGAGATAAGCGGCGCGTATAAGTTTGCCGCCGGCGGAGCCCCCATGAACGGGTCGGCAGACAACCCCGGCAAGACGTACGAAAGCTGCTATAACGGTGGCTCGTGGACGGGGGTCCAAGCGGGCGGCAAGGTTTCCATTACGGTGTCCGGCTATCAACTCGACATGGGCCAGCTTCCGTATGGCGACGGCGGCGTCAGCGACTCGGTTCATACGTATTACGATCCCAACACAACCGTAAACTACTGGGAAATCCAGACGGCATGCTTTTCTGCGGGAGAGCTGTGGGTCGTTCAGCCGTTCTACGAAGCGGACGGAAAGTATATTGCCGACGAGTTCGGTCCCGGTAGCTTTACGCTGACCGCGCAGGACGGCAACCTCAAGGCGAAAGGCGTGAGCGGGGCCGAGCTCGAGTCTGCGCAGGATAACTCCAACCAGATGGCTCGCGCGGACGACGCTCCGGTGCTGACGCTTGCCCTTGAGCAGCCTGGTTCAATCGACCAGAACATCAACTATCAACAGTACGGCCGCGTTTCCTACGGAACCTCCCTGACCGACGGGTGCTTTGAGAACGGCAAGGACTGGATTGTTAGCGGGGGTCAGCTCAACATCCAGGAGCTGATCAAGCACAACTCGGCCGAGGGCCGCTATACGGCGGTTGCCTACGACGATCTTGTCAAGTTTGACGACGCCTTCTTTGATATCGAGGGCGTGCAGGCGGGCTCGAAGGCGGGTCTCGATCGCATGAGACAAAAATTCCTCTACGGGGCGAAGCCTTCTGGCGGTGGCTGGGATCACGGTGACAAGGATCCGGGCGATGCGGGCTACGATGACGAAATGATGCGTACGACCGCAGATGACCTGGTGTTCTTTGAGTCTTTGGATAAGCTGCGCTCGCAGGGACTTACCTGCGTCGCGGTCCTTTGGGAGGCACGTGGGCTTGCATCGGCGCAGTCGACGAATTGCTACTTTGCGCTCAGGGGCAGCGTGGCCGAGAGTGCTCGGCCTGGCTGCGTCTACATGGTCACGCATAGTGCGCGCGCGTGGAACAAGGGCAATGTCGCCGAGCAGGCCGCCGAGGAACTTGGCGTGGATCCGCAAGAGCTGAGCGATAGTCAATACGAGCAATATGCCAAAAGCGACGCTTTTCCTACGCGTGCAGGGTCGGAGGGGCTAAATTATGACGGCGACTATCCGGAGGCGTTTTGGGTCAACGATTACGCGACGCGCGACGGGTTGAGCACCTACCTCAAATCGTGGTACGACGCGAACGGTTACGGGGGCGGTAGTGCTGGCATCTCATATGGCGATTCGTGCCTCGTTGTTGCCTACTCGACCTCGATCACCAAGGGCGTGGAACAGCAGACGAGCGCCGGCGGCGAAAAGCTTGCCTACGATATGGATGCGAACCAGCGGACTGCCGACTACATCCTTAAGCTCAAGATCCATCGTTCGGCGGGCGAATCGATAACCGAGGGCTCGTCATATACGACCAAGGTCTATGTCGAGGACACGCTTCCCGCAGGGCTTTCCTATGTTCCGGGATCTGCCTACTGGGGCGGTGCCTATACCCAGGCAGGGGAGGGGCGCCAAGGAAAGATTGAAGGCGGCCAGTCGCTGGAGCCCACGGTTAGCGCTAACGGTGATGGCACTACGACGCTTCTGTGGACGCTCGATGGCGTCAAGGTGGGCACCGATGCTGTTACATCGCTCGATCCGATTCACTACGCCTGCGCTATCGGAACCCCGGGAGACGAGAAGACCGATGTCATCAACAACCAGCAGCTTTTAAATGAGGCGAGGGTATGGGGCGCCGGGGAGCAAAAGCACGACTTTTCGCCCGAAAACGCCAACTTGGCAAGGCTCAGTATTCAGGTGAGCAAGAACAACGCGGTCAGCCTCTCCAAGATTTCCGAGAACCCGGTTGTCGAGATCGGCGACGCTATGGGTTTTCGGATTAACGTCGGCAACAACTCGGTTAATACGATCGACATGGTCGCGGTGGATAGCCTGCCCTTTGACGGTGACCAAGCCGGATCTAAGTTCCGCGGAACCGTGCAGGTGCGTGAGGTGAGGGTAGATAACGCAGAGGCCTTACCGGGGGTGCGTTATTACTACACGTGCGATGAGTCGCTCAAGGGAAAAACGAGCATCGACCTCAAAACGGTTGACTTTGAATCCGACACTCGTTGGCATGGGCTTGACGTTGGCGCGGGTGGACTTCTTGAGATTCCTGACGCATTTGAGCCGGTGGCAATTGCCGCTGTTGGCGAGCTTCCCGCCGCGACGACGCTCAAGATGCATCTGACGCTGGTTGCTCCCAATGCGCAGCCGTCGGACCGCCTGGTCAACAGGTTGACGCGCGATGGTCTGGAAAGCGATGCCTCGTCGAGTGTGGTATCGCGCTCCCTTGAGGGCATCGTTTGGCACGACATGGACGAGGACGGCATTCGTGCCGATTCCGAGGTTGCGATAGATGGCGTTTCGGCGCATCTCATGGTGCTCAAGAGCGGGGGCGATCCCGCTTGCGAGTCCGACTACGAGCCGTATCTCGTCGATGGTAGGGAGGCTGTGGTCGAGACCGGTGAGCAGATGGATGTTCTGACGGGAGAGGCCGTTGCGTATGAAGGCGGTCGTTACCGTTTCTTCAACCTGCCTGCCGGGACCTTCGGCGTGCTCTTTGCCGACGGTAGCTTCTCGATGCTCGGATATAGCGCCTCGCCGGTCGATGCCGGCGATGACGATTCGGTCGATTCCGATGCGACCGTTGTTGCCGAGCGTGCCGTTGACGGGTCGCTGGAGCAGGCGTTTATCGGGGGCATCGATATGCCCGAGGCGTCTTTGATGTCGACGGTCCATTTTGATTCGCCCTATCACGACCTGGGCGTTTTCGAAGACGCGGTAGCGCCCGATACGGGTATTGGCGTGGGGCCTGCGGGACTTCTTGCTCTTGCCTTTGCCGCTGCAGCGGGCGTTGTCGCATACGTGTGCTGGAGGGTCCGATGAGAGCTGCTTTCCCATCCCGCGAGAAAACGGGCCTAAAGGGCGCGCTTATCGACCTGTTGTTCAAGCTGATTGGCCTTGCATTTGTGGCCGTCATCTTGTTTGGGTTGTTTTTTGGCGTCGTACGCGTCGAGGGCGCGGGAATGGCCCCTGCTTTTAAGGACGGGGACCTGGTGCTGTTCTTTAGGCTCGACACCGAATATGCGGCAGGGGATGCCGTAGTGGTCGATGTCGGAGACGGCCCTTCCGTGCTGCGTGTAAGCGCGGGCCCTTTCGAGGATATCGATATTACCGAGCAGGGCGTGGTGATTGACGGCTTTGTCCAACAGGAGGACGACATCTACGAGAAGACGCTGCTCCCCTTGGACACGAGCGTGCAAATGCCGGTAAGGCTTACCGGCGACGAGTACTTTGTGCTTGGCGATGGGAGGGGACACGCGCGCGATAGCCGTGCGTTTGGTCCGGTCTCATCGAGGCAGATACAGGGACGGGCTATTGCGTTATTCAGGCTCAGAGGTCTGTAGCGAGTCGCTCCGTCAACGGATAGAGGACATGATAAAGAGAAAGGAAGTCCTTATGTTCAAAGCAATAAAGTCCAAGGCTATGCTGGCGGTTCTGCCTGCCGCGATGATCTGCGCAATCGCCGCTCCGGCGTCTGCCGAGACCGTTCCGACGGTTTTCACCGGCGAAGCTGGCTCCGCGGTTAACATCCCGATTGTAAAGGTGCTCCAGCTGCCCGAGGGCGCCTCGGTACCCACGGAGACCTTTACATTTACGTTGAGGGCGGTGACCACAGACGCGCCGGCTGCAACGGTGGCGATGCCTGGTTTTTCTGGCAACGATTCGTCGGTGGAGTCCGAAAACGGTATCTGCCTGGTGAAGAAGTCGGCGAATATTGGGTTCGATGGCGATTTTCCGCATGCGGGCATCTATGAGTATGAGGTGACCGAGGTTCAGGGCGCCACGGAGGGCATGACCTACTCTGCGGACAGCTACACGCTTCGCCTGTATGTTGCGAACGCCGCCGACGGTTCGCTTTACATCAAGAATGTTACGGCCGAGCATGATGGCGAGAAGGCCAAGGACGTCTCCTTCGTTAACACCTACACCAAGAACTCGAGCCTCGAAATTAGCAAGACGACGGTGGGCGACTATGCCGACAAGACGCGTAAGTTTGGGTTCTCCATTACGTTCGATCGCATCGGCATGGGAAATGAGGGCACCACGGTTACCGGCAGCCTTGCTAACGGCGATCAGCTGGCCTGCGAGGTAGGCAGGGCCATGACGTTTGAGCTTGCCGACGGCGAGAAGCTTGTGTTCGACAGTCTTCCGGTCGGTACGCGCTACACCGTGACCGAGACGGCGGCGGAGGATGGCTATGTCCCGAGCGTGCAAGTAGTTGAGAACGGCGTGGAGGGAGGCGTGCGCACGGCTGCCGACGCCGATGCACTAGCGAGCGCTGAGGACGGCGCCACCAATCTGGTGGGCGAGGGCACGAATAGCGTTGCCTTTACCAATACTCAGGATGATGTGCCCCTGACGGGCATCTTGCTCAAGAATGCCCCCTTTGTCGTGGCGATTGCCGCCGGCGCACTGCTGCTGATCGGCTTTGTCGTCCGCTCGGTTCGCCGTGGCGCCCGCCGTTAGGCGTTTTGCCGTCACCTCTGTGGAAGCTTTAGATCACGCGATTGATATCGCGATTGTGCTTGTGGCGCTCGTTGCGGTGGCGCTTGGCTCCTATGGGGTCTGGGACGCGACATTGTCGACGCAAGGGGGCGAGTCGGATGTCTGGGCGGAGTGGAAGCCCGCCCAGCAGGCTCCGTTGTCGTTTGAGGAGCTCTGCCAACGTAACCCCGATGTCGTGGGGTGGATTCAAATCCCCGGCACCTCAATTGACTATCCCGTAGTCCAGGGGTGCGACAACACCACTTATATCGATCGGGACGCCATGGGTGAGTTCTCGCTTGCGGGCAGCATCTTTTTGGATTATCGGAACAGCCGCGGTTTTTCCGATTCGGTCAGTATCGTTTACGGGCACCACATGGAGCGGGGCTTGATGTTTGGGGACCTTGAGCGGTTTTCGGATGCGTCGTTTTTTGACGGGCATGCCACAGCTCGGCTCTATGATGGCAGTCGATGGCACGATGTCGAGCTGATTGCATACGCTCGGTGTAACGCATATGACCGATCCGTATACCGGGCGGGCTCCGGTGCTCCTTTGGCAGATGCATACCTTGCGGCAATCGAGTGCCAGGCGCTGCATCGACGTGATGTGCCCGTTGCATGCACGGATCGGCTTTTGGTGTGTTCTACCTGCGCGTCCGGCGGAACCAACGATCGCCATGTGGTGATTGGCAAGATCTTGGAATAACAAGTCGGCGCCCGTTCCGCTGGCTGTTGCTACGGAATGGGCAGCATGATTCTGAGCGTATAGACACCGTAGTGCTCCGAGCATTCCATAGCGCCATCGTAGCGAGCGACGACTTCGGCCATGTTGGATACGCCGTAGCCGTGGCTATCGCGTTGCGGCTTTGTCGTTTGGGGCAGTCCGTTTATAAATACAGGACTGCTGTCCGTATAGTTGTCGATCTCCATAAACGCCAGTGAGCCGCTTGCTTTAAGCGAAAACGATATAAAGCGCCGATCGGGGTCGTCGATATGCTCGACGGCCTCGATTGCGTTATCCAGGGCGTTTCCAACCAGCACAAACAAGTCGAACGGGTCGATATGCGCAACGGCGGCTCCCTCGGCCATGCTAGTCCAGGCAATTTGCTTCGCTTCGCATTGCCCCCACGCTCGGTTGAGCACCGCATCGAGTTCGGCGCAACCGGTGTTTTGTGCCATATCGAGGGTTGCGATCGCCAGCTTGACGCTCGATAGGGCTTTAGAGCGGGACGCGCTGTCTCCAGCAACCTCGAGCGCGGAAATTAACAGTTTGAGGTCATGGCTTTTGCGCTTGATGGTGTCGGTCGCATCGATAAGGTTCTCAAACTGCCGACGCTGGCTGGCGGCAACAGCGCGTTCGGTCGCAAGGCGACGCTGCATGGCGGCTGTTGAGAAGATCAGCATTTGCGCTCCCGTGACGCTTGCGCTCAATAAGAGGTCGTAGAGGACGGAAATGCGAAACAGGCCCGCTGCGTGGGCGGAGTAGCTGATGGACATGATGGTGCCCAGGGCTTTGCTGATACCGAGGGTGGCCATCATGAGTGCTAGGGATAAAGGGCCCTCGGGCTTGCGCCCGCCGCCGACAAAGAGCTTGCGAGCGATGGGTCTAAAGACAAGTATGGTGAGTGCCAAGATTCCGAGCTCCACCGGCAGTGTCTGGGGTTGGAGCGGGCGTGTTCCACGATGCGAGGCCCAAGGCATAAGCAGGGTAAAAAGCGTATAGGCGACGTCTTGCGTAAGATATGCGATGGTGGAGCAATACAGCGCCTGCCCGAGCTTGACGTTAAAGCAGGCTAGGTACAGCCCCGCAAGCGAGACGATAAAAAGCGCAAGATGCATTATCGACGCCAATGCGAGCAGAGCGCACTGTAGCGCCTCGGAAGCCATGGGATGGCTAATGAGCCGCGCGAGAGTTGCCGCCTGATACGCATAGATGGGGGACGTCAACAGCAAGAGCATTCCAAGCGATAGGGCGAGACGCACGCCAAAGCGCTCTCTCCGCTCGAGCGGCCCCATGAGCCCCAAGGTTGCGATGAGGCAGCATTGCATCGTTCCGAGCTCGACGATATGTCCCAAAAATGCAGGCATGCCTTAGCCCTCCCAGCGGGTCAGGAGCGCTTTTAAAAAATCCGAACGAAACGATCGGCTGAGAGGCAAGCTGACTGATTCTGCTCCAGGGCGAGACAGGGTGATGGCGTCTTTTTGGTATCCGCCGACATAGCGAAGATTAACCAGATACTTTTTGTGGCAACGGGCAAACCCCTGCGGGGCCAGCTCATCTTGAACGGCGGCAAGCGTCGTGGTGGTTGTCGAGAGCGAGGTGCCGCAGGCCAGGTGAAATGTGAGGCGATGATCCTCGCTTGCGATGTAGAGCGCGTCCGAACAGGCGATGCGGTGCGATCCCGTTTGGTTGGTCACGGTTATCTGGGCATCGCGGTGCCAGTCGATTGCCTGGCAGACGCGATCGAGCTTAAGGGCGAACGGTGCATACGCTACGGGTTTTAGGATGTAGTCAAATGCCCGGACCTCGTAGCCTTCGATTGCAAAGCCGGCAAGCTGGGTTATAAAGACGATTTCGACTTTCTGGTCGTTGGCGCGGATGGCACGGGCGACATCCATTCCGTTGGTGCCCGGCATCTCGATGTCGAGCAATATTAGATCCCATACAGGCTTGTACGCCTTGATGGCGTCATCCCCCGTGGTGAAGATGGTGTACGAGATTGGGCGCTCGCGTTCTGAGGAAAAGCGGGAGAGGAAGGCTGCGGTGGTCTCTGCTTGCTGGGTATCGTCTTCTATGATGGCGACGCGCATCGATTCCTCCACGATTGATGGTTATACTGGGGCGGCGCGCTGTGATGGGCGTCTGCCGCATCGAGTTCGCGAATGACTATACCGCGTTTTGGCGCATCGACCGATAGGAGCGATGGTGAATCCTGAACTAGATTATATAACCGAGCAGCTCAAGGCGTTGACTTCTATTGCTTCGCCTACGGGCTATACCCGTGCGGCGACCGATTATCTGATGGAAACGCTGCGTGAGATGGGCTTTGGGCCCGAGCGTTCCAACAAGGGCAATGTTCTGGTGGAACTTGGTGGCGAGGGTGAGCCGCTGGTGCTTGCAAGCCATGTCGATACCCTGGGCGCGATGGTTCGCTCCATTAAGGACAATGGTCGTCTGCGTCCCACGACCCTTGGTGGACATCAGTGGTCTACGGCAGACGGCGAGAACTGCATGGTCTACACGCGCGATGGTAAGGTCTACACGGGCGTGGCCCTCAACACCGAGCCCTCGGCACACGTGGCCGACGAGCCGGTCAAGACCATCGAGAAGAACATGGAGATCCTGCTCGACGAGAACGTCGACAGCAAGGATGACGTGCTTGAGCTGGGCATTCAGACTGGTGACATCATCGCGATGGATCCGCGTACCACGGTGACGAAGAGCGGCTACATTAAGAGCCGCTTCTTGGATGACAAGCTGTCCGCGGCGATTTTGCTGGGCCTGGCGCGCGCCGTTGCCGCCGGCGAGGTAACGCTTTCGCGTAAGGTGTCGCTGCTCTTTACGGTGTACGAGGAGGTTGGCCACGGCGGTGCTTTTGTGCCGGCCGACACGCGCGAGATGATCAGCGTGGACATGGGCTGCGTGGGTGACGACCTGGGCTGCACCGAGCGCATGGTTTCGATCTGTGCCAAGGATTCGGGCGGTCCGTACAACTACGACCTGGTGACGACGCTGTCCAACATTGCGCGCGAGCTGGAGCTCGACTACGCCATCGATGTGTACCCGCATTATGGCTCCGACGTCGAGGCCACGCTTTCGGCCGGCTATGACATTCGCCATGGCCTGATCGGCCCCGGTGTGTACGCAAGCCACAACTACGAGCGCAGCCACATCGACGGCGTGCGCAATACCTTCGAACTCGTCCGCGCCTACGTCCAGCGCTAAGCGCGGCGGCAACGCCAAGTGCGCTGACAGTGCCAAACGTACTGACAGCGCAATCGAACCCGTCGCCCCGGCTGCCGCAGCAATGCCAGCCGGGGCGTCCTCTAAAAGTTGCGGTGAAATAGGGACTGTTTAAGCGTTTTAAATCGCTAAACAGTCCCTATTTCACCGCAACTTAAGAGGGGAGGGGTTAACGCCGCACGTGTTGAAGTACTTCGACGGCGGCGCTCACCTCAATCATGCGGCGCTCTAGACCGCGACGGATGGCTTCGAGACGGTCCTCTGCCGTTGCCCATGCGCTTTGCGACAGAATTTCGATTGCTTCATCAACGAATCCGTCGAGTCGCGATGCGTTAAACCAATCGAGCGAGTCCGCAAGCGCCAGTTGGGCGGCGGGATCCGGACCAAACGGCTTGGCGGCAAATCCGAACTCCCCGGCCGCGATCGTGGCGATTGGCACGTTGTACCACAGGCAATTGCCGCTATCAAACAGTGGCGCGGGCTTTACCTCCAACGTGTCAACATTGCGGATGATGCCAAAGTTTCGCCAATGGCGGTCGCTGTTGGCCAATATGGCGTCGCAGACGATCATCTGCGACATGGATTTTCTCACAGCGGATTCGTCCGCCCCGTGTCGAGCGAGGAATCGACAATAGCGGTCGTATGTGGAACTTCCACGTTGGCTGCCGAGCGCGTCCTTGATATACACGGCTGGCACGTATTCTTCGCGTCCATTTAGAAAATCGTCGCACAGACACACGGGGCCATCGAACATGCGCTCAACCGTGTAAGAAACAAATTCTCCTTCAGATAAAAGACGGCGATGGAGGGCCGTCGCGACTGCTTCGTTAAACGGGCGCTGGTCATCCACGCCGCATCCTTTTGCCAAGACTCGAATGCCGTTGCGGATTATCCAAGATTTAGGGAGCTCGCCCTCGGACGTGTTATCGGGATTTTTAAGGCCTATACCCTCCAGCCAGTCCGAGCGCTCCTCGGGCGCCGACCGCTCAAAGTTGTTTTCAAAGTAATTGAGGTCTTGCCAATTGAGTTCGTCACAATCGGCAGGCCGCAGCCAATAGCAATCCGAAAGAGAGAGACCCAGGCTCCGAACCGGTGCTTCGATGCCGTTGACAATTCCCAGGTCGTGATAGCGGGCAGTAAGCCCGGGACGGACATCGGGAACCGACCGATGGCTCCACCACGTGTTGAGCGCTCGTTTGTTTATCGTCGGAGAGGAGCTTGAGCATGTGCCGAAGGGCATTCTTTGCGTGTCGAGTACCTCTGCGATTTCAAGGGAGAACTCGCGTGTCGAATCAAACGAGATGCGAGCGACCTCGTACTCGGCCGACATCAACGTAAATTTGCGTCCAACATCGGCTGCGGGACGGCGACCGCGCCTGCGAACTTTTTGATAGCCAATTGCGGAACTGTATTCGACCATCTTCCGCCCGCCGATGATGCCGCACGTAAGCGTTCCTGCTGCGGACAGCTGTGAAATGCGAGCTTTCGTGATACCCAGCAAGCGTGCGGCATCGCCCATGGATATGTAGTTAGCATCTGCCATAAACATGCATCACCTCGTTAAGTATTTATATCGTTAAGTTTAGCATTTAACGAGAACATAATACTTAACAAAGTTGCGGTGAAATAGGGACTGTTTAGCGGATTTAAACGCTTAAACAGTCCCTATTTCACCGCAACTTAGGGGGGTGCGGCTACTTGATGGAGGCAGTCACCGTGCCGCCGCCGAGGACGATGTCGCCGCGGTAGACTACGACGGCCTGGCCGGGAGCGATAGCGCGCTGCGGGTCGTCGAAGGTCAACAGCATCTGCCCATCGGCGCCACGCGTGAGCAGTGCCGCCTGGTCTTTCTGGCGGTAGCGGTACTTGGCGCCCACGCGAATGCCGCCGGCGTCCAGCTCGGCCTCCATGCGCTCGTCCGGTGCGCTCCAGATCCAGTCATTGGCCGTGAGCGCCGAGGCGGTCAGGTCCTCGGCTTCGCCCAGATGCACGGTGTTGTTGGCGGCGTCGACGCCCGTCACGTACACGGGATGTGCCATTGCGACGCCCAGGCCCTTGCGCTGGCCGATGGTATAGCGCAGCGCGCCGTTGTGGCGCCCAACCACGCTGCCGTCGCGCCATACGATGTCGCCCGGTGCGGCGGGGCGCCCGCAGCGGCGCTCGATATAGCCTGCGTAGTCGCCGTCGGGAATAAAGCAGATGTCCTCGCTTTCGGCCTTCTTGGCGTTGGCAAAGCCCTGCTCGGCGGCAATGCGGCGCACGTCGCGTTCCTTATCCAGGCCCGCCAGCGGAAAGATCGTGTGCGCGAGGCGTTCTTGCGTAAGCGAATACAAAAAGTAGCTCTGGTCCTTTTTGGGATCCTCGCCGCGGTGCAGCCGCCACGTGCCATCGGGCGCCTGACTCGTCTTGGCGTAATGGCCCGTGGCGATATAGTCGCAGTCCATGCTCAGCGCAGTGTCCAGCAGCGCGCCAAACTTGATGTGACGGTTGCAGATGATGCAGGGGTTGGGCGTCAGTCCCTCCTGGTAGGCGGTCACAAAGCGCTCGATCACGCTGCGGTCGAACGTCTGCTGCAGGTCGAGCACGTGGTGGGGGATGCCGATGCGCTCGGCAACAGCCTTCGCGTCGGCGATGTCGCGGTCGACTTTGCTCATGCCCGTGACGGGATCGGGCGCGGGGCAGGTGAGGCGCATGGTGGCGCCAACGCATTCGTAGCCCTGGCTTTTGAGCAGGTACGCGGTCACGCTGGAATCGACGCCGCCGCTCATGGCGACGAGCACGCGCTTGTTGTGCATGGGGAGGTTCTCCTTGGTGGCATGCGGCCAAAAAAGAAAAGCGGCGCGGGAGGCTGGTTCCGCGCCGCAGACATTGTAGCAAGTTCGGGTGCTTCGTGGGACACCCTAACGAGATGGGCTCAGGTCGCCAGAAGAGAGGAGAAACCGGCGTGCCTTGAGCTCATCGGCTTGGCAGTGGGCCCTAGTCCTGGAAAAGCGCCGTGGACAGATAGCGCTCGCCGGTGTCGGCCAGCAGGGCCACGATGGTCTTGCCCTCGTTCTCGGGGCGCTTGGCCAGCTGCAGCGCGGCCCACACGGCGGCGCCGGACGAAATGCCCACGAGCACGCCCTCCTTGTTGCCCACGGCGCGGCCGGTGGCAAAGGCGTCCTCGTTCTCGACGGGGATGATCTCGTCATAGACCTGGGTGTCGAGGACATCGGGCACAAAGCCGGCGCCGATGCCCTGGATCTTGTGCGGACCGGCCTGGCCCTTGGAAAGCACCGGGGAGGTGGCGGGCTCGACGGCGACGACCTTGATCTGGGGGTTTTGCTCCTTGAGGAACTCGCCCACGCCGGTCACGGTGCCGCCGGTGCCCACACCGGCGACGAAGATATCGACCTGGCCGTCGGTGTCGTCCCAGATCTCGGGGCCGGTCGTGGCCTTGTGGATGGCCGGGTTCGCGGGGTTCACAAACTGGCCGGCGATGATGCTGTTGGGGGTTTCCTTCTGCAGCTCCTCGGCCTTGGCGATGGCGCCCTTCATGCCCTTGGAGCCGTCGGTGAGCACGAGCTGCGCACCGTACGCCTGCATCAGCTTGCGGCGCTCGACGGACATGGTCTCGGGCATGGTGATGATCACCTTGTAGCCGCGGGCAGCCGCCACGGAGGCGATGCCGACGCCAGTGTTGCCGCTCGTGGGCTCGATGATGGTGTAGTCGCCGCCACGCACGAGCTTGCCGGCCTTCTCGGCCTCATCGATCATGTTCTTGGCGACGCGGTCTTTAACGGACCCGGCGGGATTGAAGTATTCCAACTTGACGAGCACGCGGGCCTTGAGGTCCTCGTCGGCCTCAAAGTGGGTGAGCTCCAGGAGCGGGGTGTGGCCGATAAGCTGATCGATGGACGTGTAAACCTTGCTCATGATGAACCTCCAAAGTGTTCAAGCTGCTGGTTGCCGGGTGAATGACGACGTTTCTAATTAGCTAAACCCATAAACCTTATAGGTTGTTCGTTTAGCTGTTGAAAAGCATAGTAGACACTAAAGCCTACTAATGCAATAGGAAAAAGATATTTATTGCAAGATGATTAACCCGCTGGACTGGAACGGGAGTTTTCAAAACCATTTTTTCGGCTAGAATTGCTTCGAACAAATGACCGAAAGGTAGCACTATATATGTTGGTTTCTACTAAGGGCAGGTATGCCCTGCGCGTTATGGTCGACCTGGCCGAGCACCAGGCGGCCGGTCGCATTCCGCTCAAAGAGATTGCGGCGCGTCAGGGTATTTCGGAGAAGTACCTCGAGAATATTCTGGCGACGCTCGTGCGCGCCAATATGCTCTCGGGTATGCGCGGCAAGGGTGGCGGCTATGTGCTCACGCGCCCGCCTGAGCAATACACGGTGGGCGAGATCCTGCGCCTGACCGAGGGAAGCCTGGCGCCGGTTGCCTGTCTGGACGGCGACTGCAAGGGTTGTTCACGCTCGGATGAGTGCCCCACGCTCGACGTGTGGAAGAACCTGGACAAGCTCATCAACGACTACCTCGACGGCGTGACGCTCGACCAACTTGTCGCGCCCAACGAAGGCTACGACTACGTGATTTAGGGCTCTAACGAAATGTGATGGCGCGGGCCGACCTGTGGTGGGTTGGCCCGCGCTTTATGTCTATTGGACTAATCGCCCGCGACGCCGTCGAGGATGCTGCGCATGATGGATACCAGGATGCTGCCCATAAAGGCCGAGCCAAAGCTGGCGATGGAAATGCCGGCGCCTAGGAGGTTGACCGACAGGTAGCTGGCAAGCTCGAGCATAAAGCTGTTGACGACAAGCTGGAAAATACCCAGCGTAATGATGGTGAGCGGCAGCGAAATGACCGTGAGGAACGGCTTGACGAGCGAGTCGACGATGTTCAGGAACAGCCCCACAAAGGCAAAGCAGACCCAGGCTTCGGCAAAACCGAAGGGCTGGATGCCGGGGACGAGAAACGTGGCGATCGCGATGGCGATCGACGTGAAGAGCCAGTTAAGCATAAAGCGCATGGTGCGATCCCTTTCTGCGCAGACAGTGTGTCGCTTTGTTTGGGCGCCCATTGTCTCAGATATTCGTGGAGCTTACGTGCGCGTTTGGTTTCAAAACGGCGTTCGTCCTAAAAAACGTGCCGCTGGCAGAGAGTCTTGTCGCTTTAGTTTGGTGGTGTGCTACACTGCTACGGGCAAATGCCCCATGCATTGTTTTATTGCATATTACGGGCGAACGATGCCCGATGTCAGTATCAACTTCGATGCCTTTTGGCGGGTTTGGCGGTGATCGATGAATATCGAGAACATGTTTGACAAGCCTGATGTCAAGCAGCTGGTCCACGCATTTAGTCTTTTGGACGACGAGAAGGATATTCAAGCGTTTTTGACCGATATCTGCACGCCGCGCGAGATCTGCGATCTTTCGCAACGCCTGCAGGTCGCGCGTTATCTGGATGAGGGCGAGCCCTATGTTGAGGTTCAGGCCCGCACCGGCGCTTCGTCCACCACGGTGAGCCGCGTGTCCAAGGCGCTCAACGGCGAGTACGGCGGCTATCGCAAGATCCTCATCAAACTGGAGGATGGCGAGTAGGCCAGCGGCAAAAAACGAATTGCACAGAACCGTCCCTTCGGGGGCGGTTTTTTGGTGTGGGGCCATGTTGTCCGCGTGGGCGGGTAGGATGGATACATTGAATATTGCGAACGGTTTGAGTGGAGGACCATGCCTGTTCGAATCTATACCACCAATGCCGGCACGGATTTGAGCGATGCCGAGGCCGCACTGCTTGCCGACCTGGTTGCCCGCCACGGGCGCGCCGTGTTGCTGGCGCCTACGTTTGCCGAGCTCGATCTGTGCCGTCACGATGCGGCGGTGGCCGACGTCTCGCTGGGCGTAGACTACAAGACCCCCTCGTCGTGGCTTCGCTCGTTGTGGGAGCTTATGGGCGACGGACGCGGCTTCGTCGACAACCTGCAGCGTCAGATGCTGTTCTCGGATATGGTCGCCCGTCGCGACGATGCCGATCTACAGCCGCTTTCGCGCAGCCAGGGCACGGTGCGCATGCTCGCACGCATGGCCCGCGATGTGCTTCCGGGCGTGGCGGGAACGGGTGCCGAGCGCCGCTGCGACAGCGTTTGCCAGCCCGAGCCCAAAAGCGACGCCGAGACTCGTGTGTTTGAGCTTTTGCGTGCCTATGCGAGCGGCTTGGACCGCCGAGATATGGTCGAGCCCTGCGAGGCGGCCGGCATGATGGCCGGCGCCTTGGCCGACAATCTGCCAACCTGCGCCCGCGCGGTGTTCGTGCGCGGCGTCACGTCGTTTGCACATGGTCTGCTTGGGTTGCTGTCTGCCGTGGCGAATGGCGGGGGAGAGGTCGTCGTGCTGCTCGCCCGCGAGCAGGCGGCAATGCGCGAGGAACTTGCTGCAGCCTTTGATGCCCGCGGTGTGCTGTTCGAGATTGCGCCGCTGGGGGAGGAGGCTGCTGCGTCTAAGATCGACTCTAAGCCTGCCGCTCAGCCTGCCTTTATAGAGGTGGCCGGTCCCCATGCCCGTGCCTATGCCTATGCGAATGCTATTGATAAGTTGGTAAAGGCGCGCGAGGGCGCCGTGCCGCACGATGGCGCTGCAGCGCCGGCCGCTCCTGTGCGCGTGCTCGTGGTGTCCGCTCGGGCACCCCAGTTGTTCGGCGAGCTTACCGCCCGTTTGGCGGCGCGCCACATTGCGGCCGAGACAACCGAGTTCACGGCGTTTTCCCAATCCATCGCGGGTAGGCAGTTCACGGCGCTCGCCGATCTGATAGAGCGCATGAAGGCCGCCGATGAGGGCAGTGCCTCCAAGACCGAGTGGTGGCCCGCCCCGGAGCTTACCGACTGGATCTACAGCCCGCTTTCGGGCGCCGATGCCGCCAGCGCGCGAACCTTCGATAAGAACATGCGCCTGTCGCGCAGCAAGACCACCGCGGGCGTGAAGAGCCTGCTGCAGAGCGTGCAGGGCCAGGTAAGGGGTGCGCGCAAGGCGGCCAGCGACCAGAACTGGTTTAAGAACGTGCCGTGCGTGGTCTCGGATGTGTTCCAGGCGCTATGGCGTGACAAGCCCGTGACGGCACTCAAGGCTATGCTCGCGGTTGCCGAGGCGCTGCCCGATCGCGCGTTTGGCGGTCTCGACGGTCAGGCCCGTCGCCAGGCCGAGACGGCCCTGCTGCGCCATGCCATCGACATTCTTATGAACGACGCCCGCGCGCTCGATGTGTCGCAGGCCGCGACCGTACCCGTGCTCGACGGCGTCCGCACCAAGGTGGATAAGCGCAGTACCGCTTACGATTACGAGACCTACGAGGTCGACCGCATACCGCGCGCCCAGGTGCGTTTTGTGTCGCTTGCCGATGCGGCAGCGCTGCGTCCCAACAGCTACGATGCGGTGCTGTTTGCCGATGTCGACCTGGACAGCTATCCGCTCTCGCATGAGGAGGGCCCGTTGGCCACGTTGACGGAAGAGTTGGGTCGCGGCGGCGTGACGCTTGAGCCCGCGGCCCTGCTGCGCGTGCGTTTTGGCCGTGCGATGCAGACTGCGCGCGGCCCCGTTGTGCTTGCCCGCGTGACCCACGATCGCCAGGCGCGTGAGTGCTATCCGGCGGCCGTGTGGACCGAGTTGCGGGCGCGCGCCAAGGCCGCTGACGACGCCAAGGCCGCTGACGACGCCAAGGCCGCTGGCACCGACAAGGCCGCTGACGCCGACAAGGTCACCGGCGCCGCCAAGGCGACGTGCGTGGGCGAGGACGACATCGTAAGGGACTTCGACCCCGCCGCCGGCGAAGGGCTCGAGCGCAAGCGGGTCGCATGCGAGGCCCCTCAGCATCTGAGCGCCGAGGCCGTGCCGTATCTGGTTTTGCGCCGCCGCGATGGTGGGGGCGAGGATGCGCCGCTCGTGCCGCGTTTAACGTCCGCCTCGCAGATCGAGGCCTATTCCACCTGCCCGCTGTGCTGGTTTGTGTCCTATCGCGTAAAACCCCAGTCTATCGATGCGGGCTTTGGCAACATGGAGAAGGGCAACTTTGTCCACGACGTACTGGAGCACCTGCATGCTCGCCTGCCGCAGGAGGGCATGGAACGCGTGACGCCCATGAACCTTCCGCGCGCACAGGAGCTGCTGCGCGAGGTCTTCGACGAGACCCTGACCGAGCACGCCGGCAAGCGCGGTACCGAGGGCCCGCTCGTGCCGCTCTCTCCGGTGGAGGAGCGCCAGGTGGCCGAGATCTTGCCGCAGCTGGAGGGCGTGCTCGCCTATGAGTCCGAGGCGCTTGCGCCCTTTGCCCCGCGCTATCTGGAGTTTGCGTTTAACGAGCTTAAGGTCGAGTATGCCGGTTGGCCGCTTGGCGGGCGCATCGATCGCGTGGACGTGGATGCCGAGAATCGTGCCGTCGTGATCGACTACAAGCATCGCACGGGCGTTGAGGAGTTTAAGCTCGCCGACCCCACGGTGCGCGACGAGGAGACGGGCGAGGCACCTATCGACGATCCGCGTTGGCTGCCGCCACATACCCAAACGCTCATCTACGCCCAGGCCATGCGCCGGGCGCTGGATTTGGACACCCGCGCGGCGCTCTACTTTTCGACCAAGGGCGGCAAGCCGGCGTTGCGCGGCGCCGCGAGCGCCGAGCTGCTCGAGGAGGAGCGCGGCGACGGTCGCATCCCGGGGCTTAAGAAAGGTTTCCCCGGCGAGGGTGGCAGCATGGACTTCGACGCCCTGCTCGATTGCGTGGAGGCCGGCATCGCCGAGCGCCTGCGCGAGCTCGAGGCAGGCAACGTTGCCGCCGTCGACCCGACGTCGGCTCAGGCCGCGCATGCGCGCTGCTCGTATAACCACGAAGGAACGTTTGTAAGGAGGGACGTGTAGGCCATGGATCTTTCGACTTTGATGCCGCAACAGCTGCAGATCGTCAAAACGCTCGACCGCCCGCTGTTTGTCTCGGCGGGCGCCGGTTCGGGCAAGACCTTTACCCTCACGCGCCGCATCGTCTACGCGCTCTCGCCCGAATCCGGTCCGTTCGTTGAGCATCTGGACCAGGTGCTCGCCATTACCTTTACCAAGGACGCCGCGGCAGAGATTCGCGACCGCGTGCGCCGCGCACTCATCGACGAGGGCATGGACGAGGAAGCCCTGACCGTCGACGATGCGTGGATCTCGACCATTCACGGCATGTGCTCGCGTATCCTGCGCGCACACGCGTTGGAGCTGGGCATCGATCCCGAGTTCACGGTGCTCACCGATACCGATGAGCTTATGGACCAGGCTGTTGAGCATGTGCTGGCCCGCGCGACGGCGCCCGATGCCGCCCCCGAGCTCGCCGCTTCGCTTAAAAGCCTCTACGCCTGGTATCCCATGGCGGGCGAGGGCGGTCCCTTTGGCGCCGGCACGACCATCAAGGGTCTGGTGCGCGACCTGCTGGAGCTGTCGAGTCAGTTGCCGGGCGGTATGGACGACGTGCGCGTGGCGCGCGGCCAGGCCGATACCTCGGCGCTCGCCGACGCTTATCGTGCGGCGCTGGGCGCAAGCAAGGCCGCGACCGAGAAGGCGCAGATGGCGCTCGATGCCATCGATGCGTTCGAGGCGAGCGACAAGACCATGGTCGATGCGGCGCGACTCATGATGTCGTGCACCATGCCGCGCGCGAGCAAGGCGTTTCCTAAGGAGCAGGTCGAGCTGCTCAAGGCCGAGGCCGCCGATGCGTTTATCAATATCGTGCTCGCCTGCGGTGCCCCGGCGCTCGATGCGCTGGTGGGCCTGGCCCGTTCCGTGGAGGCCGAGTATCGCGCGCTCAAGGCCGGCCAGTCCGCCCTCGACAACAACGACCTGCTGCGCATGGCCTACGAGGCCCTGCGCGATTACCCGGCCATCCGAGCGGCATACGAGGGCCGCTTTAAGATGGTCATGATCGACGAGTTCCAGGATACCGACCAGATGCAGGTCGACCTGATCCGTTACCTGACGGGTGCGGGGGAGCGCGCGCTGTGTACCGTGGGCGATGCGCAGCAGTCGATCTATCGCTTCCGCGGCGCCGAGGTCGAGGTGTTCCGTCGACAGGAGCGCAAAGTGGGATCGACGGCGGCGTCCGAGACGGTCGCCACGCCGGATGTCCCCGCCGGCGAGCTCGTCAAGCTCGTGCGCAACTTCCGCAGCCATGACGAGGTGCTGCGTTACGTGGCACGCGTCTTCGACGGCGATGACGGCGGCCTGATGCAGGGCTTTTTGGACCTTGAGGCGAGCGACGGCCGCAAGGACACGCTGGTGGCGGACGCCTCGCGTCGCCAGGCCCTCTTTGTTGCCGGCGGCAGCACGCAGGAGCGCACACAGGCCAAGGCCCGCGCGATCGCGGAGCGGTTCCGCGCGCTTGCCGATGCCGGCCAGCCCCAGGGCGGCATGGTGCTGCTGCTGGGCCGCATGACCAACGCCGATGTCTATGCCCAGGCTTTCCGCGACAAAGGGCTCGACTGCGTTATCGCGGGCGGCTCGGTCTTTGCCCAGGCTGCCGAGGTACAGACGATTCGCGCCCTGGTGTGCGCGCTTGCCAACCCGGCGGACACGGCGCAGGGCCTTATGCCCGTGCTGGCATCGCCGATGTTTGCGCTCGGTGCCCAGGAGTTCTTGGCGCTGGCGACCAAGCTCGACGACCAGACGGGGGAGACCTCGCGCCGCAATATCGATGCGGGCATCATGAGCGATTGTGACGTGCCCGGCCTACAGGATCTGCCACTGGTGACGCGCGCCCGCGAGGTGCTGCGCTACGCGCTTCGTCGCGTGGGCCGCGATTCGTTCGCGGCGATCGCGCGCGATGTGGTCAACGCCTCGGGCTGGTTCGTGCGCCTGGCGCAACGCGGTCCCGAGGGCAAAGCTATCGCCGCCAACGTGCTCAAGGCGCTCGATGCCGTTGCCGAGGCGGAGGCCGAGTTCGGTAACTCGCCGCGCTCTATCGCACTCGCCTTCGACCGCTTCCTGGCGGGCAAGGAGGCCCCGGGCGCCCTCAACGAGGAGGGCGACGGCGCGGTGCGCATCATGACAGTGCATGCATCCAAGGGCCTGGAGTATCCGGTCGTGGCGGTCGCCGAGTGCTTTGGCGTGCGCAAGTCGTCCGGCGTCGCCCAGATGGGTCGTGTCGACGGTGGAGCGCAGGTCGTGGCGCTGCCGGCGCGCTTTGACGGCGTTAAGCTCGCGGACGGAACCTTCGTAAAGGGCGATGACGTCAAAAAGCAGTTTGAGCATGCGTTTAAGGGCAAGGGCACGTCGCTGTGGCTGCCGCCGGAGCTCATAGATGACGTCTGCGCGACGGGTTCTCCCGCCGAGGCATTTGCTCGCCTGCGCAACGACGACCTGCAGCTTTCGCTCGAGGAGCGGGGCCGCCTGCTCTACGTTGCCATGACGCGTGCGCGCGAGCTGGTGATCCTGGCGATGGATGCCGGCGTGAGCCGAGGCAAGGTGACGGCGCCGGCCTTCGACGTCGAGACCGATCTGACCTACGACGTGCTTCGCCGTATTCTGCCGACCGACGGCCTGGAGTTGCCGCAGCTCGATGCCGACCGCTTGGTGTTCGACAACTCGCATCCGGGCGACTACGAGCTCATCTCGCTGGCGAACTTTACGTTTGGCGAGCAGGCGTTTGAAGCCAACGCTTCGTTGGATGCCGAGGGCAGGCTTGTCCGCGGTGGTGCGGAGGCGGAAGGCGCCGGCGCAGATGCCCGCGTCGCCGTTCTCGGTCCTGCCGACCCCGAGCCCGATGCGTTTGAGCTCGTGTATCCCCGGGCGGTGGGTGTGCGCATGGGCACCTGCCCGTATCCGGTGCGCGATTCGTACAGCTATTCGTCGATTGCCGCGGTGCTGCATGCCGAGGCCGAGGACCATGCCGCCGAGGTGCGCGTGCCCATGGACGAGGCTGGCGATGATGTCGAGTCGGATGGCTCGGAGATGACGGATGCGGATGTGGCTGCTGTCGAGCCCGTCGGCAATCCCATGGCCCTGGGCTCGGCCTTCCATGCCGCTTGCCAGTGGCTCATCGAGATGGGCGCCGACGAATTGCCCGCCGAGCGCGCCGATACCCTGGCTCGCCTGTGGCACCTGACGTCGGAGCAGCGCGAGCGTTTTGACGTTGCTCTGGATCGCTGGCTTAAGTCGGCGGTTCGCGCCGAGCTGCTTTCCTGGCCGTGCGTTCGCGCTGAGGTGCCGTTCTTCTCGCTGGGCTGCGAGGACGAGGACATCGCCCGCTACGGTGCGTATGCCGAGGGCGCTATCGATGCCTTGGCGACCGATCCGGCAGATCCGTCGCGTGCGTTGGTCATCGACTACAAGACAGGTGGCACGCCGGACGAGACACCAGACCAGTTGCTCGAGAAGCATGCCCTGCAGGCGCGCGTCTACGCCGATGTTCTGCACAAGGCGGGCTTTGAGAACGTGACGGTCAAGTTCGTCCGCGTGGAACAGGCCGATCCAGCCATCTTCGTCGAACCCGCCGAACCTCAAGTGGTCACCTACAACCTCTAGCCCTCAGATACCTTGCGGTGGAATACGGACTGTTTTGGCCAAAAAAGCCGCCAAACAGTCCGCATTTCACCGCAACTCAAGAATGCATGCTCTTTCGTCGGAGCCCCTCATCTGTCACGGAACGGTCACGCTCCTGCATAAACGGAACGGGCGGTCGCTATCGTAATTTGCGAAAGGGGCTGCTATTTCATGAAGCAAGAAACAGACAATCGATTGATTGCCGCCGGTGGCGAGCACGACATCATGCACCATCTGGGTGGATACCATCGATGCTGCCTGGGCGATCCGATGCATCTGGAATTTGCAGGTAAGAATTTCTGCGAGATGCTGGGTTACCAAGAGACCGAGCTGGCCGAGCTTACCGGTGAGGTGTACACGGCGTTGGTACATCCCGACGATACGGCCCTTTTCGATGATTTCGCTCAGCGTTTGGCCGAAAACGAAGGCTGCGACAGTGTCGTATACCGGTTAATCCGCCGAGACGGATCCGTCATCCGCGTGGTCGATACCATGGCGTCCGTCGTTTGCGAGGACGGCGTCATTCGCGGTTACTCAGTTGTTTGCGAGGTACCGGACGATCAGCTGGAGTCCGCATCGACCGTTCCGGGCGAGCGGATGGCAATCCTTAAGGTGTATGGAAACGCCGCTGTTGGCATAGAGCGCATGTGTGGTGTTGCATCCAGTTTGCTCGGTGTGAAAGACTCACACTCGAGTACAGGGGGACTTCTCGATTTTATTGCGATATCCGATCGCGTTAAGGTCAGGAAGGCTATCGATAAGGCGCATGTGGAGGAGTACTCCGACATGGAGACCTGCGCTCTGATATCTGCGGATGGCGAAACGCAGGTATGCGATCTGTGGGTCGAGTGCATTCAGCTCGAGGAATCCGTCGAGGACAGCCTTTTTTGCATCAAGATCGAGGGGGATATCGAGCATCAGCGCAACAGCGAGGATAAGCTCTCGTTTGGCAGACTCCTTTTTTCGAGTTTTGCCGAGGATTTGTTTGAGGTTGACCGGCTTGAGGGCTCCGTAACGTATATCGCCCGCAGTGACAATGGCATCATTAATTTGCCGCTCAATGTGCGGATGTTCATGGATGACACGACAAAATACCTTATTGATCATGTGGGACCGGAAGACATCGTTGCCGCGAGGGACTTTTGCGAAAAGGTTACGTCGGGCGATCCCGAATCGGGTGATATCGAGTCGGCGAAGCTGAAATTCTCGGTGGTGTTCCGCGATGGCTCCGTTAGGCCCGCCCTGCTTACAATGGCTTCGATTTCTAGGGCTAAGTGTTTTATCGGGCTGAGTTTCGATCATGCCGATGCCGGGGGAGATCCGCTTTCCACCGTCGCAACGCAGAAGCAAATCAATGTCGCGCTATTTGGTTCGTTCCGATTGGTCGTTGATGGCAAGGCCGTTAATATCCGCTCTGCAAAAGCTAAGGAGCTCTTGGCGCTTCTCATTGAGAGGCGCGGCGCGTTTGTCTCCACGCGTGAGATCATCGCGATGCTGTGGGAGTGCGAGCCCGACGAGACGACGAGGGCGCGAGCGAGGAAAGTTGCCTCGCGCCTTATGTCCGAACTCAACAGGAATGGTATCGGATATATCGTGGAGAGCGATCGAGGAGCCCGCCGCGTTATTGCCGAGTATATCGAGTGCGACTACTACGACTATCGCGATGGGCTCAGGGGGCCTTCGGGAGATTTTCTGCCAGAATACTCTTGGGCGGAGTACGTAAGAATCGACTAGATGCCTCGTTGACAAATTAATGTTGAGCGAGTCTTGGTTCGGGTTCCGTGGGAGCCTTGGCGGGTCGAGACTCGTTCATGCTGTCACGGAACTGTCACGCTTGTTCGCTTTTCGGACGTTCCTAAAGATACGCTTATTGGCAACCATTGGAATGGGGGAGCCATGAAGCAGAATAAGAGGGGCGAAGCGCTTTCCGTTGCAGACGCCGGTAAGGGCATCATGGATCGTTTGGGCGGATACCATCGTTGTTTTTTGGGCGGACCTATCTATCTTGAGTTTGTGAGTCAAAACTTTTGCTCGATGTTGGGCTATCGGAAAACAGAGTTTTCAGAGCTTGTTGAGGGCGTCTATACGGTGACGGTGCATGCGGATGACGTTTCGACGTTCGTGGATTTCGTTCAAAGAATGGCAAAAAAAGAGACCTCTGAGAGCCTCTCCTATCGTCTGATTAAAAAAGACGGATCGATTATCCGCGTTGCCGACACGATGACGTCGGTTGTTGGTAACGATGGCTTTATGAGGGGCTATTCGGTCGTTAGCGAAATACACGAAGGCTCAAATGAGGCTTGGGCTTGCGATCAGAAGATTGCGATTCTAAAAGTGTTCGGCGGCAATGAGGCAAAGATAATGCAGGTGAGTGGTGCTGCTTTCGACTTTGCCGCAAACTTAGAGGTTACAAAGAGGCTTAGCTTTTTAGACTTTGTCTCTATTTCCGATCGCGCTCGAATTTGCGGTGCCTTAAAAAAGGCATATAGCGAGTGGCGCTCGGGCGCTGATTCCTACACACTTGTTTCCGTTGACGGTTCTGCTCATGTCTGCAAGGTTTGGGTTGAGCGTATTCGCGATGACGGCGACTTTGACTCTGCCGTTTTTTGCGTCAAGGTACAGATCGAAAACGAAAGCCTGCGCGAAGAGGAGCATAAGGTTGCGTTTAGCAGGCAACTATTTTCCAGTTTTGCCGAGGATCTTTTCGAAGCCGATCGGGCGCAGGATACTGTAACGTATATCGCTCGCAGCGACAGGTCCTTGTTCGACATTCCCTTAAACGTGAGGATGTTTACGGACGATATTACAAGGTATTTGCTCGATCGTGTTGCCCCCGAGAGCCGGGAGGCAGTGAAACAGTTTTGTATTCGTGTTCGATCCACCCAGTTTTGTGAGGGGAGCATCGGAACCGCGAAGATTGGCTTTTTATTGCGTGATCGCTATGGAGATTATGTTCCTGCCACTGCTACGGTGGTAGCGGTTTCTGAGAGAAAATACCTCATGGGGCTTAGTCTCGATTCGGATTCACCGCATGTCGAGCCAAGCGGCGCGCTTATCGTGACGCAAAAACAAGTGATTGCGACGCTGTTTGGCTCCTTTTCGCTTTCCGTCGATGGCAAGGCCGTCAACATAAGGTCTGCTAAGGCAAAAGAGCTGCTCGCCCTTTTGATTGAGCGCCGGGGAGCGTTTGTTTCTTCGCGTGAGGCAATTGCCATGCTTTGGGAATGCGAACCGGACCAAACTACAAGGGCTCGCTATCGTAAAACGGCATCGCGTTTGGTATCTGAGCTCAAGAGAAACGGCATCGAATATATCGTTGAGAGCGACCGCGGGGCGCGAAGAGTCGTGCCCGAGTGTCTTGAATGCGACTATTACGATTACCGCGACGGATTGCGAGCGCCTTCGGGAGCCTTGCTTCCTGAGTATTCGTGGTCAGAGTTCATTTTGATTGACTGATTTTTTGGTTATTGGTGTGTTGAACAAATAATGTTGGATGCACCGCAATTATCGCGTGGATTATTGTGGGATAACCGTTCGTCGGCCTTTTTATTAACCTTGAATCGCCGCATGAGCAACACTTGAATTATTGCTGCCTGTAGCGACCGCACATCCGTTCCGCCGAACCCTTGTCAGACTATGGCCCGCTATAACTGCTCGCCCTTTCGTACGGGGCAAGGATCTCATCCGAAAGAATGGTTGAAGCATGGGATACATTGGTGGGACCGAGGCTGTTCTTGATGCGAACGCTAGCTTCGTGGATCGTCTAGGCGGTTTTTACTGCAGATGCGTTTTGGACGGTGCCACGCGCCTGGAGTTTGCCAGCCAGGGGCTGTGCAAGATGCTGGGATACCAGAAGGACGAGCTCTTTAGCATTACCGAGGGCATATTCGAGGCCTTGGTCCATCCCGATGACAGAGAGTCCCACCTTGCTTTTACGCGGCGCTTGTCCATGGCGGAAGGACATTCAAGTGCGGCGTACCGTCTGATAGCAAAAGACGGTGCCGTAATTTGCGTACACGAGATTGCGGTATCGAGTATGGGCGACGACCGCGTCATGAGAAAAACCTCGATTGCATTCGAAGGTCGCGTTTGGCAAGAAACAGCACCGGGCATATGCAACGAAGACTTTTCTGTCATGAAAGTGTTTGGAGATAGGGGCATAACGATTGCCTACTCCAACGATTATTCAAAAGATCTCTTAAGGATTGACTCTCGCATCGATCATTCCGGTCTTTTGGATTTTATTGTTTTGGCGGATCGGACGCATGTTGGCGCGATGTTTGACGAAGCATATGCCCAGATGGTGCCCATTGCGGATGTATGTACGCTTGTGTCTTTCGTTGGAGCTCCCCATGCGTGCAAGATTTGGGTTGAGTGCGTCCGCAGGAAGGATACGAAGAAAGACTCACTATTCTGCGTTAAGGCGGCGAGCGCGCCTGACCGTGACGTGGAGTTCCAAGAACTGCTTTCATTGAGTAAAAAACTGCTTGCTAGCTTTGCCGATGATCTGTTCGAGTTTAACAAGTTGGACAATTCGATAACGTGTATCGCGCGGAGCGATAGGGGCATTTCTAGCTTTCCTCTCAACGTAAGAATGTTTGCAGACGATGTGATTGAGCGCCTCCTGTCCATTTTGAGCCCAGCAGATAGGGGGCGCGTGAGGGAGTTTTGCAATTGTCCACGATTGGCTTCGCTTGGAGAAGATGGCCCTCATACGGATAAGATCACGTTTGAGCTGGGCGATGCAACTGGATGCACGAAAGCCGCTACGCTCGTTATGGTATCGGCGTCGAAGAGCAAATCCTATATTGGTTTTCGCCTTGAGGCGGCTGCTGGCGATTCCGGCGTCAACCATGCGCCACAAGAGAATGGTCGCAGTATTGTCGTCAGGCTTTTCGGCTCCTTTAGTTTGTCTGTAGACGGCAGGGCTATCAATATACGTTCCGAGAAGGCCAAAGAGCTGCTTGCCCTCCTGGTGGAGCGCCGTGGCGCCTTTGTGTCTTCCCGCGAGGCTATTGCGATGCTTTGGGAGTGTGAGCCAAATAAGACAACGCGGGCAAGGTACCGCAAGACGGCTTCCCGACTTATGATTGAGCTTGGCAGAAATGGCATTGACTATATTGTCGAAAGCGATCGCGGGGCACGCAGGATCGTTCCGGAGTGCATTGAGTGCGACTATTACGACTATCGTGACGGTGTCGGCGGTTTGCCAACGGGGGGGGGTGCTCCCCGAGTATGCCTGGTCGGAGTTTATTTCGCTGTAAGAGGCGGTTCATCCAATCACATGAGACGCGGGTCGTTAGCGGATGTCGCTGGGGCATGAAGTCCGGATGGTGTTTTTATTGCTTGCCGAGTGTCACATTTGGCAAAAATGATTCGTAGCGTCCGCCAAGTGTGACCGTCACGCTTTGACCAAAGGCGTCACAGCCGATTCATACCATATCCGTAAGGGTCTAAATGAGACCGAGGAATAGCTGCCTAAAGGCGGCGAACGGATTGAGACGGTATGATGACGAGTCGAAATATCAAGCGCAAAAGGATGATGGCGGGGGCGATCCTGTCCATTTGCCTTGCCGCGCTGCTTGCTATGCCGCTTGTCGCGCGTGCTGCGGGGGATAACGGCTGGCAGATCGTAAGCGGGCGCTATGACGCATCGCATAAGACGAGTGAGGGAATTGCAGCGGACCAGCTGGGCAACTATGGCTTTATCGAGTCGGCAGATGGCAGCGTCCGCGTAAATAAAACCGTCGAACCCACGGGCGTGGAGGACGAGTTCATCGTGCACCTCTCGGTGGATACCTGCGCCGTCGCCTCGCAGCAGACGGACTACTATACCTTTTTTACCACGGCACCTTACGAGGGGGTGACCTCAAATTGGGCACACGGGATGACGCCGGGCACCGTGACCGGCTCCGTCAACGGCTCCGGCATTGATGTGACCGGAGATCCGAACTCCGGTTATGGGAAATCGGGCGTTTTCGACATCCAGTACCCGGCTGGCAAGACCATCGCGAAGAACGTGAGACTGTCTTGGAACAAGGGCAACAACACCACAATATTCCTCAAGCTTGACGATTCGCACTATGTCCTCATGGGCGTTCAGGTCAACACCGGATCGAACAACACGGTTGTCCTTTCCGATGAGGCGTACAACCTCATCAACGAGAAAATCAAGGGCCAGGTCAAGCCGGGCCCCGCGCCGACCCTCAATTCGGTGACCGATGTCATGGGTAACAACATCGAGTACCTGGGTTCCGCCAGCGCCGACGCCGGCGCGGCGAGTTTCGACAATGCATCTTCGACGCTCACCTGGAACCCGCAGTACTCCAATTCGGCAAAGAAGGTCGTCGAGGAACCCGTCTACGATTACGACTACACCGAGGGCGGTGCGGTGGGCAAGCTGACCATTACGCAGCGCACGTGGTACTACGGGGCGGCGTCGCTCACGTACAAGGTTCGCCTCAAGACCGGGGAGGGCTTTGCGAGCTCCTATGATCCCGGCAAGATCTCCAACCCCTACAACACCAACGACCACGCGACGCTTGACTACACTTACAGCTCGTACAGCAAGGACGACAACCAGTTCCACGAGCACCCCAACGCCATCTGCGACTTCCCCAAGCCCCAGGTCAAGGGAATAACGTACGACCTGTGTCTGGGAAAGCGCGATGCAACACACGACGAGGCTCTTGCCGGCGCCACGTTCAGGCTCACGCGCGCCTGGACCGACTCCGACGGCGTCGCCCACAGCGATGTCGTGTCCGACAGCCTGATCTCGGGCGCAGACGGTTCCGTGAAAATGACGGGGCTTTCTTGGGGCCGCTATACCCTGGTGGAGATCGCCGCCCCCTCGGGCTTTGTGCTTCCGCCTGAGGCGCAGACGACGCATACCTTCGATCTGTGCTACACGACGGGAGCGGACGGCTTGGAGCCCTCCTGGGTTTCCTCCAAATCGGATCACCGGGCCATGAGTTCAGGTAATTTTATCTGGATCGACAACGAACGTGTCAAGACCGACGTCTATCTGCACAAGGTCGATGCGTCTCATACGACTCGGCCGGTCCGGGGTGCATCGTTTAAGCTCTACTACGATTCAGTCGACGGCAAGCACGACAACGGTGACGGCGTGTTCGATCCCAAGGACGATGCGCTCGTGTCGGAGGGGACCACCGACGAGCAAGGGACCGTCGGCTTTGCGCAGCTCACCGTGGGCACGTACTTCCTCGTTGAGACCAACACCCCCGCGGGCTACCAAATCAACGACGAGGTCTTCCGTATCCAGGTCTTTGACGTCGCCGGCCAGGCGGGCGGGGCGGCGGGCAATATGATCCAAGTCGGCAAGGCCGATGGGTCGGACATGCGCGCCCCCGATACCCCGAACACGATTACCGTGGCCGACAAGCCGATCCCCTCCATACCTTCCACGGGCGGCCCGGGAGTCGTCGGGCTCGTGGCGGCGGGCGGCTGCCTGTCGGCCACCGGGGCGGGCGCGCTCCTCGGCGTCCTCGGGCGCCGGCGCAGGCGCCGCTAATCATCGGTGCTAACGACCGAAAACGTCGGTCGAGCATATATAGAAGGCACTTAGCCAATGGGGCCGCGGCCCCGGAAGGAGAACAACATGTATAAACCTAAGAAGATTGCCAGTGTTGCCGTAGCAGCGGTACTGGTTGCCGGCCTCGGGCTTACGCCGATCAGCTCGTTTGCCAATACGAGCGCGACCGACGTCCCCGACACCCCGGTTACCATCACGGGCGTCAACGACGGCGACACCGTCAAGTTCTACCAGGTCTTCGACGCCGACATCGACGCCAGCAACAACCTCACCTACACCACCAAGGTGACCGGCCTGCCTGGTGCGTACGACACCGCCGCCGAGGTCGCCGGCAAGGACGGCCGCACCGTCGCCGACGCCATCGCCCCCGTGGTCACCGCCGGCACCGCCACCTACACCGCGACGGCGGCGGGCGGCAAGGTCACCCAGAGCCTCGACTCGGGCCTGTATCTGGTCACCGTGACCACCACGAGCGGCACCACCAAGATCTACCAGACCATGCTCGTCAACGCCTCGCCCGTCGTCAAGAATGGCAAGTACGCCGCCGCCACCCTCGAAAACGTGGAGGCCAAGTCCCAGCCGGTGACCCCGCCGGACAAGACGGTCGTCTCCCCCGACGGCAGCACCTCAGGCAAGCTGACCGACTCCTACTCCGTGGGCGATACCGCGACCTTCCGCATCGACACCGCCGTCCCCAGCTTCCCGTCCGACGCCACCCACGCCTCCTTCTCCGTGACCGATGTCCCCGAGGCGGGCCTCAAGCTCGAGAAGGACAGCATCAAGGTCTACGACGGCGACGGCTACAAGAACATCGTCGGGGCTGAGAACTACGATATCGCCTACAACAAGGACGGCGGCTTCACCGTCAAGTTCAAGTGGGACTACCTGAAGGGCCATGCCGGTCAGAAGGTCCGTGTCGAGTACAGGTCCAAGGTCGTCTCGATCAACGTAGAGACCGGCAAGGTCGGCAACAAGGCCTACGGCACCTTCACCCCGAACCCCTACGAAGACAAGGAGGTCAGCACCGAGCCGGCCGACCCGCAGGTCCAGACCTACGGCTTCGTCTTCAAGAAGGTCACCCCGACCGGCACCGCCCTGCCCGGCGCTGAGTTCACGATCGCCAATGCCGACGGCCCCGTTACCTATATCGATGCCGCCGGCAACACGCACACCGACGGCAAGGTCGTCTCCGATGCCAACGGCTACGTGCATGTCAACGGCCTCCACAAGGGCACCTACACCGTGACTGAGACCGGCGTTCCGGCGGGCTATCAGAAGGTCGACCCCTTCAACATCAGCCTTGACGAGACCGACAAGGGCGACTCCCCGGCCACCCCTAACGTGACCGAGAAGAACTTCGACGTCAACACCGCCGACGTGACCGACCCCAAGCAGGGTCAGCTGCCCACTACCGGCGGTGCGGGTACGGTTGCCTTTACGGCGGGCGGCATCCTGCTCATCGCTGGCGGCGCTGTGGTCGTCTTCCGTTCGCGCAAGCGCGACTAGTCCAACCGTTCTGTAGGCCATGACGCGCAAAGGGCTACATAGTAAAGAGGGGAGGGGGCATAACGCTCCTTCCTCTCCTCTTGCTCGGATGAATGGGAGGCATGGCGGCTGCCCTGCCATGGCTTCTCGGGGCGGTTCTCCGGTTGCTCGCGCGGAGCGTCCTCGAAAGGCGCGTCGTTGGCTGGCACCCGCGCTGGCCATACTCTTGGTGCTTACGGGCCTTTGTTTGCTTTTGTATCCTGTCGCGAGCGACTACCTCAATAAGGTGGAGCAGGCAAAGGTTTCTAACAACCTGCGTCAGGTTGTTCAAGAGGCGACCCCCGAGGATCTTTCGGCTTGGCGCCAGCAGGCGATTGACTACAATGATCGGCTGTATTCGGGTGCCGCCTATGTCATAGACCCGTTTGACCCAAACGCTCCAAAGACATCAGACGAGGAATACCTCTCATGCCTCAATTTGGCTGGTGACGGAGCCATGGGGACAATCGTTATTCCATCGATAGGCGTCGATTTGCCCATCTACCACGGCGTCACGGGTGAAGGCATGGACCATGGCGTGGGGCACGAACCAAATTCATCTCTGCCGGTGGGCGGTCCTTCGACACATGCTGTTCTTGCGGGACATACGGGGCTTCCCTCTGCCGTTATCTTCGATAAGCTCGATAAGCTTCATGTCGGAGACTACTTTGTGCTTCAGGTTTTGGGTGAGGACCTTGCCTATCGCGTGACTTCGATCGAGGTCGTTCTACCAGACGATACCTCGAGTCTTGCCATTCAAAAGGATAAGGACCTTGTTACCTTGGTGACGTGTACGCCGTACGGCGTCAACTCGCATCGCCTTTTGATTCACGCGGAACGCTGCGATGTTCCCAAGGATTGGTTCGAAAGGAAGGGCCGCGATACCGGTCTGGCTTCGGCTTATAACACCCTGGGCGACAAGATTGGCGTGCCGCCTGCGCTAATTGGCGTTTTGCTTGCGATTGTGGTTCTTGCCGCTGCATATGCGGCGAGCCGAAGGCGTAAGCGGCATGCCGGTCGCGACAAAGAGGTGACGCG
Source organism: uncultured Collinsella sp. (assembly GCA_934654835.1). Taxonomy (GTDB): domain Bacteria; phylum Actinomycetota; class Coriobacteriia; order Coriobacteriales; family Coriobacteriaceae; genus Collinsella. The sequence continues at coordinate 90,667 of CAKUGY010000003.1, forward strand.
GTAGCATGGCATCGCATTTTGATGCAGAGCACTCCTCTAAGAAGCGGTTGATTATTGCCGCTGTTGGCTGGGTTGTCCTGTTTGCGGGCGCGCTGTTACTGCTTGTGCCGGATTTTGTCGAGTTGAGCTACGGGTTGCGTGCCAACTCGGAGATGGCCGCAGCGTCGAAGGCAATCGATGCGGCGAGTGATAGCAATGCTGTATCGGAGTCTGCCGCAGGCGAGGAAGCGCTCGAGATGGCTGACAGGGGCGTGTCGTCACGTCCCTGGCTGGAGTCCTACAACGAGCGCGTCCGCCAAGGCGGGGGGATGGTCATCAACGATCCCTTTACGTTTGGAGCCGCCGATCAGTCGTTTGCCAAGACGGGTCTTGCAGGATTGCCCGTGGGCGTGTTGACGGTAGACTCGATGGCTTGCGAAGCCCCCGTATACCTGGGCTCGAGCGAGCAGAACATGTTGAACGGTGCCGCAGTGGTGGCGGGAACGTCGGCCCCGCTGGGGGAGCCCTCGTCCAATTGCGTCATCGCCGCCCACCGTAACATGTTCTTTAAGCAGATCGAGAACGTGCGAGTCGGAGATTGCGTGGGCCTGCGGACCATTTGGGGCGGTTATGTTTACCGCGTTGTCGAGATTCGGATCATTTCGCCTTCCGATATCAAATCGGCTGCCGTCCAGAAGGACAAAGATCTGCTCACGCTGGTTACCTGCCATCCGTACGGCTCGAACCGCCAGCGCATTATTGCGGTGTGCGAGCGAGACAAAGGTGTCGAGGCGTTGGCCGCGCCCGCGGCCGCGAGCTTGCCACGAAAAACTGTCGACCGGGCGATGGGCAGATCGGCTCTCTCGAATATTCTCGCAACGATTGAGAGGGGCGGTGCCATCGATGAGTTGTTTATCGAAGACTGCGGGCGACTACTGGGCAGGATTCTGCTGGTGTTTCTACTCGTCCGCCTCGTTGTTGTAGCCGTGAAAAGGCGAAAGGCCACGAGTTGAGCGTTGCGTCGCCCTGCGTTGCGGCAAAACGCTCCCTGTTTGGCTTCCCCCACCCCAATCCCAAGCCGAACAGGGAGCGCTTTGCCGCAACCCCTTTGCAAGTTGCGGTGGAATACGGACTGTTTGAGGCACGGGGCGCCCCATCCAGTCCGTATTTCACCGCAACGCATGGGAGAGCTTGAGGCAGTACAATGGCTCGAACGGTTCAAACGAATAAGGAGCCATCATGCAGCTCACCAAAACGCTTAAGGTGACGCCGGAGGAGCTTTTTGACGCTCTGGCGGGGTCCATCATGCAGGATATCGAGAACGCCACGGGCAAGCGTCCCAGCCGCAACAAGCTCAACGGCTATAAGTACGAGAAGCGCGCCCAGTCCGCAAAAGGCAAGGCCAAGGGCACGGCGATCAAGGTTAAGATCAAGCACTTTGACTACCCGTGTCTCTATGAGGTCCGTTTTCAGTATGCGGCGGGCATCAATACCATGCGCTATGAGGCTGCACCTGCTGGCGATGGTGCCTGCGAGCTCACCTATACCGAGGATTTTCAGGGTGTGGGTGGCAACACGTCTGGCACGTGCGGCAAGCTCGGCCTCTTCTTCTATGAGCGCAAGCTCAAGAGCCACGCCAACCAGACGATTGATCAAATCGTCAAATACATCGAGGGTGAGCGCCGCGTAAAGGCTAATCCCGCCTTCGCCGATGATACTGCCGAAAACGCTTCGGATGTACTCCATTGATACCCTGTGCAAAAGCTTTACCGCTCTTCACATCAACTGTGAACACTTCAGGCTTCGAGTCGGTAGCGAGCGGCCCGACAAAATTAGTTGATGGAAGTGCCACATGAATAAGAATGCCGCTACGCAACTGCACATCTATTCCGCCTTTTTCGTTCTCGCGGGATTTGTTTTAAATCGGGGAGTGTTTCTACTTTTCCTTGCGGAGAAAGGAATGTCTGTCACGGAAATCGCGCTTTATCAAGCCCTGTACAACATTGCAACGGTCGTCCTCGAGCTGCCAACAGGGCTGATAGGCGATTTCTTTGGAAAGAAGTTTTCGATTCAAGTGGGCGTGCTGCTGCTTTTCTTCCATACGGCCGGCATGCTGTTGCTCTCAGGTCCCTTTCTTGTCGTGCTTTCCCTCGTTGAGGCACTCGCCTACTCCCTTCAATCGGGATCCGAACAGGCACTTTTATATGAAATTGCCCGGAATGCCGGTCAAGGAGAGCGCTTCCTCACCATCAACGCTCGGCTGCTTGCCGCGCAATCAATCGCTACGGGAATGGCAATTGTGCTCGGATCTTTCATTGCCCAAGTATCTTGGAGCGCCCTCTACGTATGTGTCTCCGTTTTCTATCTCCTGCAGCTTTTCCTTCTGTATCCCATTGAGAGGACGGAAGCGACCCGTTCTGAAAGCTCTGAGATGGGAAGGTTTGACACGGCCAAGGTGTTCAGGCGAGAAACCTGGCGTGTTGGAGAATCCGCTTTTGCGGTGTTGCTTCTTCTAATCGGCACAAGCATGCTCGATGGATTCTATGGGAGTTATTACAACTTGAATCAGTTGGTATTCGACGCATTTGATGCTCCCGTCTCCATAATAGGAATCTTCTTCGGTGCATCCTATGCAGTAAATGCGACGGCCTACATTGCAGCAGATTTCTTCTCATCGCGTTTCGGGAAAAGAAATACCATGCTCGGCTCGATGCTAATCGAGGCTAGCCTTTTCATGGTTCTTCCGTGGTTCGCTTCAAATCCGCTGTGCTTGTTTGGCCTTAGCATGGTGCTTTGTTTTCTCCCAGAAGTGGTGTACATCACTTCGGAAAACTTAATCCAAGATGCGATAGCGGACGATCTCCGCGCGACGATCCTTTCCGTCGCATCTCTGGTAAGGGCTCTCTTTTCCGCAATATTATTCTCCATATTTGGATATGTGCTGGGGTTATATCCCATTCAGATAGCGCTCGGTGTTATTGGCGCAATCGCGATAGCAATTACCCCCTTTTTTTCTTTAAAAATGGTAGGAATACAGGTCTCCAAGAATTGATATATCGATTGACGAGCTATCCGAAGCGTCGAGCTTTCTTGATGGACATGACCATTCGTCACACATCGTTCCGCGCATCGCCGGGGTTCCAGTAATACTCGATATATCAGGATGCCCTCATTCCCCTTTCTGAAGGTCCCAAAAAGACTGCACGTGTGGGTTTGGCTAGGTTCGGGTGCCGTCCGCGCCATGCGGTAAAATCGTTCAGTCAGAACACGAACCCGCATCGGAGCTCATCACATGGCATTCGTCCATCTGCACAACCACACCGTCTTCTCCATGCTCGACGGCGCAACCCGTATCCAGGATATGGTCAACCGTGCCGTAGAGCTGGGCATGCCCGCCGTCGCCATTACCGACCACGGCTACATGTATGGCGTGCCCGACCTGGCGCTGGCCTGCGACGCCGTCAACCACAACACGCCCGAGTACAAAACCTGGAGTCACGACAAGTCCTTCTTGGAAAAGGACCGCCGCGACGAGCTGGTGGAGCCCGATCCCGAGGAAAACCCGCGCGAGCATGCCCAGTATGTGAAGGACATGGCCATGTGGGACGAGAAGGGCAACATCGACGAGCTCAAGCCGCCTCTGGTCATCAAGCCCATCTTTGGGTGCGAGGTCTACTTTACGCCGGACGAGACGCTCGCCCGCGACCACAAGCCCGAGCTCTACCACATGATCCTTCTGGCCAAGGACCAGGAGGGCTACGTCAACCTGATGCAGACGGTTTCCGAGGCCGCCGTGCAGGGCTTTTACTACAAGCCGCGCGTGACGCTCGACAACCTGCGCCGCCACGCCAAGGGCATGATTTGCACGAGCGCCTGCATCGCGGGCATCATCCCCAAATACATCGATCGCGGTGACATGGAGGGCGCCATCAAGTGGGCCGAGACCTTCCGCGACACCTTCGACCCCGGCGACTTTTACATCGAGATTCAGGAACACGGCATCACCACCGATAACGGCCTGACCGACGAGCAGATGGACCGCACGCTCATCGACATCGCCAAGCAGGTGGGCGTCAAGGTCATCGCCACCAACGACTTCCACTATCTGCGCCGCGAGGACGCGCCCGTACAGGACGTCATCATGTGCATCGGCATGAACGCCAAGGTCGACGACCCCAACCGCATGCGCATGACCGGCTCGGAGTTCTACATGAAGACCGAGGAGGAGATGCGGGCGATGTTCCCGTATTGCCCCGAGGCCTGCGACAACACAATCGAGATCGCCGATAAGTGCTACGTGGAGCTCGACTGGGACTCCATCATCCTGCCGCGCTTCCCGTTGCTCGATCCCGGCGAGACGCACGAGAGCCAGTTTCGCCGCGAGTGCGAGAAGGGCCTGCGTCAGCACTACGGCGACGACTGGGCCACGCGCGAGATCGGTGGCGTCAACATCAAGGAGCGCTTTGAGTACGAATACAAGGTCATCTGCGACAAGGGCTTTGCCGCCTACTTTTTGATCGTCGCCGAGTACGTGCAATGGGCCAAGGACAACGGCATCGGCGTCGGCCCCGGCCGTGGCTCGGCCGCCGGCGCTATCGTCGCCTACGCCATGAACATCACCGCGTTCGATCCGCTCGAGAACGGCCTGATGTTCGAGAGGTTCCTGTCCCCGCAGCGTACCGAGATGCCCGATATCGATATGGACTTCGACGATGAGCGGCGCCTCGAGGTCGTGGAGCACGTTCGCCAGCTCTACGGCCCCGAGAAGGTCACCCACGTCATCACCTACTCGACCATCAAGGCCAAGCAGGCCATCAACGACGCCGCGCGCGTTCTGGACTACCCGGTCTACATGGGCCAGCGCCTGTCCAAGATGGTCTCGAGCGACCCCAAGGTCAAGCTCAAGCAGGTGCTCGACAAGCAACCCGGCAAAGAGGATCTGTTTAACCCCGATTTTGCCGAGGCCTATAAAAAGGACGACGACGCCCGCCGCATCATCGACACGGCGCTCTCGATCGAGGGCCTCACCCGTGGCGAGGGTGTGCACGCGTGCGCCGTCCTGATCTGCCGTGACCCCGTCAACGAGCACGTGCCCACCAAGCTCGACACCAAGGGCGGCGTCGAGATTACCCAGTACGAGGGCCATACCGTCGCCGACATGGGCCTGCTCAAGATGGACTTCTTGGGCCTGCGCACGCTGACGGTTATCTCCAAGGCCAAGGCGAACATCAAAAAGAACTTCGGTATCGACATCAAAGAGGAAGAGATCCCCTTTGACGACCCCGAGATCTTTAAGCTTATGGGCTCCGGCCACACCGCCGGCGTCTTCCAGGTCGAGTCCGCCGGCATGACGGCCACGATCAAGAACATGAAGCCCACCGAGTACAAGCACGTCGTGGCATTGATCGCCCTGTACCGCCCGGGCCCGCTCGGCGCCGGCATGGTCTCGTCCTACATCAACCGTATGAACGGCAAGGAGCCGGCGGTTTCCTACGACGACCGCCTGGACGACATCCTGGGCGAAACCTACGGCACTATGGTCTACCAGGAGCAGGTTATGCTCATCTCCGTCGAGATGTGCGGCTTCTCCAAGGGCGAATCGGACTCGCGTATCCGTAAGCCCGTGGCTAAGAAAAAGATCAAACTGCTCACGTCGACGGTGCTCCACTGGGAGGATGGCTCGGACGAGACCACCTACGACCACTGGATGAACGGCGCTATCAAGAACAACTACACGCGCGAGGTCGCCCAGAAGATCTGGGACGATGTTCTTGAGTTCGCGTCCTACGCCTTTAACAAGTCGCACTCCGCCGGCTACGCCATTCTGGTTATGCAAACGGCATGGCTCAAAGCGCACTATCCACACGAGTACATGGCGGCCGTTCTGACGTCCTATACGGGCAAGACCGACAAGATCGTTCACTACGTCTCGGCATGCCGTCACGACGGCATCCCCGTGCTGTCGCCAGATGTCAACGAGTCCGGTACCGAGTTCACGGCTACCAAGGAAGGCGTGCGCTTTGGTCTGGCCGGCATCCGCGGCGTGGGCACCGGCGTGGCGCAGACGATTATCGCCGAGCGCGAGGCGGGCGGCCCGTTTAAGACGCTGCACGACTTTGTCGAGCGCGTGGACTCGAGCCAGGCCAACCGCCGCGTGATCGAATCGCTGATCAAGGCAGGCGCCTTCGACTCCACGGGCTATCCGCGCCGCCAGATGATGCACTTTGTGGACAAGAACAACCCCGAGAACATCATCGACGCCGCGGTAAAGCGCCAGAAGGACCGTGCGAGCGGCCAGACCTCGTTCTTCGATATGTTTGGCGACGTTGAGGGCTCGGGCTTCGAGGTCAGCGTGCCCGATCCGGACGGCCAGGAATGGGACCGCCACCTCAAGCTGAGCCAGGAGAAAGAGGTCCTGGGCATCTATGTCTCGGACCACCCGCTACGTCCGTTTGAGTATGCACTAGCCAAGGCGCGCGACTTCTCGTTCTCGCAGATCGACACCGGCTACGAAGTTCAAAACCCCACGGGCGGTACCATCAACCAGGAGATTCCCGAGGGTAAGGCGCTGTGGTGGGCCGGCATGGTCTCGAGCGTGTCCAAGCGCGTGACCAAAAACGGCGACCCCATGGGCATCGTGCAGCTGGAGGACATGGAAGGCGAGGCCACCGTCGTCGTGTTCCCCAAGACCTACAAGGAGGCCGAGGGGTATCTGTACGGCGAGGTCGATCCCGAGACCGGCGTGCAACTGTCCGACGCGTTTGTGCGCATTAAGGGCAAACTCGAGCGCTCGGACCGCGGCGACCAGATCATCGCGCAGGAGATCGTGCCGCTCGAGCTCAACGAGGAGAACAACAAGCCCAAGGTGTTTGAGGTCATGGTGCCCAACAGTCGCTTTAGCCAGGGAAACATGGCGCGTCTTGCCACGGTGCTCACCACCAACCCGGGCGGCGACCGCGTGGAGATCTTTATCGAGCAGGTGGACGGGCGCGTGCTGCGTGCCGAGGTACCTGCTAAGGTCAACGCGCGCTCGATTCCGCTGCTGGCCGAGGCCAAGGCGATTGTGGGTAACCAAGGTCGCGTGACGGTGATTTAGCGGCGCCTTTGCTGGGGGTAGCTAATTTGGGACGGGGCTATTTTAGCTACCCTTTGGCTGACGGCGGATTGGCTGGGATTTTGAATAATTCTCAACCGACATATGGGGGTAGCTAAAATAGCCCCGTCCCAAATTAGCTACCCGGCGCGAGATTGGAGGAAGTGATGGCACAGGGGACGTTTGTGCAGGCGCTTCGTAAGGAAGCGACGCTCAGCGGCACCTTTATGAAGGGGCGTTCGCTCATGCTCAACGGCGCCGTGCTGTCGTTTGAGGACTCCGGCTCGCGCTTTTCCAAGAACGTGACGGTCGAGGGCACGGTGCGCGGTTCCCGTGGCGACCTGTACAAGACGCACGTGGCGCTCGATGTGGACGAGCGCGAGGTTATCGACTACGACTGCGATTGCCCCGCCGCCTACCGCTACCCTGGCATGTGCAAGCACGCCATCGCCACGGCACTGGCGTATCTGGACGCAAACGGCATCGAGTCCGTCGAGGGCCTGCGCACGCCGGTCCGCACGTTTACGGCGGCGCCCAAGCAACCCGTGCGCCCCGCGTCCGCCGCGCCGGCGGTCAACCCCAACTTTCCCTTCCCGGCACCAGTTCCCACGAGTCCGAGCCTCATGAAAGCACTCTCCGACCTTTCGGACGCGCGCATGGATGAGCTGGCGGGCATGCGCCGCAAGCTCGCCGCCACCGTCGACCCCGATGCCCCCAAGGCGGTGTTGGAGCCCTCGCTGGTGCCGTACTACAATCCGCTGTTTGCCGACCGCTTTAGCTGGGCGCTCGAGTTTCGCATTCGCTGCGGCTCGGTGTCCTACGTGGTCAAGGACATTGACGGCATGGCCGGCGCCTACATGCGCGGCGGCACGTTCTCGTATGGCAAAAAGCTCACGTTCCTCCATACGCCCGAGGCCTTTGACGAGGTTTCGGTGCGTCTGCTCGACCTTATCGCGACGACGGTCGTCTATCTGAGTGACATCACGAGCTTGCGCTCGGCGTCGTATGACTTTGCCCGTAGCGGCTTTGTCGCTGAGCGCCAGCTGCCGCTATCCGAGCATGACATCGTATACGTGCTGGACCTGCTGCGCGGCGGGACCATTTCCTTTGAGCCTGCCTGGTCACGGGGGACGACGACGCGCCGTTCCTACGAGGTGGCGGTTGAACTGCCTCCGGAAGGGGAGGACGAGGCGCTGTCTAAGCGCCCACCGTTCCTCGCCGCCAAAATCGCGCCGGCGGCTGGTGGCAGCTACGATCTGCGCCTGCCGGCCGATGCATATTGCTTTGCCTCGGGCGATGTTGCCTATCTGGTCGACACGCACCGCGCGCGCCGTACCGACGCGGCGTTTGCCCAGCATGCTGCACCGTTTCTGTCGCGTTTGCTGCCCTGCCGCACGCCGGTCCATATCGCCGCCGAACAGGTGGGCGAGTTCTGCCGCATGGCGCTGCCCGTGCTGCGCGAATACTCCGACCTCACCGCTCCCGCCGTGCTTGACACCGTGGCGCCCGAGCCGAGCTTTGCTATGGCAATCGGTGTTGACGACGGACTTGTGACATGCAAGATCACGGTCGCCTACGGCGATTGGTCGGCAGATCTCTTTAGCCTGGGTGCCCCGGGAAGCCCCTTCGAAGACCAGCGCCCCGGAGTGCCACCCCGCGACATGGTGGCGGAGTTTCGCGTTATGGACACGGCTGCCATGTACTTCGATTTCTACGAGAGCGGCCTGGCGTTTGAGGAGCGCGATGACGAGAACCTGTTCCGCCTGCTGACCGAGGGCCTGTCTGTGCTGTCTGAGCTGGGCGAGGTCATGCTCAGCGACCGCCTGCGCCAGATCTCGGTACGTCCTGCGCCCAAGCTCTCGGTGCGTGCGACCGTCAAGAGCAATCTGCTCGACGTCGAACTGGGCGCGAGCGGGCTTTCGGCCGTAGACCTTGCCATCTACCTGGACTCGTACAAGCGCCACCAGACGTTTGCGCGCCTGACGTCCGGCGACATCGTGCGCTTGGACGAGGGCGCTCGCGCCGCGTTTGGCCTTGCCGAGGACCTGGGCGTCGATGCCGTCGACCTGCTCGACGGCGTGTCGCTTCCCGCGTCGAGCACCCTGTTTGTCGATAGCATGCTCGCGCGCACGCCCGCGCTCGATGCCGATCGCGATGCCGCGTTCCGCCGCACCGTCGAGCGCCTGGACACGCTCGGCAAGATGGACTTTACGGTGCCGGCATCCCTCAAGGCCACGCTGCGTGGCTACCAGGTCGATGGCTATCAGTGGCTCGGCTCGCTCGAGCATCTGGGCCTTGGCGGTATTTTGGCCGACGACATGGGCCTGGGCAAAACGCTGCAGATGATCGCGCATATCCTGGCGCGCGTGGAGGCGGATGACATCAAGCCCACGCTCGTGGTGTGTCCCGCGTCGCTCGTGTACAACTGGACTGCCGAGCTGGAGCGCTTTGCGCCTTCGCTCGACGTGTGCGCCATCGTGGGTGCCAAGGCTCAGCGTCGCGTGCAAATTGCCGGCGTGGCCGAGCACAACGTGGTCGTGACCTCGTATGACCTCATGCGTCGCGATATCGACGAGTATGCCGAGCAGGACTTTGCCCGCGTGGTACTCGACGAGGCCCAGTACATTAAAAACCCGCTCACCCAGGTGGCGCGCGCCGCCAAGCGCCTGCCCGCCGGCGTGCGCTTTGCCCTGACGGGCACGCCCATCGAAAACCGCCTGTCTGAGCTCTGGAGCATCTTCGACTTTTTGATGCCGGGCCTTTTGGGCACGCGCGAGTCGTTTGCCAAGCGCTTTGAGAGCCCGGTCGAACACGCCGAGGGTGACAGCGCTGCTCGCCTGCAGGCGCTCGTGTCGCCGTTTGTGCTGCGTCGTGTTAAGGAAGACGTGGTCGCCGACCTGCCCGAGAAGATCGAGGACACGGTCATGGCGCAGCTCGCTGGCGAGCAGCGCAAGCTCTACCTGGCCAACCAGGATCGCATTGCCCAGCAGGTGCAGCATCGCGAAGCCAGCGAGTTTAAGAAGGATAAGCTCAAGGTGCTCGCCGAGCTCACCAAGCTGCGCCAGATCTGCTGCGACCCGCATCTGCACTACGAGGACTACAAGGCCGGGAGCGCCAAGCTCGACGCTTGTATGGAGCTCGTGCACGGCGCGCTCGACGGCGGGCATCACATTCTGCTGTTCAGCCAGTTTACGGGCATGCTCGATATCATCGGCAAGCGCCTGGCCAAGGAGGACATCGGCTTCCTTAAACTCACGGGCGCATCGTCCAAGGAGAGCCGCGCCAAGATGGTTGCGCAGTTCCAGGCGGGCGAGGTGCCGGTGTTTTTGATTTCGCTCAAGGCGGGCGGCGTCGGTCTGAACCTGACGGTTGCCGACGTGGTCATTCACTACGACCCGTGGTGGAACGTGGCGGCGCAGGACCAAGCGACCGACCGTGCCCACCGTATTGGCCAGCAGCACACCGTGACCGTGTACAAGCTCATCGCCAAGGACACGATCGAGGAGCGCATCATGCAGATGCAGGAGTCCAAGCGCGACCTGGTCAACAGCGTGCTTGGTGGCGACGGTATCTCCTCGGCGCTGTTTTCCCGCGAGGATGTCCTGGCGCTGCTGGGAGGCGACGGACGCTAGCCTCGCTCGTTATGTGTTCATTTGCCATGCCGTGGATGGTTCGTTTGCCTTTGGGCATAAGAGACATCGAGAACATCGGCACATCAGCAAAGGAGAACATCATGGCGAAATTCTTTAAGGACCCTGAAGGCAAGCTCATTGCCGCCCTGGGCGACGACGTTGCAACCCCCGCTGGCTGCACGGAGCTGACCGCGAACACCGAGGACGCGGCGCACGAGAAGCACGTGCCCGTCGTCGAGAGCGAGCGCGATGGCCATGTGATCCGTGCGCGCGTGGGATCGGTCGAGCACCCCAGCCTGCCCGAGCACTACATCGAGTGGATCGCGCTTGAGGCCGAGGGTCGCCTGGAGGTCCATTACCTTGAGCCCGGCATGAAGCCCGCGACGTTTTTTGCCGGCGGTTCCAAGACCGGCACCGTCTATGCCTATTGCAACCTGCACGGGCTGTGGTCCGCGACGTTCTAGGAGCGTGCCCCCGCTCGGGGTATCATAGCTAGCATATGCACATGCAAGCGCCGACTGCATCTTGCGGCCGGCGCTTTTACTACGATAACGACGGTTTACGACGGAAAGGGCTGAGCCATGAAGCTCGCACTTGCACAGATCGATATGCGCCTGGGTGATATTGAGGGTATCTGCGGTCGCATCGAGGACCAGGCGCGCCTGGCCCATGAGCGCGGTGCGCGCGTGCTGTGCGTGCCGGCTCCGCTCTTTATGGGCGCCCTGCCCGGTGGCCTGGTGGGCGCTGCCGACTTTGAGCACGATATGCTTGCCGGTCTGACCGGCGTTGCCGAACGCATCCAGGAGCTCGACATGATCTGCATCGTGCCCGCGGCAGTTTCGTTTGAGGGGCAGCCGCTGCTCGACTACATGATGCTCAAAGACGGTCGCGTAGTGCCCGCCCGCGCGAGCATTGCCCTGCAGCGCGGCGAGAACAACGATGCGCGTTGGGCGCCGCCGGTGTTCGACGTGGACGGCGTGCGCATCGCGGTGATCTTCGACCTGGACCGTGAGCTCGAGATGCTGCCGACCGGTGTCGACCTCATTGCCTATTTCCAGCTCAACGCATTCGATATGACCAACCGCGAGACCGCCGCCGTTGCCGCCGTGCGCAGTGGCGCCTACCGCAAGATCGCATCCAAGCGCAGCGTGTGGTTTGCCTGTATGGCGCCGGTTGGTGCGTACGACGAGTCGGTGTATACCGGTGGGTCGTTTGTGCTCGACGACTGCGGCCGCGTGGTGGCCCAGGCGCCGTGTTTTGAGGAGAGCCTGCTGGTTCAGGAGATTCAGCGCGGCGTGATGCTCGATGCCTTGGAGGACCATGAGCTGCCCGAGTTTCGCTCCGAGGAGTGGCTGTGGCAGGCGCTGGTACTTGCCGTGCGCGACAACGCCCGCGCCCACGGTACGTCGCGTGCCGTGATGGCGCTCGAGGGCGACCTGCCGTCGTCCCTGCTGGCGGCGCTTGCCGTCGACGCCCTGGGCCCGCGCAATGTGATCGGTCTGGTATTGGGACGCAACCGCATCTTTACGCCGGTGCAGGAAGAGGCCGAGGCGGCTCGCTGTGCCGCCGTCCGTGCCATTGCCGAGCGCCTGCATATTCGCACGGTTGAGCGCGATGCGCCGGATGCCGCGCGTGTGCTCGACCGCGACGTGTCGGCGGGCGACGCCGAACGCCTGCGCTCGCGCACGCTGGGACTCATGCTGGAGGATACGGCGCTCGAGCTGGGCGCGATGGCGCTGAGCCCGCTGTCCAAAACCGAGTACGCGCTGGCGGCGCCGGCGCTTTGCGGTGGCTACCAGGGCGATTACGCGCCCTTTGGCGATGTGTACCTGTCGACGCTCGAGTTTGTGGCGCGCGTGCGCAACCGTACGTCTGCCGTGGTGCCGCAGGAACTCGTGACGCTCAACGCGGTGGAGGATTGCATGGAACGCGTGCTGGCGCAGACGCTCTCGACGCTCGACGGTCCGGTCGACATGCTCGACCGCGCGGCGCAGCTGCTCGGTGGGCTTGAACCCGGTGAGGTCGATGGCACGCTCGAGTCGCATGTGGACCGCAATCGTCCTTTCGACGACATTCCGATGGCTGCCGGCAAGCCCGAGGCCTGTTCGCTGCTGCTGATGCTCGTGCGTCAGGGAGAGGCCGCTCGCCGCCAACTGCCGACGGCGCCGATTGTCTCGGCCTGTTCGTTTGCCGAGCGCTCCTGGCCGTATATGCTCGCGTGGTCCGATCTGGGACTTAGCGGTAAAGAGCGTATGACGGTCGATTCGCTGGCTCGTGCCGAGGTGCGTCGCTTTGCCGACGAGGATACGAGCGAACGCATGCGAAGCGAGATGATGGGCGTGCTCGGTGAGCTGCTGGGTATTTCGCCCGAGCAGATGGAGGAGCTTCGCTCCGAGGACGGTCAGCGCCGTCTGCACGAGGGCATGAAGAAGTTTGAGGGCGAGGTCCAAGACGCCATCGATAAGATGATGGGCGGTCAGGGCGGCCCGCAAGGTGGCCCCCAGGGCGGACCGATGCCGCATCCGCCGGTGGATCCAAGACAATTCCCATTCTTCTCTCAAAACTAGAACGCTGCGCGCCCACCAGAGCGGCAATCTGGCGTTCAATCGTCGGGCATGGCCATAAGGCCTATGCCCTCCTCTTTCACGCCACCTTGCTCGCTCTGGCGGGCGCTCGCTGGCGTGTGGTCAACCTGCGATTCGACCTTGCTTGGCTCATGCTTCCCAGGTTGTGTTATTCTAGAACAGACGTTCGTGAGTAGTGCGCGGGGCCTTGCCTTGCGCTTGGTAAAAGACGAGGGGAGGTTGGCTTGGTTATTTTGGGCATCGACCCCGGTTTGGCTCATACGGGTTGGGGGATTATCGAGGAGCGGCGTGGCGAGGTTCGCTGCCGTGCCTATGGCTGCATCGAGACCAGCGCGGGTAGTCCGCTCGCGGTGCGCCTGTCGCATATCGCCCGCGACCTCAAGGGCGTCGTGGAGCGTTATCGACCCGATACCGCTGCCATCGAGAGCATTTACTTTGGCGCCAACGTTCGCTCGGCCATCCCTACGGCGCATGCTCGCGGCGCCGCGCTCGTGGCGCTTTCGGAATGCGCGCTTGAGATCGGTGAGTACACGCCCATGCAAATCAAGCAAGCTGTGGTGGGTACCGGTGCCGCAGACAAGCGGCAGGTCGCCTACATGGTGCGCACGCTCACGCAGCTCGACCATGACCCGCATCCCGACCATGCCGCCGATGCCTTGGCTTGCGCCATCTGCCACGTAAACCTCAGCCGTACCCGCGCCCTTACTGGCGGCGAGTTCTATCAACAGAGAGGAACCGGATACTGATGATCTCCCAGCTCCATGGAACGCTTGTCGAGGCAACAATGAGCTCGGCCGTCGTCGATGTGTCGGGCGTGGGCTTTGAGCTCGGCATCTCGGGCAGCACCGCTGCCACGTTGCCGACGCCCGGCGGCGAGGTCCGCCTCTACACGCGCATGCAGGTGCGCGAGGACGCCATGACGCTCTTTGGGTTTGCCTCCAAGGACGAGCGCACGATGTTCGACCGGCTCGTGTCCGTCTCGGGTGTTGGTCCGCGCCTGGCACTCGCCGTGCTTTCCACCTATACCGTGGGGCAGCTGTATTCACTGGTGATGGCTGAGGACGACAAGGGCATGGCCAAGGTGCCCGGTGTGGGCAAAAAGACCGCCCAGCGTCTGATCCTGGAGCTCAAGAGCACCTTTGCCAAGGACAAGGGCTTTGTGCCGGTCGACGTGATTCCCGGCCAGGTTGCGATGCCGGTTCCCGCCGCCGCTCCCTCGGCGATCGATGACGCCCGCGCGGCACTCCTTTCCATGGGCTTTAGCCCGCAGGAGACCGATGTCGCCCTGAGCGGGTATGATGGGCAGGATATGCGTGTCGAGGATCTGCTCGGCGCGGCGCTTAAGCGACTCGGAATGGATGCGTGATGTGGGAAGCCGATGACTCTCAGGACCTGTGGGCGACGCCCGGCAACTCGCCGGCGGCATCCATGGCGCATGGCGAGCGCATGGTGGGCTCGGAGCTGACGCCCGAGGACCTCGATGTCGACCGTACCCTGCGCCCCCAGCGCCTGGACGATTACTGCGGCCAGGAGCATATCAAGCAGAGCCTGCGCGTGTTGATCGAAGCGGCGCAGAGCCGTGGCGAGACGCTCGACCACGTGATCTTCTCGGGCCCTCCGGGCTTGGGTAAGACCACGCTGGCTACGGTTATCGCCAACGAGCTGGGCGCTCAGATCAAGACCACGAGTGGCCCTGCCATCGCGCGCACCGGCGACCTGGCAGCCATCCTTACTAACTTGCAGCCGGGTGATGTGCTGTTTATCGACGAGATCCACCGCCTCAACCGTTCGGTCGAGGAGGTCCTGTACCCCGCGATGGAGGACTTTGCCCTCGATATCGTGATTGGCAAGGGTCCGGCGGCGCGCTCGATTCGCCTGGATATTCCCAAGTTTACGCTGGTAGCGGCAACGACCCGCTCAGGCATGTTAACCGGCCCGTTGCGCGACCGCTTTGGCATTTCATATCGCCTGGATTACTACACGGTCGAGGAGCTCGCGCAGATCGTGACGCGCTCGGCGACTATTCTGGGCGTGACGATCGACCATCCCAGTGCACTCGAGATCGGCTCGCGTTCGCGCGGCACGCCACGTCTTGCCAACCGCCTGCTCAAGCGCGTGCGCGATTACGCACAGGTGCGCGGCAACGGCCCCATCGAGCTCGATATCTGTCGCCAGGCGCTCGAGTTTTTCGAGATCGATGAGCTCGGTCTGGACTGGATGGATATTCGCATTTTGGAGACGCTCGCTAAGACGTTCTCCGGTCGTGCCGTGGGACTTACGACCCTTGCCAGCGCGGTGGGCGAGGACCCGGGCACGCTCGAGGATGTCTATGAGCCCTATCTGCTGCAGTGCGGGTTGATGATTCGTACGCCGCAGGGCCGTCAGGCAACCCTTCGCACCTTTGAGCACCTGGGGATTGAACCTACCGTTTAGGGCGCTTTGTTTTGGCGGGCTGTTGGGCTATCGCTGGGCATCGGGTAAACATATCGCCGTTCATCGGTTATGGGTGTTTTACTATTGCGCGCCCGTGCTATGCTGAATTGGTCTTTTTCTCATTCGGTAACGAAAGGACCGCCCATGCCTACTGACATCGAAATCGCACGTTCTGTCACGCCGCTGCCTATTACCGAGGTGGCCAAGAACGCCGGCGTCGACGTTAAGCACCTTATTCCGTACGGCTTCGACAAGGCTAAGGTCGACTATTCACTGCTCAACGAGCCGACTGATCACCAGGCCAAGCTCGTCCTCGTGACCGCTATCAACCCAACGCCTGCGGGCGAGGGCAAGACCACCACGACCATCGGTCTGGCCGACGGCCTGCGCCGTCGCGGCGTCAAGAGCGCCGTGGCCCTGCGCGAGCCTTCGCTTGGCCCCGTCTTTGGCGTTAAGGGCGGCGCTGCCGGCGGCGGCTGGGCTCAGGTCATCCCCATGGAGGATATCAACCTGCACTTTACCGGCGACTTCCATGCCATCGGTGCTGCCAACAACCTGCTGGCCGCCATGCTCGACAACCATATTCAGCAGGGCAATCAGCTCGGTATTGACGTTAAGCGCATCACTTGGAAGCGCGTCGTCGATATGAACGACCGTCAGCTGCGCCACGTCATCGACGGCATTGGCGGTAAGGCCCAGGGCGTGCCGCGCGAGGACGGCTTCGACATCACCGTCGCCTCCGAGGTCATGGCAATCCTGTGCCTGTCTACGAGTATCAGCGACCTCAAGGAGCGCCTGGGCGAGATCGTCGTCGGCTACAGCTTTGCCGGTGAGCCCGTCCGTGCCCGTGACCTTAAGGCCCAGGGTGCCATGGCCGCGTTGCTTAAGGATGCGCTCAAGCCCAACCTGGTGCAAACGCTCGAGGGCACGCCCGCGTTTGTCCACGGCGGCCCCTTCGCCAACATCGCCCACGGCTGCAACTCTATCATGGCCACGCGTATGGCGATGCGCTTTGGCGATGTCGCTATTACCGAGGCCGGCTTCGGTGCCGATCTGGGTGCCGAGAAGTTCCTCGACATCAAGTGCCGCATGACGGGCGTTCGCCCCAGCGCCGTCGTGGTCGTCGCGACTGCTCGTGCGCTGAAGTACAACGGTGGCGTCGCCAAGGCCGACCTCAACGAGGAGAACCTCGAGGCACTCAAGGCTGGCATGCCCAACCTGCTGCGTCACGTCGACAACATCCAGAACGTTTATGGTCTGCCCTGCGTAGTCGCCATCAACCGCTTCCCGACGGACACCGAGGCTGAGCTCGCTCTCATCGAGTCCGAATGCCAGAAGCTCGGCGTCAACGTTAAGCTTTCCGAGGTCTGGGCCAAGGGCGGCGAGGGCGCGCTCGACCTGGCCGATGAAGTCATGCGTCTGATTGAGCAGCCGAGCGAGCTCAAGTTTGCCTACGAGGACGGCGCCGATGTTGCCGATGCCCTCGAGGCCGTCGCCACCAAGGTTTACCGCGCCGACGGCGTCGACTTTACGCCGGCTGCCAAGCGTCAGCTCGCCGAGCTGCGCGAGAACGGCTTTGGCAACCTGCCGGTGTGCGTGGCCAAGACGCAGTACAGCTTTAGCGACAACGCCAAGGCCCTGGGCGCTCCCGAGAACTTCCGCATTACGGTGCGTGAGCTCAAGGTTTCCGCCGGTGCCCACTTTGTGGTCGCACTGACTGGCAGTGTTCTGACCATGCCGGGCCTGCCCAAGGTCCCCGCGGCCGAGAACATCGACGTCGACAACGACGGCAACATCACTGGCCTGTTCTAGGCCTGTTGCCCCTAGCTGCCTGCCCGCCCCGCCGTGCCCCCAAGGCCCGGCGGGGCTTTTTGATTCGTTGGGGGACCGCGCATGTCTTGTAGATACCGGCGGGCCCTGACCATCATAGGCTTTTGCACGGGTAGAATGCATGGATAACTTGATGCTTACGGGCGACGGAAAGGAATCGTTGCATGGATCAGGATAAGACGACCGTGATGGGCGGCTACGGCTCCGCGCAGGCTGGCGACAGCGCCGATGCGACCCGCGTTGTGTCCGGTCCCGGTTATGCCGACCCTGCTGCGACGCAGCCTTCTGCCGAGCCTACGCGGGTTATGGGTTATGGCGACGCGGCGCAGGATCCTTACGCCGCCTCTCCGCAAAGCCCCTATGGCAACGCGGCGCCGGACCCGTTTGGTTACGCGCCGCAGGATCCCTACGCCAGTTCCGCGCCGGATTCTTACGGCGATCTGTCGCAGAATCCCATTCCACAGCCTCAGCAGACGACATATATGCCGCGTACGGCGCAGCCTCGCTATGAGTCGCGCGATCCCTACGCGCGCGAGCCGTATCGCGAGTATCCCAAGTCCATTCCTCAGTATGGCGAGGACGAGGAGAAGAAGCCTTCACGTTCGGCGGGTGTGATCAAGAAGATCCTGATTGTGCTGGCGATTTTCTTTGCCCTGTCGGTGGTGTTTGCCATTGTGTCGGGCATGCTCAACAAACGAGGCGCCTCGACCGACACGCAGGCCGAGCAGGCTGAGTCCATCCAGTCTGCCGCCGTCGACCTGAGCGATATCCCGGGGCAGTACTGGTCCAACGCCAAGAAGCTCCTCAAGTCGCGTGGGGCCGACCTTTCGAACGCCGTGATCCTGACTGACGACGGCTCAACGCCTGTCGTCGATGCCAATTGGGTCGTTACTTCTGCCTACTATAACGACAATGGCAGTCTCGAGATCCAGCTAACGCACAAGGGCAACTCGTCGGGCAACGCGTCCAGCGAGCAGGGCACCACGGACAGCTCGAGCTCCAATGCGCTGGAAGATCTGAGCAACAAGGCTCAGGAGCTGGGAGATACGGCTCAGCAGCTGGGCGACACGGCCCAGAATCTCGGCGACACCGCGCAGAACCTGGGCGACATGGCGACGGATGCCTGGAGCGCACTGCAAAACGGGATTTCGGGTGCGCAGGGGAACTAGAAGTCGAGCGGCTAGAGCATTAGCAGAGCAAATAAAAACGGGACGCAGGATCGCGTGACCGGGCGCATATATGCGTTGGTCGGCGGTCCTACGTCCCGTTTTGCTGCCGATTACAGCCGTTCTGCCGGGCGGTCGGGCGAGCTAAAGCCGGAGTCGAACGTGACGATGCACGAGGCATCGGGCCGGCGTTCGTGCACGATGCGCGTGACGAGCTCCAGCAGCTCCTCGTCGGATATGTCAAAGCCGTCGGGGCGCACCAGGTCAAACGAAACGAAGCCGTCGTGCTCGTGCAGGTCGTGGATGGAGAGCGCGGGGTCGATCTGTATGATGCCGCGTTTGACCCAGCAGCGCAGGTCGTCGCCGGTTGTGGCGATGGGGTCGCAGTGCAGTGTGATGCCGATGCCCATCTGGCGCTTGATGTCGTGCTCGATGGTGTCCAGAATCTCGTGGTGCTCAAACGCATCGCCCTCGCCGGGCATCTCCACGTGCGCGCTGGCAAATTGGCGACCAGGGCCGTAGTCGTGCACCATCAGGTCGTGTGTGCCCAGGACCTGCGGATACGACATGATCTTGTCGCGGATTGCCTGGACGAGCTTGGGGTCGGGCGCTTGTCCCAACAGCGGGCTGATGGCGTCGCGCACCAGGCCCATGCCGCTGATGCAGATGAAGATGCCTACACCCAGGCCCGCCCAGCCGTCGAGGTCAAAGCCGGTTGTTTGCGAGATAAGCGCCGCCGCCAAAACCGATCCCGAGGTGATGACGTCGTTTTTGGAATCCTGCGCCGTGGCGATGAGCGTCTCGGAATCGATGCGGTTGCCCAGCACGCGGTTGAACGCCGCCATCCAAAACTTGACGAGCATGGAGACAACCAGCGCCGCAACGGAAATGAACGTGTAGGCGGTGGGAGAGGGCTTGATGATTTTGGTGATGGATTCGAGCACCAGGTTGATGCCGACGGCGCAAACGAGGACGGCGACAAACAGGCCGGCGAGGTATTCGTAGCGACCATGGCCATAAGGGTGACCTTCATCGGCCGGGCGACTGGCAAGCCGGAACCCGAGCAGGCTCACGATGTTGCTCGAGGCATCGGAGAGGTTGTTGAAGGCGTCGGCGATAAGCGACACGGAACCGGCGAGCAGGCCCGCGATGCCCTTGGCCAGGCACAGGGTGATGTTGAGGCCGATGCAGATGAGGCTTGCGGCAAAGCCCGCGTTGGTGCGGCAGGAGGTGTCGACCGGCTCGCTCTCGCTGCCCGGAACAAGCGTATGTACCAGCTGATTTACAAATAGCATAGCGATCGTCCTCACAATCATGGTTAAGGGGATAGTGTAGCTCGTGCGAACGCGCTGTGTCCCGATGCTCAGAAAATGCAGCAATGGTCTGCCGGCACTAACGGGCGCGAGGCGGAGACGAGCGGCTGTCCGCGCGGCTTCGAGCCCGCTGCGCCTTCTCGTCCGTTCGAGTGCTCCATTTTGGGCCACATGGGTATGGGCGCGCGCCGATTTGCTCGACATACTTAATGTTGACAGCCCCTGTGCAAAGGAGGACGTTTCCATGGACGAGATGTTTGCCATTAAATGCCAAAATTGCGGCGGCCCCATGTATTCGCACCAGGCAAAACGCAGCTTTGAGTGTGCCTATTGCGGAACGGTCATCCCGTGGGAGGCCGATGCGGGGGAGCCCAAGAGCGCCTTGGGCATTCGCCATACGCCGCTGACGATTGTCGATGGCCTGCTTAAGCTCACCCACGTATCGCAGCTCGAGCGTCCGGAGGATCCAGACTGGTATTTCTTCAATTCGTACTGGCGTAATCAGTCGGTTTTGGAGCATCTACTGTGGGAAGATCGCGGAACGGCGCAGGAGTTCCAAGAGGCCACGCATGTGAGCATTCCCTGCCCCTTCTGCGGTGCGTCCTTTGAGGGCGAGTCCACCCAGCGCGTGTTTGAGTGCCCGTCCTGCGGCAATAAAATCGGCGTCGCGGACTTGCTCAAACCTGGCACGTTTAGCAAGCGTCTGACCATGGGCGTGGGCGCCGAATACGTTCCCGAGCAGGGTATTCCATGTGAGATTTCCCCGCAGCAGGCGCGTGCCAACGCGCTGCAACTGGTGCGCCAGTACCCGGAAACCTTTGCCGGACACGACGTGGAAGACGCGATCCAAAACGACATGATGCTCTTCTATTTCCCCATGGCGCTCGCGGACCTGCGCATGATGGCGTCCTTCCCGGGCAAGGGCCTGAGCAAGGAGACCCTGGTGTACTACGAGGTGCTCGACTGGGCATATCCCAGGGCCAACTACCTTGACGTTCGCCTTATGGGCATTCTGGAGCCGTGGGACTTCGCGAAGGTTGGCCCGTTCGATCCTGCCATGCAAGAAGGCGACTTCCGCGTTGTCTCCGTCGATGCTTCTACCAAGGACAACGTGGTCATTGATAAGCTGGCGCTCGACATTGCTGGCAACGATGCCGAGGCGGTCCTGGGGCTCAATAAAAAGAGTATTCGTACGTGGGCTCGCAAGGCTCGCAAGCACAAGGACGGCCTGGTGATGGTGCCGGTCTACTTTGTCGATCGCCCTGCTTCGGATAGTCGCGATGGCGAGCAGGTGCGCATCGCCGTGAATGGCCAGACGGGCCGCGCAGCCGCGGTGGTGTTTAGCGACAAGCGCGAGACGCATGTGGTGGCGCCGCTCAACCCGAGCCTGCATCTGTCAAACGAAAGCACCGTGCACGCCACACCCATCGAGGTCAAATACGTCAAATCGCCGTTCCTATACCAGATCGTCCGCCGCGGAGGCGGCGAGCAACCGCGCCAGGTGGCGACGGCTGCCGAGGGCTCCTACCGAGAGGAAAAGCCCAAGCGCAAAGGATTGTTCGCTGCGATCTTTGGAAAGTAGGGGAGCGGTGCCGGTTGGCACTGCGACGCGAAAGCCGAGGCTGCGGGGCAGCTCGCGGGAGTGCGAGCTGCCCCCGTTTTTTGTGTGATACGGATGCTTCTCGAGATTAAGTTAGAGGGGCGAGCTAAAACAGGCAGCTCTCAATCAGATCCTTCCCTCGTATGGTGTCGATCCACTCCTGCGGGATGGCGTTCATACCGTATGCCGTGCCCGCGAGGGCGCCGGCGACGGCTGCGGTGGTGTCGGTGTCGTCGCCCAGGTTGACGGCGGTAAGCACGCAGTCTTCGTAGCTGTTGGTGTTGACGAAGCACCAGGTGGCTGCCTTAAGCGTATCGCGTACGAAGCCGCCGGATCTGATTTCGTGCTCGGGCGAGTCTTTCAGGCGGATCGCCCATTCGGGGACCGCGCCGTCCACCACGGCCCTCATCAGCTCGACAAATATGACGCATGCGTCAGTTGATGTTCTATGGGCGTGCGTAATGGCGGAGACCTCGCGGATCTCGTCGTCTGTCGCGTCGGTGTACGCCAGGGGCGCGATACGCATGAGCGAGCCGTTGCCGTTGTCGCGCTCGCCGGAGCCTTCTTTGCCGGTGCGTAGGGCGCGAGCGGTCGTGCCGCCGTAATCGAAAACGCCGTCTATCGTATATTCGTCGTTGGCAATCCAGCTCACGAACTTGTCGCGCATGTCCGCGATGTCGATGTGCCCAAGCTTCCTAATCGAGTCGCAGGTAGCGAGCGTCATGGACGTATCGTCGCTCCAGGTACCCGCGGGCTGCCCGTGCGTGCCGTAGCCGATCATGTCGGTGCATTCGAACGTGCCACGAGGCCTGAACTCGTACGGGACGCCTAGCGCATCGCCGACGGCGAGCCCATAGATGCAATCGCGCAGTGTTGCCTTTGATGTCTCTGCCATGTTTGACTCCTCCCGTGCCGAGCGATTAAGGATGCGTCGAATTTGTCTTCCTCCGCAATGGCGTATCTATTTACTTAACCATAAAGCCTCGCGCGGACATAAATCTAGATGCCTCCAACCGCCTTCGCGTGGGGGTCTCGGAATGACTAAAATGAGGAGTTAGAGGTAGTTTGCGCGAGTCCATGGGGGTGACGCGCATGGACAACGACACTTTGCTGTTCCAGGATAAAGGTTCGGGCAGGTTTAAAGACGTCAAGATTTACCCCAACCGTATCGAGGTGCTCAAGAAGGGCACTTTTGGTGGCAAGCACACCGAGATTGTCTACCTTAAGGACATCACGGGGGTCAACAGGATCAAGGGTCGCGATGTTTTCCTGCGCAATCGGCTGTTGACTGCCTGTGTCTTTAGCCTGAGCAGCCGCTCCCGGGCTCAGGAATTCGTCAACGTGCTCAATATGGTGATGTGACCGGGCGCTTTCGAACACAAAAAAAGCGGGATGCAAGGAGTCGCACCTTGCATCCCGGCTGAGCTAAAACGGCGCTGCTGCTTGCCGTTGGAGCTTTAGCGCTTGATCTCGATGTCGTCGAGCTTAACGTCCATGGCCTCGGTCTTGGCCTCGGCGATGTCATCGGCAAACTCAAGGGATTTCATCATGGTCTCGACGGCGTCCTTGTGCTCTTCGACGTTGTCGATGCGCACGTACACACTGCCGCCGCCCGCCTCGGTGAAGTACTCGGTCGTCACGCCGCCCGAATGAGTGTAGGAAGCGTTGCGCCAGGTCTTGCCGTTGTACTTGACGGGATCGTTCTCGGTCCACTCAAAGCTGGCATTCCATTTGGCCTCGTAGTCGAACAGTTCGTCGGCGTTCTTGTCGGAGTCAAAGACGGGGATGAAACGGTCGCTGGCGTGCTCGCTCTCGGTGAACTTAAACTGGGCCCTGTCGGCGGTATCGCCGGCGACGTCGGTGATTTCGACGCCCTCGGGGACCTCGACCTTAAACCAGATGAAGTCGGTCCTCATATCCACGGCTGGCTTTTCCGCTCCGCCGCCACCGCCACTGCCGGCAGCACCGCCACTTCCGCCGCAGCCCACCAGGGCAACTGCGGCAAAGAGACTCAAGCAGAGGGTGAGAATCGCAAAGGCCTTCTTTTTCATGGTCGTGTCCTCCTCGATCTGTAACCGCCCATGGATTACCTGTCTTTACTGTACGCGTGGACGGCTCGCCAGGGTGGGCCATGTGTCCCATTCTGGGGGTCGGATTTGCGCCGATAAGTGGCAATATGTGCGGACGCAAGAGTGGGGAGGGCCGATGCTGTCGACCCTCCCCGGGGCTGGGTGCCCGCGCTTTTAATGGGGCGCGTGCACGGGCGTGCGTGGGCTCTTGCTACTTGATCTCGATACTCGAAATCTCGACGTCGCGTGCCTCACTCACGGCCGCCTTCATGTCGTCGGGGAACTCGATGGAGTTGAGAAGCGCCTCGGCTTCTTTCTCGTGAAGCTCGACGTTCCTAATCAAGATGTAGATGCTTCCCGTGTCGACGTCGGAAAAGAGGTAGGTATAAGTACCGCCATTGTCCTTGCACGTTCCGGTGAGCCATGTCCTGCCGTTGTATTCGACGGGATCGCCGTCTTCCCACTGGAACGTACCAGTATGCCTTTCGGCCTGCTCGGCAAAGGACTCTTCGGCCGTCATCTTCTCTTGCCAAACGGGGATGAAACGGTCGACCGTGGTGTTCTCGTTCTCGGGGAAGGTGAGCTGGACCCTGTCGGCGTTCTTGCCGGCGGAGTCGCTTACGCCAACGCCCTCGGGCATCTCGACCTTAAACCAGATAAAGTCGGTCTTCTCGACGACTGGGGTCTTTTCCCTGCCCTCGCTCTTGGATGCGCTGCTGCCTCCGCTCGAAGCGCTCCCGCCGCATCCCACGAGGGCAAACGCGGCAAAGAGGGCGATGCAAAGGGAAAGGATCGATAGGGTCTTTTTCTTCATGGTGGCGTCCTCCTTGTCTGTTGGTGACATCATGGCACCGCATGTTGTTGGGGCGTCGATTGCGTTTGCGGCGGATGTCTTTGTGTGCTGCGCGGCTTATACCTCCGTCCGTCGTTTGTTGCCGTTATGCGGCTGTGCCCCAACGAGCTCCTTACTTATAGATATGCCCCAGTTTGCGCTGCCGGGGAGTCTCGAAAGGTGGGCCATGTGTCCCATGTTTACGACGGAAGGTGAGCGGTGCGTTTGCCGGCGATTGAAGTGAGCTGGAGTGTTTTGTCTGATGATGCCGCGAAGGCTCCTGTGGGCCGCTTGGGCAAAAAGAAGGACCCGCACCTGTGGCGGTGCGGGTCCTGTTGCTCTGCGGCCTAGTTGCAGGAGCGCGCTAGAAGATCGCTATTACTTGCGAACCTTGGAAATGACAGCGCCGGCGGCAAAGCAGATGGATGCCATGGCGAGCATCGAGATGATGGCGGTAACCGTAGAGTCGCCCGTTCCGGGGAGCGTCTGCTTGTTGGACTTGTCGGACTTGCCCGGCTTGTCGGTCTTGCTGGGCTTGTCGTCCTTGGGCTTTGCGGGCTCTTGCGGCTTGACGGGAAGCTTGTCGATCGACTCGGTCTTGGTCTGGGTCTCGAAGGCCTCGTTTTCGAAGGTGGCGGTGTAGGTGCCCTCGCCTTCCTTCTCGGTCGTGGCGGGGGTGGTAACCTCGTAAGCGGCCTTTACGGTCTCCTTCTCGACGTGCGAGGCGTCACGCTTGCAGACGCGCTTAGCGGTGCAGTACCAGGCTCCATCCTTCTGGGACCAGCTGTACTCGGGCTCTGCCCAGTCGTGGTCGAGAGCGGCGATCTTCTCGGTCTTAACCTGGGTCTCGAAGGCGTCGCCGTCGAAGGCAGCGGTGTAGACGGACTTTCCGGCCTCGGTGCAAGTCGCGGGCGTGGTCTCGACCGTTGCCTTCACGGTCTGCTCGTCGACGTGGGAAGCGTCGCGCTTGCAGATACGCTTGGCGGTGCAGGACCAATCGCCGTCCTTCTCGGACCAGGTGTACTCCGCCTTGCCCCAGTCGTGATCGAGCGGGTTGAGCTTCTCGGTCTTGGTCTGGGTCTTGAAGGTGTCGCTCTTGAAGGATGCGGTGTAGACGGACTTGCCAGCCTCGAGGCAGGTCGCCGGCGTGGTCTCGACCGTTGCCTTCACGGTCTCGTCCTCGATGTGGCTCGCGTCGCGCTTGCAGACGCGCTTGGCAGTGCAGAACCAACTGCCGTCCTTCTGGGACCAGCTGTACTCGGGGTCTGCCCAGTCGTGGCCGAGGACGCCGAGGGCGACGGTGCGGGTCTGGGTCTTAAAGACGTCGCCGTCGAACTTGGCGGTGTAGACGGACCTGCCAGCCTTGAGGCAGGTCGCCGGCGTGGTCTCGACACTTGCCTTCGCGGTCTGCTCTTCGACGTGCGAGGCGTCGCGCTTGCATACACGCTTGGCGGTGCAGTACCACTCGCCGTCCTGCTTGGCCCAGCTGTACTCGGGCTTGCCCCAGTCGTGGCCGAGAATGCCAAGGACTACGGTCTTGGTCTGGGTCTCAAATGCCTTGTTGCTGAAGGTTGCGGTATAGACGTCCTTGCCGGCGACATCGCAGGTCGACTTGATAGCATGCTCGACCGTTACCTTTACGGTCTCCTCCTCGATGTGGCTTGCGTCGCGCTTGCAGACACGCTTGGCGGTGCAGTACCACTCGCCGTCCTGCTTGCTCCAGGTGTACTCGGGTGCGGCCCAGTCGTGGCCGAGCACGCCGAGGGCGACGGTGCGGGTCTGGGTCTCGAAGGCCTTGTTCTCGAAGGTTACGGTGTAGACGTCCTTGCCGGCGGCCTCGCAGGTTGCCTTGGTGACGTGCTCGACGGCTGCCTTTTCGGTCTCCTCCTCCACATGGCTGGCGTCGCGCCTGCAGACGCGCTTGGCGGTGCAGTACCACTCGCCGTCCTGCTTGCTCCAGGTGTACTCGGGTGCGTCCCAGTCGTGGCCGATGGGGTCGAGGGGTTCGGTCTTGGTCTGAGGCTCAAAGCACTTGTGCTGGAAGGTCGCGGTGTAGACCCTCTCGCCCGTCTCGGTGCAGTTGGTCGTGTCCGTGTAGGTTGCCTTTACGGTCTCCTCAATCGGCCAACCGCAGTAGCCGCACTTGGCGTGGCCGGTACAATACCAGCCGTCGTCCTCCTGCTCCCAAACGTAGTCCTTCTGATCGACGAAATTATCTTCATGCTCGCCGTCGGTGTAGCCGTGGGTCTTCATCTCGCCGCCGGACCACACGAGCTCGCCGTTGATGTTGACGTCAGTTTTGCCCTTGTTGTTGGTGCTTGCCTTGCCACCAAAGCCAAAGAGCTGCGAGCAGGTAGTGTTATCGCGCGCAGCCGTGGCAGAGCTGTTGGTGATGTTGAGGATGTACTTTTTGTCTCCCATATTATAGTCGTTGATGGTCAGTGCCTGCTTACCCAAGAACGCATTCGAGTTGAACGTGCAGTCATTCACGTTGACGGTGATGTCGTGCTTGCCCGCGCCGAAATCGGTGTAGACATTAATCGCCTTGCCGCTGGCATTGAAGGTGCAGTTGTTGAACGTCATGGTCGGCGAGCTGTACGTCCAGATGGCGTAATCGAGGCTCGGAGCGTTAAACGTCGTGTCCGTGAACTCGGCGGACTCGTAGCCCCAGTAGAACGTCTTGCCATTGACGACGCAACCGTTGAGCACAGTCTTGTTGGCGCGAATGAAGCCGAGGTAGTCGGCACTGCCGGAACGCATCGTCATGTTCTCGAAGGTAACGGTGCCGGCTCCGTCGAAGGAGTAGTCGCCGTTGTACTCAGTGCCGAAGTACGCCGGATCTGGCACGAGCGCGCCAATGTTCCACGCGGTCTTTTCGGTTCCCTGGCCCACAAAGGTGAGATTCTTGCCCTTGGTGGTGCCTGCGGAGTCCACCTTATAGAGCGTATAGTTGCCCTCACCAAGCACAAGGGTGTCTCCACTGGCCGCCTCTTTGGTGGCGATGGCGACGTCTGTGTAGACGGTACCGGTCCTTTGATTGGTGATGGTCCATGTCGCGCCATCTGCAAATGCTGGTGACGCGAGGCCTATCATGACGAACGCAGCGGCAACAAACGCAGCGATCGCACGATAAGCCGTTCTGGTTAACGACTTCATGCTGACACTCCTTTTATCCCGGTGGTATTAGCCAACATATATAGTTTAGATTCTGTAAAATCTTTTCCGAGCGTGTTAAAAATTTGATTGCCAATAAGTAAAAACAGCACAGGAAAAACACAGTAATTTGTAAAATGTTGCAACTGTTTCTCCAACAAAATTGCGTCAGCGACGGCGTTTTGGGCAGCTGCAACGTTCCCGCTTTAGGTGGAAATTTCTATTGCCTGCAATCGAAAATGCCGATAGCCGTGGCTCCTGACAGTCGCTTCCTTATGGGTTAGACTGGGCATCGAAAAATCCGATGAATGGGACAACTGCCTCCTGGCATCGTTGCCCCATTTTTATTTTGGCGTGCTACGGCCTCGTCTGCCGGCGCGCCTGATAGAGGTGTTCCGATGAGCCAAGAGATGATGGACAAGACTTGCCGCGGATTTGCCGAGGCGCTCGCTGCTCGTGAGCCCGTGCCGGGCGGCGGTAGCGCGAGCGCCTTTGTGGGCGCGCTGGGCGCCTCGCTTTGCGGGATGGTCGCGCGCTACGGGGCAACTAATCCCGCGCTAGCCAATCGCGCAGACGATCTGACGCGTGCATTTGCCCAGGCAGACGAGTTGGCGCAGGAACTTGTAGGTCTAGTTGCCGAGGATGTTCGTGCGTACGGCCAGGTGTCCGCTGCGTACGGTATTCCTCGTGATGATCCGGCTCGATCCGTGGCGATTCAGGACGCGTTGCGCGTGGCGGCCATGCCGCCGTACCGGATCATGGACACCTGTGGGCGCGCGCTGGCGCTGCTCGAGGACATGGCCGATAAGGGTTCGCGCCAGCTGCTGTCCGACGTGGCGTGCGGTGCCGTGTTCTGCCGTGCCGCCATGCAGGGCGCGAGCCTGACGCTCTTTGCCAATACCACGTCCATGAAGGATCGCGCCCGCGCCGAGGGGCTCGAGGCGGCGTGCGATGAGCTGCTGGATACGTGGCTGCCGCGTGCCGATGCGCTGGCACGCCGCGCTGCCGACGCTGCAAGGAAGAGGGGATAGCCATGGCCGAGCTATTGAAGGGCGCTCCGGTCGCCTGCGCGTTGACTGAGGAACTCGCTGCCCGCTGCACTACGCTGCGCGAGCGCGGCGTTGTTCCGACGCTTACTATCGTGCGTGTGGGCGAGCGCGAGGACGACCTGTCCTACGAGCGTGGCGCCCTTAAGCGCTGCGAAAAGGTGGGCATCGAAGCTCGTCGTGTTTTGCTTCCCGCCGATGTTTCACAGGACGAGCTGTTGTCTGCCATCGAGGAGATCAATGCCGATTCGGCTGTCCATGGCTGCCTGCTGTTCCGTCCGCTGCCCGCCGGCCTTGACGAAGACGCTGTTGCCGCGGCGCTCGATCCCGCCAAGGACGTTGACTCCATGACGCCGGCTTCGCTGCTCACTACGCTTTCGGGGCGTGGCGAGGGTTTTGCCCCCTGCACGGCAGAAGCTGTGCTGGCGATTCTGGATCACTATGGTGTGGAGCTGGACGGTGCCAAGATTGCCGTTGTCGGTCGCTCGCTGGTGATCGGGCGTCCTGTTGCCGCCATGCTTACGGTGCGCAATGCTACCGTGACGACGTGTCATACGCACACGCGCGATCTCACTGCCGAGTGTCGAGCTGCCGACATTGTCGTTGCTGCGGTCGGACGCGCGCGTACGATTGGCGCGGATGCGGTCCGCGAGGGCCAGACGGTTGTCGATGTGGGCATTAACTGGGATGAGGCGGCCGGCAAGTTGGTCGGCGACGTTGATTTCGATGCCGCGGAGCCGGTCGTTGGCGCCATCACGCCCGTGCCGGGCGGCGTGGGAGCTGTGACGACGGCAATTCTCGCCAAGCATGTGATCGAGGCGGCCGAGCGCGGTCGCGCGCGCAGACGTGGTGTAAGAGCGTCCTGAGGTCCGTCGCTGCAAGTCCCGATGTTACTCCTTCTTGAGGCCGCGCTTCTCGACTATCTCGTCCACTATCTCCCTGGCGCGCCGCCCGAGCGCGCGGCGCCTCCCCTCCGTCGGGGCCGGCCTGCCCGCGGGCTCGGCGAAGCCCTCGGCGGCCGAGGCCTCGGAGAACACGCGCTGCTGGGACCACTGCCCCTCGGTCTCCATGAGGCTCGCGCACGTCAGGCGCAGCATCGACTCCCTCGAGGGGAAGGACTGCACGACCCTGTAGCGGCGCTTGATCTCGCGGTTGGCGCGTTCCTGGACGTTGTTGGTGCGGAGCTTGGCCCAGTGCGCCCTGGGGAAGGCCGTGAACGCCAGCGCGGAGTCCTCGGCCTGCTCGAAGACCTCGCCGGCCCTGGCGGACACCGACGCCACCCAGGGCGCCGCCTCGGCCCACACGCAGCGCGCGAGGTCGGGGTCGTCCTGGTAGACCGCGGCGTGCACGAGGTCCCTGACGGCCGCCTTGGAGTCCTCGGGCCTGCCCGAGCAGGCGCTCTGGAGGTTGCGCTGCAGGTGCGTCACGCAGCGCTGCCAGGCGCAGCCCTGGAACAGGCGCGAGACGGCGGCCACGAGCCCGGCGTGGCTGTCGGAGACCACGAGGCGGACGCCGGCCAGCCCGCGCTCGCGCAGCCCGCCGAGGAATGCCGCCCAGGAGTCCTCGCTCTCGGTGTCGACCACGTCGCAGCCCAGGAAGTGCTTGCGCCCGTCGGCGCCCAGCCCGATCGCGGTCACGACGCCCTGCGAGACGACCGACGAGCCGACCCTGCAGCTCATGTAGGTGGCGTCGAGCCACAGGTAGCAGCACGGCGTGCCCGACAGGTCGCGGCGGCGGAACTCCGCCACCTCGGCGTCGAGCTCGGAGCAGAGTCTCGAGACCTCCGAGCTCGACAGCGAGGATATGCCCAGCCTGGACGCCACGCGCTCGACCTTGCGGGTGGACACGCCGCACGCGTACATCTCCTGCACGATGGCGGCCACCGAGGTGTCGACGCGCGACCATCGCGCGAGCATGCCCTCGGGGTAGTAGGTGCCGTGCCTGAGCTTGGGTATCTCGAGCTCCACGTCGCCAACGGCGGTCTTGAGCGACCTGGGGCGGTAGCCGTTGCGGCTGTTCTCCCTGCCGTCGCTGCGCTCGTTGCGGCTCGCGCCGCACATCTGCTGGGCCTCGGAGTCCATCAGCGCGTTCATCACGCCGCCCAGCACCCTGCACGCGAACTCGCGCGCGTCGCCGCACTCCTGCCAAAGCCTCGCCGCCTCGAGGGCCTCGTCGCGGCCGAGGCGCAGTACACTCTCTTCTTGGGGCATCGCCTTTCCTTCCATTCGTCACCTTCATTACTCCAACGACGAATTCTAGGCGGTGTCCCCTCCCTTTCAAGAAAGGGAAGAGGCGGGGCATGCCCCGCCTCTTACACCACATCTCTGCGCGCTACCCCGAGCGCGCATCGAAATAGGCGTTTGGAGGCTGTTTGGGGGCTGGTTCTATGCCCCGTGGTCAAAAAATGCCAAATATGAGTACTGTTGCCTTGTTGGTTACATATCTTTGAGACTGATTTGACTCCCTAACGATATCGAATATCGTTATGGAGTCTCTTTTATTGGACTCATGTGGAATTACTTCACTCATCTTTTGGACAAGTGGGGATTTTTAGCGCCCTGTCCGGTGGAATTTGCTGCTACTAAATTGGTGACAGTACTCATATTTGGCATTTTTTGCACACGGGGGTCTCGAGGGGGTCCCGAGGGGCCGCGGTTTCGCCCTTTTTGCGTCGAAGCGATACACTGTTACCGTTTGATTTCTTCGCTCAAGGAGGATGCGCATGCCGTGCACAACGATTTTGGTTGGTAAGAACGCGAGCTACGACGGGTCGACGCTGGTTGCCCGCAACGAGGACTCGTCCAACGGGGTGTTTGAGCCCAAGCGCATGCGCGTGGTGCATCCCGACGAGCAGCCGCGCGTCTATACGAGCGTTCTGAGCCATCTGACGATCGATCTGCCCGATAACCCCATGCGTTACACGAGCGTCCCCGACGTTGTCCCGGGCCACGGCATCTGGGCCGAGGCCGGATTCAACGAGCTCAACGTGGGCATGTCCGCAACCGAGACGCTCACCACCAACGAGCGCGTCCGCGGTGCCGACCCGCTCGTCGACTACGTGCCCGCCAAGGGCAACGAGGGCGAGGACGGCTATGTTCCGGCACAGCCCGGTGGTCTGGGCGAGGAGGACATGGTGACCCTGGTCTTGCCGTACGCCAAGTCCGCCCGCGACGGCGTGCGCATCTTGGGTGACCTGCTCGAGCGCTATGGCACCTACGAGAACAACGGCATCGCCTTTAGCGACGTGGATGAGATCTGGTGGCTCGAGACCATTGGCGGCCACCACTGGATTGCCAAGCGCGTGCCCGATGACGCCTATGTGACCATGCCCAACCAGCTGGGTATCGATAGCTTTGACCTGGACGACGCCGAGGGCGCCCAAGCCGACCACATGTGCTCCGCCGACCTGCGCTCCTGGATGGCCGAGTGGCATCTGGATCTGACGCTGGGCGTCGAGGGTGACGGCCCCGCTGCGGTCTTTAACCCGCGCGAGGCCTTTGGCTCGCACAGCGACAGCGATCACGTCTACAACACGCCGCGCGCCTGGTACATGCAGCGCTGCCTCAACCCCAGCGACGTGTGGGACGGCCCCGACGCCGACTTTACGCCCGAGAGCGATGACATCCCCTGGAGCCGCGTGCCCGAGCGCAAGGTGACCATCGAGGTCATTAAGTACGTGCTCTCCAGTCACTACCAGGGCACGGAGTACGACTGCTACGGCAGCAAGGGCACGCCGGCCACGCGCGGCGCCTATCGTCCCATCGGCATCAACCGCAACAGCCAGCTCGCCGTGTTGCAGCTTCGCCCCTATGCGCAGCCGGCCTATCGCGCCGTGCAGTGGATGGCATTTGGCTCCAATTCGTTTAACGCGCTGGTCCCGCTGTATGCCAACGTCGAGACCATGCCCGAGTACTACGCTGACACGCAGGCTCGCGTGACCTCCGAGAACTTCTACTGGGCGAATCGCCTGATTGGCGCCCTGGCCGATGTCCGCTTCCATGAGTGCGGCCGCGCGGTGGAGGACTACCAGGAGAAGGTCGGTGGCATGGGCCACAAGCAGCTCCACGATGTTGACGCCGCCGTTGCCGCCCTGCCCGAGGCCGAGGTTTCCGCCGAGCTCGCGCGCGCCAACGAGGCCTTCGCCGAGCTCGTGCGCGTGGAGACCGATGCCCTGTTGGGCAAGGTGCTCTACACCACGAGCTGCGCCATGAAGAACTCCTTCGCGATGAACGATAACGTCAGGTAAAGACCACCTTGCAGCGAGCGAGCGGGGCAAACGCCGTCAAAGGCTTTTTCCCGCTCGATTTCTATCCTCGCGATAAAACGATTTTGTGTCGTTCGCTCAATCTTGGGTACAAGAAGGCCAATGCAGTTGTTCATGATTGGAGCCAACCATGGTTATGAAACTCGACCAGCTTGTTAACGGTGCCATCAACGTGGGCTTCGGCGCCGCCGCCGTCGCCGTCGAGGGCAGCAAGAAGGTTCTCAACGATCTCAGTACCAAGGGCGAGCAGGTTCGCAAGGACGCCGGTGCCCCCGATATCGCCCGCAGCGTGTCCGACATGTTCGAGCAGGCCGGCGGCACCATCTCCGATCTGTCCGAGCGCCTGGGCATGCAGGGCGAGACCGCGGCGCAGCGTGTGCTCGACGAGCTCATCCTGGCCCGCGTCCGCGTTATGACCGCTCCCGAGCGCACGGCCTTCTTGGCCCACGTGCGCGACATCGTCGATTCGGTCGAGGACAACGTGACCTCGGTGCCCGTCGAGTCCGTTGAGCCCGACGATGCAGAGGACACCGAAGAGGCCGAGTAGCAGCGCAGATGGCAGATCCCACCACCGATTACAACAATCAAGATCCCTTGGGTGACGAGACGGCGGTTGTCGATGAGGTTGAGGCCGCCGTCTCGGGCGCTCGCAAGAAGCCGCGCGCTGTCGATATGGTGCCCGAGGAGCCCGACGCGATGGCGCCGGACGAGGAATACCAGCTCACGCCGGCGGGTCGTCGTGAGCGCATTGGGCAGATCGTTCGCCTGATCAAAAAGTATCGCGTGTGGGATAACCTCACGCCGGTGCGCCTGCGTCGTCTGCTCGAAGAGCTCGGCCCCATGTTCGTCAAGATGGGGCAGATTCTGGCCAACCGGTCCGAGATTCTGCCGCAGCGGTTTTGCGACGAGCTGCGTCGCCTGCGCTCCGACGTAGAGCCGGTGCCGTATGAGGTGGTGCTCCGCTGTCTGGAAGAGGAGTACGGCCAGCGCTTGGGGCAGATGTTCGACGCGATCGACCCCAACCCGCTCGGTAGCGCGTCGCTCGCGCAGGTACACCGTGCCCGCCTGGTGACCGGCGAGGACGTGGCCGTTAAGGTGCAGCGCCCCGGTGCGCAGCAGGTGATGGCTCAGGACATCGACATCATCCGTTCGGTGGTGCGCATCGTTTCCAAGTTCGTCAACACCGACCAGTTTGTGGACCTGCATGGCGTGGTCGAAGAGCTGTGGACCTCGTTTCGCGAGGAGACCAACTTTTTGGCCGAGGCCAAAAACCTCAACGATTTCTATGACTTCCATAAAAGCGTGCATGGCGTGTCGTGTCCCAAATCCTACCTGGACCTTTGCACCGAGCACGTGGTGGTCATGGACTACATCGAAGGCATCTCCATTGCCGATCCCGAGCGCCTGGTGGCTGAGGGCTATGACCTGGAAAAGATCGGCTCGGCGATTGTCGAGGACTACTCGACGCAGGTGCTCGACGACGGCTTTTTCCATGCCGACCCGCATGCGGGAAACATCATCCTCAAGGACGGCATTGTCTACTTTATCGACCTGGGCATGGTCGGGCGCATGTCGAGTCACGACCGCGGTATCGTCAAGGATATGATTTTCGCCGTGGCCGAGGGCGACGTGCCCAAGCTCAAGGATTCGCTCATGCGCTTTGCCGTGACGCGCGGCGACTCGGCCGAGCTTGACCATTCGGCCTTTTTGTCCGACTTGGACTTTATCGTTGCCGACTTTGCGGGTCTTGATCTTAAGGACCTGGATATCGGCGAGTTTTTGACCTCGCTGCTAAACCTGGCGCGCAAAAACGACGTTGAGCTGCCGAGTGTGGTGACGATGTTCGCCCGTGGCATGGTGACGCTCGAGGGCCTGCTGACCGAGTACATGCCCAACGTCAACATGATTCAGATCATCCAGACGCACATCAAAAACGAGAAGAGCACTTACGCGCGTATGCGCGACATGAGCCGTGATTTTGCGGCGAGTAGCTACCGAGCGGCAAAGGGTTCGCTCGAAGCGGCCGAGTACCTGGGGCTGGCGTCGCGCATGCTCACGCGCGGTCAGCTCAAACTGAACCTGCAGCTTATGAGTAGCGACAAGGCGCTGCGTCAGATAGGCGGCATCGTCGACCGCATGTCGATGGCCATCGTCATCGCCGGCCTGTTTATCGGCTCGTCGGTGGTCTATTACGCGCGCATCGAGCCGGTTGTGTTTGGTATTCCGGTCATCGGCCTTTTTGGCTACGTGAGCGCGCTGGTGCTGGCGCTCATGCTGGGTCGCGAGATCTGGCGCAACAGCCACGGCGGCAAGCATTAATGATTCTTTGGGGACGGAGGAAGACGGATCATTTTGCATAGGCCTCCTTCCTCATCCTTTCCTATCTCAAACCATAGCTTTTACCTTGGGCTTCGCCTGTGTGCGGGGCCCTTTTGCGTGCTACCATGATGACGGTAATAATCGATGGCCTAGATGGTGGTGCGGAGACGCACGAATGCGCGGTTTTCCTGCGCGTTTGGGAGAATCGGGGTGCAATTCCCCGGCTGTACCAGTAACCGTAATTCCTCTTGGCCCGGGATGGTCGCGTCGCAGATCGGACGGCGCGCCCGGGTCGTTAAGGTTAAGTCGGATCGCCTCCCATCTTGCACGCGGCCGCGGCGCATGCCGCCGGTACGCGTTGGGCTCTGGAGGGAAGGGGGACCCCGATGGGGGTACTCGAGCGCAATGTGCGCGATGACGTGGGGCAGGCGCTGGGCGATGCTCCAAGTGCAGACAGTAGGAGACAAATGGATATGTTTGAGGACGAGTGCCAGCGCGCCTCGTGGCGTCGCCATGGAGCGATTGCCCGCGGCGTAGCCAAGCGCGGCCTGGTGGCGTTCCTGGCTTTTGCCATGGCGTTTGGCACGACGCCTGCCCAGATGTGGGCCGACGGCGCCGAGGGCATTGCCGAGGCTGTGGCTGCTGCGACGGCTGGCGAGGGTTCGTCTGCTGCAGATGGTAGCACGGCCGATGCTGGTGCAGTTGGCGCTGCTGCTGATACCGCTGCTGGCCAGGATGCATCAGCGAGCGCTGCGAACAGTGATGACGCCACTGCAAGCGACGCGATTTCCGCCGAGGGCCCTGCCGCAACGATTTCAGCTTCGGAGCAGGGAGACGGGAATGCCGCCGTCGTCGCTTCTGCCACGACGCTCTCGGATGACGCCAAGGTCTATATCCAGGACACCAAGGATAAGGACAACTCGTATTCCACGAAGTCCGGCGCGCTCAAGGCAGGCGACACGCTTTGGGCCAATATGTACGATGAGGTCGAGACCGAGGACGCTTGGGGCGATTTCACTACCGAAACTCAGTCTGTCGCCAATCCGGGCACTTGGACCTACACTTGGCTCGCCGGCACGGTTAAGTCGAGCAACAACGTCGCTGACTATACCGAGGTCGTAGGTAACGAGCAGTCGCTTGCCGTTACCGATGCGATGGTGGGCAAATACTTCATCTGCAAGGTAACGGCGGACGGCAAGGATTACTATGGTCCGTCCGTCTCTTACGGCTCGGGCATCAACGCCAATTACATCCCCGGTCCCGTGCTGGGCGCCGGCCAGGCGAGCCTCTACTCCGTCAAGCTGAGCAATTCTTCGCCGGCCGTTGGTGACGAGGTCACCGCGACGGCATACACTGCGTACAACACGCCTGCTTCGAGCGACGCCAAGGTGACCTACACCTGGTACGAGTCGACCAACAAATACTCCGGCTGGACCGAGATTAAGGGCGCGACAATCGCCACCCTCACGGTAACCGACACCCTTGAGGGCAAGTATCTCAAGGTCAAGGCAAACGCCGGGGTAAACGACGTTGAGGCCACGACAAGCGACGCCGTGCTCAAGGCCGGCGCGGTCAAGCTCGCGGGTGTCGAGCTCTCCGCGCCTTCCACTGAAATCGGCGCGACCGTTACGGCCAAGGCATACACCGGCTCGAGCTCCAGCCCCTCCTACGTCGACAACTCCAAGGTCACCTACACCTGGAAGAAGTACAAGGGCACCTCGGCGCCCAGCAGCTCCACGAAGTGGGAGATCATCGAGGGCGAGTCCGGCCCGACGCTTACGGTGGCCGACGACCTCGAGGGCTACTACGTTAGCGTCTCCGCCAATGCGGGCGCGAACGATGTCTCGTTCGGCAGCTGGTCGACCGGCTATGGCGTGGGCCCCTTCAAGCAGGCCGGCGCCGTGGACATCTACTCCGCCATCCTGGCCCCTGCGGGTTCGACCTCGGGAACCTACGTCTATACCGTTGAAGACACAGTCCAGGCTTTTGCTAAAGAGAAGGGCGCCTCCGATTACATCGATGCGTCCAAGCTGAACTATCAGTGGCAGGTTTCGGACAAGAAGAACGGTACCTACACCGACATCGAGGGTGCGACGTCGAGCACCCTCGAGCTCGCGGCTTACGAGGGCAAGTCGGTTCGTTGCCACATCACCTCAAAGATCGGCAATAGCGAGTACAACACCAAGGGCACGAGCCTTATCGGTGCTGCCGGCTCCATCAGCATCACGAAGGTCACGCTTGACCGCACCGGCGAGGCGACGGTCGGCCAGAAGATTACCGCCTCCGCGAAGTCGGGCTCCGACGACGTGACCTCGAGCCCCAAGGTTACCTGGTCCTGGTACTACGGGGACTCCCCGAGTACCTGCGACACGAAGATCGAGGGCGCGGACACCAACTCCTTAACGCCCGACGCGGCGCTGGCGAACAGGTACGTCCAAGCGCACGCCAACGGCGGCTTCGGCGACGAGCAATCGAGCGCGCTGCCCGTTGTGGAGGCCGGTGCGGTTGATCTCTACGGTGTGACGGTTACGGGTGCTCTGGCATCCGGACAGGTCGCTGCGGGTAAGGTCCTGACCGCGAAGGCGACTAAGGGCAACTCCTACACCAACGTTTCCGCGACGGATACGGTCCACTATCAGTGGCAGTACTCCAACGACAAGAGCTCCTACGACAGCCACTTCGTCAACATCCCCGACGCGGCCGACTCCGCTACGTATACGCCGACCAACGACATGGTGGGCAAGTACATCCGCGTAATTGCCACGAGCAAAAACTCGGTCAAGAGCACCGAAAAGAAGAGCACCTACGGCGGCACGCAGTCCGTCGACCCCGTTGGTCCCGTGGCGCTCGCCGGCCAGTACAAGCTCAAGTCCGTCGCTCCCAACGAGGCGTCTTCGACGACGCTTTCTGTGGGCACTACGCTCACTCCGCGCGTGAAGATCCCCGGCTCCTCGAGCTGGTCCGATTCCGATCTGCCCGAGGACGCTAAGCTCACGCTCGCTTGGTATGCCAAGGGCGAGGGCGATTCGGACTGGGTCGAAGTCACCGAAGGCATCGACACCGAGACCGGCGCGCTGACGCTCAACGATTCCCTTGTTGGCAAACGCATCAAGCTCACTGCTTCCGCCCTCGATAACACGGTTGAGTGGGTTTCCTCCGATAGCGTTACCGCGGCGGGGGAGTACAGCCTGCTGCGTGTGATCACCACCCCGCAGATCAACAGCGAGTCGACCCATCTGGTTTCGGGCGATAGCGTTAAGGCGACGGTGCAGGCCAAGCGTGCCGATGGTTCGACCACCAACGGCATCGACGTGACCGCTCAGACGACGGTTGCTTGGTATGCGGCTGACGATGCGAAGGCTGCGGCGGCCGACTGGACGCTGCTGTCCGACATGTCGGGCGTCGAGGCAACGGTCTCGGCCTCCGCTGATGGCAAGTATCTGAAGGCTGTCGCTACGAGTGGCAGCTCGACGGTCGAGCTCATCTCCGCTAACAAGGTTATCGCCGCAGGCTCGCTCGAGGCTGCAGTCCAAAAGCTCACCGATGCCAACAAGCAGATTGTTGTTGATTACAACGCCAAGGGCGGCAACGTCAACGATGTCCTGAAGGCGCAGCTTGCCGAGCTTGGCTTTGATGGCGTTGACGTTAAGGTCGTCGGGGACGGTGTTGCCTTCAAGGCCGAGGATGCCAAGGCTACGGTCGCCATCTCCGATGCCCAGGACAAGACCAACGGCGATGTGACATTCTTCTACATCGATCCCAACGACTACACCGGCTACAACATCGACGGCCTGCGCAGTGCGGATGTGGTGTTTGAGCTGTCGCGTGGCGATGAGCTCGAATACTACCAGCCCAACAAGACGGTGCAGGTTGCTTGGGACGAGGCTCGTGTGCAGCAGATGCTCGACGATGCTGCCGAGCAGGTTGCCATCGGCTATGCTTCGGGCGATTCGGCCGAGTCCGTCACGTCCAACCTCACGCTGCCGTATCGCGCGGGTTCCAAGAGCAAGTTCGAGGTCAGCTGGAAGAGCTCCGACGGCGATGTTATTTGGCCGTCCGGTTATGGCTGGAGTGACTACACCGGCAAGGTTACGCGCGCCTCGAGCGATCGCGCCGTTACGCTGACCGCGACCGTTTCGTTTGTGAGCGGCGGCCCGTCTGACGTTAAGGGCACGCACGACTTCACGGTGACCGTCAAGGGCGATCCCGAGAAGGTCGCTGCCGACAAGAAGGCGCTGCAGGAAAAGGTCGATGCGACCTTCACCTACGACAACATCAAGTACTCCGGCACCGACACGGTTGCCGACAAGGACGGCCTGACCGCCGACCTGCAGATGCCGCGCACGAGTACGCTCAATATCGACGGCAAGTACTACAAGGTTGAGTACTCTGCAAGCACCGACGACATCACGTTCAACGGTTATAAGGGCACGGTCTACCAGCCGCTGCCCGGCGCTAAGGCTGCGAACACCAAGATCACCCTCACGGTGACCGACAAGTCCAACGCCGAAGTCACGGCCAGCAAGACCCTCGACTTTGCCATTGCTCCGCAGAACCAGAAAGAGCTCGATGCCGAGCTGTCTCTTATGGAGAAGGCAAAGGCCGGCTACGCTGCTGCCATCCTGAATGGCCAGGATGCCAATGCCGTTTCGGCCGACATGCACGCGTTCCAGAAGGCCTATCTTGATGCCGATGGCAACCTGGCCTGGAGCTACGACAAGACGACGACCGATTCGACGTCCCTCGGCATTGTTCCGGTTGACCTGCCTGGCTATGACGCGATGTCTGGACAGGACTGGCGCCTGTTTAAGTCGAGCAACAGCTCTATTGTTTCTGCCGAGAACCTCAAGGTCACGCAGCCCGAGTACAACACGAAAGTTGTCGTTTCCTCGCGTCTGACGAGCGAGAAGTATGCTCGCTATGCCGAGCGTTATCCCGATAACGCCACGTATGCCAAGCTCGCTAATCAGGATGTTTCGGCAAAGATCACGGTTCTGGGCACGAGCGGTCAAAACAGCCCGGAGGTGACGGCGACGTGCTCCGTCATCGGCATCGATGCCAAGGGCAAGCAGCAAACATGGGCTGCCGCGTCGCAGTACACGCTTAAGAATGGCGCGACTGCGGCAGATCTTTCCGAGGAGCTCTTTAAGCAGGCCGGCCTCAAGGCCGACTACGACCCCAACGGCTCTTGGGGCTGGGTGCTCAACTCCATTACATCGCCTTTCGATGCTGACCGCACCCTTGCGTATGACTACGCTACGGGTGCCTACTGGCAACTGTTCATCAACGGCGTCGCGGCGTCGGTTGGTGCCGGCGGCTACACCCTCGAGGCGGGCGACTCTATCGTCTGGTGTTACTCGAAGTACGGAGACCCTGCACCCACCGACCAGCTTTCAGTAAGTTGCACCGTTATCGGACAGGACGCCTCGGGCGCTCAGCAAACGTGGGCGCAGCCTACGACTGCGCTGGTGGAAGAGGGCGCGACCGCTGCCGATCTTTCCGAGCGAATCTTTAAGCAGGCTGGCATTGGCGTCGACGCCCAGACCGGCTCGTATGGTTGGTTCCTCAATTCGCTGACTTCTCCGTTCGATAAGAACGTGAAGCTTTCGACCGTACAGGTCGACGAAAGCACTTGGAAATCTTGGCAGTTCTTCGTCAACGGCAAGATGGCCAACGTCGGCGCAGGCAATTACACACTCAAGGCCGGCGACGAGGTCACCTGGGTCTATGGCTCTGACGGCACCATGCCTGGTCAGGTCGCCGTTTCGATGGAGATCATCGGCAAAAAGGATGATAAGGCTCAGCGTTGGACCGATCCTTCGACGCAGGTGTTCGTTGAGGGCACGACGATTAAGGACGCCTCTGCCGCCTACTTCGATGCTGTTGGCATCAAGTCCGAGATGTACGACCAGCAGGGCTATTGGGGCGTTCACAGCCTTGTCTCTCCGCTTGACGATACCAAGCTGGCTGGCGCCTGGTCGTTCTTTGTAAATGGTGTCCCTGCAAATCAAATCGATAGTGACTATGTACTCAAGTCGGGTGACTCGATCGTCTGGGCTTTTGCTGCCGGCGACACGGTTCCCAATCCTGATGAAGTCGTCGTGGATCCGAGCGCTCCGCGTCCGACCGATTGGAAGTCCGACTGGGATGGCAAGTCCAACGCGGCAGTCGAGAACGTGTCCACGCCTACGGGTGCGCTGGCAAGCTCTTGGACGTTCGATTGGAAGGCCTACTCGGGTGCCACATACCCCAATGCGAGCGAGCCTATCGTCGTGAACTGCAACGTGTATCTCGCCGTCAACAAGCGTTTGCTTAAGATTGATGCCGAGTCGGGCAAGGTGCTTGCCGAGTCGAATCTTAAGACTGCGATTGGCTACACAACGCGTCCGATTTATACGAACGGCTTAATCATCGTCCCGCTCGACGGCGGTGCGGTCCAGGCTCTGACGGCCGACACGCTCACGACGGTTTGGGTTACCGACCCTGTGAGCAAAACTGCTCAGTCGAATTCTCAGCTGACGGTCGATGGTAACTATCTCTACGTTGGCACCGTTGATGTCGACTTTGGAACGAGTACGTACAATAACGGTCATTTGACGCGTATTAACATCCTGACCGGCGCTGTTTCTTGGCAGCATGTTAATGCTGATGAGGGCTATTATTGGACGGGCGCCACGGTTGGCAGCGACTACATTCTGGTTCCCACCAGCTCCGGTACCGTCGAGATGCTCAGCAAGTCTTCGGGCGCTGTGCTTGGAAGCGTCTCAGTTGGGGCTATCGTCAACTCCTCCTGCGTGCTCTCCACTGACGGCAGCCACGCTTACCTGATTTCGCGCGACGGCAAGCTGCACGTGCTGGCGAT
Source organism: uncultured Collinsella sp. (assembly GCA_934654835.1). GTDB lineage: Bacteria > Actinomycetota > Coriobacteriia > Coriobacteriales > Coriobacteriaceae > Collinsella. Next base: position 132,843 of record CAKUGY010000003.1, read on the forward strand.
TTCTGACGGCAGTTCGCGTGATGCGGATGCCGCCTCACGTCTTACCGAGGAGCGTGTGATTGACCTTGGCCTTACCGGCTGCGCGTGCATACCTACGCTGTATGACGGCAAGCTTATCGTTGGCGGCGAGGTTTCTGGTGGATCTGCGCTGGCCATTGTCGACCTGGAGAACGACTTTGCTTCGACACTAATCTCGTCTGCCGATGGTTCCGCGCTTCCCGCCGGCGGTATTAAGGGCGCTCCGTTGGTGAGTGCTCAGGCAGACGGCACGTATGTGTACTTTACGGTTAACTACGGTGAGACCTCCGACTACGTGAATTGCACGACGGGCGGTGGCGTCTATCGCTACAAGCTGGGCGATGCCGAGGCGTCTGGCGTGTTTAGCGCGACGGGTCACAATAACTATTGCGACTCGCCGGTCGCCTGCGATGCCAAGGGCAACCTGTACTACATCAACGACTCCGGCACGCTGTTTAAGCTGAACGCTGGCGTCAAGGTTTCGTTTAACGCTGGCGAAGGCTCCAAGGTCGATTTCCAGACCACGGCTGCCAACGGCTCTGTTGCTAAGCCTGCCGATCCGACGCGTGAGGGTTATACCTTTGGCGGCTGGTACACCGATGAGGCTTGTACGGAGGCATATGACTTTAGCACGCCGGTGGCGGCTGATATGACGCTGTATGCCAAGTGGGTCAAGAAGGCTGCTGACAATAACGGCGGTTCTGGCAACAATGGTGGCTCCAACGGCAATGGCGGTTCTGGCAATGCCGGCACCGGCGCTGGTTCTGGTAGCGGCACGAATGGCCAGCAGACTGGCGGTGCCGTTTCGCCCGGTCAGAAGCCGGTGTCTACTACGACCACTACGACTGAGGCCAAGGACGACAAGAATTCCAAGAAGGATTCCGACAAGTCCGACAAGAAGGACGGCAAGAAGTCTGACAAGAAGGACGAGAAGTCCAGCAAGTCCGGCTCCAAGTCCGACAAGGGCTCCGCTTCCACGACCACTGCTAAGAAGTCCGCTGAGGCCTCTGAGCAGGAGTCTGGATTCAACCCGCTCGCCATCGTCGGCATTGCAGCTGGTTTGATCGGCCTTGCCCTCATCGCCGTTTTTGTGCTGACCAAGCGCGGCAAGGGTGACGGCGATGTCCGATAAGCCTAAGGACGACGGCAAGCAGCCCGACTCCTCGTTCATCCAGCTTGATGATGCAAAGCAAAAGGGCGCCGCTTCGGCGGCGTCCGCCCCTCGGCGCAAGGTGCTGCTCGGCGTCCTGACTGCCGCATGCATCGCGCTGATCGTTGTTTCGCTGGGCTTTGTCCATCCTTCCGCCAGTGGGGCCTGGTCCATCGACTGGATTGTCCGGACCGTGACGGGGGAGAGCATCGTTACCAAGGACGCCGGGGGAACTGGCGCGACCGTCACTTCGGTCAAAGCCGGGTCCAAGGATTCCAAATCCTCGGATGATGCGAAGGACGAATCCAAAGATTCGGATAAATCTGATTCCAAGGACGATTCCGAATCTTCGGACAAGGACTCGGACAAAGACTCGAAAGAGAAAAAGTCCGAAGGCAAGGGCGGTAAGAAGTCTGGCAACAAATCTAAGACCCAGAATGGCGGATCCGTCGATCAGTCCAGCTCTTCTGACGGCGCATCTTCGGGCGGCGGATCAACGACGGGTGGTGGGGCTACTTCTAACGGCGGCAGCGCCTCTGCGGGCAGCCAGAGCGGCTCGCAGCAGCCTGGCTACGTTACGGTGACGGTGTCGGTCACATCGAGTGCTGTGGGCAATCCTGTCTCGTCTGGCGGCACGTTCACCTTTAACGAGGGCGCCACGGTCTACGATGCCCTATGCGCGCTGGGCCTTTCCGTTAACGCTCATGGCTCGTCGTACGGCACCTACGTTGCCGCCATCGGCGGTCTAGCCGAGAAGGAGCACGGCAGTACGAGCGGCTGGATGTACTCCGTCAACGGCGTAACGCCCAACACGGCTTGCAGCAACTACGTTCTTTCCAACGGAGACAACGTAGTCTGGTATTACGTAACGGGCTAGATGCATCGACATAGCATGCCAATCGGGCGGTTCGGAGAGTATCCGAACCGCCCGCTTTTACTGGGAATGGGGAGTTTCCCAATCGAGGCTCAACCGGAAAGCGCGTCCCATTTCGGCGCCGTGGCCCGTCTCGCGCGCTGCCATCGGCAGGCTCAGCAAAAAAAATTACCGGCTGGAATGTGAATTCCAACCGGTTATACATTCAAGCAAATGTCGAATCGACTACGACTGCGCGCCCTCGAGGAAGAAGCGGCGGCTAAAGTAGTTGTACCAGGTGACCAAGAACGTGGCGATGGCCTTCATGGCCTGGTAGCCGATGCTCAAAAACGTGACGCCCACAAACATGTACAGGTCGTTGAGGCCCAGGCCAATCACCGACAGGATGGTGAAGATCGTGAACTCGCGCTTGCGGCTCATGCCCTCGCGGTGGTCGAACACGTACTTCATACTGAGCCAGTAATTGACCACAACGGACGTGATAAACGAGATCGTGGTGCTCATCAAAAAGTCAAAGTGGAACAGCTCGACGAGCGCAATAAGCATGCCCCAGTCGATGCCAAAGGAGATAAGTCCCACGACAGCGAACTTGAGGAACTGCTTAGTATGAGGTTGTGCCAGTGCCTTGCGCACGCAATCACATCCAATGCGTTGATGAATCGAGCAGAGGATACTTTAGAGCTTTTGCATGGGAAACGTAAGGGCTTTGCCAAGAACTATACGAACTCGTCAAATTTTCAAGAGGCAATCCGCAAACGTTGGAAATTTGCCCGTAAACGAATAGGGCCCGCGAACGACGCCGCACCCAGTGCACGTCGTTCGCGGGCCCTGCAATACAGCGAGAAAGCCGAGCTACTTGGTCTCGTCGCCCTCCAGGAAAATCTTGCGGGTCACAAAGTTGTAGACCATGACGAGCGCGGTGGCGCAAATCTTGGCGATATTGGCCTCGAGTCCCAGGCCGGCGTTGAGCGCCAACACGATGCCGTCGTTAAGCACCAGGCCGATCACAGACAGCACGACAAAGATGACAAACTCGCGACGGCGGCTCATGCCCTCCTTGTGCGCGAACACGTACTTCATGCTCGCGACGTAGTTAAAGATGAGCGAGACGATAAAGCCGCTGGTGTTGGCGATCAAGATGTTGAGGCCCAGACCGTAGTGGAGCAGATTCATGATGCCGAAGTCGATGACCGTGGCAATGACGCCGACGACGCCAAACTTCATGATCTGCGCAAGGAGCTTTTGCATGGTACCTGCCTTTAGGTGGCGCCGGGGCGCCGTGGGGATGACAAACTCAGCAAGTTTAGCCAATCCCCGTGGGCGGGGCTAGGCGCGCTCCTCGATAGCACCGTTTCTATATGCATCGAGCAGCTGACGTAGGTCCTGGATCTGGCTGCGGATCTTGGCACCCGAATCGGTATCGCTTACCATGCGGCGACGGTCGGCCTGGTCAAAACGGTTGGTCTCGCTCTCGATGTCCACGTTGCGCGTGAGTGCCTCGGCAACCGTCGTAAAGGCCCGGTGCGATTTAAGACGGCATCCGCGCGAGCTGGAGATGAGCGTATAACCGGCGATGCCCGTCTTGGGATGGTAGGCGCGGCAGAAGCCGCCATCGATGACCAGCAGTTTGCCGTCGGCACGGATGGGCTGCTCACCCTTGGTGGTCTTGACGGGGGTGTGGCCGTTGATGATGTGACCGGTCGGTGAACATGCCATGGGGACGACGCCGAACTCGTGCATGATGTCATCGCAAACCGAGGGCGACGTAGTGAGCGTGTAATACGGATCCATCGGCTCGACCCAGGTACTCTTGTCAGCGATGTAGGCGCGCTCGAAGGTGCGCACCAGACGTCCGCTGGCGGGCGAGTTAAAGCCGATCCACAGGTACCACATCCAGTCGAGGGCGTCACGGTCGCCGGTGCGCCAGGCACGGCGGGCGATGTGGTCGCAAAAATCGAAATAATCGCGACCGGCGTGCCAAGTGCCCAAGCAGTTCATGCTGCTAAAGGTGCCGTCCTCGTTGAGCGGCACGCAACCGTGGAACAGCAGGTTGCCGTTGGTGACCTTGTACATCGAGCCGTGCGTGTAGAGGAAATCGATATGGCGATGCAGGTGATCGGCGGTGACAAACTCAGACACGAGCTTGTCGATGATGTGCTGTTCCTCGGGCGTGAGTGTATAGGGGTCTGTCGGGTCGACGGTGGGGAAGTCGTTGGTCGTGAGCGGCCACACGCTGCCGTCGGCGAGCGTGACCGTGCCGGAGTCGTGATCGATCTTGTCGAGCAGCAGGCGGTCGGTCATATCGAACTCGGGGTGGCGCTGGATAATCTGACCCTCGAGCTTAAAGAGCAGCACGTTGATGGCTTTGATGAGCGGGGTGATGGACTCGCTCGCGGTGTAGGTGGCATCGGCGAAGGCGACAAGCTCGCGCAGCGAGATGCCGTAGTCGTTCTCCAGGATCTCGTAGTTGTCGTATCGCAGGTTGTTGCGCAGGGCCGTGGCGATGCAGGCGGGCTCGCCGGCCGCAGCGCCCATCCACAGCAGGTCGTGGTTGCCCCACTGGATATCGAGCGAATGGTAGGTGAGCAGGCGATCCATAATCTTGGCCGCACCGCCGCCGCGGTCGAAGATGTCGCCCACCAGGTGCAGGTGGTCGACGGCCAAGCGCTTGATGAGCGAGGCGAGCGACTCGATAAAGTCGTCGGCGCTGGCGGTCTCCAGGATGGACTCCACAATGCGCTCGTGATAGCGCACACGATAGTTGTTCTCGTCCGGGTGCGTGTGCAGCAGCTCGTCGATGATATAGGCGTAGTCGCGCGGGATGGCCTTGCGCACCTTGGAGCGGGTGTAGCGGCTCGAAAGCGAGCGGGCGACCATGATGAGCTGGTCGAGCATTGTCTTGTACCAGGTGGGCGAGTCCTCGCGCTGGCTGCGGACCAGGTCGATCTTCTCGCGCGGGTAATAGATGAGCGTGCATAGCTCGCCCTTTTCGTCAAAGGAGAGCGTGTCGCCAAAGATTTCGTCGACATGCTCGCGCACCACGCCCGAGCAGTTGTTGAGGATATGCATAAAGGCTTCGTACTCGCCGTGCACGTCGCTCATAAAATGCTCGGTGCCCTTGGGCAGGTTGAGGATGGCCGAGAGGTTGATGATCTCGGTAAATGCGGATTGCTCGGTGGGAAATTGTCTCGACAGCAGACGCAGATACTTAAAGTCTTGCGGATTGCGATCGAATGCGACCATGAAACACCTTCCGATATGGTTGGTAAAACTGATAAAGCGGCGTCAAGCGTTTACCAGTATGCGCCGCCTTTGTTTCGATTTTGCGCCGGCGGCTGAATTGTCGGCTGAACGGTTTGCTAAATCGATTTAGTGGAGGTAGATGTGTCGGTTGAGTGGAGACGAAGGGGGCGGTATTGCCTAGATTGGTCCATGGCGGCGATGGAGATGTTCGTGATAAAGATGTTCAATGCTAATAGTTCGAATTGGTAAATAGTGGACATTTGTACCGTATTTAGGCTCGCTGTGCGATAATTTGCGCAACAATGATTAAGGAGCCTCATATGAGTGATTTTGTCCTGACCTGTGAGTCTGGCGCCGATCGAACCCGCGAGTTCTTTGCGTCGCGCAATATTCCTGTCGTGTATTTCCATTACGAGATTGATGGCGTTGTCTATGACGATGACCTGTATCAGTCGATTTCGCCGGACGAGTTTTTTGCCAAGATCGCCGCGGGCGCCATGCCTAAGACGTCGCAGCTGGGCGTGGGCGAGTACGAGGAGTTTTGGGAGCCGTTTGCCGCCGAGGGCAAGGACGTGCTGCATCTGACGCTGTCGTCGGGTATTTCGGGCACGTATGGCTCGGCCTGCGTTGCGGCGCAGATGCTCGCGGATCGCTATCCCCAGGGCGGCAAGGTGCGCGTCATCGATTCGCTGGCGGCGTCTTCGGGCTTTGGCCTGCTGGCGGAATGTGCCGCCGACGTCCGCGATAGCGGCGCTTCGCTCGACGAGACGGCCGCTTGGATTGAGGAGCATAAACTCAACCTTCACCACTGGTTCTTCTCGACCGATCTGTCGAGCTACCTGCGCGGCGGTCGCATTTCGGCTGCGAGCGCGATCATCGGCACGGCGCTTAAGATTTGCCCGCTTATGACGGTCGATTGCGAAGGTGGACTGTCGCCACGTGAGAAGATTCGCACTAAGAAGCGCGCGATTTCCGAGATGGCTAAGACCATGATGGCACACGTGCAGGACGGTGCGGATTATTCGGGTAAGTGCATCATGTCGCACTCGGCGTGCCGCGAGGATGCCGAGGCCGTTGCGGCGCTGATTGAGGAACAGGTTCCGCAACTTAAAGGCAAGATTGAGATCAATAACATCGGTACTCTGATTGGCTCGCATACCGGACCTGGCACGGTGGCGCTCTTCTTTATGGGCGACAAACGCGTGGATTAATCTGCCCCATCACATCGCTGCATGATTGCTCAAACGAAAACGGCCCGCCTCACGTTTGTGGGGCGGGCCAAGATGTTTTGTTAGCGTTTCTTTCCGCGGAAGAAGAAGCCGTGCAGTGACGGCTTGAGTCCGCGGTTGGCGCGATGCTCCTCAACGCGCTCGTGGATCGAGGCGACACGCTCGATGACCTCGTCGGGAATCGGTACGTCGGGATTCATGTTCTCGACCTGGCTGACCTCGGCGGCGGCGACCTGGTCGATGATGGGCACATCTTCGCGCGAAATAACGGGCGTGGCGTCTTCTTTCATCTTGCGGTAGCGCTGCATCATGTCGGTCTGCAGCTGCTGCGCCGAAGGCGGCGTCCAGATGATGGCGTTGGCGCCGGCGGCGATGGTCTCGCGGATGCTCTCGGGTGTCTTGCCGCCCGGTGCGATGAGCGGCAGGTTGGGATAGTGCTCGCGCAACTCGCGCAGGACCTGCGGCGTGTTTTTACCGGCTGCGATGTTGAGGATCTTGGCTCCGGCGCGAACCTTGGCATGTGCATCGTCATCGCAGCGCACGACCGTGGCGATGACGGGGATGTCCGCCATGTTGGTGATGTGCTCGACCATCTCGGCGGTGGCGGGGGAGTTGACCACGCAGCCTGCCGCGCCCTGCATCTCGGAGACGGCCGCCATCTGAACGGAGCGCTTGCCGGTGGTGGTGCCACCGCCCACGCCCACAAAGACCGGGCACTCGGCGACAGTCAGCAACGCCTGCGTAATGGCCGGCTGCGGCGTGAAGGGGTAAACGGCAAAGACGGCATCGGCGTTGGAGTTGCGGATGACCGCGACGTCGGTGGTATAGATGAGCGACTTGATGCGACGGCCGAAGAGCGTAAAGCCGCTGGCCTCCTCGATCTCGTCGGGCATGCGAAGGGCTGCTTTGCGCAGACGCCCATCGATGGGAAGCGGCTCCATGGGGAGCAGCCCGTTGGGGGTGACGGCTACCTGTGGCTCGGTGAATTCGTCGGCGAGTTCGACCTCGGAGAAGTCGACCGAGGCGACGATGTCTTCGTGAACTTCGGCGGGCACATCGATGGGGGCTTGGTCGTTTGCCGCGGCGGGCATGTCGAAGGAGCTGGTGCCGACGAAGGCGTCGACGCGCTCGTTGAGGTCGTTGAGGGTATCCATGGAGGCTCGATTCTATGCGATAGTTGCCGGCACATGCAGCCGGAGTTGCGAGTGCTAAATCGTTTGACGAGTTGATTTTTCCCCGCCGCGCCCACCGTTAGACTGAAGGACTGGCGAACGTGAAGGAGCTGTGGTGGCGGGCGTCGAGGTGCTATCTTGAATGTCCCGTTTAAAAGAGAGGTGACGCGGTATGGAATTGACAGCAATGTTGGGCTCGATTGGCCTGTGCGTGGGCGCAATCGTGGCCGCCGCGGTCATCTACTTTGTGGTCACGGCCATTAAGGGCAAAAGGGCCGAGCGCAGGGAGCGCGAGGCGCTTAAGCGACATCGTGACCAGCAGGACAAACGCGCACGGAGATAGCTTGTTGAGTATTTGGTCCGTGCGCTAGCTGCGTTTTCGGATCAGGGCGATGTAGAAGCCCTCAAAGTCGCGGCTGGGCGGAATGGTGAGCGTACCGGGCAGGCCGTTGGCGACGGCCGAGACGCGGCCGGCAGCGATGGCCTCGGTGAGGGCGTTGCACTCGACGTGTGGCTCCTCGCCGGCTTCCTGGGCGCGGCGTGCTTCACTTTTGCTCGGTGTGCCGTTAAGGGGGATAAGCTCGCAGTCCATGCGCTTGTCGAGGGCCTCTTGCAGGGCGTCCTCGTTTTCCTGCGGCAAGATCGAACAAGTGGAATAGACCAGCGTGCCACCCGGCTTGAGGGCACCCATGGCGCGGTCCAGAAGCGCTCGCTGCGAGCGGGCGCACTTGCCAAGTAGCTGCTCGGTCAGGCCGCGCAGGCTCTTCTCGTTGCCGCTGATGACTGTGCCCGTGCCGGTGCAGGGGGCGTCGAGCAGGATGCGGTCAAAGCGGAAGAACTCGTCGAGCTCGCGCGCGTCGATGCGCATGACGGGCACGTTTTTGACGCCTTGACGGTGGAGATTGGACTCGAGCTTCTCGGCGCGGGGGATGCTCATCTCGCAGGCGGTGAGGTGCACCTGTCCCTGCGTGAGAGCGGCGATCTGCGTCGTCTTGCCGCCAGGGGCTGCGCACATGTCCAGGATGTCCTCGCCGGCCTGGGCGCCCAGGACCAACGGAGGCATCATGGACGACAGACTCTGCAGGTAGATTTTTCCGTCGCGGTAGATGTCGAGGTCCCACAGGTCGGAAACCTGGGCCTCGGGCAGGATGAAGGCGTCCCGGTACCAGGTAACGGTTTGGTGGGCGATACCGGCCTCGTCGAGTGCCGCGGCGATGTCCTCGGCGGTCGCTTTGAGCGTGTTGGCGCGCAGTGTGACCGGGCGTTCGCTCGCGGCGCCGAAGCCCCCGATCATAAGCTCGGCATCAGCCGCGGCATAGGCGCCGGCGACCGTGTCGACCATAAAGCGCGGCAGGTCGGCGGCACAGGGAAGGGCGGCAAGCTGGTCGGAAAGCTCGGTAGCAGCAAACTGCCTGAGCTTGAGCTCGGCCTTGACCTGCTTTTTCTGCTTACGACGACGCGGCTTGGACATCCGTCTTTCCTTCCCATTCCATTACATGTCGAGTGTTTTAGTACTGGCTCTCGTGCTTGCTGAAGAAGTCGAAGCGCGGGGGCAGCGGCTTTACGCGGTGCTCGCCGGGCTTCTCGCCCAGGCTCTCCACGAACTCGTCTGTCGAAGTAAAGATGTTGTCCCAGCTAAAGAACGCGACCGGATCGACGTCGAAGTACTCGCAGATGAGCTCGCAGCCGGCCGGCACGATGCCGTGCATCAGGACAGTCGCCACGCGCAGCTCGGTAAAGGCGTCGACGAGGGCCTGCGTCATCGCGGCATTGGCCGGCTCGCCCTCGAGCTTGTTGGCGGCCTTGGAGGCGTCGCTCCAGCGCTTGTTAGCGGCGCGCAGGTAGTCGTCGCACACGGCGAGCGCGCGGTGCGTCTCGAACTTGTACATGGCCTGCTCAAAGGCGAGGGCAGCCTGCTCGGCGGCCTCGACCACGGCGGCAGAGGCGGCACCGGCGGGGACGCAGCCGTTGCGGTAGGGGCTCTCGTCGCCCTCCTTGACGGCGACGCCGTAGAAGCAGCTGCGGGCCAGACGGTTGAACACGCCAGTCAAAAGGGCGCTCTCTTTGAGGGCCGGGTCGATGACGCGCTTGTCGTCGCAGGCACGCACCTCGTTGCCGTCCTTGTCCTTGCCGGTCACGCGCGTGTCGTATGCTTTGGGGCTAAAGCTCACCGGCTTCTCGGACAGGCCGAGCGACAGCCAATGCGCGCGCATCTGCTCGCAGGTGTAGTGGTTGAGCAGGTCGTCGGCCGGCGGGGGAGGCGTCTGCGAGGACGAGCTGGCCTTTTTGCCCATGTAGAGCAGGTGATAGCAGGCGCTGACGGTGCTCTGCGTAAGGTCCCAACCCAGGGCCTCCCACATGGCGGTCTGCGCGATGCAGTAGAAGTAGATGTTGTCCTGGCCGATGAACTGGTAGATCTGAGCGTCGTCCGAGCACCACCAGTCGCGCCAGTCGAGCGAGCTGTGCTGATAGGCGGGCGCGGGCACCTGCGTCGAATCGGCGGCGGGCTCGCCCATGAGGGCGGCGTCCTGGGCGGCGACACCCTCGGTCACGCCGGCGGCCTTGGCGTCGCGCGCGAGCACGGTGCGGGTATAGCTGATGGGCGCCCACAGGCTCTCGGGCCAGCACCAGCAGGTGACGTCGGAGACACCGTCGACCTGAGGCACCGGGACGCCCCAGTCGATGTTGCCGGTGATGCGGAAGGGCACGAGCGCCTTGCCGCTGCGGAAGCGCACGCCGCCGTTGGCGAGTACCGCGTGGGCGTCGTCGCGCTCCTTCCAGCTGGGGAAGGTGACGGTGAAGCTACTCTTGTTGCCCTCGGGCTCCAGCACGGTGTGCTCGGGCAGCTGATCCTCGACGGCGTCGAAGGCCTCGCGGAACTTGTTCTGAATGTAGAGCTGAGCCGGCAGCAGCCACTCCTCCATGGTCTTGGAGACCACGGAGCGAACCTGCGGGTTCTGGGCGAGCTTGGCGGTGTAGGTTTTCATAAAGTCGAGGTAGGCCGGCAGGTCGAAGTAGAGGTTGTCGACCGGGCGCAGCTCGGGCACCTCGCCGGTGAGCTGGCTCTTGGGCGCGATGAGCTCCTCGGGCTCAAACTGGTGGCCCAGATCGCACTCGTCGGCATAGGCCTTCTCGGACTTGCAGCCCTGGATGGGACAGCGGCCGATGACCTGGCGGCCGTTAAGGAACGTGCCGGCCTTGGCGTCGTAGAACTGCAGGGTGGAACGCTTGGAGATGGTGCCCTGCTCGTGCAGGCGCTCGATAATCTCGGCGGTCACCTCGTTGTGGATCTGGACGGCCGGCTCAAGGCCCGAGCCGCCGTAGATGTCGCAGCTGATGTTGTAGTTGTTGAGGGTCGCGGCCTGGCGGGAGTGATTGGACTCGACGTACTCGCTAATGGACTTGTCGTAGCCCTCGTTCTCCTTGAGCTTGCGGTAGCTCTCCATGATGGGCGAGCCGTAGCAGTCGGTGCCCGAGGTGAAGATTACGTTCTCGCGGCCCAGGCGGTCGCGCAGGAAGCGGGCGAAGAAGTCGGCGGGGACAAAGACGCCACCAACGTGGCCGAAGTGCAGGCCTTTGTTGCCGTAGGGCTCGCCGGCGGTAACGATGGCGCGGCGCGGCCAGCTGGGACGGTCGTTCATGGAGTATTTGGATGCCATGGGACTCCTTCGCATATGGTGAGGGCGCGGCCGGGCGCGGGGCTCGGCGGCGCGGTGGTCAATTCGTGCATATCGTTCGACATTATCGCACATGCGGGCGGGTGCGTGGCAGGGGCGCTATCCTAAGATGCTATGAATGAGATTTCCAACATACATGCGTTTGAGGACGAGGATTTTCTGCACGCTTGCTTCGTGTGGGGGATGGTCGTAGTCGGCGTGTTTGCCGTGTGCCTGGTGCCGGTGTTTATGCTGCTGGACGGGCCTGCGGACCTGGATGCGGCTGAGATGTGCGGCTGGACGGCGGTCGTGGGCTGGATGGTTGGCCTGGTTGCGGTTTCGGCGGCGTCGTTTGCCGTGCACGAGCTGGTGCATGCGGTGTTCTTTAAACTGCTGGCGCCTGCGGGTGCGCATGTGACCTTTGGGGCGAACCGCGAGACGTGCATGATCTATGCCTGTGCCGAGGGCGTCGTGTATTCGCGTGTGCGGTATGTGGCGATTTGTCTGGCGCCGACGGTTGTTTTAACGGTGGCGTTTGCCCTGGGTTTTGCGTTCTCGGGGTATCCGCTGCTGTGTTACCTGGCGGCCGGTCTGCACTTGTCGGGCTGTGTGGGCGACTGGTATTACGTGCGAACCATTCTGCGCGACCGCCGCATCGTCGCCTGCGAGGACACATCCTTTGGCGTTCGCTTTTTTGGGAAGTAGTCTTTTGGGATGATTTTTCTGGGACGGGGATTAAAAAATCATTGTGGGAGAGGAGATGTCGATGAAGCCGTTGCTGCTGCATGCTTGCTGTGCGCCGTGCTCGCTTGAGCCGGTTCGCCTGCTGCGCGAGGAGGGGTTTGAGCCCACGATTTGCTGGACCAACCCCAATATTCAGCCGCGCGATGAATGGCAGCGCCGCTTGGACGAGCTGCGCCGGTGGTGTGCCGACGGTGGCATCGAGCTCATCGAGGCGGGGGAGGACCGCGAGCGCTGGGAGGCCGGCGTGGCCCCGCTGGGCGCCGATCGCCCCCGTCGCTGTCGCGCGTGCTATGCCCTGCGCCTGGCCGAGGCGTGCCGCGTTGCCGAGGAGCGCGGATTTGAGTACGTGGGCACGACGCTCGCCGTCTCGCCGTATCAGCTGTTCGACACCTGCAATGACGTGCTCGAGCGCTTGGCGGCCGCCCGTGGCCTTACGCCAGTGATCCGCGATTGTCGTCCGTATTATCCCGAGGCCACGCGTCGCTCGCGCGAGCTGGGTATGTATCGGCAGAACTACTGCGGCTGCCGTTTCTCTGCTGTGGAAGCGGCCATGGACCGCGCCCGCATCCGCGACGAGCGCAAAGCGTCCAAAAAGTAGTTCTTTTGAGCTGACAGCCTGCTAGGATGTAGAGCGGACTTTATCTATATAAGGAGAATCTGACGTGTCAATGCGTACTGATGATTTTGACTACAACCTGCCCGAGGAACTGATCGCTCAGGCTCCCGCCGAGCCGCGCGATTCCTGCCGCCTGCTGGTGGTGGACCGTAAGGGTTCCGAGACGGGGACGCCGCTGGAGCACGGTGGCACCGTCGAGCACCGCATCTTCCGCGACATCATCGACTACATCGAGCCGGGCGACGTGCTCGTCATCAACCAGACGCGCGTGATGCCGGCCCGTCTGATTGGCCGCAAGGCTGGATCGGGCGGTGTGGTCGAGACGCTGCTGCTTAAGCGCCGCGAGGATGTGGATCCGCTGGGCCATGTTTGGGAGTGTCTGGTCAAGCCCGGCAAGCGTCTGAAGCCCGGTGCTCAGATTGAATATCGTGCCGGTGGCGCCCATGCGCCCGAGGGGGCTCCCGTGGTGCTGACGGCCGAGATCGTCGACTTTGTCACCGACAGTCGCGGCGGTCGTCTGGTGCGCTTTGAGCCTGCCGGTTGCAATGCCGCTGGCGAGCCGCGTACGCTCGACGAGGCCATTCACGCCGCCGGTCATGTGCCGCTGCCGCCCTACATTACCGACTACGAGGGCGACCCCGAGAAGTATCAGACCGTGTATGCCATGAAGGAGGAGCACTCGGCTGCTGCCCCCACGGCGGGCCTGCACTTCACGCCCGAGCTTATGGCTGCCATCGAGGCCAAGGGTGCGAAGTTTGCTGCCGTCGAGCTCGAGGTCGGCATTGATACCTTCCGTTTGGTTGAGGAGGACGACCCCACGCAGCACGTGATGCACACCGAGCGCTACCACGTGTCGCAGGAGGTGGTCGACGCCGTGCACAAGGCCAAGGCCGAGGGGCATCGCGTGATCGCCGTCGGTACCACCGCGGTGCGCTCGCTCGAGAGCGCGTTTGACGCGGACGCGCCGGTGTCCGATCCGGCCGTGACGGCGCGCTATTTTGAGGGCCGTGAGGACGGTGCCGACACGCTCGGCCGCGGTGACATCGTGGTGCGCGAGAACGCGACGACGCAGCTCTACCTCATGCCTGGCTCGACCTATCACGTGGTCGACGCGCTGATCACGAACTTCCACGTGCCGCGCTCTACGCTCATGATGCTCGTGAGCGCGCTTGCCACCCGCGACCAGATCATGGATGCCTACGCCGCCGCCATCGAGGAGCGCTACCGCTTCTTCAGCTTTGGCGACGCGATGCTCATTCAGTAGGTTACGGCGTTTTACCAAACGCCGTAACCGGCCGACGCTGCGCGGGCCGCATTTGGACAATCTGACGTTCAACTTCAAGGGCGCGACCGGAAGGTCAGCGCCCTTTCGTTTCACGTCACCTTGCCTCAAATGCGACCCGCTCGCTGACTTATGCTCAACCTATGGCGCCATCTCGCTCCAAAGGTGGGTAGTCGTTGGGGACGTTCTTGTTTGACTAGTCGTTTAAGAACGTCCCCAATGACTACCAAAAAGTTGCGGTGAGATGGTTCTTGGATTGGCCTTTTTGAGGGCTAGATAGGAACTATCTCACCGCAACTGCGTTGGGGCGTATTTGATGTCTGGCTTACTTGCTCGTGAAGAGCCAGATTGCGATGATCACCAGGATCACGGCAACGATGCAGACGATGGCGCCGGTGAATTTGATGCGTGAGTCGCGGGTTCGCTCGCGTACGTCGTCCTCGGCGGCCTCGAGCTGGGCGACTTCGCGCTCGGTTTCGGCATGCTCGGCTTTATCGCGGGCCAGGGAGCCCGCAAGTGATTCGCTGATTTCGGGGTGGTCGTGTACCTCGGTCGCTTGCTCGATAATCGACTGCGCGTGTGCGGCATCTGCCTGGGCGTTGGCGATAGTCTGCTCTTGCTCGCGGCGAGCCTTGTCCTCGGCAGCGACCTTCTCGCGCAGTTCGCGCTGGCGTGTCGCGGCGGCAGTTTTTGCGGACTGCAGTTCGTCGCGCGCGGCATCGGCCTCGGTCGTTACGGCCTGATGGGCGCGCTTGGCGTCGGCGATGGGGGCCTGCGCCTGCTCGACGGCTTGCTCAGCGGCGGCGAGCGAATGCTCAAGGTCGGCGCTGATGCGCGGGACGTCTTCTTCGGCTTTGCGCAGGGCGTCAGCCGTGTCGGAGATCTGCATCGAAAGCTCGCTGGTGCGCACCGTATAGTTGGCGGGATTTGCCGAAGGATTGCGCTGCAGCTCGGCGTACTCGCGGCGCAGCGTCTCGAGCTGGGCGCGCGTGGCGTCGACGGTTTGCTGTGCGGCGGCAATGCCGGCGTCTCGCTCGGCTTGGACCTTGTCGCGGATTCGCTTGGAGTCCTCAAGGCGGCGAACGAGACGATTGCCGGTCTCGCGCGAGCTCGCTTCGCGGGCCTCCACGGCGTCGAGCGCGGCCTTCAGACGGAGCTCAGCCGCATCGTCTTCTGCCTTCATTTGTTCGAGCTGGCCCTTGAGCTCCGTCGCTTTGGCGGCGTGGGCGTCGCGGTCGATTTCGGCGGCCGCTGCGGTCTTTTGTGCCGTGGCGATGGCTTGGCGCTGGTCGGAGACGATCTGGTCGTAGCGGCCTGCGATGTCCTGACGCGTTTCGAGCTCCTCGGCCTGGTCTGCAATGCGCTGCTCAAGCTCGGCTAGATGGGCACGGGCGTCGGCGAGTGCTTTCTTGGCGGCGTTCATCTCGCGCATGGCCGACGCGCCCTGGGCGATGAAAGTGCCCACGGCGTTGGCAGTGTTCGAGACGGCAGTGCCCAAATCTCGGCTCACGGCGGGGGAGTGCGGGGCGTTCTGGCGAGTGGCGTCAGCGGCGTTCGTATCGGCAGCCTGCGGCGCGGCAATATTGCCGGTGCCGCCCTCGATCACGGAAAAGCCTGCTGCGTGCGGGTCGACCGCGTCGGCGCCAATCGTAGGGTGCTCGAGCAGCAAAAAAGAGGGCATGGTGCTGCCTTGGTCGGCAACCGGGGTCTCGCCGGGCACGAAGGTCGAGGCGGCCTCGGCGGCTTCCTCTTCCTCGGCGTCGACATCGGCATCGGCGACGGCGTCCTTCATCGCTTTGACGGCATCCATCATGGAGTCCATGACGGCGTCGAGCTCTTCTTCCGAAGACACCTCGATGGGGCCGGCTGCCTGCGGCGCGGCATCCTGTACGGGGTCGTCGTCCTGAGCGGGCGCATTGTCGTTTTGCTCGTCGACATCTTCGGCGGCAGGGGTTTCGGCTGCAGTGCTTTCGTTTAGAGCGGTGTCATCGACGCTAGTGTCATCGCAGGTAACAGCGTCAGTATCTGCGGTGACGTCTGCGGAATCATCAATATGCTGTTGAGTCTGGGGGTCCAGCTCGTCTGTCATAGGCATGTGCTCCTCATCGTTGTTCGTCACCCTATAATAAAGTTTCGCGCCGACATCCCGCGCCCCGCAGCAAAGTTTCAAAACGTGTTCGATGGCTCGTTTCGACAACAAAAACTTGGCCGCTTTATCCAGTTTGTACTTGACATTCCCTTCGCCGAACGACGTGTTGCCGTTCGCCTGCCGAGGTCTTTTATTTTCACTTGAACACGCTAAAGTTGCATCTCAGCTTTTGGCGCGTTTATTTGGATGCGCGCAGCCGGCGGGTTCGCCCGTCGCGATTTTGAAAGGACTTTGTATGGGACTTTTCACTGGTAAGACCGTGATCATCACCGGCGGCGGCAAGGCCACGCTCAAGGACGGCTCCGCTGGCTCCATCGGCTACGGCATCGATATCGCTTTTGCCAAGGAGGGCGCAAACCTCGTTATCACCGGCCGTAACGTTGCCAAGCTCGAGGCTGCCAAGGAGTCTCTCGAGGCTGAGTACGGCGTCAAGGTTCTGCCTGTTCAGGCCGATGTCTCGGTTGGTCAGGACAACGAGGCCGTCGTCCAGAACGTTATCGACCAGGCTATCGCCGAGTTCGGCCGTATCGACGCTGTCGTCAACAACGCCCAGGCCAGCGCCTCGGGTGTGACCATCGCCGATCACACCATGGACCAGTTCAACCTGGCCATTTACTCCGGTCTGTACGCCACCTATCTGTATATGCAGAAGGCCTATCCGCACCTGAAGGAGACCAAGGGTTCCGTGGTCAACTTTGCTTCGGGCGCCGGCCTGTTTGGCAACTATGGCCAGTGCAGCTACGCCGCTGCCAAGGAGGGCATCCGCGGCCTGACCCGCGTCGCCGCCAACGAGTGGGGCCCCGACGGCATCAACGTCAACATCGTGTGCCCGCTTGCCTGGACCGCCGCGCTCGAGAACTTCCAGGATGCCTACCCCGAGGCGTTCAAGGCTAACGTCCACATGCCGCCGGCGGGCCACTACGGCGACGTCGAGAAGGAGATCGGCCGTGTGGTCGTTCAGCTTTGCGGCCCCGACTTTAAGTACATGAACGGCGAGACCGTCACCCTCGAGGGTGGCATGGGCCAGCGTCCTTAATGGTTACGGCGTTTTACCAAACGCCGTAACGGGCCGACGCTGCGCGGGCCGCATTTGGACAATCTGACGTTCAACTTCAAGGGCGCGACCAGAAGGTCAGCGCCCTTTCGTTTCACGTCACCTTGTCTCAAATGCGGCCCGCTCGCTGACTTATGCTCAACCTGCGGCGCCATTTTGCTCGAAGACACCTTGCTCGCTCTGGCGGGTTTTCGCTGTCGGTACCAAAACATCGGCGTTGCCTTGGCTGTTGCAAGTTGATGCAAGACGTCCCTAGTAGTCATTGGGGACGTACTTAAATGACTAGTCAAAAGGGACACTCTTGCGGCACTTGGGGTCAGGTTGATCGGGTAGCTAATTTGGGACGGGGCTATTTTGACTACTTTTTCATGCAAAGTAGTCAAAATAGCCCCGTCCCAAATTAGCTACCCTTGCACCAGTTTCTGTCGAGTCGGTGCGGGCTGTTGGTTGCCCGTATAATGGGTTGCGTATGAACCGCTACCAAGGAGTTCCAGTTTATGGACCAGAACCTCTTTAAATTCGACCTGATCGCCGAGGACCCGACGACGCATGCGCGCGCCGGCGTGCTGCACACCCCGCACGGCGACATCGAGACGCCGATCTTTATGCCCGTGGGTACCAAGGCAAACGTTAAGGGCATTCCCACCGAGACCGTCAAGCAGCTCGGCGCGCAGATCGTGCTCGCTAACACCTATCACCTGTCCATGCGTCCCGGCGAGGACACCATCGCCGAGCTGGGCGGACTGCACAAGTTTATGAACTGGCACGGCCCCATCCTCACCGATTCGGGCGGCTTCCAGGTGTTCAGCCATAACGACGCCGTCAAGCTCACGGACGAGGGCGTGCGCTTTATCGTCAACGATTACGACGGCCGCCATGTGTTCTGGACGCCCGAGGACAACATGGAAATCGCCATGAAGCTCGGCTCGGACATCTGCATGCAGCTCGACCAGTGCCCCGGCTATCCTGCCACGCGCCAGTATGTCGAGCGCGCCGTGGAGCTGTCGAGCATGTGGGCAGAGCGTTGCTATAAGGCGCACACCCGCGATGACCAGGCACTCTTTGGTATCGTCCAGGGCGGCATGCACCTGGACCTGCGCCTGCGCTCGCTGCGCCACCTGGAGGAATGCGGCGACTTCCCCGGCTACGGCATCGGCGGCTACTCGGTGGGCGAGGACCACGAGACCATGTTCGAGACGCTGGCGCCGCTCGCGAGCGAGTACATGCCCAAGCACAAGCCGCGCTATCTGATGGGCGTCGGCAATCCGACCACGCTCGTGCGCGGCGTGGGCGTGGGCATCGACATGTTCGACTGCGTGCTGCCGACGCGCACCGGCCGCATGGGTACGGCGTTCTCCAGCGAGGGTCGCCTCAACTTCCGCAACGCGCGCTTTGCGCATGACGACGGCCCCATCGATCCCACCTGCACCTGCCCGGTGTGCACGGGCGGTTACAGTCGCGCGCTCATCCGCCACATGGTCACGCAGAAGGAGATGCTCGGTGGCATTCTGCTGTCGATGCACAACATCTACTACCTGCTCAACCTGATGCAGCGCGCACGCCAGGCCATTATCGAGGGCCGCTACGGCGCGTTCGTGAGCGACTGGATGAACAGCCCTGCGGCGGTGGATTACTAAGAGCTACGGGAGCGCTCGCGGGGCGTGAGCGGCGGCAAGGGGCGAGCTCCGGTCGGTCGGCACATTCGCTGGCACCGTCTGCGCGACCGCTGACCGATAGCTTGCAAACGCTTGATGCATCGTGGGTACCATACCGAATAGTTGATGTTCGGGCGGGTGTTTGGCGCATGGCGTCGACCCCGCCCGTTTTCTTTTTTCGATAGGAGTACCCATGATTAAGAATGAGAACGTCGAGGGCGAGCCCGCCTACGACGAGACGTACCGCCGCGGCCCCGTGGTCATGCGCGGCCCCATGATTCCTAAGGACAACACCTACGCCAACCTGCTGGCGCCCGAGGAGTCGACCGACTGGTTGCATGCCGATCCGTGGCGCGTGCTGCGCATCCAGGCCGAGTTTGTCGATGGCTTCGGCGCGCTTGCCGAGCTCGGGCCCGCGGTGACCATCTTTGGCAGCGCCCGCACGCTCAAGACCGATCCGCTCTACAAAGCCGCGCGCACCGTCGGGCGCAAGATCGCCCAGCGCGGTGTGGCGGTTATCACCGGTGGCGGCCCCGGCATCATGGAGGCGGCCAACAGGGGAGCAGCGAGCGCTAACGGCAAGTCGGTTGGCCTGGGTATCGAGCTGCCGCACGAGCAGGGGCTCAACAAATACGTGAACCTCGGCATGGACTTCCGTTACTTCTTTGTGCGCAAGACCATGTTCGTAAAATACAGCTCGGGCGCCATCGTGTTTCCTGGCGGCTTCGGCACGCTCGACGAGATGTTCGAGGTCCTTACGCTGGTGCAGACGCACAAGGTCAAGCGCATGCCGCTCGTGCTGGTAGGCAGCGAATACTGGCAGGGCCTGTTCGATTGGCTCAACGGCCCGGTGATGGACGCCGGCATGATTAGCCCGCTCGATCCGGATCTAGTGCACATCACCGACGACCTCAACGAAGCCGTCGACGTCGCCTTGAGCGGGTTGATGTAGAGTGATCGTGCCCGTCGTGACACGAATATGCATGGCAATCTGATGCTATCTAACATCAAATTGCCATTTTTATTGGGTATACTGATGCAAAAGACGAGGTCGAGGAGGTCGCGTATGTCTACTGCAACGGTTAAACCCACGACGGTTCGCATCGAAGAGGGACTCAAGGAGCAGGCGACTGAGTTTTTAGATTCGGTTGGCCTGAGCCTTAACTCCTATCTCAATCTTGCTGTTCGGCAGCTTGTGAACCAGCGGAAGATTCCGTTTGAGATTGTAGGGCGACCTGAAGTGCCCAACGAAGCAACAAGGCGCGCCATGGTGATCGCCGAGGCCCATGAGCTGGGGATTCTACCAGACGACAGCCCGTCATTCGATAACGTTGATGAGCTGATGTCGTTCCTCGATGAGGACTAGGCGATGTTTGAGATTAAGGTCGAGGCTCAGTTTAAGGCCGACTATAGGCGAACGATGCGCAACTATCCGCAGCTAAAAACCGAGTTTAAAGCAGCTATCGCCGAGCTTGCGGCACATGGCTCGCTTCCGGCAGAGTATGGCGCCCACGAGCTCTCCAACCCGGGCGGCAACTACAACGGTCACATCGATTCCCATCTATCCGACGGCCTGGTCGACGTGGTCGTTCTCTACCTGCCGCACAAAACTAATCCAGTGATCCGACTGGTCAGAATGGGTTCACATCAAGAACTGTTCCAGGGCCCACTGAGCTAGCCACTCGATTTTAAGTTGCGGTGGAATAGGGATTGATTTGCGGCTGATAAGCCAAAAACAGTCCCTATTTCACCGCAAGTGGTAAAGGTGGCCCTAGTGGGTGGGCTGGTAGCGGGGGCAGTAGCTGATGGCGATGGCGTCAACGCCTACGTGGGTCGCGATGGTGCAGCCGATGGGGCCGGTGCCGGCGTCTACGTAGTCTTGGCTCGCGAGCGCCTGGTTGACGAGCTCCTGCTCCTCGGCGGCGCCGGTTGTGAGCACGCGCACGCTCGAGCCCGGGTGCTTAGCCAAAAACGCGAGGCAGTCGGCCATGGTGTTGGCGACGATACGCTTGGCGCCGCGGCCCTTCTTGATGGCCTTGATCTCGCCCGACTGCCATTCCGGCGAAACGGCCAGGCGAATGTTGAGCATCTGCGTGAGCTGGCCGGCGAGCTTGGGGGCGCGGCCGTTCTTAACGAGGTTCTCGAGCGTGCGGGGAATCAGCAGCAGGTGGGCGTCGGGCAGGGTTGCGCGAATCTGTGCCTCGGTCTCGTCCAGGCTGCGGCCGTCCTCGCGCATGGCGAGCGCATACTCCACCAACAGGCCCTCGGCGCCCGAGCCGGTGCGCGAATCGATGCAGCGCACGTCGAGCTCGTGGGTATCGGCCACCTGGCACGCGTTGGCGTAGCATGCCGACCACTCGCTGCACAGCGAGATAAAGATGGCGCTGTCGTGGCCGTCGGCGCGCACGCGATCGAAGAGCTCCTTAAACTCGCCGGCGCTCGGCTGCGAGGTATGTGGCAGCTGCTCGGAGCCGGCCATGCGGGCGACGTACTCCTCGGCGGTGATTTGCACCTGGTCGAGCAGGTCCTCGCCTTCGATAATCACGTGCAGCGGAATCACGTAGATGCCGAGCTCTTGGGCGCGGGCGGGGGAGATGTCCGACGTGGAGTCGGTTATGATGGCAAAAGACATAATTGCACCTTTCGATGGGGCGCCGCGGCGCCGCCGATTGAGAGCAAAGTGCGTCAAGTATAGTGGAGTTGTTCCACATTGCCAGCTTTATTTGTTGAATAGTCAACGGTTTGAAGCGTCGGTGTGGAAATCGCCAATTGGGGAAGAGGGAT
Source organism: uncultured Collinsella sp. (assembly GCA_934654835.1). Taxonomy (GTDB): domain Bacteria; phylum Actinomycetota; class Coriobacteriia; order Coriobacteriales; family Coriobacteriaceae; genus Collinsella. Next base: position 154,469 of record CAKUGY010000003.1, read on the forward strand.
GTCGATGGCGGCATTACGGCTATGTGAGCGGCCGGTTGTGCTGTTCGATTTTGACGGCACGGTGGCTGATACGGGCCGGGCGGTGATGACCTCGACGCGCAAAACGCTGGCTGCGCGTGGGTTTTCGGAAGCGCAGATGGGCGACTTGCGTCGCATGATTGGGCCTCCGCTGTGGAAGAGCTTCCACGACTTTTACGGCTTTACGCGCGAGGAGTCGCTCGTGGTGGCCGACGAATACCGCGCCTTTTTTGACGAGCTGGGGCCGGAGGAGTATCCCGTGTTCGACGGGATCCCCCGGCTGCTCGATGGTCTTGTCGCGCAGGGGCATCGTATGGCGGTCGCGACGTCGCGCATGGAGGCGAAGTGCATCGACATGGTGCACGAGCTGGGACTTTGCCAGTTTGAGGCGGTCGTTGGCATGAATCCGCCGCAAGACCGCGAGACCAAGGCCGATTCGGTGCGCGATGCCCTGGCCGCCCTTGGGGCAAGCGCCGGCGACGCCGTGATGATCGGCGACCGTTTTAACGACGTCGAGGGCGCGCACGCGATGGGCGTGCCGTGCATTGGCATTTATTCGGGTGCGGCGGCGCCGGGTGAGCACGAGGCCGCGGGCGCCGATGCAGTGGTGCACTCGGTGGCAGAGCTTGCTAAACTTTTTTATATATAAGGACTTGATGTGAGGGGCGCGAACGCTTGCCCCTTATTGGTAAGGAGGTCGTCTATGAATCAGGTGGAGCAGAGCGTTGCTGAGTATGTCGACGAGGTCTGGGAGGACGTTGTCGCCGATATTGCGCAACTGGTGAGCTATCCGTCCGTGGCGGTTTCTGCTGATGCGGAGCCCGGCGCCCCGTTTGGCCGACCGGTCCGTGACGCGCTCGACTGCGCGCTCGGCATCGCGCAGAAGCTCGGCTACCAGACGAGCGATGACGAGGGGTATGTGGGCATTGCCGATATCCCGGGCCGCGGCGACAAGCAACTCGCGACCATCTGCCACGTGGACGTGGTTCCCGCCGGCCCCGGCTGGAACACCGATCCGTTTGCGATGGAGCGCCGCGAGGGCTGGCTGCTCGGTCGCGGCGTGATTGACGACAAGGGCCCGGCGGTGCTGTCGCTCTACGCCGGCGCCTACCTGCTCAAGCACGGCATTACCCCGCGCTACACCTTCCGCGCGCTGCTGGGCTGCGATGAGGAAGTGGGCATGTCCGACGTTCACCATTATCTGGAGAACTACGCAGACCCCGACTTTCTGTTTACACCCGATGCCGAGTTCCCGGTTTGCAATGCCGAGAAAGGCCAGTTTGAGGCGACGTTCGTGAGCCCCAAGATCGATGGCGGGCGCATCGTGTCGTGGAGCGGCGCCGAGGCGACCAATGCCATTCCGTCGCAGTCCATCTGCGAGCTTGCTATTGCCGCCGACGAGCTGCCGGCACCGGCCGAGAACGCCGACCGCCTGGAAATCACCGCACTTGACAACGGGCATGCCCAGATTTTCGCCCACGGCATCGGCGGTCATGCTTCGATGCCCGAGGGCACCATCAATGCCGTCGGCCTGATCGTGGCGTACCTGCGCGAGGCCGAGGACGCGTTTGGTGCTCGCGGCGAGCGCCTGCTGACGCCTGCCGAGCACGAGTTCGTCAAGTTCCTGGCCTTTGTGCATTCGGATGCCTATGGCCGCGGCCTGGGGATTGACGCGACGAGCCCGGCGTTTGGCCCGCTTACCTGCAACCCCGGTGTCATCCGCGTGGTGGATGGCCACATTGAGCAGGTCATCGACGTGCGCTTCCCCGACAGCACCAGCGCCGACACCATGTGCGAGCAGCTCGAGCCGCTCGTCGGCCGCTTTGGCGTGACGTATCGCGTGGGCCGTGCGAAGGTGCCGTTCTCGGTTTCGGCCGACGACCCGGCCGTGAAGGCGCTCATCGATACCTATAACGAGTTTACGGGCAAGCATGCCGAGCCTTTCGCCATGGGCGGCGGCACGTACGCACGCAACTTTGCCCGCGCCGTGTCGTTTGGCCCCGAGGAGACCGGCCTTGAGCTGCCCGCGTGGGGCGGCCAGATGCACGGCCCCAACGAGTGCGCCAACGAAGAGCAACTCAAGCAAGCGCTCAAGATCTATATCGTGGCGATCCTCCGTCTCAACGAACTTGAACTGTAGGGCTTCCCCAGGCACCCGACCTTGCCCCTCAAACCGTCGCTTGCGTACCAAAGTACGCGGCGCTCCTCTTTCGGGGCAATCTCGGGCACCTGGGAAACCCCAACATTTTGCTTGGATACACAAGCCCGGTGCTTCGGCTCCGGGCTTCTATAAGTTGCGGTGGAATAGTTCCTAGAATCGGCTGCCTGACAGCCAAACAGGAACTATTTCACCGCAACTTCTTTAGTCGGTGTAAAAGGCGTGCCATGGTTGGGGCGGGGATTGTTATTCGTTTGTAAAGGCTGAGCCGCGCTTGCGGTAAGGGTCTATCAGATGCCCGTAAGAAACCGCAGCTGGCGCGGCTGCCATCCGATCGAGGTCGTATCTTTCCAAACAGCAAAGCGGGCGGGGTGCCCGCGAGTCGCATGTACGAAAGGAAGATCATGCTCGATCAGGCTTATTCTCGTCGTCAGTTCCTCGGCCTCGCTGGTGGTCTTGCCAGCATCGTCGGTCTCGGCCTCGTTGGCTGCGGTGGCTCTAACGCTTCCGACGCAGCCGACAAGGGTAGCGCCGCCGCTGCCGAGTCCGTCTCCGGCGAGGTGACCTACGACGGCGCCTCTTCGTTCCAGGCTCTCGTCGAGGCTGCTGCCGAGAAGTTCATGGACGCCAACCCCGACGTCTCCATCTCCGGCTCGGGTAACGGTTCGGGCAAGGGCCTGACCGCTGTCGCCGCCGGCACCGTCACCATCGGCAACTCCGACGTCTTCGCCGAAACCAAGCTCGAGGCCGACCAGGTCAAGAACCTCGTTGACCACGAGGTCGCCGTCGTGGGCATGGGCCCCGTCGTCTCCAAGAACGTCAAGGTCGACGACCTGTCCCTCGAGCAGCTCAAGGGCATCTTCTCCGGCCAGATCACCAACTGGAAGGAGGTCGGCGGCGACGACGCCACCATCGTCGTCCTCAACCGTAAGGCCGGCTCCGGCACCCGCGCCACCTTCGAGGCCGCCGTCTTTGGCGACGAGGCCGTCGACTTTAAGGGCGATGCCGAGCTCGACAAGTCCGGCGACGTCCAGACTCAGATGGCCAGCACCGACAACGCCATCTCCTACCTCGATTTCTCGCACTTCGACGACTCCAAGTTCAACGCCGTCAAGGTCGAGGGCATCGAGCCCAAGAGCAAGAACGTCACCGACGACTCCTTCAAGATCTGGGCGACCGAGCACATGTACTGCTCCAAGGACGCCGACGAGGCCACCAAGGCCTTCCTGGGCTTCATGCTCTCCGACGATGTCCAGGGCAAGCTCGTCGAGGAGCAGGGCTTTATCCCCGTCTCGGCCATGAAGGTCGTCAAGGACGCCAGCGGCAAGGTTTCCGCTCAATAAGTAATCGCCCCCGGAAAGGTTTGCAATGGCAAAACAGCTGCCAAAGCGCGACCTTGAGAACGTGGGCCTGGGCGTCACGGGCGCGTGCGTAGCGCTCGTGACGCTTGTCGTTGCCGCGCTCATCTTCATGGTCGCCCAAAAGGGCCTCTCGGCTTTCGTAAGGGACGGCGTCTCGGTCGTCGAGTTTTTCACCGGTACCAAGTGGGACCTGGCCAACACGGCCGAAAACGGCCTGCCCTATACCGGTGCCCTGCCCCTGATCGTTACCTCGTTTGCGGTCATGGTGCTCTCCACGCTCATCGCGCTGCCGATCGCCATCGGCTCTGCCATCTTCGCGGTCGAGATCCAGCCTAAGTTTGGCTCCAAGATCTTTCAGCCGCTCATTGAGCTTTTGACCGGCATCCCCTCGGTCGTCTTTGGCCTGATCGGCTTTCACGTGGTCGTCGGCCTTATGAAGAGCGTCTTCCACGTGAGCACGGGCCTGGGCATCCTGCCCGGCGCCATCGTGCTGGCCGTTATGATCCTGCCGACCATGACCACGCTTTCGGTCGATGGCCTGCGCGCCGTGCCCGACAGCTACCGCCAAGGCTCGCTCGCACTGGGCTACACCCGCTGGCAGACCATCTGGCACGTGGTGCTCAAGTCCGCCATGCCGTCGCTCATGACCGCAGTCATCCTTGGCATGACCCGCGCCTTTGGCGAGACGCTCGCCGTGCGCATGGTCATCGGCGGTATTGAGGCCATGCCGACGTCGCTGTTGTCGCCGGCTTCGACCATCACCACCACACTCACCACGTCCATGGCGGTCTATGCCGAGGGTTCGGCCCAGGACGACGTTCTGTGGGCGCTCGGCCTGCTGCTGATGGGCATGAGCCTCATCTTCATCCTGATCATCCATCTCATTGGCCGCAAGGGGGCGAAGGCTCGTGGCTAGCACGCGTATCCACATCGACGAGGCGAGACTCGGGCGTGTCCAAAAACAGGACCGCATCGCCACGGGCGTGTTGACGGCAATCGTCGCCATCGTCATGCTCGTCGTCGTTTCCATGGTGGCCTACATTCTGTTCGAGGGTATCTCGACGCTGTTCCAGCCGGGCTTCCTCACGGAGCCGTCGCGCGCCAACGGCACCCAGGGCGGCGTGCTCTACCAGCTGTTCGACTCGTTCTACCTGCTGCTGATCACCCTGATCATCTCGGTGCCCATCAGCCTGGGCGGCGCGGTTTTCCTGGTCGAGTACGCGCCGAACGGCCCCATCCGCGACATCGCCTCCACCGCCATCGAGACGCTGTCCTCGCTGCCTTCCATCGTCGTCGGCATGTTCGGATTCCTGGTGTTCTCGGTGCAGCTGGGCTGGAAGTACTCCATCATCTCCGGCGCCGTCGCGCTCACCATGTTCAACATCCCCATCCTGGTGCGCGTGATTCAGCAGGCGCTCGAGGACGTACCGCAGGCCCAGCGCGATGCGTGCCTGGCTATGGGCCTCACCCGCTGGGAGGCCACGCTGCACATCCTGATTCCCGAGGCCATGCCCGCCATCGTGACCGGCATCGTGCTTTCGGCCGGCCGCGTTTTTGGCGAGGCCGCAGCGCTGCTCTTTACCTCGGGCATGAGCTCGCCGGTTCGTCTCAACTTCTTGAGCTTTAACCTGTCAAGCCCCACTTGCGCCTGGAACGTCTTCCGACCTGGTGAGTCGCTCGCCGTGCACATCTACAAGATTTACGGCGAGGGCAGCCCCGAGGCCCAGCAGATTGTCTGGGGCACCGCGGCGCTGCTGATGATCTGCGTGCTGCTGTTTAACGTAATCGCCCGCATCGTGGGCAAGCAACTGGCAAGGAAGATGACGGCCGAATGAGCGAGATGAATGCAACGCCCGCAACCGAGGCGGCCATGTCCGAGACCCAGGACTTTCTGTCGAGCGTGGGGGAGAGCGAAAAGCGCGTGCGCGTGAGCGGCAAAGCCGTGGTCGACGAGGTCGTGCTCTCCACCAAGGACGTCAACGTATACTACGGCAACCACCATGCGCTACATAACACGTCGCTCGACTTCCACAAGGGCGAGATCACGGCGCTCATCGGGCCTTCGGGCTGCGGTAAGTCGACCTTTTTGCGCAGCCTCAACCTGATGAATCGCGAGATTCGCGGCTGCCGCGTGGAGGGCGAGATCAACTACCGCGGGCGCAACGTGAACACCAAGACCGAGAACACGTACGAGCTGCGTCGTTCCATTGGCATGGTGTTCCAGCAGCCCAACCCGTTTCGCAAGTCCATCCGCGACAACATTACGTTTGCGCCCAAGCGTCACGGTATTACCGATCGCGACGAGCTCGACCGCATGGTCGAGGAGAGCCTGCGCGGCGCGGCACTGTGGGACGAGGTCAAGGACAAGCTCGACAAGAGCGCCTATGCGCTTTCGGGCGGCCAGCAGCAGCGCCTGTGCATCGCGCGCACGCTGGCGCTCAACCCCGACGTGATCTTGTTCGATGAGCCCTGCTCGGCGCTCGACCCCATCTCGACGCTGGCGATCGAGGACCTGATGTCGTCGATCGTGGCAGAGCGCGCCATCGTCATCGTGACGCACAACATGGAGCAGGCGTCGCGCGTGTCCAACCGCACGGCGTTCTTCTACATGGGCGATATGGTTGAGTACGACGAGACCGACGAGATTTTCCAACGGCCCAAGGATCAGCGGCTGAATGATTACCTCACCGGCATGTTCTCCTAGTCCGGGACATGCTTGAGGCCCGCGGCGGCCACGGTCGCCACGGGACTGATTGGAGAGGCGGGTCATCTCTTGCGGGAGATGGCCCGCCTTTTTGTGCTTGCGGGATTGCGCTCGTCGACTGCGCCCGCCCAAAACCACCACAAAGGGGACAGGCACCTTTGTGGTGGTTTTCGCTATCATGGACAACGTTGAATTTCTACGAAGGAGCAGGGCATATGGCGATTCTTTTGGGATGCGATTCCGTCAGCCTAGAGTTTCCCACCAAGCATATTTTCGATAGCGTGACGCTCGGCGTGGGCGAGGGCGACCGTATTGGTATCGTCGGCAAAAACGGCGACGGCAAGTCGACGCTGCTGAGCGTGCTCGCTGGCACGTTGGAGCCCGACGATGGCCGCGTGACGCATCGCCGCGGTACCACGATCGGCCTGCTCGGCCAAAAGGACCAGCTTGTCGATACCGACACCGTGCATCATGCCGTCGTGGGCGACACGCCCGAGTACGAATGGGCATCGAGCCCCCGCACGCGCCAGATCCTCGCCGGCCTCATTAGCGATGTGCCCTGGGAGGGAACGGTGGGCGAGCTTTCGGGTGGCCAGCGCCGCCGCGTGGATCTCGCGCGCCTGCTGATCGGCGACTACGATGTGCTCATGCTCGACGAGCCCACCAACCACCTGGACATGCGCACCATCAACTGGCTCGCGCGCCATCTTAAGGCACGCTGGCAGCGCGGCCAGGGCGCCATGCTCGTAGTCACGCACGATCGCTGGTTCTTGGATGAGGTCTGCACCAGCATGTGGGAGGTCCACGACGGTCAGGTCGATCCCTTCGAGGGCGGCTACTCGGCATACATCTTGCAGCGCGTGGAGCGCGACCGCATGGCCGCCGTCACCGAGGAGCGCCGCCGCAACATGGCGCGCAAGGAGCTTGCATGGCTGAGCCGTGGCGCCCAGGCGCGCTCCACCAAGCCCAAGTTTCGCGTCGAGGCCGCCCGCGAGCTCATCGCCGACGTGCCGCCCGTGCGCGACGAGCTGGAGCTCAAGCGACTTGCCGTGAGCCGTCTGGGCAAGCAGGTCATCGACGTGGTCGACGTGGACGCCGGCTATGCGGATACCGACGGCGTGTCCAAGCAGGTACTCTCCGACGTGACTTGGCTCATCGGCGCGGGCGACCGCTATGGTCTGCTGGGCGAAAACGGCGCCGGCAAGTCGACGCTGCTCGACGTGATCCAGGGCAAGATCGCACCCCTGCGCGGCCGCGTGAAGATTGGCCAGACGGTGCGCTTTGGTGTGCTGTCGCAGCAGCTCGAGGAGCTCGAGCCCTACATGGGCGACACGATCCGCGAGGTGCTGGGCAACTACAAGAAGTATTACGTCATCGACGGCAAGGAGACCTCGCCCGAGAAGCTTTGCGAGCGCCTGGGCTTTACGACGCAGCAGCTCTGGAGCCGCATCGGCGACCTTTCGGGCGGTCAGCGCCGTCGCCTGTCGCTGCTGCTGACGATTCTGGACGAGCCCAACGTGCTCATCCTGGACGAGCCCGGCAATGACCTGGATACCGATATGCTGGCGATTGTCGAGGACCTGCTCGACGGATGGCCCGGTACGTTGATTCTGGTGACGCATGACCGCTTTTTGATGGAGCGCGTGACCGACCAGCAGTGGGCGCTGCTCGACGGCCACCTGACGCACATGCCCGGCGGTGTCGACCAGTACCTGCGCCTGTGCAACGCCGCCGCCGAGGGCGAGCCCGTGGGCGCGCCGAGTGCCAAGACCGGCACGTTCGATACCGGCGCTGCGGCGGTCGCGGCCGAGAAACCCAAATCGAGCGGTCAGCCCAACGGCCTTTCCAACGCCGAGCGCCAAAAGCTCCGCCGCGAGGTGAGCTCGCTGGAGCGCAAGATGGAGACGCAGCGCGCCCGCGTGGAGGAGGCCGAGGCCGCGATGGCCCAGGTCGACCCTACCAACTACACGGCGCTCGGCGAGCAGCAGGCAAAGATCGACGAGGCCCACGCTGCCATGGACGAGCTGGAGATGGCGTGGCTCGAGGCGAGCGAAAAGCTCGAGGGCGAGGAGTAGACGAGGATGATCAAGGCCGCGTTTTTCGATATCGACGGCACGCTGCTGAGCTTTAATACCCACCGGATTCCGGCGTCGGCGCGGCGGGTGCTCGATAGCTTTCACGAGCAGGGGGTCGCGTGTGTGATCGCCACAGGCCGCCCGACCTACCAGATGCCGGATTGGCTGTTCGACCTGGGCTGGGATGCATACATTACACTCTCGGGCCAGCACTGCTTTGATGCCGAGGACGTCTACCGCAGCTGCCCGATCGATCCGGCCGACGTCGCGGTGATTGTGGAACAGGTGGCGCAGGGGCGCTACGACTCGCTGTGCATGCAGGGCGAGAATTCGTTTGTGAATCGCCTGTCCGAGCGCGTGGTGACGGCCGGTAGCAACGCAGGAATCGTCTACCACGAGGAGCCGTTTGAGCACGCCTTCGACGCGCCTGTCTACCAGTTCTGCGCCTTCGTCGACCCCGCCGACGAGCATATCGTAACCGATGCCGTGTCGCATTCGCTCACCACGCGCTGGTGCGACCTGTTCTGCGACATTATCCCGGCCAACGGCGGCAAGGACCTTGGCGTGGCGGCGACGCTCGAGCGCCTGGGTATCGACGCGAGCGAGGCGATTGCCTTTGGCGACGGCGAGAACGACCTGTCGATGTTTTCGGCCGTGGGCACGAGCGTGGCCATGGGCAACGCGCAGGAGACCGTGAAAGCCGCCGCGACCTACGTAACGACCGCTGTTGACGACGATGGCATCTACAACGCCGCCAAGCACTTTGGCCTGATCTAGCACCCGGCACTTGGGGACGTTCCTTTTCGGTTGGCAGAGGGGGACACTCCTTGCGTGTCACGTGTCGCGTGCCGCGCACAGGGGCGCTCTGCTTCGCTCGCGCGTCTTGTGAAACAAGGCTAACTTTTTGGGCAATGCAGTAAGACATAGGCAACTTTTGCGGTAAAGTAAGCCAAGGAAAGTATCCAAAGGCTAACTAGCAATCATCGCGAAAGGCGGCCCATGGCCCTACGTGAATCCGGAGAAGACTACCTCGAATCGATCTACGTGCTGTCGGAGCGCCAAGGTATCGTGCGCTCGATTGACGTTGCGGAGTATCTTGGCGTGACCAAGGCGAGCGTGTCCAAAGCCATGGCGACGCTGGAGAACAACGGCTACGTCGAAATGGGTAAACGCGATGTGCATCTGACGGAGCGTGGGCTGGAGGTCGCGCGCCAAATGTGGGAGCGCCACTGCTTTTTCGTGCAGCTGCTCGAGGATGCGGGCGTGTCGGCCGAGGTGGCGTCGCAAGAGGGCTGCCACATGGAGCATTGCCTGAGCGAGGAAAGCTTCGAGAAACTGAGGGCGATGTTGAACCGGGAAGATGTAACGGACCCCCAATAGCGCGGAGTTCGCGCAAAGCGCGAACCAGCGAAAGGGGATAGAGACCCCAAACAACAACAGCTACCATTGAGTCCAAAGTAACCCAATCAATGGGTAGCGTCCTTTCAACAGCGCCGCCCTTACATCCCAAAGTGGCGCGCCTCCCGCGCCGAAACGGCGCGGGACAGCGACCGGGACCAAAGGCCCTCTCAGCCAAGTCCAACTCAGACAAGGAACTCCGCCAGACAGCGATGCCCAAGAACCGCCAGCGACGTTAACGCAGGCCGGGGCCGGGCTTGGTTTTGAAAACACTCCGCAGCGCGAGGCCCGCCTTTCCGCAGCTCCGCAGGAGCAGGAAAGACGGGCCTCATGCGCGAGGACGTTTTCAAAACCAAGCCCGGCCCCGGCCGGACAACGCTACAGGTTCTTGACACCCATCGCGCGCATGGCGTTCAGAATGGCGATGATCGCCACGCCTACATCGCCGAACACGGCGAGCCACATGTTGGCAATGCCGAGCGCCGCAAGCACCAGAATCAGCAGCTTGATACCCAGCGCAAAGATGATGTTCTGCCAGACAATTGTCATGGTCTTGCGCGCTACGCGAATCGCACGGGCGATGTTGGACGGCTTGTCGTCCATGAGTACGACGTCGGCGGCCTCAATCGCGGCGTCCGAACCCATGGCGCCCATGGCGATTCCGACGTCGGCTCGGGTGAGCACGGGTGCGTCGTTGATACCGTCGCCGACAAAGGCGAGCTTGCCCTTGCCGCTCTCGGCCGAAAGCAGCGCCTCGACGCGCTCGACCTTGTCGCCTGGCAGCAGCTGCGCATGGAACTCGTCGAGCCCAAGCCGCTTGGCCACCTCAACCGCTACTTCCTCGCGGTCGCCCGTGAGCATAACGGTGCGCTTGACGCCGGCGGCGTGCAGGTCGCGAATCGTTTGCTCGGCATCGGCCTTTACGGTATCGGCGATCACGATGTGGCCGGCGTACGTGCCATCGATCAGCACATGCAGGATTGTACCAACGACCTCGCAATTGGGAGCGTCGATACCTGCCGCAGCGAGCATCTTGGCGTTACCGACGACGACGTGCTTGCCGTCGATGGTTGCCGTCACACCGTGGCCCGCGTCGTTGGCGGAGTCGCTCACGCGTTTGGGGTCGACCTCGCCCTGGTAGGCGGCGCGCACCGACTGCGCGATGGGGTGGTCGGAGAACGACTCGGCTAGGGCTGCGACCTCGAGGAGCGACTGCTCGGTATAGCCGGACTCGGGGTGTACCGCGACGACCGAGAACGTACCGTTGGTGAGGGTGCCGGTCTTGTCGAAGACGACGGTGTCAACGTCGGCAAGCGTCTCGAGGTAGTTGGAGCCTTTGATGAGAACGCCCAGCTTGGACGCGCCGCCGATGCCGCCAAAGAAGCTCAGCGGCACGCTGATAACGAGGGCACAGGGGCAGCTGACGACCAGGAAGGTCAGGCCGCGCAGGATCCAGTCGGACCAGGCGCCGGTGATCAGACCGCCGCCGAGCGCGAGCACCGCAGCGGCGCCGGTGACGGCGGGCGTGTAGACGCGTGCGAAGCGCGTGATGAAGTTCTCGGTGCGCGCCTTCTTTTCGCTGGCGTTTTCCACGAGCTCCAGGATGCGGCTGACGGTGGACTCGCCAAACGGCTTGGTGGTACGCACGCGGATGAGGCCCGTCATGTTGATGCAGCCGCTGATGATATCGTCGCCGAACTTGGCGGGGCGGGGGACCGATTCGCCGGTGAGGGCGGCGGTGTCGAGCTGCGTCTCGCCGTCGACGATGACGCCATCGATGGGCACGCGCTCGCCGGGCTTGACGACGATCACGGTGCCGACGGCAATGTCATCGGGGAAGACCTGCTCGAGCGTGCCGTCAGGCTGCTCGACGTTGGCGTAGTCGGGCGCGATGTCCATCATGGCGCTGATCGACTTGCGGCTTTTGCCTACGGCGTAGGCCTGGAACAGCTCGCCGACCTGGTAGAACAGCATGACGGCGGCGCCTTCGGCCATGTGCGGGTCGGCATCGGGGAAGAGAACCATGGCAAACGCGCCGATGGTCGCAACGACCATGAGGAAGCTTTCGTCGAAGGCCTTGCCGCGGCGGATGTTGTTAAACGCCTTTTGAAGGACGTCATAGCCGCCGATTAAAAACGGCACGAGGAACAGCACGAAGCTGGCGTATATGTCGCCCGGCTCGCCGAACATTGCGGTCAGGGCGCCAAGCTCCTCGAGGGCATATACCACAGCAAAGATGCCCAGCGCCACCAGGATGCGATTGCGCTTATGCTCGAGGGACTCTTTCTTCTTGCGCTTCTTCTTTTTCTTTTTGGGGTCGGCGGTCGCCATGATTCAAACCTCCCATTTGAATGTGTGAACACTCGCTCATATAATATCGCGAGCAAAGGCCGCGGCAAGCGCGGCCTTGCAGGTTGGCGCGTGTGCGGACTAGAGGATGATCTCGCAGTCGGGCTCGGCGTCGGCGGTGAACTCAACGACGCGGTCCAGGACCTCGTCGAACTCGGCGTCGTCGGCCTCGAGCGTCAGCTTCTGGGTCATAAAGTTGACCGACACGGACTTGACGCCCTCGAGCTTGGCCAGCTCCTCCTGAAGCTCACGTGCGCAGTTGGCGCAGTCGATCTCGTCGAGCTTGAACTGCTTTTTCATGATAGGTTCCTTTCCCTGTGTTAGCGGCCTGGGTGCCGGCTGCGCTGGTACCATGGTTGGCTGTTATTCGCAGATGTGGCTCATGCCCTGGTTGAGCATGGTGTAGACGTGGTCGTCAGCGAGCGAGTAGAGGATGTTGCGGCCGTCGCGGCGGAACTTGACCAGGTGCGACTGCTTGAGCGTGCGTAGCTGGTGCGAGACCGCGGACTGCGAGGTTTCGGTTGCTTCGGCGATGTCTGCCACGCACAGCTCGCGGCCCATGAGGGCATAGAGGATCTTGATGCGCGTGGTGTCGCTGAAGACCTTGAACAGATCGGCAAGGTCGTAGAGCAACTCCTCGTCGGGCAGGTCCTCGGGCGAGCAGGTGGTGGGGACGACGGGCTCGGCGGTTTCGCCGTCGATCGTTGTTTCATCAGCGTGGTCGCTCATTGCAACATCCTTTCATATGAACATGCGCTCATATAATGTACTTCCGATTATATGAGCGCATGTTCATATGTCAATGCTATTTGTGGCGTTATTTGATAATTGCTTGCCGCCGAAGCGGGATTTTTCTAGTCGAGCATGGCTCGATTCATCGTCCATCTGCAAAAATCGAGTTGCGCGGTCGATGGGCTATTCGCGGATTCTCTGAAAGTGCGTATTTGGTTATTTTTGATGCAAATATCTGGTCAATAATGCAATAAATTGTTCAATCTTATTTTTTTAAGCGCGCTGTTTCAGTATTTGGAGAGCCGGATTGAGCCATTTGAGGATGACTCGCGTGCTGCCGTGACCACGCAACTCGAAAATTGCAGTCGGGCAAATGCGGAAACAGGTTTTAGAACGGCAGACCCTCGATCAAATCGACAATCATGTCGTCTTCAGTGCGCGGGCCGACAGTTTTCGCGTGCGGGCTAGCATCGTCAACCAGGTTCATCTCCTCAGCTAGTTCGCCAACATGCTGCATGTCATCGGGTTCGGGGGTCTCGTTGATGCTCGGGTCGTCAACCTGCGGATACTGGCTCGCAATTTCTTGCTCTGTTGCCTGCGCTTCTCTGCGCTCTTCGAGGATTCGGCGACCATATTCGAAGTACCGCCGCAAGACAAATTGGCGAAGATCCTCCTGGAGGGCTGTGAAGTCATCCGGGAGACGCCCGGGGCAGATCTTCTCGCGAATGCGAATCGCTTCCATAACCCGTCTAAAGGCGGACTGTTTGAAAAATGAATGGCGACTGATAGCGATAACGGCATACCCCATGTTTCGAAGCGTGTTTCGACGCTCCTCATCAATCGCCTGTTGCTCGGGCTCATCATGGAAAAATCCGTTGTACTCGATGTCGGTCATTGATTTTTCGAGCAGCGCGTCGAAGTAGAATACGGTGCGCCTCGTAAGGGCAGAGTACCTTTTGGGAACTGGGACCGGAAAGTCAGTTTTGATGGCGCGAATACCAAAGCCGCCCACGGATTTGGGCATTGTGAGCATCATGACGAAAGCCGTTTCGAGCGGAGAGCGGCAGCCGTCGCGCACATATCCAAGCGCCTTGATTGCATTGTTTGAGCCGCGATAGCCCGATGCCTGGGAAAAGAAGTTCCTGAGCGCTTCGGTATTGGTTAGGGCGGGGCGCTCACGATATCCTGTTTCGTCGGATGCGTCGAGTGCGTAGGAGCCACAGATTTCAAAGTAGTATTCAACAAGTTCCCGTAGGCTGAGATCGTTTGCGGCTTGCAAGGCACACAGTTTGATGTCAACGATATAGATGCCAGCCTCGAGCTCAAGGTAGCTTTCTGAGTCGAAGGTATAGCGCGTGCGATGGCAAACGCATCCATCGCAATGCCTTCGGGCGTTATTGGAGTACGTCAGTACGTGGACAGTTTTGGATTCGATGCCTTTCCCGTTCAGCCACGATTTGGCCGTCTGCAGGTCGGGCTCGGTTGGTACGGATGCCCTGATCCTTTCCATGGGTATGGGGTCGGTCGTGAATAGCGCGACCGACTCGGCTGCTTGGTATACGGCCCGTGCCGTGGCATGTGATAGAACGATTCCCATATGCGCATCATGACATAGCTTGTGCTCTGCACACTGAAGGCATCGGGCAACGGCGTCGAAACGGAGCGCATCTTCTGCGAACGGTAGTATTCACCCGATGCGCGGTTGAACGGTTGGCGCCAATGGAGAGTTTTCTGTCGCTTGGCCTCATTTGGGCGAATCCCCGTAGATGTCATCTGCATTTTTCGAGTTAGGCGGTTTTGACTCATGTAAAAAAGTCGATGGAACTGCATCTGTCGTGCAATTTTTGACCGGAACCAGGTGTTAGGGCGCCAGACCAGCCCGTTTCAGAATGGTTTTTCGCTCTGCAACGGCGAAAAAGGCTTCGGCGGGGAGCTGAGTAAACCGCGCAACTCAAAAAATGTAGATGGGCGTATTTCAAAATGAGTGGAAGGCGGCGTTCTTTGCCGCGAGAAGGCAAGACGGGGCGCGGTCGAAAGACCGTGCTCCGTCTTCTGCGCGTTCGTCTGGTTTGCTGCTATTTGCGCTGTGCTGTTATGGGTGTTATCGCGAGCGGCTTCACTACTTCGCGAACAGGTTCTTGAGGTTGAACTCGGCTTGGACGGTTCGGAGCATGAGGTCGGTGTCGTCGAGGCCCAGGTGTTGCTCGTTGGCGTCGGCAGCGAGGGTGCCGCGGCGGCGTGCCCAGTTTTCGAGCGCGGCGGGCGCGGACTCGCGGGGGAGTGAACGCACGTCGGCGTCCAGGCTGCGGCAGATCTGGCGGGAGTCGATGACGATGATCTTGCCTGCGCGGCGTGCCTCGGCGTAGCCATCAAGGTGAAT
Source organism: uncultured Collinsella sp. (assembly GCA_934654835.1). GTDB lineage: Bacteria > Actinomycetota > Coriobacteriia > Coriobacteriales > Coriobacteriaceae > Collinsella. Next base: position 169,644 of record CAKUGY010000003.1, read on the forward strand.
CTTGAACCAGCTGTCCTCGAAGGCGGCGTTGTGCGCCATGTACGGATACTTCTTCATGAGCTTGAGCAGCTGCTTTTGCAGCTCCTTGTTCTCGCGGAAGGGCTTTTTGCCGTCGATGTCGTCCCACGTAATGTGGTGGATATTCGACAGCGGCACGTCCTCGCCGCGGTAGATATCGGGCAGGCCGCAGTAGTGCGCCTCGGCGTCGTGCGGTACGGCGTCGCTGGTGAGTTCCATGATCTCCCAGCCCACGTTGATGATGTAGCCGCGCTCGGGCGCGCGACCGGTGGTCTCGATGTCGATGCCCAGCACCGTGCCCTGGATGGGCTTGCGGGCGTAGGCCACGCCGAGCGCGTCACGGTCGCCGCGGATCTCGCGCATGACCGACGCGGCGGTGCGCTTTTGCATCTTGCCGATGGCGGCGCAGGTGTCGGCGTCGGACAGGCCGCGCGAAAGCGTCGCGGGCGTCACGTTGCGCAGACGCGCTTCGCCAATCTGGTCGCACAGGTCGCGGTTGCGGTCGGCCAGGTCACGCACGGTGGCAAAGTCAAAGCCGGGGTCATCCTCGGCGGTAAAGTACTCGGTCTCGAGCACCTTGAGGGCCTCCTCGCCCTTTTGGCGCTCGGACTCCATGGCGCCGTGATCGCCATAGATAAACATGGGGATAAACGGCTGGCGCTCGTATTCAAGTGCTTGCGAAACGTTCATATGCTGCTCCTTGGACGGGCCGCCTTGCGCGGCTCGGGTTTATTGAGATGTGGCGAGATGATAGTTTACCATGGGCAACTATTGGCATCACGCCTAGGACAACTACAATACCCTAGTTGACCGCTAGGACTTTTACAATGCTGCCGAAAGACACGAAAGGTTCCATCCGTCATGGATTTACTGATAGATATTCTGCTCGACGCCGGTAAAGACACGCTCTCGCTGGTGCCGTTTTTGTTGGTGACGTATCTTGCCCTCGAGACACTTGAGCACGTTGCGGGCGACCGCGTCAATGGCGCCATCAAGCGCGCCGGTGCCGCGGGTCCGGTTGTCGGTTCGCTGCTGGGCATCGTGCCGCAGTGCGGATTTTCGGCCATGGCGGCCACGCTGTACGCCGGTCGCGTTGTGACGTTGGGCACGCTGGTTGCGGTGTTCCTTTCGACTTCCGATGAGATGCTGCCGCTGTTGCTTGCCGAGCAGGTTCCCGTGCAGACCATGGCGATGCTGCTGGTATCGAAGGCGCTGATTGCGCTGACCACGGGCTTTATCGTGGACGCCGCCATTCGCGGCCTGCGTCGCAACGCTCGCGCGCATGCGGCGATTCGCCGCACCGTGCTTGGGACCGCTGCCAATCCTGCCCATGTGAACTGCGCGCACGACGACCACACCGGCGGTGACATCATCGACGAGGTTGCCGAGGCCGGTGTGAGCGCCGACCATATCCACGAGCTGTGCGAGCGCGACCATTGCGGCTGTGATGATGATGAGGGTGAGCATGGGCATGGGCACCACCATGACTACGGTCACGCGGACGAGCATCACCACGACCACGGCCACTCCCACGAGGGCGCGCCTGTCCTATCGATCATCCGCAGCGCGATCTCGCACACCGTGCAGGTGTCGGTATTCATTTTTCTAGTGACGCTGATCCTGGTCGCCGTCCTCGAGACCTTTGGCGAGTCGGCGATCGAGCAGTTCCTGCGCGGCAACGAGATGCTCGCCGTCCTGGGCTCGGCACTTGTTGGCCTGATTCCCAACTGCTCCGCCAGCGTCGTCATTACGCAGCTGTACCTGGAGGGCGCACTGCAGCTTGCCCCGATGCTCGCCGGCACGCTTATTTCCGCCGGCGTGGGCTACCTGGTGCTGTTCCGCACCAACCGTAGCGCCCGCGAAAACGCCCTGTTCCTGGTCATGATGTATGTCATCGGTGCCGGCTGGGGACTCATCTTGTCCGCCTGTGGCCTCTAAGTAGATTTTTGGGACATGCCTTAAAATCTACCCTTATGACCAGGGCATTTCACACAGTCAAAAACAAAAAGGTAGGTTTTTAGGCATGTCCCAAAAATCTACCTTGGTTAGTGTAGTAGCTCGGCAAGGTTGCGCTTAAAGCGGGCTCGGTCCTCGCTGGTGAAGGCTGCCGGTCCGCGGGTGCGTCCTCCGGCGCGGCGCACTTTCTTTTCCTCGTGGCGGATAAACAGCTGCATGTCGATGGTCGCCTTGTCGTAGACGCGCCCGCGTACGCCGATGGCAGCGGCATCGCGTCCGAGCACCATACTCGCCAGGCCAATATCCTGCGTCACGACCACGTCGCCCGCCTGCAGGCGCTCGACAATGGCAAAGTCGGCGCTATCGGCGCCCACGCTCACGTCAAGCGTCGAGACCCAAAAGCCCCGACGCGCGTGCTCGGCGTCGCGCGGATCGTCGCGACGAATGTGACGTTCCAGGTTCTGCGTGCTGTTGCCGGCGATAACAACGGCGACGCCCGCCCGTCGCGCGCAGTCGATCGACTCGCGCGTGACCGGGCAGGCGTCAGCATCAATAAAAAGCGTTCGCGGCATCTAGCGCACCAGTTTGCCAAATTGAATGGCGCGAACAATCAGCGTCACGCCAAACACCAACAGCGCAGCGCCGCTAAAGATGACGAGCATTTTGGCCGACCACAGCGGATAGATAAACACGAACATGCCCGCGATGATGGAGAGCGCACCGCTCAGGATGGCGAGGGCTCGGTTGGACGAAAGCTCGGACTCCAGAATCGACATGACACCCTCGACGATCCAGCCAAAGCCGGCAACGACCACCACGAGCGTGGTGAGGGTCGCGGTCGAGAAGGCCTGGTTGCGCAGGATTATCACACCGCCCAGGATGATAAGCAGGTTGGAGATGATGCTCGTCACGCGCCAGCCGGTAGGTAGCAGCGGCTCGAAAATAGCGGTAAACAGCCTGATCGCAGCCGTGATCACAAAGTAGAAGCCCAAGACGGTCGTTAGGAAGACGAGGGACTTGGCGGGTGCAAAAAGCAGTGCGATGCCGGCGAGGAGCGCGATGACACCGGTGATGGCGTAGATCCAGCGCACGGCCTTGACGGCCTTGCCCGCCATGCTTTTCTCGTCAAATCCAAACGCGCTCGATTGCTTGTCATCGTTCTTAAAGATGCCCATGAGGTCTCCTTTCCGTGCGGCGTAAGCCGTAACTCGTGCAACCAGTATCGCCCAAGGACGCCGTCGTGTGAGGCGGGAAGGGTGAATTGGCGCCTCACCTTCCCGAATTGTTACCTTTGTTCCCGCTTTGGTGGGGATTATTCAACAGGTGTAGAACATTGCAGCTCTGTTCGTTATTGCCTACGTTTTAGGTTAGATTTTCCTAAGAACAATTGCCTTATTTTGGGGGGTCCCTATGAACGAATCTGTTCCTGCGGCACCGTCGAGCGTGGAGTCGATGGCAAGGCAGGGTTGCGAAAAGCTTGGTCTGGACACGTTTGACGCGCTGGTCCGTCGCGCCCGCACGTGCCGTCGCTTTGACGAGTCCATGCGCGTGCCGCGCGAGTTTTTGCTCGAGCTGGCGGAGCTGGCACACCTGGCTCCGTGTGGTGCCAATGCTCAGCGCCTGCGCTTTCATGCGGTGAGCGGTGCCGAGGACTGCGCGCGCGTGTTTGACGAGCTCGCGTGGGCCGGCGCGCTCAAGGATTGGCCAGGCCCCGATGAGGGCGAGCGCCCGACCGGCTACATCGCAATTCTTGCCGAGCGCGCCGTTCCGGGCAAGCCGGCCGCGCCCATCACCGAGGTCGACACCGGCATTGCCGCGCAGACGATGATGCTCGCCGCCCGCAGCGCCACGCCCGAGGTGGCGGCCTGCATGTTCAAGGCCTTTACACCCCGCGCAATCGACGCCATGGGGCTCGATAACGACAAATACGAGCTCAAGCTGATTATGGCCTTTGGCGTGCCGGCCGAGACGCAGATTATCGACGCGATCGATTCCAACCCCGACGGCTCCATCAATTATTGGCGCGACGAGGCGCAGGTACATCACGTGCCCAAGCGCCCGCTTGCCGACGTGCTGGTGTAGTTGCGCGGCAAAACCACCACAAAGGTGCCTGTCCCCTTTGTGGTGGCGCGAGGGGAGGGCGTGTGGCCGATCTATATTTGGTGCGGCATGGGCAGACCGAGCTCAATGTGCAGAACATTTTGCAGGGCTGGCATGATTCGCCGCTCACAGCACGTGGGCGCGAGCAAGCGCTGGCGACGGGTGCGGCGTTCGAGGACCGCGGTGTTGCCTTTGACCATGTGTATTCGTCTCCGTTGGGGCGGGCGCGGTGCACGGCCGAGCTTATCGTTGGCGAGGGTCAGCCTGTTGAGTTGGTCGACGACTTGCGCGAGTGGCATTTGGGCTCGCTGGAGGGTACATCAAACCGCGAGATGCCCGCTCAGCCTTGGGGTGATTATCCGGTTGCCTTTGGCGGTGAATCGGAAGGTGAGCTTCGCGAGCGCATGGTTGCGGCACTGTCCCGCATTATGGCGAGGCCGCAACATAACTGCGTATTGGCGGTCTCCCACGGCTCTTCCTGCCAGGAGTTTCTTGGGCATGTGACAGGCGGGGGAGAGCAACCCGACAACGGCGCCGTGCTTCATTTTGACTATTGCGACGGGGCGTTTTCGCTCTTGAGTTGGTAACAAACGAAAGGACCCCCTATGAATAAAGACCTGTATCTGGTCCGTCATGGGCAGACGATATTTAATCTCAAGCGCATCATTCAGGGCTGGAGTGACTCGCCACTCACACAGCTGGGATACGACCAGGCGGCGCGTGCCGGCATGTTTTTGCGTGCGCGCGGTATCGAGCCCGATCATGCCTACGCCTCCACGCTGCATCGCACCGAACAGACCATCGCCAACTTGTGGCCGGGCCTGGCGTATGAGCGTCTGGACGGCCTGCGTGAGTGGTTCTTTGGCGACTTTGAGGCCGAGCGCGTAATGCTCATGCCCGAGCGTCCGTGGCACGACTTCTATTGTCAGTTTGGCGGCGAGGGCCAGATGCAGGTTCGCGAGCGCATGGTCGCCACGTTGACCGAGCTTATGCAGCGTCCGGACCATACGTGCGTGCTCGCGGTAAGCCATGGCTCGGCTATCAAGGAGTTTATGGATCACGTGAAGGGCGCGGCGGCAGACGAGCGCGACCGCGTGCCGGGCAACTGCTCCGTGTTGCACTTTACGTTTGACGATGCGACCAGCACGTTTGAACTGATTGAGATCTTTACACAAGAGGATTACGCGCGCGAGCTGGGGCTGGAGCCGCTCGTGGCGGCAGCCGGTCCGCAGCGCGGGTAGCGTTAGAACCGCGCGATCTGGTGGGTGAGCAGGCCCGTCGGGACCTGCGGTGCAGCGCCGCTGACCTGAGCGGCGGGGAAGAGCGCGGCCACGGTAAAGTTGAACGGCTCTTTGCCTGTATAGGTGCCGGCGGCACGAGCCTCATCGGTTAGAAGCTGCGACGCCCCGGTCAGAGCGGCGGCGTAGGCCGGGTCGTCGGTCAGCGTCGGCTTCGGTGCCTGATCGAGCATGGCGCGGATGGCCCCGACGGCGTCCTCGCGCTTGACCTCCCACACGCGGTGCGTGATGCCCGCGGGATCGGTGACGGCGTAGAGCGACGCGCCCTCTTTGGCGGCTCCCAGGATGATATCCATGACGGGCGAGGCCTCGTAGGCGAGCGACACGGGACGAGGCTGAACTTTGAGCTCGGCGATCGCACGCGCAGCGTCGTAGCTGGCTTCGCCCTCGCCGCCCGCAAGCACGCCAATCGGGCAAATCGCCACGACGCCCGTCACGCGCCCCGGCTCTCCCGAGCATTCGTACACGTAATACGCCGCACCCGGATCTTTGAGCATCAGGCCATCGGCAATGGCGCCGCGCAAGGCATCGTTGCCGCTCAGGATGCCACCCATCTGCGGCAGCGCCTCGAGCACGCGGTCCTGAGCCGGGCGGATGCAGGGAAACGGAAGAGCTTTCATGGACGGTCCTAACGTGTGAGTCTGTTTGTTCGCGGCATATTATGCCCCAACTTGGCCGTTCGCGTCCCAGAGCACGTTATCGGCGAGCGTGATCAGCACCTGCTGGCAACGGACTATATCAGCGTGGGGCACGTACTCGTTGGGCTTGTGCGCGAGCGCGAGCGACCCAGGGCCGTAGCTCATGCAGTTGCGGTTGCCCGTCTTGCCTGCGATGACGGCGGTGTCGGTGTAGCCGGTAAAGAAGCCGACGGCCGTGTCCGCGCCCGTCACGTTGTCTGCCGCATGCTTGAGCGTTGCCAGAAGGGGAGAGCCCGGGTCGCGCTCGATGGCGGGGCGGTCGCCCGTCACGGTATAACTGCCATGGCAACCTGGAACCGCCGCCTCCGCTGCGGCAATGGCCTGCTCCACCATGCGAGTCGCGGCAGCCGTGTCGGTCGGCGGCGTTAGACGCATGTCGACCCAGACCTTGGCGTGGTCGGGCACCACGTAGGGGCGATAGCCACCCTCGATCTGGCCAAACGTGATAGTCGAAGGCCCCAGCTCATCATGCACCGGCAGCTCCGCAAACGCGTGACGAAGCGAGCACACGACCTCGGCCATGGCGGCAACGGCATCCGCGCCCTTCCATGGCTGGCTTGCGTGCGCCGTCACGCCGGTCATCTCGATCTCGAACCACGTGCGCCCCTTGTGCGCCACCTGAATCTGCCCGTCGGTGGGCTCGGTATCCAGCACCCATTCGCGCGAGCCGACCCAGCCGGCATCGATGGCGGCCTCGGAGCCGCGCATAAAGTCCTCCTCGTCGACCGAGCAAATGAGCGAAAAACCGCGTCGAGGCCGCACGCCGCACGCCGCCACGCGCTCGAGCGTATGGATTAGCGCTGCAATGGCGCAGGCCAGGCCGCCCTTCATGTCGCAGGCGCCGCGGCCATAGAGTTTGTCGTCGCGCACGGTCGCCCCGAGCGGCGGGATGTCCGCATCCCACCCGTCACCCAAGGTGACGGTATCCATGTGACAGATGAAGACGAGTCGCGGCTCGTCGCTCAAGCCAGGCACGGTGACCATAAGATTGCGGCGACCGGGGAGCACCTCGAGCTCCTCGATTCTCACCGCATCCAGCGCCGGCCGATCGAGTCCCGCGACCTGCGACTCGATCAGCCCCTTGATATGCCGCTCAATCTCGTCCTCATACGCACCGGGATCCGAGCTATCGATCCGTACAAGCTCCTGCGCAAGCCGCCAGGCAAAGTCCTCATCAACCATATGCAACCTCACAATCAGTTTGCTTTTCAAACCGATTGTAAGCCTCCTGAGAGATCCGCGACGTGCGCGTAGCGGTATTTACCGTTCACAGGGCGAGCCAGCGCGTTTGCCGTCCGAGCGGGTTCACAAATGACGCAGTGGGTAGGTACCCTTCATGGACGACATGCTGTGCGACATATCTGCCTTTCGGTATCACCGGATACCTCCACAGGTCTTGGCGATAATGCCGGACCTGCCCGATTCTGTGGACGATCCGCGCAGGGAACGCCTTTGCGAGCATCCACTCGTCACGCATTTCCTGGGCACCCCGCTACACGTGTTGGCACAGGGTGGCTGCGGTCGCAAGGGCAGTCGCATTGTCAGGCATGTTTGGAACGGGGAGAGGCTGTTTGGCTCCGTGCAGCAGACAGAGTTTGGCCTCGATGTTGCGTCTCCGCTCTTTACCCTGCTGACCCTGGCCCCCTCGGTCTCAAACGAGCGTTTGGTCATGTGCATGTATGAGATGTGCGGCTCCTTTGCCGTGTGCAAGATTGCGCCCCAGGTAAAGTCGGCACTTGTGCAGGCGTATGGGGATCAGTGGGGCGACGCGCGGTTGGGCTGGGAAAACGTAAAGGACGTCGCTGGGAATCCAACGGACTTATGGAAACGACCTCCCTTGATCGAGCTTTCTGAGCTTGCAGAGTACGTCGAAAAGATCCGAGGGCTTCGCGGCGCTAAATCGTTCACACGTGCCGCGAAATGCATTACGGGGGTGGCGGCATCGCCGCTCGAGATCCAGGCTTCGATGCTGTTTGGTCTTTCGAGGTTGCGCGGCGGCGAAGGGCTGCACCTTACCAATAACGTTGAGATTCGTATGACGCGCAGTGCCCGCCTGATTTCGGGGCTTGATAGGCGCTATGCCGATATCCTGCTGTCAAATAAGGACGGCAGCCGAGAGTGCCTGGTTGAATGTCAAGGTAAGGCCATTCACGGATCCATAGAATCCAAGATCTCGGACTCCGATCGAACGACGGCTCTGCAAGCGATGGGATATCCCGTCGTTCTGTTGACCTATGGTCAGCTGGCCGACTCCGATGCCTTCCGCGTGGTGATGGAACTCATCATGTCCTATCTCGATGCGCCGTTGAAGGACAAGACGCCGCGGCAGCAGGAGCTCGAACGGCGGCTTCGTGAGGAGATTTTCATCGATTGGGCGAGAATGTAGCCCCGCGGGCGCAAAACGGTCGTGCAAGCTAGAGTTTTGGTCGCGAAAAGGCTTCCGTTTTGCCTTGGAGGGACTTAAAAAATGTTGCCCAGAACAAGTTGTTTCGGAAAATCGACAGTCAATTCGAATGTGGCATATAGAGATTGATTTTTACCTACTAAAATCCCTGATGAAGCTGTTTATCAATGCGGGTGTGCTTAGTGACTTGGATTCCACTGTCGATTATCCGAAAAAACTTGTGTTGGGTAGCATTTTAAAGCCGCCTGGAAGCAACAAAATCGGCCCCCATTTCGTGAAAACGGGGGCCGAATGGACTTTATGGCCCGACTGGCGGGCTTGGTGCCGGCGCTATTTGATCACGCGCACGCGATACATCGACGGAATCCGCTTGAGCGCCTCGATGGTGCTGCTGTCCAGGTGCTCGTCGGTGTCGAACATAGTGTAGGCGTTCTCGCCGGCGGACTCGTTGGTCATGCGCTGCACGTTGGCGTTGTCCTTGGCCAGGATGGCCGTGATCTGACCGATCATGTTGGGCACGTTGGCGTGCAGGCAGGCGATGCGGCTTGCGGCGCGCGCCTTGCCCATGCTGCAGGCGGGGTAGTTGACGCTGTGCGCTATGTTGCCGTTCTCCAGGTAATCCTTGAGCTCGCTAATGGCCATATCGGCGCAGTTGGCCTCGGCCTCGCCGGTGCCGGCGCCCGAGTGCGTGGTGATAAACGTGTTGGGCATCTTGACGGTTTTGGGCGTGGCAAAGTCGCAGCTAAACCAGCTCAGCTTGCCCTCGCGCAGGGCGGCGTCGACGGCGTCTTCGTCGATGATGGTCTCGCGCGCGTAGTTGATCAGCACGGCGTTGGGCGCCAGCAGGTCAATCTGCTCGGTACTGATCATGCCGATGGTGTCGGCCTTGCTGGGCACGTGCACGGTGAGGTAGTCGCAGCCGCGGCACAGGTCCTCGAGCGTGCCCACGCGCTGCACCTCGCGGCTCAGCACCCACGCATGCTCGACGGAAATGAACGGATCGTAGCCGTAGACGTCCATACCCAGATCGACGCAGGCGTTGGCGACCTTGGAACCCACGTTGCCCAGGCCGATGACGCCGATGCGCTTGCCCTTGAGCTCGCGGCCCACAAAGGCCTTCTTGGCCTTCTCGGCATCGACCTGAATCTCGGGGTCGTCGGCGTTGTCGCGCACCCAGTTCATCGACTGCACCACGCCGCGGCTCGAGAGCACCAGCATGCCCAGGACGAGCTCCTTGACGGCGTTGCTGTTGGCGCCGGGGGAGTTAAAGACGACGACGCCCTTCTTGGCGTACTCCTCGACGGGGATGTTGTTGACGCCGGCGCCGCAGCGGGCGATGGCGCGGATGCCCTCGGGCAGCTCGTAGCCGTGCAGGTCGGTCGAGCGCATCAGGATGGCGTCGGCCTCCTCGGCGGTGTTCACAAACTCGTAGCCCTCGCCAAACTCGACTTTGCCGTCTTTGGTGATGTCGTCGATGGTCTTGATCTTACGCATGGAAAAACTCCTTAGCAGGTTTTGATGTAAACAGGTGGTCTGAGGTGGCTGGTCGGCCCGCGCGCTGCGGGCTAGTTAGATCGCGGACTCAAACTATGCTGTGCTTCGAAGTCCTTCATGTACGTTGCCAGCGCCCGCACGTCCTCCATGGTGACGGCGTTGTATACGCTGGCGCGCATGCCGCCGACGAGGCGATGGCCCTTGACGTTTTGAATTTGATGCTCGGCCGCGCCCGCGACAAAAGCGGCGTCGAGCTCGGCGTCGCCGGTGCGGAACGTGACGTTGGCGATGGAGCGGCTGTCTGCCTGCGTGGTGCCGTGGAACAGTTCGCTGCTCTCGAGCAGGTCGTAGAGCAGGTTGGCCTTGGCCCAGTTGCGTTCGGCCATAGCGGCAAGTCCACCGGTCTGCTCAACCCAGCGGAACACCTTGCCGCACACGTAGATGCCAAAGGTGTTGGGCGTGTTGAGCATGGAGCCCTTGGCTGCCTCGGTCTTAAGGTCCATGTACTGCGGCGTCTGCTCAAAGGCCGGGCCTTTGGCGATCAGGTCGTCGCGCACGATGACTACGGTCACGCCCGCGGCGCCGGCGTTTTTCTGAGCGCCGGCGTAGATGAGCCCGTAGCGCTCGACGTCGAGCGGCTGCGACAGGAAGCAGCTCGAGACATCGGCGACCAGCGGCACGTCGCCGCAATCGGGCAGCTCGTGGAACATGGTGCCAAAGATGGTGTTGTTCTGGCAGATGTAGACGTAGTCGAGCCCGTCGCACGCGGCCTCGGCGGCAATGCGCGCGTTGATGTCGACCATGTTGGGAATGCGGTCGAAGTTGGTGTCCTCGGAGCTCGCGAGCAGCACGGCCTCGCCGTACTTGGCGGCCTCCTTGTATGCCTTGTTGGCAAAGTTGCCGGTCACGACGTAGCCGGCGCGGCCGCGGCGCATGAGGTTCATCGGGATGCCCGCAAACTGCAGCGTGGCGCCGCCCTGCAAAAACAGGACACGGTAGTTATCGGGGATGCTCAGCAGGCGGCGCAGGGTTGCCTCGGCGTCGTCGATGATCTGCTGGTACATACTAGATCGATGACTCATCTCGAGCACGGACATGCCGCAACCGCGGTAGTCCATCATCTCGTCGGCGATCTCGGCGAGCACGCTGGTGGGCAGTGCGGCCGGGCCTGCTGAGAAGTTGTGCACACGTGCCATCTTCTAGGTCCCCCTCATAGTCGTTTGAACGTTCGGGATACTTTAGCACAGTGGAGCGCCAGGCGCGACCGCATCACAGCAAAACCCGAGCGCGCCGCTATGATTTACAGGGTTGTTACATGGGGGAGGGGGCTACTCGAGTACCTTAAATCTGTTCAAGGGATTTTTGCGGTGGTCCTCGATTGCAAGCACGTTGATGCGTCGATGCTCAACGTCTACGTGATAGTACACGCCATAATGCGCGCAAAAGAATACCCTGCAGGCAATGGGCGGAAAGGCTGCCTGGTAGTAGGGGTCATACTCTTCGCCAAAATACGGATGCTCGGCTAGAAAGTCGATGAGATTGCCGATTCTGGTATAGACCCGCTCTGAAGGGATTTCAGCATAGGCATAGAGCGCCTCGTCGGTCATGACAACGTCAAAAGGCTCATCAAGCTCGTCGAGCTCTGAGTAGAACTCGACGTCTGCGTTATCCAATTTCATGACGGGCTGCCCTGATTCGATCCGCGTCTGCCTTGGCTTGTTTCCAGGGTCGCACGCGACCATTCACTAAATCGTCGTAGCCTCGCGTGATAGCTCGCTGGATGCGGTCTTCGCGTTCTTGAATGGCGGATAGCGCGCGCGTCTGTTCGTCATAGGCTTCGGCATCCATGACGACAAGTGACGCCGATCCGTTTTTGGTCAGGTAGACGGGCTCTTTGGTTTGATGACAGCTGTCTGCAATGGAGCTAAAGTTTCGTTGCAGATCGGAAATGGGCTTTACGACAGGCATATGAAACTCCTTACATAGAATCATATGTATAACTCTATGATTATTATAGCGGAGGATGGGGGTTCCAACGTGAAGGTGACGCGATGTCGATACGTGCCTGCGTTCATAGCGCGTTTTTGCTCGAAGGATTAAGTATGGCTATCCGGTAAGGCGTGTCGCTTTATGGTTTTCAGCCCATCCATTAAGTCCGCCGTCTCCACGGCTCCAGAAACCGCAATAAACCAGATCCTCTTTTCGCCGTTCACAGAATATTTTTACCGTTCAGGGAGTTTTCGCAGCTAAAATGTTGCGCAACAAAATGTTGCTCAATGTATGCGAGGCGTTTTGTCGTATGAATCAAATGTGTCTATTTGATTCATCGAGAGGCTGAACGACATGAGCATTCCCACAACCTATCGCGGCTCTATAACACGCGAACAGTGGCTTGTTAATGAGACGCGTGTCGTTGCACGCCTCATGGCGGACGATGGCCTCTCTGATACGAAAAAGATTATTGAAAAGGTTACCGCCCAAAATCTCTTCCAATATCCTACTGAGCGTGAGCAAAAGTCCATCACCCGTGCTTGCTGCCGCCGGCTGTTGGCTCTTAGCGAAGACGAAGATGTGCGTGCAAGCCTGATTAACCTTGCTGCGCATGGGTCGCTCGAACAACTTGCGCAGGTCAATCTGTACGCAATGATGTGCGACAACCGAGTTGTCTGGGACTTTATGACGTGTGTGATCGCTCCCAAGTTCAGCTCATTTGATCTCTCGCTTCGAAAATCGGAGATTGTTGCGTTTATCGAAGGACTTCGCGCACAAGACGATCGCGTTGCAACATGGTCGGATGCTACGTGCAATAAAGTGCGCCAAGTCCTTGTTAACTGTATTGAAGGTGCCGGATTGTATAGTCGCAAAACCGAAGCCCTTCGTCCGCCGTTGCTTGATTTTGAGCTGGAGCGTTGCGTTCGGGCCAACGATGATGCTGCGGTTCTACCTGCCTTTGGCATAACGGAATAGGGGTGCGAGATGACAGCAACTGAGTTGCCCTCAATCGACATGAGTTTTGATCTCATTCGTTCCAAATTCCACGACCCCGATTTTTTGAATTGTCGTGGTTTGGGAGGTGAGGTCCCGCTCTACATCTATCCATATGCAGCTAAGCATGAGGATCAAGTGCGTGCTCTGACTCAACAGCTGGTGGATGATAGTGCGCACGAGCGCCAGACAAAAAACGACGCCCCTAACATTGTCTCGTTTGACCTGTGGAGCGTGTTTATCGGCATTTGCGAAAAACGCGGCATCTTAGAAAAGATGAGCGCCCTTGAGGAAAAACGAGGCAGCGATCACTTCTTGCAGCGCATGCAGAGCCGTGTGGGACCCGAGAAGTACCTCGAGTTCATTCATGACAGCTTTATCGAGAGGTGCGGCGAGCCGAAGCGTGGGCGCGACGTCTTGATTATCACGGGCGTTGGCAAGATTTACCCGTTCATGCGTGCTCACATCATTCTCGAGTCTATTCAGCCGGTATTTTCCGATATCCCCGTCGTTTTGTTTTACCCCGGCACCTATGACGGGCAGCAGTTAAAGCTGTTTGGCACGATTGCCGACGGCAACTACTATCGCGCGTTTAACCAACTCTAAAAACGTTTCCGGTCATCGAAAGGCATTCCCATGAAGATCAAAGATATGTTTGAGCACGATATCGACCGAAACATTAACGGTGTTATTAAGGTCGATCAGGAGGATGACGGTAGTGTCAGGCAAGAGCTGAACGAATACGTTGTGACCGACGAGCTTCGCCGCCATTTCAAGACGCTTTTTGATGCGTATGACCGGGCTCTCGATGATACGACGGATAAAATCGGCGTGTGGATTAGCGGTTCGTTTGGCTCGGGTAAATCTCACTTTCTCAAGATGCTCAGCTACCTGTTCACGAACCGTGAGGCGGCAGGTAAAACTGCGATTGAGTATATTGCTCCGCGTTTTGAAGATGACGAACTTGCCGACAAAGCAAAGCGCGCGGCGGGCGTGACGACCGACGCTATCCTCTTTAATATGGGCATCAAAAGCCCGCTCAATAAGGATGGCAGCGCGGTTGCGCGCATTTTTGCCAAGATGTATTACGAGAGCCGTGGTTTCTACGGTGCAGATTTTAAGCTCGCTCGCCTGGAGCGTCGTATTGACGACGCCGGTAAAACCCAGGAATTCCGTGCCGCATTCGAAGAGATTAATCATAGCCCCTGGGTCGATGGTCGCGAGGACTACGACTTTAACTCCGACGACGTTATCGAGGCACTCAGTCGTACGGGCGTCATGAGCAAGGACGAGGCAGAGCGCTGGTACGAAATATCGGAAAGCAATGATTTTTCAATCGACCAGCTTACCGACGACATCGCCAAATACACAAAGCGTCGTGAGCAAGAATGTGGCGGCTCATATCGCATGATCTTTATGGCCGATGAGATGAGCCAGTTTATCGCGAGCGATACCGAGCTTATGCTGAACTTGCAGAGCATTGTCGAGGCGCTGGGCACCAAGTGCGGCGGTCGCGTGTGGGTCATGGTCACCGGACAGCAGGCGATTGATCAAATTACCAAGGTTAAGGGCAGTGACTTCTCCAAGATTCAGGACCGCTTTAATACGCGTTTGTCGCTGAGCAGCTCGTGCGCCGATGAAGTTATTCGTCGCCGCATTTTGGCGAAAAATCAGGATGCGAACGACTTGCTGAAAGCTGAGTATCAGGAGCGCTCGGCGGTCCTCAACAACTTGTATAGCTTTAAAGATGCAGCGGCCGATCTAATTGGCTACGAGAGCGCCGAGGACTTTGCCAGCACGTATCCATTTGCTGATTACCAGTTTAAGCTCATTCAAAAAATCATGGACGAGCTGCGCAATCACGGCGCGTCCGGAAAGAACAGCTCAAGTGCTGAGCGTTCCATGCTGAGCGGCTTTCAAGATTCCGCTCGGTGTATAGAGGATAAGGATCAGAATGCCCTGGTTCCGCTCTGGCGTTTCTACAATACGATTTCTACGTCGCTCGAGGACTATCATCGTCGCGTTGTTCTTCGAGCGGCAGATGCCGCCCAAAAGGGGCAAGGCCTTGAGGAATGCGACATTCCGGTACTCAAGTTGCTGTTCCTGATCCTGTATGTCGATAAGGATATGCCGACTAACGTTGAAAACTTGATCACCCTCATGACCGACGATGTCCGCACCGACCGTATCGTCCTTCGGGAGCAGATTACACAGTCCCTGGAGCGCCTGGTTCGACAAAACTATGTGGCGCGCAATGGCGAAACGTATAAGTACCTGACCGACGAAGAGCAGGAGATTGCCCAGCAGATTTCGCGTGTGCAGCCGGACGCTGCGAAGATTACGTCCAGGGCCGCGCAGATTATGTTTAGGCAGGTCTTCGAGAACGCTAAGGTGTCGGTCGGGAAAAACGCCTTTGACGTCGAGGAGTATCTGGACGATACCCGTTTTAACAGCGTGTCGGGACTGGCGCTGCGCGTTATTTCTGGAGTGGACGGAACCCCGATCCCCTCGCGCGAGGATTTGCTCCTGAGCTCTAGCAGAGGTGAGGCCATCGTAGTGCTCGATTCCCAGCAAGATTACTACGATTGCCTGTATCAGTCGACGTGCATTGAGCAGTACCTCAATAGCCGTCAGGCGGATAACCGCAGTGAAGTGGTGGCTTCGATTTTGCGTGGCAAGCAGCAGGAGCGCACCATTTTGGATAAACGTGCTGAGGAGCTTATGCGCCAAGCGGTGCTGCATGGAACGTTTTATGTCTACGGCAGTGAGTATTCGCCAGTCAAATCGGCGTCTGCCAAGAATATGATCGAGGACTGCGTACGCCAGCTTGTCTCTATTACGTACAGCAAGCTGTCTCTTATCGATAAAAACTACGACGATGATGTGCAGATCAAGCAAATTCTTACTGCTTATACCCCGGCAATGAATGGGCAAGAGCCTAACGCGGGCGCCATCGAAGCCGTTATGCGTTTGTTGGAAGCTCGCGCTGCCCAACATATTCAGGTTACGATGGCGGAGCTGCTCGAGACGTATCATGCGAAGCCTTATGGTTGGGCTGAAATTGACATTGCCGCCGTGGTTGCAACGCTGCTAGCTCAAAAACGAGCTCGCCTGCTTTGCGCAGGACAAGCGATTGATCCTAGGGATTCCAAGATTCTTGATTATCTTCGTAAGGCCACAAAGGCGCGGCAGGCTGTTGTCGAGGCGCGCCAGCAGCTATCCCAGGCGGCCATTTCTAAAGCAAGGCAAGCCGTGGAAGCATTGAGCGGCAATCACACCTTGCCGCTCGAAGAGGACAGTCTTGCCGACGCATGTCGCAGGGAGCTTGAAAAGCGCCGTGATGGTTTGGCGAGTCTTCTTTCGGTTGAGTACCTGCGTAATCCCAATTACCCGGGCTATAAGGAGGTCGTGGATGCAAAGAATCTTATCGAGGGCTTATTGCAGAGCGGCCGCGATGCCGTCGATCTAATTATGGCGATCGCTGGAAAAGAGAACGAGCTGGGAGATACGGCTGAAGATCTCGAGGATATTGACGAGTTTTTTGGCAGCAAAGTGGCCGTGTTCGACAGCGCCTGTGAGATATTCAAGCGTCTGGAAAACGAGCGTGATTACTTTGAGGGTGCTTCGGAAACGCTTGATGCACTTTCCGTCATTGGGAAAGCGGTTGGTCAGCCGAGCTTGAACCTCCGGTTTCAAAAGCTTTCCGAGGCAAACCTAAAGGTAAGGGATGCCTATAAGGAGCTTCTGGACCAAAAGCGTACGGACATGCTCAATTCTGTTGAGGAGTGCTTTAGGGATATTGAGGCATATGCCCAAAACAAGGGCGTCGCTCTGGCGCGCATTGGGGAGGCACATAGCGCGCGGAAAAATGAGGTGCATGATGCTTCGACGTTGACTGCGCTGGATGCGGTGCCCGTTAGGCTCGATCGTGCTCAGGCAGCGCTGTATAAAAGCATCGATGATGCTTATGAAGAGAAGAACCGTCCTAAGCCGGCAAATACGAATGTGACGGTTACAACTGATCATTCAGGAACCGCAGCGCCCGATCTGTCGAATAAGTCCCAGCCCTCTCCGGCACCCAAGCGACGCGTTAAATCGATAAGCCGCAGCAGGGTCTTTAGGCCACTGGAGCTGAGCTCGCAACAGCAGATCGACGAGTACTTAGAGGCCGCGCGCAAAGAGCTGCTGCGAAGCCTTGAGGGCAATGACGCCATCCGTTTGGGTTAAGGAAGAAGCATGGATACGAAAGAGCTCGAAAAGTTTTGCCCTTGGGCGCGCGTTCGTTTAATTGACGAGGTGTGCCAGCGTTGCTATGCCTATGGGCTTGACGATGCGGGGCGTGAAGAATTCAATCGCGACGCAACCATCGTTAAAGGCACGGTGCTCTCTGCGCTCGAGCGTTCACAGCGCTCGGAGCTGTATCGTCGCATAGAGCAAGACGGCTATGCGCGCTTTTGCGAGGAGATGGCCTATACCTGGTTCAATCGCTTTGCCGCAATACGCTATATGGAAGTGCAGGGATATCTGTCCTGTGGCGTGCGCATGCTCAGTTCATATTGCGAAACCTCTGAGTACGACGTTTTTTCGCCCGACTGCCTGCGTATGCCGACAGAACTTGATTTGCCAGGCTTGGACCGCGATCGCGTGTTTGATCTTGTCGCTGAGGCAGATGATGAGGCTCTGTTCCGCCTTATTTTGGTGGCTCAGATGAACGAGCTCGCCGAGTGCCTGCCCACCATCTTTGGCCGCGTGGGCACGGCCGATGCGCTGCTGCTTCCGACAAGGCTTTTGGACCGCGGTGAAGAAGGCGTGCTGCGTGCTCTGGTCGAGCGGGTCAAGCGTGATGCGTGGGAAAACGTCGAGTCCTTGGGCTGGATGTATCAGTTCTACAATTCTGAGGTCAAAGACGCATTCTTCAAATCTAAGGCCAAGGAGACACCGGATACCATCGGTCCCGCCACGCAGCTGTTTACGCCCAACTGGATCGTGCGCTACATGGTACAGAACTCCTTGGGACGTTTGTGGATGCTGAACAATCCAGGAAGTTCCTTGCGCGACGATATGAAGTACTATATCGAGCCCGATGCGGACCACGAGGACTTCATTAGAATCGATGGTCCCGAGGATATTTCGCTGTGTGATCCAGCTTGTGGTTCGGGCCATATCCTCGTCTACGCCTTTGAGCTTTTAACAAAGATGTATTTAGAGCGCGAATATCGTATGCGCGATATTCCCGGGCTTATTCTTTCCAAGAACCTTCATGGTATGGAGATTGATCCCCGCGCCGCTCAGATTGCCGGGCTGGCGCTGGCTATGTGTGCCCGAGAGATGGATAGGCGTTTCTTTAGCCGTGGGGTTCAGGCGGATATTGCCGTGCTCGAGCCGGTTGTGTTGGAGGAGGATGACATTCCCCAGGGCGCTGCTCTTGCCAAGAAGAAAGGTCTGGTCGACGCTCTGGCGCATTTGGACGAGGTGGGTTCGCTGCTCGCTCCGAGTGAGGGCGACCTTGCCGCGCTACACGGGGCGATTGAACTTACCAGTGCAGAAGGGCTGTTCGACGGAAGCTCTAAGAACAAACTGGAATGCGCCCTTAAAACCTGTGAGGTTCTCGCGCGTCGCCACGACTGCGTAGTGGCTAATCCGCCCTATATGGGCAGCTCGAGCTTTGGCCCGTTCATGTCCAAGTGGGTCAAGAAGAACTACCCCGACGTGAAGAGCGACCTGT
Organism: uncultured Collinsella sp.; assembly: GCA_934654835.1. Taxonomy (GTDB): domain Bacteria; phylum Actinomycetota; class Coriobacteriia; order Coriobacteriales; family Coriobacteriaceae; genus Collinsella. The sequence continues at coordinate 188,322 of CAKUGY010000003.1, forward strand.
TTTCCAGCTTTGTCGTTCGCATGTTTGGTCTCGCCAAGGACCATGGCGAATGCGGCGTCATGTCACCCTTCGTTTGGATGTTCATCGGAAGCTACGAGAAACTCCGCAACGAGATTATCGATAGCAGGACGCTGACCTCCCTCATTCAGCTGGAGTACTCGGGCTTTGCCGGTGCGACTGTGCCCATTTGCACCTATACGTTCCATAACTCATTCATCAAGGGCTACAAAGGTGGCTATGTGCGCCTTTCGGACTTCGTCGGCGCTGCCGCCCAAGCCCCGAAAGCCCTTGAGGCAATCAAGAACCCCGACTGCGGCTGGTTCTACCGCCGCAATGCCGAGACCTTCAAACAGATCCCCGGTACTCCCATCGCCTACTGGGCCAGTGATGCATTACTTGATGCATTTGAGAATGGGCATGTTCTCGGGGACGAGGTCATTGCTAGAGATGGAATTCATACATGCAACAACGATGCCTATTTACGGTTATGGTGGGAAGTGACGCATAGTAAGTGTGATCTCCCCCTTTCCAGTGGATTTGAATGGGTTGACGCAAAATGGTTTGCATACAACAAAGGTGGCTATTTTAGAAAATGGCGAGGTAATAACGAGTACGTTATTAACTGGGAAAAAGATGGACTAGAACTTCGTTCAGCCCCAAACGCCCATGGTTTTAATGGTGACTATGCATTTAAATCCAGTGTGACCTGGTCTTCCGTTTCAAGCGGAAAGCCCGCCTTTCGACAAAAGCAAGAAGGTTTTATGTTCGATGCGGCTGGCTACAGTATGTTTCCTCGCAATTTATTGAGTGAAGAAACGATAGCCGGTTTCACTAATAGCACTGTTGCGGAGGAAATGCTTTCTTTTTTGTCTCCGACCCTCAATTATCAGGCGGGGGATATTCTCGCAATGGCACTTTTGAATTTTGAACCGACGGTTCAAAAGCGTATCGATGATATTGTTTGTGAACTAATTGATGAATCGCAACTTGACTGGGACTCGTTTGAAACCTCATGGGATTTCAAACATCATCCCCTGGTGTAGTGATCGTTTTTATGAGAACTTCTAGATACATTCTGTGGCTTTCATTGTCAGCTGCCATTCTGTCTTTTGCTCTATATCTGAGTGCATTTCCTGCTGTGTTTTTAACGGCTGAACAGGCTAATAACGTATTGTTGGCTTTTTTCGGTGCAGCATGCCCTTCCTTTGCGGTTGGTTTGATTGAATATGAATCCAAGATTCGCGACCGCGAATCGGCTTACTTGAAATTATGTGAGCGTATTTATTCGGAAATAGGAGGTTTGCAAGAATGTGTTGTCGAATCTATCGTAGGTGAGCAGAAAAAAGACATAGAAGCTGTTCAGAAATATTTTGATGAGATTGATCGGAACGAATCTCGCTCGCCATTTATTAACCCTAAGCATGAGGCTCGCGATCAGTTAATTAAAGAGATTGAGCATTGTGAGCTTGACGAATGCAGCCGTTTTATTATGAGGCCTTTTTCAAGTTCATCACGCTATTTTGATCGGCTTTTTTCCAATTTGGATAAGGCTCTCGGGAGCTATTACAAATTTGGGCGAATTTTCGATAAGTATAGAAATGAGCTCGATAACGAGGGAAAAGAGCTCGTTTATTTCCTCCCTTTTCTAAGGCGCAATCGAAGGAAGAGCGCATCTATAGATGGGATATCGAAGTTGCTCAAAGACATGAATGAGAAATTAGCTTGCCCGGTAGGTCAGGCCAATTTGTATCAAAAGGGCGACTATTCGCTCGGTGACGCATTTCGTTCCGTAAAAGCTGCTGAGGAATACTGGGTTTTTCGAAAAGAGTCTGAATCATGTTCGGGTAAATTCGATAATCATTTTTGCGAGCAGATGTATGAACTGGTTGAACGATTTGCATCAAGCTCTTCTTCAGCCTATGGAAAAAGATTCGTTGATGCTTTTGGAACGTCGGAAGCATGACTATTGGGTAAGGCGCTGGCATGAATAATGAGATTAAGCCTATGTCGGCTCTATCGGCGTAAAAAGACCGAGGGACTACCCCGCTAGTTGAAGGGTTTTCTCATTTCTTTTCAAGTTTCCGAGTGAACAGGGGATGTATTCTCGTTCATTTTCTTATCTCTTTTGGGCCTTTTAGCTTTACCTGTCAATCTGCCTGCACTTATAGGAGGAATCGCTGCTGTGGCAACCTTACTTTCCGATAAATACGAGGCTCGCAAGGCCGAGGTCAATGCTCGCTTTGAGCAGCTTCGCGCCAACGAGGAGGAGCTCAACCGAATCTTTGCCAAGATATACAACATGGAGGGCGAGGTGCCCATCGAGGTCGAGGACAAGTACGTGTCGGTGGCGCGTATCTTCGACACCGCCGACGAGATCCCCGAGAGCTACAAGGGCAACAAGTACGTGCGAACCAAGCGCGACGAGATCACCTCGCTCATTAGCTATGCCGTGGGTTGCATGTTTGGCCGCTACTCGCTGGACGTTGACGGTCTGGTCCTGGCCGATCAGGGCGCTACGGTCAGCGACTATCTGGCCAAGATGCCCGATCCCGATCACGTGACCTTTATGCCCGACGGCGACAACGTGCTGCCCATTACCGATGACGAGTACTTTGACGATGACATCGTGCGCTACTTTATTGATTTTGTGCGCACTGTGTACGGCGAGGAGACGCTCGAGCAGAACTTGGCTTTTATTGCCGAGGCGCTCGGCGGCAAGGGCACCTCGCGCGAGGTAATTCGCACCTACTTTTTGAAGGACTTCTTTAAGGACCACTGCCAGACCTACAAGAAGCGCCCCATCTACTGGCTGTTCGACTCGGGCAAGAAGGGCGGCTTTAGGGCGTTGGTCTACATGCATCGCTATCGCCCTGATTTGTTGGCGCTGATTCGCACGAGTTATATCCATCCTCAGCAAGAACGTTACCGCAATCGTCTGTTGTGGATTGCCGACCAGATGGAGGTGAGTGACAGCCGCGATCGTGCTCGTCTTGCTAAGGAGCAGAAGCGCGTAAGCGACCAAGCTGCCGAGCTCGTGAGCTACGAGGAGAAGGTCCATCACCTTGCAGACCAAATGATTGAGATTGATTTGGATGACGGCGTTAAGGTCAATTACACCAAGTTCCAGGACGTTCTCGCCAAAATCAAGTAGCCGTCTACGTGCTAGAAGTTGAAAGAGCCGCTATGGGATCATTGGAAAACAACAATCAGATCATTCGAATCGATAGCAATCTTCTGCTCGATCCAACCATGTGCGATGCGTACATGGACGGCGCCTACCTATGTTTGACCCCCAATGAGTTCAACATCTTGTTTTGTATGGCTCAAAAACCGGGTCATGCATTTTCTCGCCAAGAGCTGTTTGTTGCGGCATTTGGCCACGATGACCCTAAGTCGCATCGAGTGCTCGATAGCCATATCAAGAACATTCGCAAGAAACTGAAAGAAGATGCTCGCAACGCTCGTTGGCTTAAGGGCGTTCACGGTTATGGCTATCGTCTCGATTTTGCTCCGGGATTTGAGCCTGAGGTGAGCGTTGGTGAGGGCGGGCGTGTATTTCGTTCTGCGCATGGCGACCGTGTGCTTGTCGTTGATTCTGAGAACCGTATTGTTCTGCTCGATGGCGAGGAGCTTGCGCTTACCCCAATTGAATACAACGTCTTGAACACACTTACTGCTAGGTCAAGCGTTGAGATTTCTAATGAGGAACTGTCTCAGATCTCGCTGGGCGTTGGCTTCGCTGAATCGAATAGAGCTCTTGCTTCGCATGTTAAAAACCTCCGCAAGAAGCTGGGGGATGAGGTAAAGAATCCCCTTTGGATTAAAACGGTGCATGGTTTTGGCTATCGGTTCTTGGGTGTCGATGAGACCCCCGCGCCATGCGAAGAGCAAATGCTGGATGACTCTCTAATCGAGCTTTCCGAGCAGCTGCAAATGGCGTTTGACGCAACGTCTGGTTCCATTCTCCTGTGGCATGACGTTGGGGGTATGTATGCGAATGTCGTCGAACAACTTTTGTTGCCCGATGATGTCGTGCTGATTCGCGAGGATGCTGCCGGTAAATTCGATACGATTCGAGCCATTAACGAGCTTGGTTTTGACGAGCGAGCGCTATTCTATCGGTCATCGCCGTGCGTTGTCGATGCAAATGACTGGTTTGCAGACGTTGAGGCAAGTGCCGAGAGCTTTATCCTTGAGGCGCATGTTGAGGCGATTGAGGCACGAGAAGTCGCTGCCGATATCGATGAATGCGGGTCGGTCACGGCAGTTGCGCACGATGCTGCAACTGCAAGCGCGCATTCCCAGCCGTCCATTGATGAGCATATCGATGGCGGAACCGGAAGCGCCGCAGCTGCCGAGCCAAATCATCCTGAACTTGATGAGGATTGGTATCTACTTTCCCAGTTTGCGGAACTGGCGGGCTGCTCGCCTGACGAAACGCTCAAGCTGGAATTGTTTGCCTATCAAACGGGGTTCACGCTTTATGCTGACTGCGCCTGTAGAGGCCGGGGCGTAAGTCAGACAGACTTCTATCTGTCTTTGATGCAGGGGGCTATTGTTGAGCGCGATAGTTTGCCTCAACCTGTGTTGAACTGCATGTCCTTTAAAAACATGGTCTATCGAGCCATTAAGTCGGGCGATTTGCTTGACTACGATGAGTCGAGCTGGATTACGCGCGACGGCCTTGATGAGCTTGATATTAGGGATGCCGATTTGCGCAGCTTTGCTTTGGATGCCATCGAGCGTGGCGCCGATGACGACACGCCGTACTTTACCGTGCCGTGGCTTAGGCGCTGCGCATCTGACTTGCCCTTACTTGAGTACGGCTTATCCGATGCGTTTTACGAAAGCGTCCTCCTGTCGCAGGAGGACCTGCTGGGGCACGGAAACCTTGTGGGCATTAAGCTCTTTGCGCCACGCGGCCACCCCATGAAGGGCCGTGATTTTATCCAAGCGGTGGTGGCGCGCGAGATATCGATCGATATCGACGATCTCGTCGACTTGCTTTCGGAAGAGTACGGCGTGGCGGTTCCGCGCGCGCAGCTCATCCAGATAATTCGTAAGTCGGACTTGTTTTATTCGAGTGCCAGCGAGCGCGTATTTGTTAGCCATGATCAGTTTGTACTAGAAGTGGAGTAAGACAATGGAAATGGAAAAGTTCATCAACACGGGTATTGCTGAGGGCTGGGTTCGCGAAACTGGCAATAGCGAGCGCAAGTTTATTGGTGGCCAGAACCAGGATTGTCCGATTTACGAGGTGCGCGTCGATAAGCTGCATTTCAATGTGCAGAACGGGCGTATTGCAACCTTCATTTCGCGCTATCAGGCAGAGCATCCCGAGGGTTTGCCCCAAGATCAAACGGAACTCGATAACCTTATTGCTGATATGGTCGAGGCCGATAACCCCAAGCATCTTAAGACGACCATGTTGGATATTAAAAACAAGGGCCAACAACAATCTGCGATCATTTTGACCAACGGCGTTGTCATTGACGGTAACCGTCGTTTTACCTGCTTGCGCAAGTTATCGGCTGCCGAAAACACCCTTCGCATGCTGCGTTGCTGTGTGTTTCCCGATACCTATGACGAGAACGCCATTAAGGGTCTTGAGCTCGAGATTCAGCTGGGTGAGGATACCAAGCAGGAATATGATGCCATCTCTCGTCTGGTTGATATCGATAGGTGGGTCAATGAAGGGCGTATGACGGCAGAAGAATATGCCAAGCATGCCAATATGAAGCAGAGCAAAATGAAGAACAGCCTCGCTCAAATTGATATGTTGAAAGATTTCCTTGAGTTTTGTGAAGCTCCCGGGGCATTTCATATTGCTCAGGACCTTAAGCTGCAAGGCCCTATCGAGTCGCTTACGAACGGGCTCGTGAAGGTCAAGAACAAGGACAAGCGAGAAGAAATTAAAAACGCAGTGTTTGTAAATTTAATGTGCCAGACATTCGGCGACGCCACGCGTGGGGTTCGTGAGTTCATCGATAATCTGATTGCTGACGACAAACTGCGCGAAGAGCAGCTGGATTATGCCGTTGAGGTTTTGGAAAGGCTTGCGGAAAAGCCCAGTGATGTAATCGTTACCACGGAATATCTTCGTGATAAGTATGGCTCTGATACCCGCTTGAAAGAGGGAATGAAGGCGTCTAGAAATGTAGCGCGTACTAAGGCCGGCAATCGTAAGATCAAAAACGGACAGGTGCGCGCCGTTCGCAATGCGCTCTCGGATGTTAACAATGTTGACGTGGAAATACTGCACAAGTTAGAGCCTGAGCAGCTTGCTGATATGCAGGATGGGCTGCAGTCTCTTCTTGAGAAAGCCCAGGAAGTTCTCGATGCTGTCCAAAAGGCTCTAGAGGACTAAGCAATGCGTTTATATCAGCGAAACGGACAAATCTATCTTGATCCCGAACCTCTCGATGCCGATTCTCTGCGTCGCAATGCTCGCTTTAAGATGACCTGCAGGGCATACGTCAGGTGTGTCGTCCAGGGCCACATTTTGCTCGAAGAGGTCGGCAACTATACGGAGTTCGAAAAGATTGTTGGCAAGCTTTCGAAGGTTGCTGGCCGTCTTGGTGTGTCGCTATCGGTCGATGACGACCTGCAGGACAGCTTTACGCAGATTCGCGAGCTTGCCGAGCAACGTTCGCGCTTGGGAAATGAGATCAAACGCGGCGACCACAAGCACGATGCCCATCTCGCAGAGTTCTCGGAGGTCGTCGATGCCGCCATGGCGCGTCCGCTTAAGGATCGCCAGATGCGCGACGCGTTCTTCTTGGCAACAATGGGGCGCGCGGGTAACTTCTCGGTTCCGGGGTCGGGTAAAACGGCGACCGTGCTGGGCGCATTTGCCTTTTTGGCGGCTCGCGGCATGGTCGATCGCATTATGGTCGTGTGCCCTAAAAACGCATTTGATTCCTGGGCGACAGAGTGGAGGCTCTGCTTTGGCGATAAGTGGCCACTCAACTTGTTTACAACGCAAGACGATGCTTACCGAAAGCTTGGTAAGTCTGACCGTCGGAGGTATATTCGCGCTCGTGTGGGCGGTTGCAATTTGCTGCTTGTGAATTACGAGGCGGCTATTGGCGTTGCCGAGGAACTCAGTAAGGTCGCTGGAGAGCGTACGCTTTTGGTGTTCGACGAAATCCATCGCGTTAAGCGCGTTGGCGGAAAGCAAGCTAACGCGGCTCTCGTGGTTTCCAAGAGTGCTCCCTATACGTTTGCCCTGACGGGCACGCCAATTCCTAACGGATATATCGATATTTACAATATGTTGCACATTCTGTATCCACGGGAGTATGACAACTTTTTTGGTTTTGAGAAAAGCGAGCTCAAAAATGCCGAGGACTCGGACATCGAGCTCGTGAACAACAAGTTACAGCCGTTTTATTGCCGTACGACCAAGGATGACTTGGGCGTTCCTAGGGCTGAGCCCGATGAGCTCATCGAGGTCTCCGCCGGCGATCGTACGAATCTGCTGCTCGGCGTTATCAAAAACCGTTACCGCCGCAACAAGCTAACGCTCATGTTGCGCGTGCTGCAGATGGAAAACGATCCAATCGACCTACTCGAAACACTTAATCCCGAAGACTATCGCTGGATTATTGAGGAGGACGAGGAGACTGGCGAGGTCGATGCTGTCGACTACTCCGATAAGATTGTGGGCATGATTCGTTCTGCCGGGGCGTCGAGCAAACGTGCCCGCTGCTGCTCGTTGATTGGTGACTTGGTGGCACAGGGTCGCCCGGTTATCGTCTGGTGCATTTTCATCAAGAGTATGTCCGATCTTCAGCGCGGTCTGGCTGATATGGGGATTGAAGCGCGAACGATTAACGGCCAGGATGACCTCGTTTGCCGCTCGATAGACTTGGACGACTTTAGGGCTGGTAAGTTTCCCGTACTCATTACCAATCCTCATACGCTTGCCGAGTCTGTTTCGCTGCATTCGATTTGTCACGATGCCGTGTACTACGAGTACAGCTTTAATCTGGTCCACTTGCTGCAGTCGCGCGATCGAATCCACCGTCTGGGCCTGCCGCAAGATCAGCAGACAAGGTATTACTACCTTTTGGAGGATTACGACCTGGGAAAGACCGACCCGTGGTCGCTTGATGAGGAAATATATACTCGCCTGCGCGAAAAAGAGAGCACCATGCTCAGGTGCATTGATTCCGAAATACTCGAGACGCAGCCTACCTCGCAAGAGGATTTGGATGCTATTTTCGCCGGTTTGTTTGATGACTAGTTTTGAGAGTTTGCTATGAAGCTTGCAGATATTACATCCGAGCTACTGCATTTGTTTGCAGGTCAGGACGCCGATTGCGGGGGTGCCATTGTTGTGTGGCATGATCCGTCCGGTGAATTTGAGGATGCACTTGCGGACTTAGAGCTGCCTGGCGTCAACGTTCTCGTTGATCGCGAGGGTGGTCGGTTTGCTATCAAGCGTAAGCTCAATGGCGACTTGGACGGTCGTAAGGTGCTTATATATCGTCGCTCCGCGGGGGAGCCGTCTGGCGATTGGCTGGCGGATGTTGAGGCGCGTTGCGTCCCGTTTGCCGCCGACTATGTTTCTGTGCAGCTACGCGAGATCGGCGCAGTTGATTCGTATGAGATGCGTGCGGCGCTCGAGTTCCATAAAGCCTTTTTTGCCAAGCGCCGCAACGTTATTAAGCTCAACAAGTTGCTGCATTCATTGAGAGAAACTGCTGTTGAGACCGTCGATGAACTTGAGCTTGGCATTTTGGCTACCTGCATGGGTGCCAGTGAGCTCGATCCCGCGGCAATCGTGTCAGGCTATTTGGCGCTCCTGCACGAGGGCAATGCTGACCAGGTAGTTACTCTGCTCGCTGAATATGAGATGGATGACTATTTCAGTGAGCTCATCCGTCATTGGTGCGGTTTTGAGGGGAACGCGCTCGAGCTATCTCGTGTTCCCGAGTTGTTGGTCCACGTGTTGCTCACCGCCTGTTCGCGGTCAATGGCGGGTGGATGTCTGGACGCGCTGTCGGGACGTTTCTCTTCCCAGGCTGTTCATGCCGCGTTCTGCCGCGCTTGCGTTGATTATTGGGTTCGTGGCGGTAATCGTCTATTGCTGTTGAGTATGACAACGGCGGTTGAGCGTGAGCTTGAGCTTGGAAAGATACTCGCTGACGTTGGTCTTGACTGTATTGCAGGAGCCGACGTCTTTCCCTGCATCGATGCCACCATTCTGCGCATGCTGTTTGAGCGGGTGCGTCTGTCTGTGGACACTGCTGATGAGGTTTTGTCGGTCGTCGCCTCTCGTCGTGGATCGCTCTGGTATGAGGAACTTGCCTGCTATTATCGCGGCGTTTCGGCTGCAGCTCATATGCAGCGTTTTTATCGCGACCATGTAGAAGGTTTTGCGGGCATGGGGGCTTTGGCCCTTTGGGGTTCTTATGTCAGCGATTTCTATCGCATGGACGCTTGGTACCGTGAGCTGGTGACAGAGTTCGCCGGTGCCTTTAGGGCGGGGGAGTACGAGCTCGATGAAGACTTCCGCGCCTGCTTTGAGTCGATGGAAGCTTTGTATAAAGGCTGGTTTCTTAAGGAGCTCTCTCGCCGTTGGACAAGCGCGTCGGGCGACGCATTGGGCTTGCAGGGATATGTGAAAGGTATTCCGCGTCAGGTTGATTTTGATCTGAGCTACGTTGAGCCCGCGAATCGCCGCGGAAAGCGTATTTGGGTCATCGTATCTGATGCTTTGCGCTATGAGGTTGCTGCAGAGCTCGCCGAGCGTCTTGAGCGCGGGACAAAGGGTCGGTGCGAGCTTGGCGCCGTGCAAGGTGTGTTTCCTTCGATAACCAGATGCGGTATGGCTGCCTTGTTGCCTCATGGAACGATGCGTTACGAGGCATGCGGAGAGGGAGGATCGGGCTTTGGCGTGCTTGTTGACGGGGGACGTGTCGATACCATCGAATCTCGCCAAAAGGTGATTGGCAAGCATTATGAGGGCGCTGTTGCGGTTCGCTATGACCGTTTTGTCGGCGAGATGGACCGTGCCGAACGCAAGAAAGCCGTAGGAGACGCGAATGTCGTCTACGTCTATCACGATCTCATTGATGCCATTGGTGACAAGGCCGCAACCGAGCGCAGGGCGTTTCATGCCTGCGATGAAACAATTGAAGAGTTATCGGTGCTGGTCAAGCTCATCGTGCGTGAGTTTATGTCGTCTCGAATCGTCATTACAGCAGATCATGGGTTTCTGTACACCGCAGAGCCGCTTGCCGAATATGATCATACGAGTGTTGCGGATGTGGCGGGCGACGTCATTGAGGCTGGACGCCGCTGGGCTGTTGCCTCGAGCGATTCTGAGTCCGATACGCTGCTTAAGGTTGCTCTACCCGCTTCTGCTGGTAGCCTTGTGGGCTTTTCGCCACGTGAATGCGTGCGTTTGCGACGTCCCGGCGGAGGCGAGAACTTTGTCCATGGCGGTATCTCATTGCAGGAGATGTGTGTGCCGGTTTTGACCTTTAGCAATAAGCGCGCCGGAACGCGTGGCTTTGTCGCATCGAGCCCCGTTGGCTTGTCCCTCGTTACGCAACTTGAATCCATCTCGAATACGTCTTTTTTCCTGGAGTTCCTGCAAGATGAGGCGGTGGTCGGCAAGATCCTTCCTGCGAACTATGAAGTGTTCGTTGTCGATCGCAGCGGAAACCCCGTAACCGATATTGCAAGAATCGTAGCCGATTTAACTGAAGTCGATGCGAGGGCGCGCCGCTTTAAGGTAATGCTGACGGTGCGTCCAACCGTTGAACTTGATGAACGCGCGGAGTATGCACTTTGTCTGAAAAACGCGGATAGCGGCGAAGAGCGTGTTCTTCAGATGCTGCACTTCCATGTTTATCTGGGTCGTGAATGGTAAGTGGGGGCTGAATAGGGAGGCTTCACCATGGAGATCGAAGTTGATGTAGATCAGCTGCGCGAGGGGCTGCTCGACCGTGCTGGGAGCGCGGCGGGCGTGGGCTTTCCGGCCGCCATGCTCGACGTAATGGATATCGAGGGTGAGTCTCCCCAACAGCTCCTAGCCCGAGCCGAACGCGAAGGCCTTGACCTCCGCGACTTTGCTGTCGATGATGCGAACGACGGCTGCGACGCAGGCGAGGACTGGTAACCACAACCGCCCCTCAACCCCCATCCCTCAATAAGTTGCGGTGAAATAGGGACTGTTTGGGCTACTAGAAGGCCTATTCAGTCCCTATTTCACCGCAACTTGGGAGGGGACGGGGGCTGCTACGACGCTAGCGTGGCGATGACGGCTTCGTCGCCGGCGTATATGAGGGTGTTGCCGTCGGGGATGATCGTTTGGCCGTCGCGCTTGAGCATCACCACGATAAACGGGTGCTTGCCCTGCGGCACGTCGCGCAGGCGCTGGCCGGCCAGGCGTCCGTGGGGCGTTACGGTGACCTCGCGTAGCGTAACCTCGGCACGCTCCTCAAACGTTGGGGCAGCCATCACCAACAGGTCGCCTTCCTCGATCACGGTGTCGCCGTTGGGCAGCACCGGGTGCGCTCCGTCGCGCAGCACCAGGACCACAAGCATGTTCGTAGCGCTGCCGATATCGGCAAGCGAGCGTCCGGCAAACGGATGCCCCGCACCCACCTTGAGCTTAACGAACGACATGCCGTCTTCGTCACGGTAGTCATTAAACGTGCGACGAACATCGCCTTCCGCATCAATCATGTCGAGCTTCTTTGCCACCGCCGGCAGCAGCGAGCCCTGCACCACAATGCTCGACACGGCAACTACAAAGACCAGGTCAAACAGGTCGTGACCGCCGGGAACGCCCGCCACGACGGCAAAGAGGCTAAATACGACCGAAGCTGCGCCGCGCAGGCCCGCCCAGCTTACGAGCGCAACCTGGCGAGGGTTCGTCTTAAAGGGCGCCAGCAGCAGACCGACGGCGATGGGGCGGCTTACGAAGAGCATAAATGCCATGAGCGCCAGGCCCGGCAGCAGCATTTGCGGCAGGCGTGCGGGCGTCACGAGCAGGCCCAGCAAAAAGAAGATGGTCATCTCGGCCATCTCGGTGAGGGTGTCGAAGAAGTGCGCCAGCTCGACCTTGCCGGTGATGTCGCTCGCACCCAGCACGATGCCCGCTAGGTATACGGCCAAAAAGCCGTTGCCGCCCAGGTAGTTCGGCAGCGCGTAGGCGACGATCGCCACGGCGAACAAAAAGATGGTCTGCGCGCCCTCGGCCGTTGCATGCGCACGCTCGATCAGACGGTCCGCCGCCCAGCCGATGACAAGGCCCAGCCCCACGCCCAGGATGATTTGCTTGGCGAGTAGCACGGGGATGTTAATGTCGCCGCCAGCCGCGAGGGTCGCGAGCACTGCGGTGAGCATGTAGGCGACGGGGTCGTTGGAGCCCGATTCGACCTCAAGCAGCGAGTCGGTGCCACCCCTCAGCGACAGGCTGTGCTCGCGCAGGACGCTAAAGACGCTCGCCGCGTCCGTGGATGCTACAACGGAACCCAGCAGCAGGCCGCTGATCCAGTCGAAGCCCAGCACGAGGTGCGCAAACGCGCCGGTGATGCCAGCGGTGATGACGACGCCGAGTGTGCTCAGCAGCACCGCGGGCACGGCGACGGGCTTGGCACGGTCGATGTTGGTGTTAAAGCCGCCGTAGAACATGATGAACAGCAGCGCCGTGCTGCAGACGGTTTCGGTAAGTGCGTAGTCGCTAAAGTCGATGTGCGCCGGGCCGTTGACGCCCAACAGCATGCCGAGCGCGATAAAGATGAGCAGGGTGGGGAAGGGGAGCTTTTTGCCGACGGGTTTGATGGTCAGGCACAGAATAATGACGAGGCCGATAAAAAGAAGGATCTGGTTCATAGGGGGTGTCCGCTCCTGGGTGGTTGGCGTGGCACGGTCAGTTGTCTGCGATTATTTGTACCCAAAGATGGTGGGTTTATGGGGCTGAGCCCCGGGCGTTCGCATTTTCGACACGAGGTGGGGCATGCGGGCGGCGCTGGTCGGGGGCTGGCGCCGGTGGCGTGGCATGGACGACGCGCGTGGACGGGCGCTGACGACCGCTGACGGAGCGCGGCTCTTTCCAGCTTTATTGCAACGGAGTACAATGGGTAACGTTTAAGTTCAACTTGAAGTTTTAGTTGCGGTGCCGGGCTTCGGCCGCAATACAAGGAGAGGCGTACCATGGCGATCTATGTGACATCCGATGCTCACGGGCACGTGCGTGCGCTTGACGAGGCCCTGTCCAAGATCTCGCTGGCGTCCGACGACACGCTATACGTGCTGGGCGACATGATCGATCGCGGGCCCGATCCGGTCGGCGTTATTAAGCTCGTGCGTTCGCTGCCCAACGCCCACGTGCTCAAGGGCAACCACGAGCAGATTATGCTCGATGCCATCATTGGCCAGGATCCGCTCGATGCCGAGACCTGGGATATCAACGGCGGTTGGACTACCCGTCAGCAGCTCAACGATATGGAATTTGAGGCGTACGAGGAACTCGTGCGCTGGATGGCGACGCTGCCGCTCTACGCGGTGGCCGAGACCGACGAGCGTCCGTTCCTGCTGGTGCATGCCGGCATTGAGACCGAGGCCGCGCGCGCGTTTTTGCTTGAGCATGGCGTCGATTGTGCCGATGGCGCGGGAGCGGTTGATGCCGACCGCGAGCTACTCCAGCAGATGCTTGCGGTGCAGTCGTCCGATGACTTGCTCTGGATTCGTCACGGCTATTGGGATGCGCCGACGGGACTGCTTTCTGCCGAGGGCAAGGGTCCGGTCGTGGTGAGCGGCCACACGCCCACGGTGTCGCTTGGGCGTTATTGCGAGGTGGGCGGTCTGGCGGGACTCGATGAGGAGTCGGGCCGCGGGCAGATCGTGCGTCTGGGCGGCGAGGATACCGCCGGCGTGCCCGACCGCATCGACATTGACTGTGCCGCCGCCACCGGCTCCGAGTTCGGCCGCGTCGGCATCCTGCGTCTAGACGACGGGGCCGAGTTCTACGCGAACATCAACCCGGGCGAGTAATCGGTGCAAAGGGTAGCTAATTTGGGACGGGGCTTTTTTAGCTGCCTCGGCCGATAGGGTGCCGGTTTGGCCGATTGGCAGCCGGGGTAGCTAAAAAGCCCCGTCCCAAATTAGCTACCATCCCCACCCCACGGATTGAGGTCTAATACTTTTCCAGAGAAGTGAATGAGTGAAATCGGACCTCCGAAGCATCTGCATTTTTCGCCAGCAAAACCGCAGGAAAAACTTAGTAAACCCGCAGGAAACAGAGTCCAAAAAGTGTCGATGCTTCGGGGGTCAAAATAAGGTCGTTCACTTCTCGGGAAAAGTATTAGACTGCGATTTCCAGCCCCCCATCGTGCTGGCTATGCCCCGTACGGGTTGCGGTCGCGTTCGATGCGTTGGCGGATGTGGGCGTATTCGATAATCAGCAGCACCAGCAGCAGCGCCATGATCGCTAGGTAGCTCACAACGGCGCCCATCAGGCCTAGCAGGTTGATGAGGATCACAGGCAGCACTACGCTCACGGCGAAGCAGATCAGGTAGATCTTGGTGACGTCGCCGGCGTGACGCAGCACTGTGATGATGGCGTAGATAAAGTCGATGGCCGCCGTGATTCCGCCAGCGCAAACCATCAACAGCGCCAGCGTACGGTAGCGCTCAAAGTTAAGGCCGTACATAAAGCTCATGATGGGAATGCCGGGGCCTGCCATAAATGCGGCGCATGCGCCGGTGATGACCACGATGAGCGCCATGACGGCAACAATAATCAAGTCAAAGCGGCGGCGCTTGCGCGGATTCGCCCAAATGCTCGACAGGCGCAGGAGTTGCGGTTTATAGATAAATCCAATGCTCAACAAAATAGCCTGCGCCGGAAAGAACAGGGCATTAAAGTACAGCTGGTATTTGTAGGCCAGTGTGCCTTCCATCACAAACTTGGGCATGCTCTCGATGAGGTTGAACAGGAACAGCGCACCAAAGAGCGGAGCGCACTGCGCGAAGAGACGGCCGACCTCGCGCAGGCTCACGCGGCGCGACTTTTCGGTCTCGAGCAGGGCGAGCGGGGCGGTGACCAGAACAAGCGAGGCGATTGCGGCGATGCCCATGGCCATGGCCGCGATGGGCATGCTACGCGTGAGGAGCAGCGCTACGCTAAAGACCACAATGACGCCGACGGAACGCAGCGTTTGGCTCATGCCGGCCAAATAGAGCTTGTCTGCCTGCTGAAGACGGCCCTCGTACACGTCGGCGATGCTGTCGATCACCTTATAGAGGTAGACGCCCAGGCCGATCATGGCCATCTGCGCGTCGTAGCCGCGGGCGCTGCTGTATGCAAGGCCGAAGGCCAGCGCGATCGCTCCGCAAAGCCAGCGATTGAGCTGGTAGGAGGCAAAGGACGTCTTCTCGTCGATGTCCGAGACCTGGAAATTGCGCACGCCGTAGTTGCACGCGATCATGATGAGCGTGCCAGTGACAAAGGCGATGGAGAACTTACCGGCTTCCTCGGCGCCCACAAGCTGCGTGGACACGATGGTGAGCAGGGGAAACGCGAAGCCCCACACGGCGGTGCCGAGGGTGTTCCAAAGATAGTCGCGGCTGGTGGCGTGCTCCTCGTATTCGGCTTCCTGCGTGGAGAAGCCGCCGCCGTAGACGGCTCCGAGCAGGCGGTTCCACCAGGCATTGACCATGCGGTGGATGGGCCCGGGCTCGCGATCGCGCTCGCGGCGACGGCGCGTGGCTTGGCCGCTATCGGGCCCGCCGGCGTTGCGCTGACTCAACTCCTGGATACGTGCGAGCTCCTCGGCGGTGTGGGAGGCGGGGAAGAGACCGTTCTCGATGCGTCCGCCCTGGGCCTTCGCGGTGTCGCTGCTCGCTACGGCGGGGTCGGCGACGCCATTGTGGCGCGCGATGGCACGGCGGATGCTATCGAGGGGCGTGATGCTCAAGGCGGTTCCTTTCTATTGCTGCGCCTTAGTATAGTCGCGACAGTGTCGGTTCGTGTTTTTGAACAGGTTGTTCAATATATTCGGCAGGCGGCAGCAATTTGTCGGTAAGCGTGCGGTATTCTGTTGAAGTTTTGTGACACCCCGATGCCGCCCTCGCGGTACCAAGGAGCTTTTACCTATGGACGTCGCCGCATTTTTGCTGGCTCTTGTGCCGATCATCTGGCTTGTCGTGATGCTGCTGTGCTTTAAGTGGCCAGCTTGGAAAGCCGCCATCGGCTCATTTGTACTTTCATGCGTGCTTGCCTTTGCGTGGTGGCATCTGCCGGTGGCTCAGATCGCCACGGCATCGCTTGAGGGCTTTTTGATGGCGCTGTGGCCCATCGTGCTGGTGATCATCGCCGCCGTCTTTACGTATAACCTGTGCGTGCGCACGGGCGCCATGGACGTGATCAGCAGCATGATCACCTCCATCAGCAGCGACCGTCGTCTGCTGGCGCTGCTCGTGGCCTGGTGCTTCGGTGGCTTTATGGAGGGCATGGCCGGCTTTGGTACCGCCGTTGCCATTCCCGCCGGCATGCTCGCGGGTTTGGGTTTTGAGGCCGTGCCCGCCGTGCTCATCTGTCTGCTGGCCAATGGCGTGCCCACGCCCTATGGCTCCATCGGTATCCCGACGGTGTCCGTTGCCGACCTGGTCGGTTTGGATTCCCTGCACCTGGCGACTGTTCAGCTGGTGCAGCTCGCGCCATTTTTTGTGGTGATGCCGCTGCTCATTGTGCTGGTCGCGGGCCGTGTTGCCGATGATCAGGGCAACGTTGCGAGCGTGGGCGAGCGCCTGCACGGCGCGGCCGGTATCGCACTGCTCTCTGGCTTGTCCTTTGTCGGCGCGGCTCTGGTTGTCGCCATGTTTGTGGGTCCCGAGCTTGCCGTGGTTGTGGGCTCTATCGTGTCGCTTGCACTGACCGCCGCGCTTGCCATGCGCGCCGAGAAGTCCGGCAAGCTCGATGCGCGCTTCCATATGAATATCGAGGCCGGCGAGCAGCTGACCGTTAAGTCGGCGCTTTCGGCCTGGTCGTGCTTCATCCTGATCTTTGTGCTGCTGCTGGGTACCTCCAACCTGGTGCCCGCTGTGCATGCCGCGCTCGCGCCGTTTGCGAGCCACGTGCAGGTGTATTGCGGCGAGAACCCCGGTACGCTTACGTTTTCGTGGATCAACACGCCGGGTGTCTGGATTTTCCTGGCGGCGTTTGTCGGCGGCGCGATTCAGGGTGCTTCGCCGCGTCTGATGGGCGAGGTGCTGGCCGCGACCGTCAAGCAGATGATGCCGACGGTGATCACCATGCTTTCGGTGCTGGGTTGCGCCAAGGTGATGGGCTATGCGGGCATGATTTCGTCGATCAGTGCGTTTTGCATTGCCGTCGCCGGCGGTCTGTACCCGATCCTGGCTCCGTGGATCGGTGCCGTTGGAGCGTTCGTGACCGGTTCGGGCACGTCCTCGGGCATGCTGTTCGGTCCCATCCAGAGCCAGGCCGCTACGGCGCTGGGCGTGAGCGACTATTGGATGGTCGCGCTGAACGCCCTGGGCGTTGCTGCGGGCAAGATGATCTCGCCGCAGACGCTCGCGATCGGCCTGGCTGCCGTCCACGTGCGCGGCAAGGACGCCGAGCTCCTGGGCGCCGTCCTGCCCTACGCCGCCGGCATGCTCGTCCTGATGAGCGCCATCGCCATGCTCGGCCAAAACCTGCCGCTGTAGCCACGACTAGTCATTGGGGACGTTCTTAAACGACTAGTCGCTGGGGACAGTCTTTGGATTGTTGCTGATCGAAGCCGTTTTTGCGCCGCTTGGTAGGGCGTCTGTAAATGGCCTTGGTCAAAAAATGGCAAATATGAGTACTGTTACCAGTTTAGTAGCAGCGATTTCAATCTTATTGCAGGGCATTTGGGGCTCCGTTCGAGCATAAGCGTTGCTGTATCTCCCCAAATGTTCAGTAACAGAGGCTCCTGATGCGAATGAATCTCATCAGGAGCCTCTTTTTTAAGTAAAATAAATGTGACAATAATGGCAACAGTACTCATATTTGCCATTTTTTGACCACGGCCCCTCGGGCGGTCATCAAAAACAGCCCAACCCGTCACTTGGGGACGTTCCTATTGTGCCGGCACTTTGAGACGCTCCTTTGTGGTCGATCGCTCCAAGAGTGTCCCAAACGGCTAGTCGTTTAAGAACGTCCCCAATGACTAGGCCGAGTTACGCTTACCTGCGATTTTTGACCGTTGGGCGGGATGCTCTGCGGTTGCCGCAAAAACGTTTTTGCACTTCGGGTACAACGAACTCTACGTGAGTAAAGCGCGCGCCCGCGTGACGCGCTTTTAAAGGAGGCCCCATGCCTGGTGTTACCCCTGCAGAAGTACTGTCCAACTTTGGTCTTACGTTGGTCGAAGATCCCGCCGAGAACCAGCCCCGCCTGCTGGTCGACCTGCCGGCGGCCGAGCTCGTCGAGCATGCGATCCGCCGCGAAGAGGGCTGCATGGCCTCCAACGGCGCGCTCGTGATCGAGACGGGGGATCGCACCGGCCGCTCGCCCAACGACCGCTTTATCGTCGATACGCCCGACGTGCACGACAAGATCGCCTGGGGCGCCGTCAACCGCCCGCTGTCCGTCGAGAGCTACGAGGCCATTAAGGCTGGCATCGTCGACTATCTCAATGAGCGCGATGTGTTCGTCACCCGCGGCATGGCCGGCGCCGACCGTAACCACACGCGCCGCCTGCTCGTCGCCTGCGAGCGTGCCAGCCAGGCACTCTTTATTAAGCAGATGCTCGCGCGCCCGCTTGCCCGCGAAATCGCGCGCACCGGCGAGCCGGACTTCTGCGTGCTCGCAGCCCCCGGCTATCAGTGCGACCCTGCGATCAAGGGCCTCAACTCCAGCGCTGCGGTGGTCATCAACTTCCAGGAACGGGTGATTCTGGTCGCGGGCACCGGTTACTCCGGCGAGATCAAAAAGTCCATCTTCAGCGTCATGAACTACCTGCTGCCCGTCGAGGACGACGTGCTGCCCATGCACTGCTCGGCCAGCATGGATCCCGTCACGCACGAGACCGCCGTGTTCTTTGGCCTGTCCGGCACCGGTAAAACCACGCTTTCGGCCAACCCTACTCGCCTGTTGATCGGCGACGACGAGCACGGCTGGTCCGACATGGGCATCTTCAACATCGAGGGCGGCTGCTACGCCAAGTGCGAGGGCCTGGACGCCTTTCACGAGCCCGAGATCTTCAACGCCGTCCGCTTTGGTGCCATCTGCGAAAACGTGGTGCTCGACGAGAACCGCAAGCCCAACTACGACGACATCTCCATCACGCATAACACGCGCGTGGCCTACCCTGTGGAGCACATTCCCAACGCGTGGACTAAGGGCATGGGCACCACCCCGAGCGTCGTGCTCTTCCTGACCTGCGACGCCTTTGGCGTGCTGCCGCCTATCTCGCGCCTGACGGCCGACGCCGCCATGTACCACTTTGTGACGGGCTTTACGGCCAAGATCCCCGGTACCGAGGTTGGCGTCACCGAACCCACGCCCACGTTCTCCTCGCTGTTCGGCGAGCCGTTTATGCCGCTCGATCCCATGGTCTACGCCAAGATGCTCGGCGAGCGTATCGCCGACGGCCGCACGCGCGTCTACCTGGTCAACACCGGCTGGATTGGCGGCGGTTACGGGGTGGGCCATCGCATTGAGCTGGCTTACACGCGCTCGCTGGTCGCCCGCGCCCTCGACGGCACCATCGAGGACAGCGAGTTTGTGCACGACGACATCTTTAACGTCGACATTCCCACCACGTGCCACGGCGTGCCCGACGGCATCCTGGTACCGCGCCAGTACTGGCAGAGCACCGCGCGCTACGACGAGGCTGCGCACAACCTGGCCGTGATGTTCGAGGAAAACTTCGAGAAGAAGTACTCGCACCTGCCCGAATCCGTAAAGGCCGCCGGCCCGCACGCCCAGGTGCCCGCCGAGGCCCGTCACCGCGGCCGCGGCCTGCTGGGTCTTCGCCTGTAGCATCGCCGCGAGACCAAAACCACCACAAAGGGGACAGTGAACTGCACCCCGAAACTTGGACTGAATAAATAGCGACTACGCCGCAAGGGC
>CAKUGY010000004.1 GCA_934654835.1 uncultured Collinsella sp.
CCTCTCGGCGGCCTTGCGAAAAACAAATCCAAGTTAGACCATTTCAAATGGTTCGATGTCTGCCCGGATGCGACACTTTATCGTGTCCATCCTCGCAGTATCCGGTTCTCAAGGTGCACGCCTGCGCGGCTCATCCGGTTCGACCGGGCCGCGCGGCAAGGAGATATATTGCCAGACCGCGAAGCGATGTGGGACGTCAATTCCACTCTTCACAAGTCCTACACAATATATCGCTTTCTACTATCAATAGAAAGACTGATGCGGTTTTTCCGCATGCATCAGATGATGACCCTTCGGTTTAGAGATATATAAAGATCGGTCATCTGTAAATGTCTATCTACCCGTGCTTTTGGCTATGTAAACCAGCGGCTCGGATAAAAAGAGGGAGCGCCGCACACAGTGCGACACTCCCCTAGCGATTCAAGAGAATCTATTAGGCCTCGAGAGCCTTCTTGGCGATGGTGGCCAGCTCGTTGAAGGACTCGATGTCCTCGTAAGCCATCTGAGCCAGAACCTTGCGGTCGAGCTCGATGCCGGCAACCTTCAGGCCGTGCATGAACTGAGAGTAAGAAATGTCGTTCAGGCGAGCAGCAGCGTTGATACGGGTAATCCAGAGAGAGCGGATCTCGCGCTTCTTGTTGCGGCGATCACGATACTGATACTGCAGGGAGTGCTGGACCTGCTCTTTAGCATGCTTGTAAGTACGCGAAGCGGCACCGTAGTAACCCTTCGCACGGTGCATAACGGTACGGCGCTTCTTCTTGGCGGCAACAGCGCGCTTAATACGTGCCATGTTCTATCAACTCCTAGACGGTAAAACGAAAAACGGGAACGCGAACTTAGGCGAGACGCGACTTGATGACCTTGCGGTCGGCAGCGGCGATCTCGGTCTCCTGACGGAAGCCACGCTTACGCTTGGTGGACTTCTTGCTCAGGATGTGGCTCTTGAAAGCCTTGGCGCGCATAAGCTTGCCGGTACCAGTCTTGCGGAAACGCTTCTTGGTGCCGCTGTGGGACTTCATCTTAGGCATGAAATACTCCTTAATCGGTTACAGAACACTAGTTACTTGGTATCGCTTGCCGCTTTATCCTCATCGAAGGCGCCCTTAATCGGGGCGAGCAGCATAAGCATGTTACGGCCTTCCATCTTAGGCTTGGACTCGACCGTAGCGTAAGGCTTGAGATCCTCGGCGAGACGCTCGAGAACGTTAAGACCCTGCTCCGGGTGAGCCATCTCACGGCCGCGGAACATGATGGTGATCTTAACGCGTGCGCCCTTCTTGAGGAAACGCAGAACGTGGCCCTTCTTGGTCTCGTAGTCGCCAACGTCGATCTTGGGTCGGAACTTCATTTCCTTGACCTCGACCTTGGACTGGTTCTTACGAGCAGCCTTGGCCTTCATGGCCTGCTGGTACTTGAACTTACCGTAGTCCATGACCTTGCAGACCGGCGGCTCCGCGTTGGGAGCGATCTCGACCAGGTCGAGACCCTGATCGTCAGCGACGCGCTGAGCATCGCGGATGGCGAACAGGCCGAGCTGAGAGCCATCGACGCCAATCAAACGGCACGAGGATGCAGTAATCTCGTCGTTGATGCGGGTGTCATCAGACTTAGCTATTTTCCCTACCTCCATTCGTAAAAAATAACCCGGCGCTTCTCAGCAACCAGGTCGTACACATAGACATCCTCACTATGAGGAAGGGAATCTAAGTTGTATGACCAGTCAGCTGCTCATTGGCGCCAAAAGGTGGGAACCCTCGGGTTCCTCTTTAGGGCATTGCGGGAACAACGCCTTGGCGATAATAACACGTTCGACGCGTTATCACATTACGTACACGAAAAAGGGGGCCTTGACCCCCTTGAACGCTCACTTGCATGTATGGTGCCCGAGGCGAGACTCGAAGGGCCTTCGCTTCGCGAAGCCCCGGGCTTCGGGCGCATGGCGCCCTCGCCACGCTCCGCTACAAACAGGCCACAGGCCTGTTTGCTTAACGCTCCGCGCGCTCACGCGAGTTCGGCACGAAAAAGGGGGCCTTGACCCCCTTGAACGCTCAATTGCATGTATGGTGCCCGAGGCGAGACTCGAACTCGCACGTTGTTGCCAACGGTGGATTTTGAGTCCACTGCGTCTGCCAATTCCGCCACTCGGGCACGTAATGCGTGAGTTAGTTTATCACAGCTTGCTATCGATTAGCCCGAAAATGGAACTTCGAGCATTTCGATGAGTTCGACTGAACGGAGCATCTCGCGCTGGCGGCACCCGCGTCCGTCGACCGAGGCCTCGCCCATCTGATTGTCATAGGGATCCTCGCGCATGCCGTCGAAAGCGGGTTCGAACTCAGCCTGGAATCGACTGTTGGCAACCATACGCCACGGATCGAGATTGCCAAAGTAGTGCTGGCGACGCCACTCCTCCCCCATCCTGCGGGCAGAAGATCCAAATGACACATCGGCGTTGAGCCAGCCGGTCTGCGGTGTATAGAACTCAGCCCAATCGTGCGGTCCCACCGAATCGGGCGCAACATACAGGCCACTCTGCCAACGGGCAGGAACGCCCGCAATGCGGCACATGGTGATAAACGTGAGCGCCATAACGCCGCAATCGCCGCGGAGCGAATGTGCACAGTCATCGACAATAGACCCCAAAAGCAGGTACGGCGGCTGATAACGATAGTCGATATGCTGCGTCAGGTAATCATAGATAGCGCGAGCGCGATCGAGCGGATCATCGAGCCCGTCAATGACACGCTCCGTCAGCTGTTGCAGATACGGCGTGAATGCAATGTGCGGACGGTCCTCGGAAGTGTCCTCGGGCAGCGGCGCATCCATGCACGGATGTGCCGGAAGCGCACCCCCATAGATATCACAATAGGCAGCATTGATGTGATAACGATAAGTTACCGAGAACGAGTGCTCGGTCGAAGAAGGCCACGAGGCGGTGCGTGCCGATGCATCCTCGGGGGCAACGGCCCCCTCCGGCGTCATATCAAGAACCTCGATCTGAGACTGCTGACGACAAGCGGCAACAACGGGAAGCCAAGCGCGAACCGTCTCCCCCTCCAGAGCGCCGGGGACAGACACGGACGCCTTAAGCGTGATGACACGAGCCAGTCCGCTCTGCGACTCCATCTCCTTGAGCATTTGGTTGCGCAGCGCAATTCCGTCCGTAGAATCGGGGCGCATACCGGGAACCTCTTTGGGATACACGCGAAGCGAATCGAGGAAGTTGTCGAGAACAAACAGTTCACCATCGATAAAGCGCCAGTCAATACGCTTACGATCAATCAAGTCGTCGAACTGTTCCTCGGTAAATTCAGGCCACTCCTCACGAATCATCGCAATGGCTTGATTGCGCGACACCGAAAAATGAAGCGGCGTCTCGAGCATGCGATACCGCTCAGCACGAACACAAGCAGAAAGAGAAGGCTCAGGATTCTGCTCCAAAAGACGATCGCAGGCAGCAACAGCCTGCGTCAAATACCCGGCATCCTTAAGACGAAGAATCTCGGGCGGCAATCCAATATCGAGATGACGAAAGTCATCGCAACAAACATCAACAGAACACCCAACAGGCCCCTCGTCAACAACCTTCCCATCCGAAGGCAGCACATCAATAACAGCCATACCAAACTCCAAGTCATTAGAACCCTTGAAGCCCATTGTAGCGAGATAAAAAAGAAAGCCCCAACAAAGGAGCCCAACACACCGATAAACGGTAGCTATTTATAAATATCAGCCTCGTAACCCTGCGGCGTTAAACGAAGGAAGCCCCGTCCCCCGGAACTGTTTCCTTGGCGCGACTTCTGGCGAAGCCAGGTGAGCGCAAAGGAAACAGTGTAGGGGGACGGAGCTTCCGGCGGGATAAGTTTATCGACGCTTACGCCTTGTTGACGGAGCCAAACTCCTCCATGAGCTCCTTGGTGCGGGCAACGATGTTGTCGCGACCAGGCTTGAGGAGCTTGCGGGGGTCAAAGCCCTTGCCCTGCTGATCCTTGCCAGCCTCGATGTACTCGCGGACGCCCTTGGCGAAGACGAGCTGCAGGTCGGTGTTGACATTGATCTTGGAGATGCCCAGGGAGATAGCCTTCTTGATCTGATCCTCGGGGATGCCGGTGCCACCGTGCAGAACGAGGGGCAGGTCGCCGGTCTGAGCCTTGATCTCGCCCAGACGCTCGAAGGAAAGGCCAGCCCAGTCGGCGGGGTACACGCCGTGGATGTTGCCGATGCCGCAGGCGAGGAAGTCGACGCCCAGGTCGGCAATCTGCTTGCACTCAGCGGGGTCAGCGAGCTCGCCGTTGGAGGTCACGCCGTCCTCGGTGCCGCCGATGCCGCCGACCTCGGCCTCGATGGACATGCCCTTGGAGTGGGCAAGCTCAACGAGCTCCTTGGTGCGGTCGAGGTTAAGCTGGAAGGTCTCCTCGTGAGAGCCGTCATACATGATGGACGTGAAACCGGCCTCGATGCACTTGAAGCAGTCCTCGTAAGAACCGTGATCGAGGTGAAGGGCGACGGGAACGGTAACGCCCGTGGCCTCGACGGCAGCCTTAACCATGTCGGCGCAGACCTTGAAACCGCCCATCCACTTAGCGGCACCAGCGGTGCACTGAAGGATCAGCGGAGACTTGGCCTCCTCGGCGGCCTGGAGAATGGCCAGGGTCCACTCGAGGTTGTTGGTGTTGAAGGCACCGAGAGCGTACTTGCCGGCCTCGGCCTTCTTGAGCATGTCTGCTGCGTTGACGAGCATAAAAGAAACCTCCTGTAAGGTTGCTCCGATAACGCCTGTGATTTTACCACGGCATACCGCAGCATAAACGTTCGTTTGTTCACGAATATCATCCGATTGGACAAATTTTGACCGCTTGCCCCACAGAATCGACCCGTTGGGGAAAATTACTTGACGATTGAACGTTCTTCGTGATTCGAAAGACGGCCTCTAAGCTACATCTGCATGAATGGGTTCTGCATGAGCTCGCGTGCAACGGTGGTCGAATCGCCGTGACCCGTCAGGCAAACGGTATCGGGCGGAAGAATCTTGGCAAGTTTGACGAGCGAGTGCATAATCGCCACCTCGTCACCGCCGGAAAGATCAGTACGACCATGGCTACCCGGGAACAAGGTATCACCCACAAAGGCAATATTCCCCTGCTCGGTGGCGGCAAACAGGACGATGCCGCCCGGTGTATGCCCCGGCGTCTCGATCACTTGCAGGCAGACGTCGCCCACCTCGATCGTATCGCCCTCGGCAAGCAAGCGCGTCGGCTCACCCGGATCGGGCGTCTCGATGCCCCACATGGCGCGTTGCTCCTCGATATTTGCACGAGGTACCGCTACGTCCTTGGCGCACAGTTCATATAGCGAGGCGTCGCCAACGGCAGCCCGCACCCCGGCAACCCCGCCAACATGGTCGGCATGACCGTGCGTGCAGGCAGAGCCGAGTACGCGCACCTCGGGATGCGAAGTGCGAATATGCTCCACAAGACGTTCGCCTTCCCACGCGGGATCGACAATTAAGCACTCGCCATTCGAAATCACGGCGTAACTGTTGGTCTGAATCGGGCCGTTGACCAGCGTCTCAATCGAAGCCGCACCTCGGGGCGTCAGGTCCAAAGTCATATCGTCCATATGCACACTCTCCTTCTAAATACGTCGAGGCACCCAACGATGCCTCGACGTAACCAAATATCTATGATGCTGCGAGACTCTCGCACCTACACGCGACGCTTGAGTTGCGCTCCGCCCTCGCCGGGCATAAGACGGCGAGCGTCGTAGACCGAGTCGACGCTGCTGATGGAAGCCAGCAGCGGATCCAGACCGCTCGCATCCGAAATCTCGACCATGAAGCGCAGCGTTGCGATGCCCTCGCGGTTGGTCGACGTGGCGGCCGAAAGGATGTTGCCGCCCGCATCGCCGATGGCGATGGTGACGTCCTTGAGCAGGCCCATGCGGTCCAGGCACTCGACCACGATCTCGACCTGGAAGAGGGTGTCGGCGGCGCCGTCCCACTCCACGTCGATCATGCGCTCGGGATGCTCCATAAGGCCCTTGACGTTGGGGCAGTTGGCACGGTGCACCGAGACGCCGCGACCGCGCGTGATGAAGCCGACGATATCGTCACCCGTCACGGGATTGCAGCAGTGCGCCAGACGCACCAGCAGGCCGCTGTTGCTCTCGCCCTTGACGATGATGCCGCTGCTCGCGCTCTTGCCGCGCTTTTGCGGCTTGCGATTGGAACCGCGAGCGGGCTGCTTCACGACCTCGGCGATAGCCTCAGCCTTGGTGAGCTGCTCCTCGGGCTTGGGGTCCAAAATCTGCTCGACCTTGTTACCCACGGCGCGCGGGGCAACCTTGCCGGCGCCCACGGCGGCAAACAGGTCCTCGAGCTGCTTGAAGTTCAGCTGCCCTGCCACAGCGTTAAGTGCGCGCGTGGAGCGCGGCGTAGAGATGCCGTACCCGCGCTTGCGCAGGTCCTTAGCCAGCATATCGCGACCGGCAGCGGCATCGTCGTCCTTGGTCGCCGCGGCAAAATAACGGCGGATCTTTGACTTGGCCGAAGGCGTCTTGACGATTTTGAGCCAGTCGCGCGACGGTTTGGAGCTCTTGTTGGTCAGGATCTCGACACGGTCGCCCGTCTTAATCTCGTGCGTGAGCGGGGCCACGGCACCGTTGATCTTGGCGCCCACGCAGTGGTTGCCAACCTCGGTGTGGACGGCGTAGGCAAAGTCGAGCGGGGTGGAGCCGGCACGGAGCGCCATGACCTCGCCCTTAGGCGTAAAGACAAAAATCTCCTGATCGAACAGATCAACCTTCAACGAGTGCAGATATTCCTTGGCGTCGGTGATCTCGTCGGAGGCGGCCCAATCGAGCGAGTGCTTGAGCCAGTTGATCTGGTCGTCCAAGCGCTGGGCGTCGTTGGTCTTGGAGGCAGACGATCCGCCCGACTTTTTATACAGCCAGTGGGCGGCAATGCCGTACTCGGCCTGCTCGTGCATCTCGTAGGTTCGAATCTGAATCTCGAGCGGACGGGCCGTGGGGCCGATAACCGTCGTATGGAGCGACTGGTAATTATTGACCTTGGGCATGGCGATATAGTCTTTAAAGCGGCCGGGCATGGGGTGCCACAGCGTGTGCACCGCGCCGAGCGTGGAGTAGCAATCGCGTACCGAATGGGTAATGACGCGCAGCGCCACCAGGTCGTAGATCTCGGAGAACTCCTTGCCCTTGCGCTTCATCTTTTGGTAGATGGACCAATAGTGCTTGGAGCGACCGTTGATCTGGAAGCCCTCAAGACCAATGCGGTTGAGCTCGTCGGTGAGCGTCTTGATGGTCTCGGCCAGGTAGCGCTCGCGAACCTCGCGCGACTCCGCCACCATGCGCGCGATGCGCTGGTAGGCGTCGGGCTCCAGATAGAAGAAGGACAGGTCCTCGAGCTCCCACTTAATGGAACTCATGCCCAGACGGTCGGCCAGGGGCGCATACACGTCCATGGTCTCGCGTGCCTTAAACAGGCGACGGTCCTCGCGAAGCGCCGCCAGCGTACGCATGTTGTGCAGGCGGTCGGCGAGTTTGACGATGATGACACGGATGTCCTTGGACATGGCAAGGAACATCTTGCGCAGCGTGAGCGCCTGCTTCTCGTCCATGCTGTCGACTTCGATGTTGGTGAGCTTGGTCACGCCGTCGACAAGCTCGGCCACCGTATCGCCAAACAGGCCCGAGACATCGGCAAGCGAGGTCTCGGTGTCCTCGACGGTATCGTGCAGCAGCGCGGCGCACACCACGTCGCAGTCCATCTTGAGGTCGGCCAAAATGATGGCCACCTCGACGGGATGGTTGATGTACATCTCGCCCGAGCGGCGCTTTTGGTTGCAGTGCTTCTCAGCGGCAAAGCAGTAGGCCTGCTCAACCTTAGAGAAGTCGTCCTCATTCATATATTTGAGGCACAGGCGCTCCAGCTTGTCGTAGCTGTCCGCCATAATCTCGGGCGGCAGCTCATCGGCATGCTTATAGTGCTCCATCTCCGAGAACGGCTGGAGGGTGGAATCATGGGCGGTACGGGCTGCGGCATCCATCGAGGTCCCCTTCCCCTAGGCCCGCGGTACGATCGGGCGGTTAACTTTGGCTAGCATATCAGAAGCGCACGAATCGAGCGCCCAGCTCCGGAAAGCCGAGAACTCCATGCGCGAGCGCAGGCCCTCCAAATAGCGGATTGACCTGCTCAATTGCACGCGGCCGGGGTTTTCGGCCATCGCGATGCGACGTGTGTCGTCAAACCCCGAAACGCGGCAGAAACCAAGCTCTTCGAAGATTCCCAGGCCGCTTT
Source organism: uncultured Collinsella sp. (assembly GCA_934654835.1). Classification (GTDB taxonomy): domain Bacteria; phylum Actinomycetota; class Coriobacteriia; order Coriobacteriales; family Coriobacteriaceae; genus Collinsella. Next base: position 8,321 of record CAKUGY010000004.1, read on the forward strand.
CCACCGAGCGCTCGTCAACTGGCGTGCGGGCATCGATGGCAAGGCACATCTGCGCGATGTCGATATCGCTCGCACTAAACGAGTCGTCCCCGGTCTTGCCGCGGTTGGAACGCCACATAGTCTGCAGTGCGCGATAGAGCGTGACGAGCTCGTCGCGCTCGGGCGCATAGCAGTCGAGCAGGCGCTCGTTAATGCGGGCGTCGCGCGACGAATAGAGCAGATGGATCACGGCGGGCTGCCCATCGCGGCCGGCGCGCCCGCTCATCTGGTTGAACTCGATAGCGCCAAACGGCATGTGGTAGAGCACGACATGGCGAATATCGGGCAGGTTCACGCCCTCGCCAAAGGCAGAGGTCGAAACGATGCAGCTAAGGCTTCCGTCTCGGAACGCCTCCTCCACACGGCGGCGATCGGAGCGCGCAAGCCCGGCGTTATAGAACGCGATGCGGGTCGCGCAATCGGGCACGCGCTTGCGCAGCGTCTTGGCAAGCGCCACGGACTGGTCGCGCGAGTTGACGTAGATGACGGTCTTCTCCCCCGTCGCCACGATGGACACCAGACGGTTCTCGCGGCTTGCAAGATCGCGGTCGTCCTCGAGCTGCAGGTTCTCGCGCACCGTCTCGTCGACCACCGTGCGAGTGATCGGCAGCACGCGGGCAAGCTCAGCCACGACCGGAGCCGTCGCGGTGGCTGTCGCCGCCATAACAACCGGATCGCCCAGGGCCTTGAGGATATCGGGCATGTCTAGATAGGCGCTGCGGTCGCCGCCCTTGGCAAGACCGGCGTGATGTGCCTCATCGATAACGACAAAGCTGATGCGCCCGGAGCGCGCGAAGCGGTCGCGGTGAATGGACAGGAACTCGGGCGTCGTGAGCACGATGCCGGTGCGGCCCGAGGCCAAGCCGGCAAACACGTCATCGCGCGCGGCCTCCACGGTCTCGCCAGTCAGCACGCCGACGCCAATGCCGAGCGCGGCCATCGTCGACGAGAGGTGATAGGCCTGGTCGGCAACGAGCGCGCGCAACGGATAGACAAAGATGCTCGCACGCCCACGAAGAACCGCCTCGCGCGCGGCATGCACGTGGAAGATGAGGGACTTGCCGCGCCCCGTCCCCATGACGGCCAGAACACTTTGGTGATCGGCCAGGGCATCGAGTGCCTCGACTTGCGCGCGGTGCGGCTGGCTCGAGCCGATAAAGCTGTGGATGAGCGAGCGCGTGAGCTCGGTGTAGGAAAGCTGGGCGAGTGTCTGACGCTTGCGAGACTCCAGGCGAAGACCGGCGTCCGCAGGCTCAACGCCACGGCGAAGCTCGCATGCCGGGTCGTCAACGCCGGGCGCCGTGGTATCGCGGACCAGAACATCCTTGATCATGAGCTTGGGCTTTACGCGGCCCTGCCAATGCTCGGCCACGGCTTCGAACACCAAGTCGACCGCGCTATCGCAATTGATGAGCTTATCGATCTGCGGCACGCGGAACATGATGGCCGGCACGCTCGCAGCGCCATCCGTCGCCACAAAGCGCATGTGCTCGCCGGTCTTACCCACCACGGCGCGATCGCACATCGTCACGCCCTCGGCGGCCAGCAGCGGTACCTTGTTGCCTTGGCCAAACGGCTCAAGGCGGGAAATCTGCTCGATGGTCTCGATATTCAGCTCGGAAAGGTCGACGGTGGCGGCAACCTCGTCGGTGTCCTCAAAGTCCTCGGCGGGAAGCTCGGACAGCACGGCGGAAAGGCGGCGGCGGAACTCATCGAGCTTGGATGCCTCGATGGTCACGCCCACCGCGCCCGCATGCCCGCCGCGGCGAATCAGCAGATCGGAGCAGCGCTCGACGGCGTCGAACAGGTTGACCTTGCCCACTGAGCGACCCGAACCGCGCGCGATACCGTCCTCGATCGAGAACAGCAGCGCCGGCACGTGATAGCGGTTGGTCAGACGGCTTGCCACGATGCCCTTGACGCCCTCGTGCCAGCCCTCGCCGCCCACGACGATTGCGCGGCCGCCGTCATAGGTCTCCTCGACCTTTGCCATGGCATCGCGTGTGAGTTCCGCCTCTATCTCGCGGCGTTGACGGTTGATCTCCTCGAGCTCGGCCGCCAGCGCGCTTGCCTCGATGGGATCGCGGGCAAGCAGCAGGTCGAGCGCCAGCTTGGGATCGGCCATACGACCGGCGGCGTTCAGGCGGGGAATGAGCGAAAACGACAGGCCATCGGCTGTAATGCTGGAAAGGTCGGCCTTGGCGAGCGTGGCGAGCGCAATATAACCGGGACGGGCGGTCACGCGCATCTGCTGGATGCCCTCGGCGACCAGTGCGCGGTTCTCGGGCGTCAGCGGCATCATGTCGGACACGGTGCCCAGCGCCGCGACCTCAATCAGCGAACGCCAATACGACGGCTTACCCAGGCGCCCGCCCAGAACCTGAACCAGCTTGAGCGCCACGCCGGCACCGGCAAGCTCGCGCGAGGGACCCTCGTCCTCGAGCTTGGGGTCGGTCAGGGGCACACCCCGCGGCACCTGGTCGGACGGCTCATGATGGTCCGTGACCACCAGATCGATCCCCAGGCTCTCCAGATAGGAAACCTCTTCCTTGGCGGCGATGCCGTTGTCGACGGTCACGATCAGCTGGGGATGAGCGAGCTCATTAACGCGATCGAGCGCCGCACGCGACAGACCGTAGCCCTCGTCAAAGCGATGCGGAATAAACGGCGTGACATCGGCGCCAAACGTACGCAGCGCCTCGGTCAGCAGGCAGGTCGACGTAATGCCGTCGACATCGAAGTCGCCGAAGACGGCGATGTGCTCGTGGTTGCGAATAGCACGCTCAACGCGGTCGGCAACGACCGACATACCCGGAATAATGAGCGGGTCGGCCCAGTCGCGGTCGAGCGAAGGCGTCAAAAACAGCTGGCCCTCCTCGATGGAGCCAATGCCGTGCGCGACCATGATGCGCGCCACCAACCCGGGAATGCCCAGACCGGCCGAAAGCTCTTTTTCGAGCTCGGGATTGTGCTGGGCGACCGCCCAGCGATGCGTCGTCTTAAGCGATGACATAGGCGCCCACCCCCGATAGGGGCAGGTCGCCGCGATACCTCTCACGGTTCATAGCGATGAGTCCTCTGTGTATGCCCGCTTCGGCAGGCAGATCTGTTGAACGGATTTATTATACCGTGCAGCACGGACGCAAAACGCCGCGGTACGCCCCGGTTTCGGCAAACGAAGGCGGTAAAATCCTCGAAATAATCGAGCGTTTCTGCCGCACGAACGTATGCAAGCGTCTAGCATATCCATTCAAATGCATTTATGGGCAAAGGGAGTCACAGGGCTATATGAAGCAATGGGTTGGACTGAGCAAGTTTCTCGCGGGTCACATGCAGATCATCGTTCCGATTTGCGTGGCGCTTGGCGTACTCTTTCCCCATCAGATCGGCGTGCTCAAGCCCATCGTGCCCACCCTGTTTGCCTTTATGACGTTTCAGGGAGCACTGAGCAACACCTTCCATCAGGTGGCCGAGGTATTCCGTCGTCCGCTACACCTGATTCTGGCGCTGTTGGTCTCGGCGGTACTCATCCCCATCGCGGCGTATGCCATGGGCTCACTGTTCTTTGGTTCCAACCCCAACCTTGTCTGCGGCATCGTGCTCGAGTACAGCGTGCCCGTAGCCGTCACCGCCTTTATGTGGATCAGCATGTTCGGCGGCAACGGCCCGCTCGCGCTCACCATTATCCTGACGTCCTCGGTCATCTCGCCTGTGACGATTCCGCTCACGCTCAAGCTCCTGCTGGGCGCCACCGTCTCGATCGATGTGCCGAGCATGATGCAGAACATGGCCTTTATGATCGCCATCCCCGCCGTGCTCGGCATCGTCATCAACGAACTCACGCGCGGCTGGGGCCACGAGAAGCTCTCCCCCGCGCTTTCGCCCGCCTGCAAGTTCATGATGATGGGCGTCATCGCGTCCAACTCCACCGCCATGAGCGAGTACGTGCTGCACATGAATGTTGAGCGCTTGGAAGTCGCCCTCTTTATCCTGGTGTTCGCCATCAGCGGCTTTATCATCGGCATTCTGGTCGCACGCGCCCTGCACCTGCCGTATAGCGAGACGACCACCATGTGCTTTACCTGTGGCATGCGCAATATCTCCTCGGGCGCCGTCATCGCCACGCAGTATTTTCCCGGCGAGGTCGTGTTCCCCGTCATGTGCGGCACGCTGTTCCAGCAGGTGCTGGCCTCGATTATCGGACATCTCTTTGAGCACCTGACCGGCGAGGAGCGCGCCAAACAGCGCAAACGCGTCGAGGCCGGCCGCGACGCAATGGCACGCTAGGCCATCCGCATCGCGCGGACGTTCGCCTTGCTACGCGAGCGCTTCCAGATGTGCGCGCAGGCGCTCCGCATCGATATCGAGCGTGGTCTCGGCATTGACCTGGGCCAGACGATAGCCCACAAAGTAGGGCGATACCACCCAACGCGGAAGTGCCTTGGCGATGGTTCGGCCGTCCATGTGGTAGAAGAACAAGTTGTACGACTCCGCGCGACCGCCGTGGTGCTCGTGAAGGATATAGCGTAGGGCCACTTGAATCGCATCGGCGAATAGATCGGCCTCGGCTTGGTCGTGCGCGTCATCGCTGGCGGCGATTCCCTGTGGGGCCGAGACGTTGACCTCAAAGAATCCCATGATCGGCTCCGTCGAGATATTGACCGCGACCCATCCCCGCTGCCAAACATCGATGCCTTCGAAGTTGGCTGAGGTCAGCGCCGCGTAGCCGTCCTCTTGCTCCAAGCCCACAATCTGCATGTGTGGGTGGACCAAGCTGCCGCCCGAAAGCGGGCCTTTGTTCTTGTACATGAGCACACTGCGGTACTGTTGGGAATCGATCATCTGCTGCCAACAGCCCAGGGCAAACCGCATCACATGATGCAGCTCATCCGGCGCATAGGTCACCAGATCGGCGTCGTGATCGGCCGACTCAATCAATACGGTCTGGCGAGTAGCCCGCAAGGTCTTGAACTTATTCTCGAGCCAGATGCAATCATCATCACGCTGGATGATGTTGACGAGCCCCTCCGTGTCGCAGAAGGGGCACGCGGTACCGGGGCGGCGGTTGTCATCGGGTTTGCCGCTCGCCTGCTGGACATCAAATACGAGCGCCACGGGCTACGCCTCCAGCGGCACGATCCTGGTGCCATGGAGCTCGGACACGCCCAGCGCCGCCGCGACCGCATCGCGGTTGGCCGTGGTAATACCACCACCGGGAAGGATGGTCAGGCGATCGCCCGCATACTCGATTAGGCGGGCTAGATGATCGTAGTTGCCCTCGATCGGCGTGCCGGCCGCGCCGCCATGTGTCAGGATACGCGTGACGCCGCAGTCGGCAAGCGTGTCAATCGCGTCGAGCTGAGCCTCGGGCGAGAGCTGGTCAAATGCCATGTGGAAGGTGATGTCGATGGGCTCACGCTTGCACTCCTCTGCCGCACAGCCCGCAGCCATCACGAGGGCACCGAGGGTGAGTTCGTCGAGCGCCCAGCCGCCGGCACAAGGCTTACAGCATCCAAAGACCAGGCCGTCAACGCCGGCACTCACGGCAAGGCCCAGGTCCATCTCCATCATGCGCAGCTCGTCTTGGTTGTAATGAAAGTCGCCACCACGCGGTCGAATCATGCACATCACTCGCGCGTCATGCTCGTGAGCATAGTTGGCCGCAGCGCTAATAACGCCGGCCGAAGGCGTGGTGCCACCGACGGCGAGGTTGTCGCACAGCTCGATGCGTCCTGCACCGGCCCCGATGGCCGCCGGCACCCGCTCAAAGTTCTCGGCACAAAACTCATACAGCATAGAGAGACCCCCAAAGGCAACAGACGTTTTCCGACGGGCATTGTCGCACGCCCCCATGAAGTTGCGGTGGAATAGGGACTGTTTTGGCATCTGGAGCCTCCAATTAGTCCCTATTTCACCGCAACTAAAAAAGGGGCGCTGACCGGGATAGTCAGCGCCCCTTTTGTTGGATGGGTTAGCCTCCGAGGTAGGCCTTGCGCACGTTGTCGTCGTGCAGGAGCTCTTGGCCGGTGCCGGTCATGGTGATCTTGCCGGTCTCGAGCACGTAGCCGCGCGTGGCGATCGAAAGCGCCATCTGCGCGTTCTGCTCGACCAGAAGCACCGTGGTGCCGGCCTTGTGCAGGTCCTCGACGATCTGGAAGATCTGCTCGATCAGAATCGGCGCCAGGCCCATGGAGGGCTCGTCGAGCATGAGCAGCTTGGGGTTGCTCATAAGGGCGCGGCCCATAACGAGCATTTGCTGCTCGCCGCCCGAAAGGGTGCCGGCAACTTGACGACGGCGCTCCTTAAGGCGCGGGAACTGCTCGTAAACGCGTTCAAGGCCCGGAGCAACCGTGGACTTGGGCTGCGTGTAGGCGCCCATCTCCAGGTTCTCCTCAACCGTCATCTGCAAAAAGGCGCGACGGCCCTCGGGAACCTGAGCCAAGCCCTTGCTCACCAGCTTGTCGGCAGGCGTATGGGTAATGTCCTCGCCCATAAACTTGATGGAACCGGTCTTGGAGCGCAGCAGGCCCGAGACGGTCTTAAGCGTCGTGGACTTGCCGGCGCCGTTGGCACCGATCAGGGCCACGATCTCGCCCTCGTTGACGTTAAAGGAGATGTCCTTGATGGCGTGGATGGCGCCGTACCAGACGTTGATGTTGTAGACGGAAAGCATCGGCTCTGCCATTTAGTTCTCCCCCTTATCCTGCTTGCCCAGATACGCCTCGATAACAGCGTCGTTGTTCTGGATCTCCTCGGCCGTGCCCTTGGCGATGACCTTACCAAAGTTAAGCACGCAGATGCCCTCGCAGATGTTCATAACGAGCGACATGTCGTGCTCGATGAGCATGATGGCGATGCCGAAGGTGTCGCGGATCTTGACGATGTTCGCCATGAGCTCGGCGGTCTCGGACGGGTTCATGCCGGCGGCAGGCTCGTCGAGCAGCAGCAGCTTGGGGTTGGTGGCAAGCGCGCGGACGATCTCCAGACGACGCTGAGCGCCGTAAGGCAGCGATCCGGCCTGCTCGTTTGCCAGGTGCTCCATATCAAAGATGGACAGCAGCTCCATGGCGCGCTCGTGGGCGGCCTTCTCGTGCTTCCAATACGTCGGCAGGCGCAGCACACCCTCAAAGCCGGAGTAGCGCTCCTGGTTATGCAGGCCGACCTTAACGTTATCCTCCACCGTCATGGTGTTGAACAGACGAATGTTCTGGAAAGTGCGGGCAATACCCATGCGGTTGACCTGATAGACCGACTTGCCCGAGGTGTCCTCACCGTCGAGCAGGATGGTGCCGTGCGTGGGCTGGTACACCTTGGTGAGCAGGTTGAAGACCGTGGTCTTACCGGCACCGTTGGGGCCGATCAGACCGGCGATCTCGGTCTTACCGATGGTCAGGCTAAAGTCGTCTACTGCCTTAAGGCCGCCAAATTCAATGCCCAAGTGGATGCACTCGAGCGCCGGGCGCTGGCCCAGGTCGCGGTCGGGAACGATGGCGCCAGAAGGATACGGGACCATCTTGCCCTTGTTGAACTCAAACTTACTGGCCATCGGCTGCCACCTCCTTCTTGGAAGCAAAGCGGTCCTTAATGCGTGCGAAGAACGCCTTGAGCTGCGGGTTGTTGGTAAAGACCATGACCAGGATCAGCACGATAGCGTAGATGAGCATGCGGTAGTCCGAGAACTGACGGAGCAGCTCGGGAAGCACCGTGAGCAGTGCCGCAGCGATAACGGAGCCGCGCATGTTGCCCAGGCCGCCCAGGACCACGAACACCAGGATGAGGATGGACGTGTTGAAGTCGAACTTGGTGGCGGAGAGCTGCGAGAAGTTTCCGCCGAACAGGGCTCCGGCAGCACCGGCAAGGGCAGCGGAAACCACGAAGGCGATCATGCGGTACTGGGTGACGGAGATGCCCACGGACTCGGCAGCGATCTTGTTATCGCGCACCGCCATGATGGCACGGCCGGTACGGCTGCGGACCAGGTTGAGCACGATCACGAGCGCGACCATGACCAAGATGGCGCCGGCGAGGAAGGTCGAGTACGTCGACACGCCCGAGGCGCCCTGGGCGCCCTTGATGATGGCGGTGCCGTCCTCGAGCAAGTGCAGGTCGTCGATCGTAGAGTTACCCGTGATGTTAAAGATCACATGCAGGCCACGCGAGTCGACGCCCACGATAAGGCAGGTGACGATCTCTTTGATGATCTCGCCAAAGGCCAGCGTCACGATGGCCAGGTAGTCGCCGCTCAGGCGAAGAACCGGGATGCCGATCAAGAAACCCAGGACGGCGGCAGCGATGGCGCCGACCACGATGCTGATGATGAGGCGCACAGGATCGGAGGGAACGGCGCTCTCGAGGGCGACCGCGGTGACGATACCCGTGTAGGCACCGACACTCATAAAGCCCGCGTGGCCCAGCGACAGGTCACCCGCGATACCGACGACGAGGTTAAGCGAGATGGCCATGACGATGTAGGCCGTAATGGGAACCAGCTGACCGGCGATCATGCGCGGAATCATGTGGTTGGACTGCATAAAGAACACGATGGCGAAGGCCACGATGCACATGGCGTACGTGACAAAGTCGTGACGCGTCTGCTTGTCTTTAAGGAACTTCATAACGCTCACCTACACCTTCTCGGGGACGTACTTGCCCAAGAGGCCGGCAGGCTTGACGAGCAGGACGATGATCAGAACACCAAAGACGATGGAGTTGGCAAGGCTCGTGGAAATGTAAGCCTGTGCCATCGCCTCGATGATGCCGATGAGAATGCCACCGACAAAGGCGCCGGGGATGGAGCCGATACCACCGAAGACGGCGGCGTCGAAGGCCTTGATGCCAGGCATGGCGCCCGTCGTGGGCTGCAGGACCGGCGAGTAGGAGCACAGCAGCACGCCGGCGATGGCGGCAAGGGCAGAACCGATGGCAAACGTCATCGAGATGGTGCGGTTGACGTTGATGCCCATGAGCTGAGCGGCGGCCTTGTCCTCGGACACGGCGCGCATGGCCTTGCCCATCTTAGTCTTACCCGTAAAGAACACCAGGCCGGCCATGATAACAAGGCAGGCGACGATGGTGACGAGCGAGACGGCGCTCACGTTGTACTTGGCCAAGAACTCCGGCACCGGGAAGGTGACGAGCGAAGTAAAGTTCTTGGGCGTGGCGCCCCACAGGAGCTGGGCGGCGTTCTGCAGGAAGTAGGACACGCCGATAGCCGTGATCAGAACGGCCAGCGGGCCCGCCTGACGCAGCGGCTTATAGGCCAGGCCCTCGATGAGAACACCGAGAACCGTGCAGACCGCACAAGAGAGAATTACAGAAGCCCAGCCGGGAAGGCCGAGATACGACGTGGCGCAGAACGAGACATAGGCACCGACCATGATGACATCGCCGTGAGCGAAGTTCAGCATCTTGGCGATACCGTAGACCATGGTGTAGCCCAACGCGATGATGGCGTAGACGCTGCCCATGGACAGGCCGTTGACCAGGTATTGGATAAAGACCGTCATGTTCCACATCCCCCTTTCGAATAGGTTTCCAGTTACTGTATGAAACAGGGACGTTACACTGTCCCCAGATACCAAGCAAGCAGGGAAGGCCAAAACCTCCCCTGCTTGGGATCAAAACCGCTCTATGTAAGGCGGCCTATTAGGCCTGTACGTACTTGCCGTCGGTGATGACGTACGCCGTCGGGTCCTTCTGGACCTGGCCCTTGTCGTTCCAGGAAAGCTTGCCGGTCAGACCGTCAACGGTGATCTTGAGCATGGCCTCGGGCAGCTTCTCGGCGACCTCGGTGGGGTCGGCGTCGACGCCCAGGCCGGCCTCCTTGAGAGCCTCGACCACTGCGTGCACGCCATCGTAGGCGTCGGCGGCAAACTGGTCGGGGGTATCGCCATAAGCGTCCTTATAGGCGTTGACGAAGTCGGCGTTCTTCTCGTCGTCGGCAGAGAACGGGGTCATGAGCAGCAGGCCCTCGGCAAGGGAGGTGTCGAAGCCCTCCACACCCAGGATGCCGTCCATGCCGTCGCAGCCCATCATCTTGACGTCGTAGCCCATGTCCTTGGCGTTCTTGAGCAGGACGGACGCCGGCGTGTAGTAGATCGGCGCGAAGATCATGGTGGCGCCGGCCTGCTTGGCCTTGGTGAGCTGGTTGGTGAAGCTCGTGGAAGAGTCATCCTTAAAGGTCTCCTCGTCAACGATCTCGAGCTTGGACTCAGCGGCCTGGGCCTTAAAGGCATCCGCGATGCCCGAAGAATAGGCGTCGCCGGAGTTATAGAACAGCACGAACTTCTCGTCCGCATACTTCTCGGCCAGGAACTTGGCAGCGTTGACGCCCTGGTTGGGGTCGGTAAAGCAAACCTGGAAGACGCAATCCTTGCCCTTGGTGACGTCCTCGGAAGACGCGGACGGGGTGATCATGAACGTCTCGGGGTCCTTGCCGCACTCGGCTGCAACGGCAACCGATGCGCCCGTGGTGGTCGGGCCGACGAGGGCCTGCATACCCCAGTCCAGAAGATTATTAAAGGCGTTGACGGCCTTCTCGCCGTCGGCCTGGTCGTCCTCGGCCTTGCTGGCAAGCGGAAGCTCCTTGGTGGAGAAATCCTTGCAGCCAAGCTCGACGGCCTGAGTAACGGACTTGCCATAGGAGGCATTTGCACCGGTCAGCGGGCCGATGGTACCGATCTTAAACGAAGCGTCGCTCGAAGCGGAACCGCTATCGCCGCCGTTGGAGGAGCAGCCAGCTAGAATGGACATCGCCCCCAGACCTGCTGCGCTCGCGATAACGCTCCTGCGATTCATAACAGGGTTCAATGACTTACCGGTGAGGCTCGACATGCGGCTCTCCTCTCAAATCTCGTCGGGTTTCGATTACCCGACAGGCCATCCTTCGCCGTGTTCGGCGTTCGCAAAATAGTAGACGCTTTAGTTAAGAAAAGTGGCGATTATTTCAACTTTTCTTTCGGTTTGTCCTTTTATCCATATTTCTGCGTATTTTTACCGCTTTATGCAGGTCTGCCACTTTATTGTGTAAAAGTAATGTTTCCATTCTGTTACAAGCGTCCTCGCCCTGATTAAAAGAGTCTCACCGGTTGCGTTTTATACGCTCTTAGGCGGCGATGTACTTGCCGCCCTGAATCACATAGGCCGTAGCAGGTTTCTCGACCTGGCCCTCGTCGTTCCAGGTAAGCTCGCCGGTCAGGCCATCAATCTTGATCTTGCGCATGGCTTTGGCAAGGTCGGCGGCAATGTCGGCACCGTCTGCCGTCGTATCGATGCCGGCCTTGTCGATAGCCTCGGCGATCGCGTGGACACAGTCGTAGGCGTCGGCGGCAAACTGGTTAGGGGTCTCGTCGTACTCCTCCTTGTATGCCTTGACGAAGTCGGCGTTCTTCTCGTCGTCGGCGGAGAACGGCGTCATGAGCAGCACGCCCTCGGCAAGGGAGGTGTCGAAGCCCTCGACGGAGAGCAGGCCGTCCATGCCGTCGGTACCCATGAGCGTCATGTCGTAGCCCATGTCCTTGGCGTTCTTGAGCAGAACGGACGCCGGCGTGTAGTAGATCGGCGCAAAGATGAGCGTGGCGCCGGCCTCCTTGGCCTTGGTCAGCTGGTTGGTAAAGCTCGTGGAAGAGTCGTCCTTAAAGGTCTCGGTGTCGACGATATCGAGCTTGGACTCCTTGGCCTGCTCGGCAAAGGCATCGGCAACGCCCGAGCTGTACGTATCGCCGGAGTTGTAGAACAGGGCGATCTTGGCGTCTGCGTACTTTTCGGCCAAGAACTTCGCGGCGCTCGTGCCCATGGTGGGATCGGTGAAGCAGACCTGGAAGACCGTGGTCTTGTCCTTGGTAACGTCGAGCGACGAGGCAGAAGGCGTGACCATGAGCATGTCGTCGGCAATCTCGCCCGAGACGGCGACGGCGGCACCGGTGGTGACGGGGCCGACGAGCGCCTGCATGCCCCAGTCGCACAGGGTATTGAAGGCGTTGATGGCCTTCTCGCCGTCGGCGACGTCGTCCTCGGACTTAAGCGAGAGCTTGAGGTCCTTGGTCGAGAAATCCTTGACGGCGAGCTTGGCACCCTTCTCGACCGAGACGCCATAGGTTGCCGCGGCACCGGTCAGAGGGCCGATGACACCGATCTTGAATGCGCCGTCCTCATCGGCGGAGCCGCCATCCGAGCCACCCGACGAACAACCGGCAAGCGCGACGGTGCTACCGAGCGCGGCGGCGCCGGCGAGGAAGTTCCTACGGCTGAGCGTGTTGTTGATGTTGAACATGGTGTCCCCCTTTTCGCTGGCCGCGGTGCGGCCGTCTTGCGGTACAGGGCAAACCTTATGGTTCAAACGTTGACAGTTTGTTACGGAACTTCGTTTGTAGCGAGCGTGTTTCCAATGTTTCCGCAGCGTTTCGGGGGTAGCGTTTTGTGCGGCTCCTGTTGCCCGGCAAGCACGCGCCCTCGGTTCACGCTAGAATGCACTCAGCCTTAACTGGTCAATCATCCATAAAGATGCACGAAGGAGCTATCTATGAGCGAACCCCTGCGCACCGTGAACGTCGGCCTGATCGGTCTGGGAACCGTCGGCGGCGGCGTGGCCCGTCTGATCAAGAGCCACCACGATGAGTACCTGGCCGCCTACGGCATCGACCTTAAGCTGACCCGCGCCTGCGCGCTTGCCTGGGAGCAGGCCGAAGCCGCCGGTATTGAGCGCGAGGCCTTTACGAGCGACTGGCGCGATGTCGTCACCGACCCCACCGTCGATATCGTCGTCGAGCTAATTGGCGGCGAGCACCCCGCAACCGAGATCTTCACCACCGCCTTCGAGAACGGCAAACACGTCGTCTCCGCTAACAAGGCCCTGCTCGGCCGTCACGTCGAGACGCTCGCCGAGAAGGCGCGTGAGTGCGGCGTGCAGATCAAGTGCGAGGCCAGCTGCGGCGGCGGTATCCCCATCGTCAGCACGCTCGAGCACGACCTGGTGGGCAACAAGATCCTGACCATCGCCGGCATCCTCAACGGCACTACCAACTACATCCTGTCGCGCATGGACGCCGAGGGCGCCGATTACGCCGACGTGCTCGCCGACGCGCAGGCCAAGGGCTACGCCGAGGCCGACCCGTCCGCCGACGTCGACGGCTTCGATGCCGCCAGCAAGACGGCCATCCTCGCCTCCATCGGCTTTGGCACCCGCGTGACCACCGACGACGTCTACCAGCAGGGCATCCGTACCATCGGCGCCGAGGACATCGCCCAGGCCCGCGAGCTCGGCTACACCATTAAGCTGCTGGGCATTGCGCGCAACACCGATGCCGGCGTCGACGTCCGCGTGCACCCCACGCTGATCCCCGCCGACCACATGCTCGCCAAGGTCAACGGCGCCATGAACGCCGTCTACGTGGTGGGCGACGCTGTGGGCGAGACCATGTTCTACGGCGCCGGCGCAGGCTCCTTCCCCACCGCGAGCGCCGTCGTGGGCGACATCCTGTCGCTGTCCGAGCAGATCAGCCGCGGCGTGGCACCGCTGCCCGAGATTGAGCCCTACGGTCACAACCTCGCCTTTAAGCCCATGGACGAGCTCCAGACTAAGTACTATGTGCGCCTGAAGGTCGCCGACCGCGTGGGCGCCCTGTCCGAGACGGTCGACATCTTCGCCAAGCACAACATCTCGATCTCGCTCATCAATCAGGTCGAGGACGGCAAGTCGGGCGTCACCGACACCTGCTCGGTCATCTTCCTGACGCACCGCGCGCTCGAGAAGGACGTCCAGGCTGCCGCCGCCGAGCTTGCAGGCGTCGACTGCGTGGCCGAGGTCGCCAACGTCCTACGTATCGAGGACGTCGAGGCCTGGACCGAAGGCGTTATGGCCAACTAGTTCGGTCTTCGCTATACGACATATGTGCTGAGGGGCTTCCGTCCGGTCTTGGACGGGAGCCTTTTTACTCGCGCGCTCGGGGCGCATCGGCGTGGCTTACGTTTGAACAACTTGACCGTTCATTGACAACCGGGGGTACCGTTCACCGATAAGCGAATGTGCCCGTTTTGGGCCGCCACTATGCTGTGCTGCGTATGTCCACACCCCCGAAGAATGGAGGCACCATGTTGCTCGAGGGTAAGAAAGCAATCATCACCGGAGGCACGCGCGGTATCGGCTACGCCATCGCCTGCCGCTTTATTGAGGAAGGCGCCGCCGTTACCGTCTTTGGCTCGCGCCAAGAGACCGCCGACGCCGCCGTTGAGAAGCTGACCGCAGCCTATCCCGAGGCCAAGGTCTGGGGCCGTTCCTGCGACCTCACCTCGCTCGAGGCCGTGACCGAGGCCTTTACCGAGGCAGCCGCCGACATGGGCGGCCTGGACACGGTCGTCAACAACGCCGGTATCTCCCAGCGCTCTCCGCTTCTGAAGTACACGGCCGAAGAGTTCGCCAAGGTCATGGACCTCAACGTCGTCGCCGTCTTTAACGGCCACCAGGCCGCTGCCAAGATTATGACCGAGGCAGGCCACGGCGGCACCATCACCACCACGAGCTCGATGGTCGCCAAGTATGGTCAGCCCTCCGGCGTCGGCTATCCCACGTCTAAGTTCGCCGTCAACGGCATGGTCCAGTCGCTCTCGCGCGAGCTCGCCCCTATGGGCATTCGCGTCAACGCCGTCGCCCCCGGCGTGACCAAGACCGATATGGTCGCCAACCTGCCCGAAGAGGTCATCAAGCCCATCATCGCCACCATCCCGCTCGGTCGCATGGGTGAACCCGAGGACGTCGCCAACGCCTTCGTCTACCTGGCGAGCGACATGTCCTCCTACGTCACAGGTGCCGTACTCCCCGTCGACGGAGCCGCCCGCTCCTAAGGGACAGCAGGCTTCGGCCTCAAGTCTCAACTGAGCCCTACGCAAAAGGCGCGCCGCCTGCGATCGATGCAGGCAGCGCGCCTTCTTTTATTTGGGCGGAAACCGTATCCCAGTTTTCTAGCTCAGAACGGGACGTAGTTTCCCCCGGAGCCCTCTCGCGGAAACTGCATCCCGTCTTGGACGCATGTTCTGGGACACACTTTCCGCAACGGGCCTCTCGCGGAAACTGTGTCCCATTCTGAGTGCCTATTCCGGGATGCAGTTTCCCAAAGGGCCTTGTTCCGGAAAGTGTGTCCCATTCTGAGCCTTCAAACCGGGATGCACTTTCCGCCAAGGGCTTCATCCGGAAACCGCATCCCGTTTCGAGCCCTCAGAGTGGGATGCGCTTTCCCGTAGAGGCCCAAAGCGGAAAGCGTCCCGTTTCGAGGCCGTCTTTCAAACTGGAATGCCGCCTCAGCGCCGCATCGGTTACTTGCCGTCGTCGTCCTCGGCTTCTTCTCTTGCGTAGAGCTCCAGCATGCGGCGGCGGTATTCGCGCACGGCGAGCTTGGCGCGCTCCAGGCGACGGCGCTCGCGCGGGGTGAGCTTGGACGGGTCGATCTCGTCGCCATAGGTCTTCTCGGCCAGCAGATGGGCAGCGTCGACGATACGGGCATCGATACGACCGCTTGCCGCCTCGGCCGAAAGGCGATCGGCAATGGTATCGATCGTAGGCACGCCGTCGAGCGCGCGGCCGTGACCGTGAGAGGTCAAAAGCTCATGCTCGCGCGCGAGCAGGCTCGCCAGGTCGTGATGGGCGCGCAGAATATCGAGTGCATCGGAAGGATGCTCGGCAACTTCTGCCACGGCGGCAACCGGCGCGGCATCGACCACGCGATAGAAGAGCTGGGCGAGCAGTGGCATCAAGAACACCGTGATGGCGCCGGCGGCAACCATGACCGAGGCAACATCTTGCGACAGCGCTCCGGCGTTGACGGCCACGCTCGTCACGGCAACGATGATCGGCAGCGCCGTGGTGCAGTACAGGGCAACGGTAATGCGGCCATACGCCGAGACATCGCGCGTCTCGGGGCAGATGCTCATAGAGACAAGAATGGGCACGGCGCGGATGATGAGCAGCGCCACGATAAAGCCCACGAGCAACCCGGGGCGCGATGCGACGGCCGTCAGGTCGATCTTTGCGCCCGACACGGTAAAGAATACGGGGATCAAAAAGCCATATGCCAGTCCATCGAGCTTGGTCTCGAGCGTGTGATTGCCCTCGGGAATGATATAGCGCAGGACAAAGCCAGCGGCAAAGGAACCCAGCACAATATCGAGATCGAAGATGGCTGAGAACGCCACGAGCGTGACCAAGATGAGCACCGTCAGACGAACGAAGGTCTGCGAGGTGGTATCGGCGCGCTCCTCGACAAACGCAAAGAAACGGCTGCCGACGCGCTTGGAGCGGCTCGGAACCACGGCCAGCAACACGCACACCACCGCAAACAGACCCAAGATCACGAGCGTTTGGATGCCGGTGCGGGCAGAGAGCAGCACCGACATAGCGAGCACGGGGCCAAGTTCGCCCCAGGTGCCGTACGCGAGAATCGAATCGCCCACACGCGTGCCGGTGAGCGAGCGCTCGCGCATGATGGGCACGAGCGTGCCGAGCGCCGTCGAGGTAAGCGCGAGTGTCACGGCGATACCGTCGAAATGGCTGACCGAGAACCATGGCGTGAAGCGCACCGCAAGCCAGGCGATGCCAAACGTGACGACCCACGTCGCCATGCCATAGCGTCCCTCGACGCCCGTAATGTTCTTAGGGTCGATCTCAAAGCCGGCGAGCAGGAACAAAAAGGCCAAGCCGAGCTCGGACACGAGCGAGACCTCGGCGTCCACATGGATGACGCCGAGCATATGCGGGCCTAGTACCGCGCCGAACACGAGCAAAAAGACCGTCTCGGGAACGGGCTTTCCGGGAATCGCCGAGGCGATAAAGGGACTCGCAAAGGCCACGAGCGCAATGATGGCGAGTGAAACGAATGCCATGTGATGCCTTTCTCTTGTTTGCGCTTCACTGTAGCACCCTCGCCGTCCTCAACGCGTCGCGAGCTGTCGTATCATAGTGAGGTTTACAAACATGTGGCTCAAGGCGACCGCGAGGCTTTCCCCGCAAACCGACCGCTGCCGCATACCGTACCGTACGCCCAACCGATCAGGAAGGCAGGAACCAATGGTCTCTCGTATCTACGTGGAGAAGAAACCCGGGTTCGACGTCGAGGCTCAGCAGCTCAAGGGCGAGCTGACCGAGATTCTCGGCATTCAGGGCATCGAGGCCCTGAGGATCATCAACCGCTACGACGTCGAGGGCATCGACGAGGAGCTCTTCCGCTCCTGCGTGCCGACCGTCTTTAGCGAGCCCCAGGTCGACGTGACCTATGACGAGCTCCCCGCAAGCGATGGCGCCGTCTTTGCCGTCGAATTCCTGCCTGGCCAGTTTGACCAGCGCGCTGACTCCGCCAGCGAGTGTGTGCAGCTCATCAGCCAGGGCGAGCGCCCCGCCGTGCGCTCCGCCAAGGTCTATATGATCTCGGGCGACCTGGACGAGGCCGCCATCGAGGCCATCAAGCACTACGTGGTAAACCCCGTCGAGGCCCGCATCGCCTCGCTCGACCTGCCCGAGACGCTGCACATGGAGACCCCCGAGCCCCAGCCCGTCGAGGTGCTCGACGGCTTCCGCGAGCTCGACGAGGGCGGCCTTGCAGCCTTCATCGCCGAGCGCGGCCTTGCCATGGACGAGGCGGACATCGCCTTCTGCCAGCAGTACTTCCGCGATGAGGATCGCGACCCCACCATCACCGAGATCCGCGTGATCGACACCTACTGGTCCGATCACTGCCGCCACACCACCTTCGGCACCGTCCTGGACGACGTGACGATCGATGACGCCGTGGTGCAGCAGGCCTTCGACCGCTATATGGAGATGCGCCACGAGCTCGGTCGCGACGCCAAGCCCGTCTGCCTTATGGACATGGGCACCATCGGCGCCAAGTACCTTAAGAAGACCGGTGTCATGACCGATGTCGACGAGTCCGAGGAGATCAACGCCTGCACCGTCAAGGTGAAGGTCGATGTCGACGGCGAGGAGCAGGACTGGCTGTTCCTGTTTAAGAACGAGACCCATAACCACCCGACCGAGATCGAGCCCTTCGGCGGTGCCGCCACCTGCGTGGGCGGCGCCATCCGCGACCCGCTCTCGGGCCGCAGTTACGTGTACCAGGCCATGCGCGTCACCGGCGCCGGCGACCCCACCGTCCCCGTGTCCGAGACGCTCGAGGGCAAGCTGCCGCAGCGCAAGCTCGTGACCACCGCTGCCGCCGGCTACTCCAGCTACGGCAACCAGATCGGCCTTGCCACCGGCCAGGTCAACGAACTCTATCACCCCGGCTACGTGGCAAAGCGCATGGAGGTCGGCGCCGTCGTGGGCGCCACCCCGGCCGACCACGTGCGCCGCGAGTGCCCCGCCCCCACCGACAAGATCATCCTGCTGGGCGGCCGTACCGGCCGTGACGGCATCGGTGGTGCCACCGGCTCCTCCAAGACCCAGAACACCGAGTCCATCGAGACCTCGGGCGCCGAGGTCCAGAAGGGCAACGCCCCGGTCGAGCGTAAGCTGCAGCGTCTGTTCCGCCGCGGCGATGCCTGCCGCCTGATCAAGCGCTGCAACGACTTTGGCGCCGGCGGCGTCTCGGTCGCCGTGGGCGAGCTTGCCGACGGCCTGTATGTCGACCTGGACACCGTGACCAAGAAGTACGACGGTCTGGACGGCACCGAGCTCGCCATCTCCGAGTCCCAGGAGCGCATGGCTTGTGCCGTCGCCGACGGTGACGTCGAGGAGTTCATGGGCTATGCCGCCGAGGAGAACCTCGAGGCGACCGTTATCGCCGAGGTTACCGCCGAGCCGCGCATGCGCATGGCTTGGAACGGTGTCGCCATCGTCGACCTGTCCCGCGAGTTCCTCAACTCCAACGGTGCGCCCAAGCACCAGGTCGCCCACGTGTGCGCCCGCAGCGTGTGGCAGCCCAGCTGGGCCGGCACCACGCTCGCCGAGCGTATGACCTCGCTCGTCACCGACCTCAACGTCGCCTCCAACAAGGGCCTTTCCGAGCGCTTCGACTCCACCATCGGCGCCGCGACCGTGCTCATGCCCTTTGGCGGCAAGACGCAGCTCACCCCGAGCTCGGCCATGGTCGCCAAGTTCCCCGTGGACGGCGAGACCACCACGGCGAGCGCCATGGCTTGGGGCTTCAACCCCTACCTGATGGAAGCCGACCAGTTTGCGGGTGCCTACCTGTCCGTGGTCGAGTCCATCGCCAAGCTCGTGGCCGCCGGCTTTGAGCACAAGCGCGCCTACCTCTCCTTCCAGGAGTACTTCGAGCGCCTGCGCACCGAGGCCGAGCGCTGGGGCAAGCCCATGGCAGCAGTACTCGGCGCCCTCATGGCCCAGGTCGACCTGGGCGCCGGTGCCATCGGCGGCAAGGATTCCATGAGCGGCTCGTTTGAGGACGAGGCCGGCGAGCTCAACGTTCCGCCGACCCTGATCAGCTTCGCCGTGGCCGTGGGCAAGGCTGCTCGCGCCGTCTCCCCCGAGTTCAAGGGCCTCACGCACCGCGTCGTCCGCATCGCCCCCGCCACCTACGGCGAGGACTACCGCCCCGACGCCCAGCAGCTGCTCGCCGCGTTTGACGCCGTCGAGGCGCTCACCGCCACCGGTGACGCTCTGGCCGTCTCCACGCCCGGCTACGGCTGCGGCGCCGAGAGCCTCTTTAAGATGTGCGTCGGTAACCAGATCGGTATCGAGCTTGCCGAGGATGTGGACGTGGAGAGCCTCTTCACCCCGCTCTACGGCAGCTTTATCGTCGAGCTCGCCGAGGACGCCGAGCTGCCCGAGGTCGCCGACGGCGTTGTCGTCGAGCCCCTGGGCACCACCGTCGAGGGCTATGTCATCGACACCGGCTCCGAAGTCATCGAGCTCTCCGAGCTCCAGGAGGCCTGGGAGAGCGGCATCGAGGGCGTCTTTGCCTACCGCAGCGCCGGCGAGACCGCCGAGGTCGAGACCATCGACTACCGCGCCAAGGATATCCATGTGTACGGTGGCGCAAAGATCGCCCGCCCGCGCGTGGTCATCCCCGTGTTCCCCGGCAACAACTGCGAGTACGACAGCGCCCGCGCCTTCCGCGCCGCCGGTGCCGAGGCCGACACCTTCGTGATCAACAACCTCACGCCCGAGGCCGTCGCCGAGAGCACCCATGAGCTTGCCCGCCGCATCCGCGAGAGCCAGATCGTCATGATCCCCGGCGGCTTCTCGGGCGGCGATGAGCCCGACGGCTCCGCCAAGTTCATCACGGCGTTCTTCCGCGCTCCCGAGGTCACCGAGGCCGTCCGCGACCTGCTCAAGGCCCGCGATGGCCTGATGCTGGGCATCTGCAACGGCTTCCAGGCCCTGGTCAAGCTCGGCCTGGTGCCCTACGGTGACATCGTCGACGCCACGCCCGATGCGCCCACGCTGACGTTCAACACCATCGGCCGCCACCAGAGCCGCCTGGTACGCACCCGTATCTCGTCCAACCTGTCCCCGTGGCTGTCGCAGTGCAGCCTCGACAACCCCTACACCGTCGCCATCAGCCACGGCGAGGGCCGCTTTGTCGCCAACGACGAGGTGCTCGCCCAGCTCATCGCCAACGGTCAGGTCGCCACGCAGTACGTGGGCGAGGACGGCAAGCCCAGCATGGACCTCTCCGTCAACCCCAACGGCTCCGCACTCGCCATCGAGGGCATCACGAGCCCCGACGGCCGCGTCCTGGGCAAGATGGGCCACGCCGAGCGTCGCGGCGACAACCTGTACCGCAACGTGCCCGAGTATGTCCCCGGCGATAAGTTCATGCCGATCTTTGAGAGCGGCGTAGCCTACTTCGCCTAAACCTTTCCCTTCGGGTACAATCCCATCGGGTAACAACACCCGCCACCGGCACTCCCGGTGGCGGGTTCTTTTTTTGCTTTAAACGCAACGGGAGGACATTATGGAAAGCCGCAAGCCGTATCTCGCCACCCTGCCCGGGCTCATCTTGGGCTGCCTCGTTTGCTGCGCGCTCTGGGGGTCGGCTTTTCCCTGCATCAAGATCGGCTACGCGCTCTTTGGTATCCCGGCACACGATAGCGCCTCGCAGCTGCTCTTCGCGGGCCTGCGCTTCACCCTTGCCGGCACGCTGGTCATTGTTGGTATGAGCGCGGCCCAACGCCGTCCGCTCGTTCCGCAGGCGCGCGACATCAAACCTATCCTCACGCTGTCGCTCTTCCAGACCATCGGCCAGTACTTCTTTTTCTATCTGGGCCTCTCGCGCGCCAGCGCCATGTCGAGCTCCATCATCGAGGCCAGCGCCAACTTCCTAGCCATCCTCTTTGCCGCCCTGGCATTCCGCACCGAAAAGCTCGATGCGGCCAAGGTGCTCGGCTGCGTGTTGGGCTTCGCCGGCGTCGCACTCGTTAACCTTTCAGGCGCCGACGGCACCTTTGGCTTTTCGCTCGACGGCGAGGGCTTTATCCTGGCTTCCACCGTCGCGGGCGCCCTTTCGACCTGCCTAATCGGTATCTTCTCGCGCGAGCACGACGGCGTCTTACTTGCCGGCTGGCAGTTCTTGGTCGGCGGCCTCGTCCTCACCGCTATCGGCTTTTTGATGGGCGGCATGCTCTCCCCCACCGCGATCGTGCCCGCCATCGCGCTCATCGTCTATATGGCGCTTATCTCTGCGGTCGCCTACTCGCTGTGGTCGCGCTTGCTTGCCGTCAACCCCGTCAGCCGCGTTTCGGTCTTTGGGTTTATGAACCCGGTCTTTGGCGTGCTGCTGAGCGCGCTGTTGCTCGGCGAGGGCGCCGGCACGAGCCCCGTTACCGTCATCGTTGCCCTGTTGTTGGTCTGCGGCGGCATCATCATCGTCAACAAACCTAAAAAGGCCTAGCGAGCTGCCCCGCTCCGAGAAAAAGACGAGGCGCATCTTCGACAGCCGTTACTAATCCCACCAACGCAAAAGGGGCGCACGACCAGCACAACGGTCGTGTGCCCCTATTTTCTAGCGGATCCGCGCGCCCGCTTTTTTCTTTTCAGCCTTAACACGATAAAGCCCTGCATCGGCAGTGCGCAGTAAATCCCGCCAGGTCTCAACCCCGCTGTCATAGCGTGCGTACCCAATTGACATACAGAGCGGGTACGGCACTTCGGCCTGTGCAAGTGCATCGTTAATTGCAGTACTCAGGTCGACAATATCTTGCTCGGTTGCATCCCTCTGCACCACCACGAACTCATCGCCACCATAACGCGCGATAAAGCCGCCGGACGGCGAACAGACTTCCTTGAGCACCGATGAGATGATTTCCAAGGCATGATCACCTTCGACATGCCCGTAATGGTCGTTGATATGCTTAAAGCCGTCGGCATCCATAATGAGCAGATACGTATCCTCGGCATGATCAGCGCTGGAAAACAGCGTCTGCATATACGTCTCAAAACGATTGCGGTTGTTAAGGCCCGTGAGCGGGTCGGTCGAGATTAGCTGTTCCTGATAGATAAGGTAGAGCAAAAGATTACTCGCGGCTATGCCAACGCACAGGCCGGGAATCGACCAGGCGACCTGAACAATTCCGCCAATCATGGCGGGGACAGCAAAAAACGCCAGTGTTCTATAGATCGCCTTTTTCTGCAGGCTTTCGACCCGTCGCGACTGCACAAACGCATGCAGGGACGTATGGATGATGTAGCAGTAGCTAACGACAGGCTGAATCATATAAAGTGCACCGCGACGATACACGCCCTGAGCATCGATGTAGAACAGGGCATGTGTCCAGTAGCTGGTAAAAGCCAGTACGACCACCAGCGCCGTGGGCAACGTCACAAGTGCCAGCCTAGAGGTCGTGGTCAAAAGCCGCGAACCCTGCATGGTCTCGGAATAAAGGAACCAAAAGAGGCATGCGAGGGCGAACAGCGAAAACGAGACCGCGTTGGAAATCCAGTTGGCAGTGAGGCCCACCGTGCCGCTCACTCCGTCAGAGAGGGTCCAGATCATATCGAAAAAGATATACGCGGCCGACGTGTAGCCGAGCATGCTAAACAAAAGCTGCTGAGTACTGGAGAACAAGGAGCGGCGACTTCGTATGGCAAGTCCGATAAGGACAATCATGCACATCAGGAAAATCTCGATCTTGAGCGCCTTAACCACTAGGTTCCATCCCCTCTATATCCAAGTGGCCAAAAACGCCCGAGGCTCGCTCGGGCAACAAACACCCCTTACTCCGCAGGGGTAAGGGGAATAATAGCAGAGCGCCCGAATGGCACTGAATAGCAGGTGCCGTACGGGCGCTCGGACAGCGTGAATTGCACACGCCGATTTCATTGATTCGAACTGGTGACTACTCGCCGTCGATATCGGTCGCGACAGCCTCCTCGATAGCCTCGACACCGGCAACCGACAGGTCTTCCTTGCCGCGGCAGAACTTCTTGTCGACCCAGCCGGTCAGGATCGGGGCCATGATCGCCGTGATGATGACGGCCGTTGCGATCTGGGCGTACGCGGTGGGCGCAAGCTCGGCATAGCGCGGTGCAACCTCGGCGAGGGCGACCGGCGTGGTCATGGCCGTACCGGCGATGGTGGAACAGGCAACAGCAGCCTTGCCGTTGCCGCCGCACAGGCGTTCAAAGGCAAAGGTGATGGGGCCGACGATAAAGAGCGTGATGAGGCCAAGCAGAATGCCCGAGATGCCGCCGGTGATGAAGCTCGACAGGCTCATGGACGCACCGAGCTGAAAACCGATGACGGCAATTGCGGGATTGGTGCCGGGGACCAGCAGGTTCTTGATGAACGGGAACAGGTTGCCCAAAACCATGCCGATAACGAGCGGCAGGATGGAGCCGATGATGGTGCCGATGGGAATGTTGGCGAGACCCGAGACGCCGAGGATAATCATCGTGACGGCGGGACCGGCCGTAAAGAACAGGATGCCGACGGCGCCCTGCTCGGACTCATCGCCGAACTCGCCCATGATGCCCGTATAGAGCGCCATGTTGCAGAACGTGATGCCGCCGATGATGGACACGGAGCTCAGGCCCAGAAAGTTGTCGTTAAAGAAATAGGCCACGCCCAAACCGAGAGCCGCCGCGACAACAAGCTTGGGGATCAGCACGACAATGCCGGTCTTGATGGCGCCCGGCGTGGACTTAAAGCTGATGCCGGCGCCCACAAACAGCAGGATCGCGGCGACGATGGTGTTGGAACCACCACGGCAGGCAGCGGTAAAGAAGCCGCCAATCTCGAAAACCTGCGGGCAGAAGGTGTTGAGCAAAAGGCCGACGATCATCGGGTAGATCATGATGTCGCCCGGGATGCGCGGAACCTTGAATTTCTTTTGCTCGGTGGTAGTTGCTTCCTGTGCCATGAAACCCCCATTTCCACTGACGGGACAAAAGCCCACGTCATGCTTTGCTACAGTAAAGTTTGACCATGGTACCAGAAGAAGCAGACCACCTCGGTGAGAAATTCAATTCGTTAGGCCAGGCCGGCAAACGAGCCTTGCTCTTACACGAAACTCAAGGCGATATAGAGCACGATTCCCGAGACGCAACACCACAACATCGATTTAGTCTTGATCGCCACCGCAACAACGCCGGCCGCCGCAATCCAGGGAATCAAGCCCTGCCACAAGCCGGCGTCGAAAGCACCGGGGCTTATCAAGTCGTTAGCAACCAGCGCCGCAAAGGCGGCCGGCGGGATATAACCCAAGGCCTCGGTAACGCGGGGCGAGAGCGTTCGTCCACGCAAGGCAAACGCCGGGGCGATGCGAAAGAACGCGATGGCCGCCCACGACGACAGCCACAGGACCAAAAACTCATTAACGGGCATTGCGGGCACCCCTTCCATCAGCGAGAGCATCGCATGCAAGCGACGCGGCGACACCGACGAGCACGCTTACCGGCACGGCGATATTCGTCCACCCCAAGAACTTGCATGCGGCGACGGACGCCGCAGCCAAAACGGCGGCTACAACATTGCCGTGCGACGGTCGCTGCGAAAAGAGCAGGCAGATAAAGAGCGAGGTGCAGACAAAACCTGCAATGGCCGTGGGAACATCGATGACGGCACCAGCGACGGCGCCCGCTGTGCACGAGACGCCCCATGTTGCGATAAGGATCACATTGAGCGCAAAGGACTCACGCGGACCCCAGTCGTCCCCCTCAACCAGCTTAGCCAACGAGATGCCGTATGCCTCCTCGGTGAGCGTCGCGGCGACCGCCAACGTCTGACGCTTCGAGGCACCCGTCAGATGCGGCGCAATCGATGCCGAATAAAGTGCGAAGCGTGAGGAGATGGCGGCGACGGAGGCGACAATCGATCCTGCCGGCACGCCCGCCAGCCACAGGTTGCAGATCATGAACTGCCCGCTGCCCGTCACAAAGGTGCTGCTCAGGGCAAAGACCATCCAGGGCTCCATCCCTGTCTGCGCCATAATCATTCCGCACGGCGCGCCTATCGCAACATAGGTAAGCATCACCGGCCAGACGGTTTTTACGATTTTGAGCACCATAACGTTCCTCATCAGACAAGCTATCCAAACCGCATGTACGGTGCGGCAGAATTATCGTCCGATGGCAGGCGAGTTCACCTACAATTGCCACCGGATCGAAAGACACAACTTTTTAGGAAGTCATTATGACAGCTATCGATCGGCCCCGGGCGGTCGAGGCCTTCAAGACCTATACCGATGCCTACGACGCCACCAATCCGCGCATCGCACTCAAAATTGAACATACGTACCACGTGGCGGAAGCGTGCAATGCCGTGGCGCGCGAACAGGGCTGGTCGCCGCAGGATATTGACCTGGCGTGGCTTTGCGGCCTACTGCACGATATGGGTCGATTTGAGCAGCTACGCCGTTGGGACACCTTTAAAGACGCCGAGAGCATGAGTCACGCCGCATTGGGCGTCGAGGTCCTCTTTGGCGAGAATCCTGCCGACGCGCCTGCCACGACGAACATCCGAGATTTTATCGAGACCGACGAGTACGACGAACTCATCCGCGCGAGCATCGCCTATCACAGCGATTTTCGCGTGCCGGCGCAACTCGACGAACGAACACGGCGCTTCTGCGATATCGTGCGCGATGGCGACAAGATTGACATCATGCGCACCATCGCCGACAGCACCGTCGACACCGTCCTCAAGGTCGATGAGAACACGTTTCTTGCCAGCCACTTCTCGGCACCGACACTCGCCGCCTTTGATGAGCGCCGGTGCGTCGCACGCGATGAACGCGACGAGCCCGCAGACTACCTGGTAGGACTTATCTGCTTTATGTTTGAGCTTGTCTATCCGGCGAGCTGCGCGCTGGCGCGCGAGCAGGGCGATATCTACCGCCTGCTCGACGCGCCCTTTGGCATTACGCGGCCCTTTACCGATCCCGCAACGCAGGCAACCTGGGAGCGCCTAAAGGATGAGATGCGCACCTGGCTGGCCGGCGCTTAACACCCAAGCTGGGCCAGCAGCTCTTCGACGACCTCGACGGCGTCGCCGACAACCTTGTACTGGGCGGCGCCAAAGATGGGGGCATCCGGGTCCTCGTTGATGGCGATAATGCACTCCGCCCCACCGATGCCGGCAAGATGCTGGATGGCACCCGAGACGCCGATGCTCACGAGGAGCTTGGGCGCCACGGAAACGCCGGTCTGACCCACCTGGTGGCGATACTCCAGCCAGCCGGCCTCCACAACGGGGCGCGTGCAGCCGAGCTCGGCACCCAGGGCATCGGCGAGCTTACGCATCAGGGGCAGATTCTTCTTGGAGCCAATACCGCGGCCTACCACGACCAGACGCTCGGCATCGGCAATCGAAGCCTGCTGTCCCCACTCCTCGGAGGGAATCGAAATCTCGACGCGAGCCTTAACGTCTTCTGCAAGCGTCACCTGGGCAATCGTGCCGGAGCGGCCGTAGTCAAAGTCAGGCGCCTTAAAGATGCCGGGACGCACCGTCGCCATCTGGGGGCGGTGATTGGGGCAAATGATGGTGGCCATCAGATTTCCGCCAAATGCGGGGCGTGTCTGCTGTAGCAGGCCCGTCCCCGTATCCATCGAAAGCACGGTGCAGTCGGCCGTAAGACCCGTCTGCAGGCGCACGGCAACGCCAGGTGCCAGCTCGCGGCCAAAGGCGGTCGCGCCGTACAGAATGGCCTCGGGCTTGCGCTCGGCTACCAAATCACAGATCAGGCGGGCGTAGACCTCCGCGTCGTTCTGACGCAGGCGCTCGTCGCGACAGACCATAACTTCGTCGGCGCCGGCACAAACCAGATGCTCCAGCTCCTCAAGCGAGCTCTCGGGGCTCATGCCGACCAGCGCCACCAGACGGCAGCCACGGGCATCGGCAAGCTCGCGGCCCTTGCCCATGAGTTCATAGGCCACAGGGGCTACGGCGTCATGCTCGTCAGTCTGCACAAATACCCAAATGTCCTGGTATGCGTCGAGATCGGCTGCGCCAGTGGCCTCATCGCGTTCAATCGAGATAGCGTTAACGGGACAGGCATCGACGCACCCGCCGCACAGGATGCAGCCGTCGGTTACGCGGGCACAGCGGTTGGGCCGCTCGCCCTCCACCACGATGCCGCCCGAGGCGCAGGCGCGAACGCAGCGACCGCAGCCGATACAGGCTTCGCTATCGATAATCAGTCCGCTCATCTATGCCATCCCCTCGATAATCTTGGCAAGCTTTGCCGCCTGCTCGGATGCCGTTCCCTCAACGGCCTCACACGTTTGGTCGCGGTCGGGCACAAACGAGCGGACGACCTGTGTCGGCGATCCGGCAAGGCCACAACGCGCGGGGTCGGCGTTCACGTCGGCAGCACTGACCACGCGCACGTCCGCCTCCTCGGCCGCACGAATACCGGCGATGCTCGGCATGCGCAGCTGGCCGATCTCCTTGGCGGTCGTCATTGCACACGGCATCTCAAGATAGACCGTCTCTTCACCGGCATCGCATCCGTGAACGAGCGATAGCGAACCGCATGTCGTGAAGCCCGCGCTCTGAACACAGCTCACGTCGGTCACGCAGGGAATCTCAAAGGCGCCGGCAAGCTCGGGACCGATCTGTGCCGTATCGCCGTCAACCGCCATCTTGCCGCAGATGAGCAGGTCAAAGTCCTCGTCGAGCGCCTCGATGCCGCATTTGAGAGCATAGGTGGTGGCCAGGGTGTCGGCGCCCGCAAAAGCACGGTCGGTCAACAGCAGCGCATCGTCGGCGCCGCGGGCGATGCAGTCGCGCAGCAGCGATTCGGTCGCAGGGATACCCATCGACACCACCGTCACGCGCACATCCATGCCAAAGCCGATAAAGTCGTCCTTGAGTGCCAGCGCACATTCCAGAGCGCTCGCGTCAAAGGGGTTGATAACTGCCTGCTTACCATCGCGTACGATGGTATTGGTCTTGGGATCCATCTTGACCTCAGTGCTTCCCGGCACCGCCTTGACGCACACCACCATATGAAAATCGCTCATCTTCACGCGCCTCCTTTCTGGACGAGTTCATCCAAGAGCTTCTCCGAAAACAGGTTGCCACGACCCAGTTGCCCGGCAGGATCGAGCTGTAGCTTAAGTCGAGCCGATTCGACCATGGCCTCATGGCCGTACATCGTCCCCAAAAAGCCCGCCTTAATCTTGCCGACGCCGTGCTCGGCAGAAACGGCACCACCCATGGCCGTAACCTCGGCTGCCCACTGGGCAAAGAGCTCGCCACCGCGGCGGTAGTCCTGGGCATCGCGCGGCAGAATATTCACATGCAGGTGATTGTTGCCGATATGGCCCCACGCCGCCGACTCAAGGCCGCTTTGGGCCAGCGTACGGCGATAGAGGGCAACGACGTCGGCCAAGCGTGCGTTGGGCACCGACATATCCGACCCCAGCTTGGTGATAGTGGGGTCCGTGCGACGACGCTCATCGATAAGCATGTTGACGCTCTCGGGCACCGCATGGCGGAAGAATCGTTGACACTCGCGGTCGACTTCGGTTCGCGCGACCCAGGTCGCTTCGTCGCGGCCGCCCGAGAGCTCCAGAACCCATCCCAGGTGGTACAGCTCCTCGGTCGCTTGTTCCTCGTCGTCGCAGTCGAGCTCCACGTAGACGCAGACCTTGGCATCTTTGTCGAGCGCCGGCAGCGAGGCGAACGCGGTCGATTGCTCGCGCTGGCGACGCAGGATATCCAAGGCGCCCGCATCGAAATACTCGATGGCAGCCGCGTGAGACAGTACGGGGCGCACGGAATCGGTGAAGGACACGGCCTTGTCTTCGCTGTCAAAGAAGCAGCTCACGCCCCATACGACCGACGGTGCCGTCTGCAGGGCGATCTCAAGCTCGGTAACGACGCCGAGCGTGCCACACGCGCCGATAAAGAGATCGATGGCGTCCATGCCGTCCGCAACGAAATAGCCCGATGCGTTTTTGGTCTTGGGCATGGTATAGGTGGGGAGATCGAGCTCGAGTGTACGGCCCTGCGCCGTGACGAGCGAAAGGCGACGACCCTGTGCAAAAACCTCGCCACGGTGAAGCTCGAGCAAATCCCCATCGGTCAGCGCGACATGAAGGCCCGCGACGTGAGGACGCATGGGGCCGTAAGCGTAGCTACGGGCGCCGGAGGCGTTACACGCCGCCATACCGCCCAAGCAGGCAGATGCCTCGGTGGGATCGGTTGGAAAGAATTGCTCGGGAGCTTCCTGAAACTCCTCGTAAACCTTAAGCGACGTCTGGTCCCAGCCTGCGGTCGGAAGCACCTTCTTGCCCAGCTGCTTGCGCAGCTCCGAGAGCACGACGCCCGGCTCCACACGCAGCAGAAAACGGCCTTGATCGTCGCGGCGAAGGCCCAGGTAGCGATTCATGCGAGAAGTGTTGAGAATATGACCGCCGTGGGGCACGGCACCGGCGGCAAGACCGGTTCGGGCGCCCTGAACCGTTACCGGGACATGTTCGGCATGGAGCTTTCGCAGGATAGCGCGGACCTCGTCCTCCGTTGTCGGAAACGAGATGCTCGACGCCTCGCCCGATGCGCGAGATTCGTCGCGACCGTATTCTTCGAACTCGTCGGTGAAGGGCTTGATGGCTGCAGACACGCGAACTCCCCCTTTAGTTAACTACAGTGTTTGCAGGGAGATGTTACCGCATCATTTCGTCGACGTGACGGAGACCGTCTCCATAATTGGCGAATTTTACGTTTGTGCAATTCGGTGAGCGGTATCAGCTCACCGGCAGACGTTGCGCTTGGCGCTCCCCTTCCCATTGCCGCCATGCATACGATCGACACTCGAAAAAAGTTGAGAAGATTTTTACCACCTCTTACCTGCGGCGATGTAAACCCGTCAAGCAATTGGTCAGAAATTGGTCAAGTTGCGGCTGATACGGTCGGCATCGACAGCCAAAACCAAGAGAAGGTTTGGCCCAAAAGCAGGGAGGTTCCCATGGCATATTACTGGCCCCAATACGGCGTCGCCATCGAAGTCGACGACGATCCCCATCTCCTACCTTTCGACGAAGAGGCGTTCCCTGATACGGCGGTCTACCACGTCACCACCGATGTGATTTGCGATCCCGAGTCGTTCTCGGCACTTGCCCACCATATCGCACGCATCCATGACATCGAACTCCCTCCCAACTTCGACGAGCTTGTCTACTCGCGCCGCCTGATGCTTCATATGCTCTTTGGAGCGGACCCGTCCACGTTCGCGCGCGTCTACACCACCAAAGATGCCGCATGAGCGCGAAGAAGCCGCCCCGACTCGCAGGCCTGGGGCGTCGCAAGAAACTCGTCGTAGCTTGCTTGGCTATCGCCTGCGCTCTTATCGCTGTCGGCCTTTACGCCTGGCAGTCAAAGCCCATCGCCGAGACGGGCACCTCGATCACAACAGCGGAGGGTAAGTCGCGCCAGGAAATCCAGGACGAGCTCGATGCCATCGTCCGCGACAACATGATGACGATCTCAGTCGCACCAGTCGCCCAGCTGCAAAAAGGCGGCAAGCTGCGCGTTAACGTGCAAAACGTCCAAGATAACAAGTTTCCCCAGCGTTTCCGCGTCATCCAAAACGACGAGACCATCTACGAATCGGGCGTGGTCGAGACCGGAAAGACCGTCGAGACCTGCCCTGCCGGCGACATCGAAGAAGGCGAGGCGTATATCGAGATCCAGGCACTCGACGCCAAGACCTACGACGCCCATGGCAACCCCACGCGCGTCAAGGTGCGGGTCGCCCAGGCCGAAGACTAAATCCGTCGCTTGCCGCGCAAACACGCTCCCGCATCACTTTCGTCCAACCATCACGGAAACGGTCCGTGACGAATAGAAAGGAACGATTATGGACATCACCAGGAACCTGAACGGAGCCAGGGCACTCGTCGTGGGCGCAGGCCTGGCGCTCGCACTCGCAATGGGTGCCGCGCCGACCCCCGCCTTGGCGGAAGGACGCATCGGAACCACCGACGTGACGATCAGGACCGAAATTGACAACATCATGTTCAAAGCCCCGACCGTCATTCCGTTTGTTGCCAAAGCCGATGGCACACTTCAGGGTCCTTCCGAGGGCGCAACCACCATCGACAATCTTTCGGCGTACGGCATCCACGTCACCAACATGAAGATCGGCGCACAGAACTCCTGGAACATCGTCGCCGATGCTAAGACGGGAACCGCTCAGAACTCTATCGACTTTAAGGTTGGCCCAGACCAAGCGCTCCAGGACGCTCACGCCGCGACACAGGAAGCGGGCCTCGATCTTTCCAAGAATGCGTCCTTCGACATGGGCTATCAGGGCATCGCCGATGGTACGGATAAGATCAAGCTCAAGACGAGCGGCAATGTCGCCCGCGTCACACGCGACATTTTCCATGTGACCGGCACAGGCGACCAGGTCGCAACGATCACCTGGACGGTCGAGCCCGGTGCGCACACGGCCTAAGGCGCTCGCCCTCGCTGCCATCATCGGCGCGGTTACGTTCGCCCCAATCGCCGCCTTTGCCCAACAAGAGCAGGCGCAAGCGGCAACACAGGTGACAGTCGACCTCTCGGAGCTCGAACGCAGCAGCCAACATGAGCCCCTGGCGCAAACAGGCGACACGCGACAACTCTTGGCAGCAGGGGTCGCTGCGGCGGGCGCAGGGACCCTCGGCCTTGGCCTGCATGTCAAGCGCGGCCAGTAGTCACGCAAATAAAGGCCGCCCAGAACAGGTAAGGAGAACCCATGGCATCAAAGAACCTTTTGCCCGTTGCCGCGCTCTGCAGCGCGCTTGCCACCGGCATGCCCGTCGCCGCTTTGGCGACGCCCGCCGTGGATGCCTCCTTGCCTGCCGTCAACCGTCTCGCAACAGGTCAGATGAGCGCCATCGCACGTCAACGCTTCTCGCTTGCACAGGCGAGCATTTCGACCTCGGGGTGTCTCCGTCGCTGCGCAAACGGCTCGATAGTCGTGGATACCGAGCACTCGCGCAAGACGGACGACCTCCTAACGGGATACGCCACTTGCACGTGGCGTGCGGCTGCAGCTGACGCCGATGGCGACTCCTGCGACGTGGAGCTGCGCATCGATGTCGCCCTGCCCGATGACTCGGCGGACGGGGCAATAGTCGCCTTTGACAGCGCTTTTTTCGAAGACGGAGGAGGTGTATTCCTGGGCTGCGTCCCCTCGTGTGACGACGGCACGCAGCCCGCCGCCTCATTCGGCGCATCATTGCGAATGACCAAGACGAACACCGATGCCACCGCGAAAGGCGAAATCCCCCTGATGTTCTACGCAGACAGTACGGAGTATCAGGAGGCTCAGGACAAGACGAAGACCGGCTCGCTCAGCCTTACGCGCGGAGCAAGCCCCGATTCCATCGACATCAGCGCCCAATTGCAAGACACGCAGCACATCCTCGCCGATCCAGCACTCCTCGAGATGGAATGGGACGGAACGGGAGCGGTCGGACTCACCCCTTCGACAGTTGGCATCACGGACAGCCCCCACGAGGGCGGCAGTGAAAAAGCGCTTACAGGCAATGTCGCGCCAAGCGACGCAGCACCGCTGCTTAGCAGCCCTTCGACCTCCCCCGGCGAGCCAAACGAAACAGCTACCGAGACGAGCGGCCCACACCCTGACAAAAACCTGGGCTATTCCATACCGACGGGCATCGACGAAGGCAATTGCTGCGCGATGGTCGCACTCGATCACACGGAAACTGTCGACGCCGCGAGTATTGAAGTCGCCGCCGCCGATAAGCCTGTCCGCAAAGCAGCCATTATCGCATTTCCCAAAACTGTCGAGGTTGTTTTTCTGCCATCGGGCGAGATCGTAGCCCCCACCCTGCTCACCTTGCTGGGGGCAAAGGGCACAAACAACCAAATCGATAAGCTCACGATCGTCGACCCTGCGACCACCGCAAAGCTGCGTCTGTATGCCGTATCCTCGGACGGAAGCAAAACCGAAGAATTCGACGGCGACAAGCTCTTGAATAACCGAATACTCCAAAGAATGGAGGATGTCTCGTATCAAATTGAGCTCGAGGGATTTGACCGGGCCAAAGATGCCGATATTATCGCCGCGGCCATCGAGTCCCCACAGCGACTCATGACGCTGCGTTTCAATTACAGCCCCTATGTCGTGACGCAAAGTTGAGACCGGGCACCAGGCACCGTCATTAATACCACTTATATAACGTATAGGACGAGTCATGGCGCACCTTGCACCCCGTTCTGCTACGATTGCCAGGTTGGCATCAATATGGGAGGATTCATGCCGGGTTTGGGAACGATCATCAACGTCGCGCTATTGATCGCAGGCGGTCTGCTGGGCCTGATAGGCGGGCGCTTTATCACGCCTCGCATCCAAGACACGCTCATGAAGGCATCGGGGCTATGCGTTCTATTTATCGGCCTGGGCGGTACCATGCAAAAGATGCTCGTTATCGATGGCGGCACCCTGTCGACCACCGGCACCACCATGCTCATTGTCTCGTTTGCCCTCGGTTCGCTCATTGGCGAGGCCATCAACTTGGAAGCAGGCATCGAGAACCTCGGCGAATGGCTCAAGCGCAAAACCGGCAGCGAAGGCGACAACGAATTTACCAACGCCTTTGTCTCGGCATCGCTCACTGTGTGTATCGGCGCCATGGCCATCGTAGGATCGATTCAGGACGGCCTGCTCGGCGACTGGTCAACGCTCGCTCTGAAGGGCGCACTGGACTGCATCATCGTCTGCACCATGACCGCCTCGCTCGGCCGCGGCTGTATCTTCTCGGCCCTGCCCGTCGCCGTGTTCCAGGGGACGATCACGCTGTTTGCCGGCGCGCTCTCCCCCATCATGACTACCGCAGCCCTCGACAGCCTTTCACTCGTGGGCTCCATGCTCATCTTCTGTGTCGGCGTCAACCTCATCCGACCTCAGACCTTCCGCACGGCCAACATGCTCCCCTCCGTCGTCATAGCCGTCATCTACGCCCTCCTGTTCTAAAACTATCAACGTAGCGGTATTTCGAACATCTGTTTGATGCTGTGCTATGATATGAGGTCACCGACACCGTATAGGGAGAGGAGAGGGCGGTGGCCGATCAGGACATCAAGTTGCTCATCGAGCGCATTATGGCCGAGGCCCGGACTCATCAGTCCGCCCGCTTCTCAAACGAGGTCTACGCAGACGAGCCGATTCTCAAGACCGGCCGACAGATGCAGAACTTCCTCCCCGACCAGTACCGCAAGATGCGCGAGATATCGCGTTGGCAAGACGACCCCAAGGGCGGCGCGGGGCGCTGGCTTTCGGAAGCCGAGCTTTTTTACCGCCAAGGGCTGCTGATGGCCGACTTCGAGGACGATTGCCCCTACAACGGCACCTTTAAGTCGTACTTTCCCACCTACAACGCCATGAGCGACCGGCAGCTGCGTGGCTACTTTACCTGGCGCGCCCAAGTGCGTCGCGGCAACATCGAGGAGACATCGACCTCGTTTGCTTTTCTGTATCTTTACGAATTGATCTGCGGCATTGGCGTCGACGACCCGCACGATGGCTTTGACAAGATCAAGGCCTTTTGGGATGCCTATCGCGCCTTTGAGCCCGGTATCGACCGGTTCGCACGCGTATGGCTGCAGGACTACGCCGTATTCCACGGGCTCGACCCCAAGCTGCTTCGTGACTCTAAAACCGTCATGTTCGATAACGCCCTTATCGAGCTGCGACGCGCAGCGCGAGACCTTGCACCTGCGTCGGTCCCGTCCGGTCAGGCCCCCAAGCGTCGCAAAACCTCAGAGCCCACGCTCCCCCTTCCGCCCGACGAGGCGCGCGAGGAGCGGCTCATGGCCGCTATCAATGCGCTCTCCACGTACAACCTCAATAACTCAAGGCTCAACCACTCCCACCATCGCGATTTGCGCCACGTGGCGTGCGCCGTGTATGTCCGCATGGCCCGCTACTATGACACGCACCGAAAGACCGGCATCGTAGCGAGCTTGTTTGGGGAGGAGACGGCCATGCCCTACACCATGTTTGCCTCGGCCGTGTTCTTTGCGCCCGAGCGCCACGTGGACTGTGAATACCGCCTTGACCCCATCCATATCTACCGTTGCCAAAACGGCTTTTGGGAGTGCATGCGCATCCACGGCAGCCGGCAAAAGAGCAGCAAGCTCGGTGAGATGATGCGCGCTTGCGATCAGCGCTTGCGCCTGGCGCTGGACCCCGCCCATCCCCTTAAAGAAGAGAAAGTCCCCAAATATCTGGCCAAGATCATCGACGACGAGATCGTGGCATGGCTTTCGTGGGATGCCGCACACCAGCCCGTCAAGATCGATATCGACCTGAGCCAGCTGGGGCATATCCGAAGCGCCGCCGCACAGACACGCGAGGCGCTTTTGATCGACGAGGAACGCGAGGACGACACGCTTGAGGATGCCGAGGAAGTAGACTCTGGGCAACCGGAAGCCGAGCCCGCGGCCAACATGGTTGCCGAACCGGTCGCGACGGCTATACGGCAGGACGAGGCCGACGAGCCGACCATCCCCACCGAGCAATTTGGCGTCGTAGCCCCGCTCCTCGCACCAGCACCCACACCCGCGACGGCCATGCCCGCCGACATCACGTCCGCACTCGCCCCCGCCGCAGACGCCTATCTTCGTGCGCTGCTCGAGCAGAACACAGCGCAGGCGACATTGGCGATAGAGCAATCGGGACAGAGCGAGGACATGCTCGTCGATAGCATCAACGAAGCGCTCTTTGACCTGGTGGGCGACACCGTTATTGAATTTGGCGCGGCAGGGCCGCAAATTATCGAGGACTACGAAGCAGACGTGAGAGGATACCTAGACCATGAGTGATACCGCATCCGCAGCGCCCCGCGTGCCCAAGCGCGTCGCCGCCGTCATTCTCAACTCGCTCAAGGGCGGCGTCGTCCCGCGCATTGGCCTTCCCTACATTACCGTGGGACGCGAGGTCGAGATCCGCGCCTTGCTCACCGACCTCAGCCTCATCGCCGATGGCGGCGCAAGTTTTCGCTTCCTAGTCGGTCGCTACGGCGCGGGCAAGAGCTTCTTGCTCCAAACCATTCGCACGCACGCCATGGGCGAGGGCTTTGTCGTCGCCGATGCCGACCTTTCCCCCGAGCGCCGCCTGCAGGGCGGACAGGGCCAGGGTCTGGCCACCTATCGCGAGCTCATCCGCAACATATCGACCAAAACGCGCCCCGAGGGCGGCGCGCTCAATCTTATCCTGGATCGCTGGGTCGCCTCGTGTGCCGACGCCGACGAGTCGGCCATCAATGCCCAGCTTGCCCCGCTCGAGGAGATGGTCCACGGCTTTGATTTCACCCGCATGCTCCGTCGCTATCGTACGGCCGTCGCAGAGGGAGACGAAGAGACCATGAGCCGCGTGACCAAATGGATTCGCGGCGAGTATCGCACCAAGAGCGAGGCACGCGCCGAGCTGGGCTCCTCGACCATCATCAGCGACGACGACTGGTACGACTACGTCAAGCTCATCGCACGCTTTTTGGTCTGCAGCGGCTACAAGGGCATGCTGGTGCTCATCGACGAACTTGTAAACCTGTACAAGATTCCCAACGCCATCACGCGCCAATACAACTACGAGAAAATCCTGACCATGTACAACGACACACTGCAAGGTAAGGCACAGTACCTGGGCATGATCATGGGTGGCACACCGACCTCTATCGAGGACCGTCGACGCGGCGTATTTTCCTACGAGGCCCTGCGCAGCCGCCTCGCCCAGGGCCGTTTTGCGCGCGAAGACCTCAAAGACATGCTCGCGCCCATCATCCGCCTGCAGCCGCTCACCTATGAGGAGCTGCTGGTGCTGATCGAAAAGCTCATGCAGATCCATGCCGGCTACTTTGGCTGGACGCCTACGCTTACCGAGAACGACTTGGTTGACTTCCTCAAGATCGAGTTTGGTCGCGTAGGGGCCGACACGCACCTGACGCCCCGTGAGGTCATCCGCGACTTTATCGAGCTGCTCGACATCCTGTGTCAGAACCCCGATGCCAATGTGGCCGAGCTGCTGCAAAGCGTCGGCGGCGACGCACTGGCACCGGCAGCCGCGACAAACGACACCGGCACCGCAAGCGACAACCGCAACTTCGCCGAGTTCACCATCTAACCTGCCAAAAAGGGACAGGTTTATTTTGGTAGGTTTTATCTAGGCAAACGTCGATGTTGCAAAGCGACAGCGCATATCCCGTCGCTTCTGAACGCTCATTTTGAGAGGAGGCCCATGAACGCCTTTGACCGCTATGCCCCGTTTATCCAGGATTTCATCTACTCCCACGATTGGGAAAGCCTGCGCTCTATCCAGGTTGCGGCAGCAGATGCCATCTTCAATACGCAGGACAATGTGCTTTTAACAGCATCCACGGCATCCGGCAAAACCGAGGCGGCTTTCTTTCCCATCCTGACCGAGTTTTGGGAGAACCCGCCCGCGAGCGTGGGTGCCCTCTACATTGGTCCCCTCAAGGCACTCATAAACGATCAGTTTGTGCGCCTCAACGACCTCTGCGAAGAGGCTGATATCCCCGTCTGGCACTGGCACGGCGATGTCTCGCAATCGCACAAGGCTAAGCTCATCAAAAAGCCGAGTGGCATCTTACAGATTACGCCCGAATCACTCGAGGCGCTCCTAATCCACAAGCACATGGCAATCCCGCGCATGTTTTGCGACCTGCGCTATGTCGTCATCGACGAGGTCCACTCGCTCATGCGCGGCGACCGCGGTGGGCAGACGCTCTGCCTTATCGAGCGCCTTTCGCGCATGGCAGGCGTGCAGCCCCGGAGAATCGGCCTTTCGGCCACCATCGGAGACCCCGAGCGCACGGGCGCCTTCCTCTCACAGGGAACGGGACGCGACTGCGTCATCCCCCGCTTTGAGGAACCGCGCCGCGTGTGGCGTATCTCCATGGAGCACTTCTACAACTCGGGCCCCCAGGCGCAGCAACGAGGATTTATGAGCGCAGGTCCGCAGGAAGCTGAGGTGCTCGCATGCGAGCGCATTGAGGCAGCACCACCCGCGGCACTGCCCGCCGGCACCCAAGACATGCGCCACAGCGGACAGCTCACGCAGGAGGAGCGCCACCAGCGTCGCGAGCGGGCGCGGGGCAAGGCCGCCCCTAAGGACCGTCGCACTTCCTCGGCCCCCGAGGGAGAAGTCGACATCCCGCGAGCGACCGAGCAGGCGCTGCTCAACCCCACCGATACCGCACCCGACAACGCCGATCCCGGCATGGGCTATATCTTTGAACATACCCGAGGCCGCAAGTGCCTGGTCTTTGCCAACTCGCGCGAGGAGGCCGAGGCCGTGTGCTCCATGCTGCGCAGTTACTGCGAATATCGACACGAGCCCGACCGCTTCCTCATCCACCACGGGAACCTTTCGGCATCGCTACGCGAGACCGCCGAGGAGCTCATGCGCGACGAGGAACAGGCACAGACAACCGTCACCACCTCAACGCTGGAGCTCGGTATTGATATCGGTCGCCTGGAGCGCGCGTTCCAGATCGATGCGCCGTTTACTGTCAGCTCCTTTTTGCAGCGCATGGGGCGTACAGGCCGTCGCGACCTTCCGCCCGAGATGTGGTTCGTCATGCGCGAGGAAGAGCCCGAGCCACGTACGATGATGCCCGAGACCATTCCCTGGAAGCTTCTACAGGGCATCGCGCTCGTACAACTCTATCGCGAGGAAAAGTGGGTCGAGCCGCCCGAGCTCGATCGACTCCCCTACAGCTTGCTCTATCACCAGACCATGTCGACGCTCGCCAGCACCGGCGAGCTCACACCGGCCGAGCTTGCCCAGCGCGTGCTCACGCTCAGCTATTTCCACCGCGTCTCCGCCGACGACTACCGTGTGCTGCTGCGCCACCTCATTAAGATCGACCACATCCAGGTCACCGAAGGCGGCGGGCTCATCGTGGGCCTCGCGGGCGAGCGCGTCATCAACAACTTTAAGTTCTACGCCGTGTTCCAGGAAAACGAGGAGTTTACCGTCCGCAGCGAATCGGCCGAGTTGGGCACAATCGTTAATCCGCCACCGCCCGGCGAGCGCATCGCCATCGCAGGCCATTGCTGGATTGTCGAGGAAGTGGACTGGAAGCGCCATACCGTCTTTGCCACGCAGGTCAAGGGCCGTGTGCCAGCATACTTTGGCGACTGCCCCGGCGACATTAACACGCATGTGCTCGAGCGCATGCGCCAAGCGCTCAACGAGCACGCGGCATATCCGTACCTTATGGGCAACGCGCGAGCGCGCCTTGCGCAGGCCCGTCATACGGCCGAGATTTCGGGCGCGGGAGCTAAGCCGCTCGTTAACCTAGGCGGTGACACCTGGGTGCTCTTCCCGTGGCTGGGCAGCTACGCCTTTCTGGCGCTCGAACGCATGCTCAAGATTAAATGCGCCGCGGAGCTGGGCCTTCGAGGGCTCGATCCGTCGCGTCCATACTTTATGCAGTTTAAGATGAAGGCCGACGAGGAAACGTTCTTTGAGGTGCTCGCTGCCGAGGCCGAGAAGGAGTTCGACCCTATCGAGCTCGTCTACCCCGGTGAGGTACCTTACTTCGATCGTTACGACGAGTACGTTCCCGAGGAACTCGTTCGCAAAGGCTTTGCCGAAGGCGTCCTTGACATCCAAGGCATGAAGCAACGCGTCCTCGGCTGGCGCAACCACGCATAAAACCAGTCTTTTTGGGACGTGTCTCTAAATGAGCTAATCGTGGAGCGGGGTGCCGAGGAAGTCGGTGTCGAAGGGCACGGCTTCGGTGAAGGCGTAGTCACCGTCGCTGGCGATGAGCAGGTAGTTTTCCTCGCCGCCGAACTCCGTGTCACCGCAGGGAATTACCCAAGCGTGGTCGAATACCTCGAGCACCGTTGCGGCGCAATCGCGCAGGAACGTTACATCGCTCCCCTCGTTCACGCTCACAATGTTGGCCGCGTAGATGCCGCCCGGGTTCAGGCTGCCCCGCACCAAACGGAGTGCCTCAACGGTTGCCAGCTCGCGCACGGGCTCGGCACCGCCAAAGCAATCGCTCACAGCCACGTCGTAGCGACGATGCCCCACGCTCGTCACACCCAGGTACGAACGCGCCTCGGCGGTAATCACCCGTAGGCGATCGCCAACCGTACGTTCCAGCTCGTCCAAGTAGAACCAGCGACGCGCCAGACGCGTAATCTCGGCATCGTACTCAATGACATCCATACGCAAGCCCTCGTGCGACATCAGCGCATACTTGGGATAGGCAAACCCGCCCCCGCCCAGCATAAGCATGCGGTCGATACCATGCCCGCAAGCATCACGCATCGCGCCCTCCGCCTCAAACACAACGTCAAACGCACGATAGTACGCAAAGACCGGCTCCGCCCAACGCTCGCCAACATAGCTCGCACTTTGATAGACGCCACCCTGCGCGAGGACACGCACCTCGTCGCCATTCGCATCGCGTACACGCTTTACGCGCGCCAATCCGTTGCGAGTCCGCGCGACCTGCAGGCAGGCAGCACGAACAGCAACAGCGGCAGCACCAAGCGCCGCAGCTCCCAGGGCAACGCCGGCGACAACACCGGCAGAAACACTCGGCTTGTTCATTTAGAGCTCCTTTTGCAGATAGAGGCCATGGTCGTAAAAACACAGGTGGCGATAGTACTCACGCGTGCCAATCGCGCTAATCACATTGATGCGCGTATAGCCCGCATCCCGAGCAATCTGGCATGCACGCTCCACGAGCGAACGCCCCAGACCGTGATGCTGAGCCGCCTGGCCCTGATCGCCCACACGTGCCGCCATGCCATAGACGTGCACCTCGCGAATCATCGCCTCGTCCGGCAACGTCGGCAACTCGTCCGCATGCGCGGCAACAAACGCGCGATCGGGCAACGACAGGCGCAAAAAGCCGGCGATCTTGCCCTCGGGCGTCACCCACTGCAAAAAACGTTCGCTCGTCACCGGCGTCTCGTAAACAACCTCATCAAGAGAGAGCTCATCCAAATCGGCACCCGCGGTACTGATCTCGCGATAGCGGATCTCACGCACCTTTGCGCCCTCGGCGCGGGCCGCCAAGCGATTCTCGACGAGCTGACGCAAGTTAGGCTTCTTATTGCCCACCATGATGTCGTCGGAGCTAAAGTCGCGAATCATACGGCTGATACGGCAAAACGCCGGCGTCACCACGATGTCGTCGGCCAGCACATCGAGCAGCTCTTCCTCGGTATAGGGACGCCACTCGCCGCGCTCATAGCAGCCCACCAGACGCGAGCCCTCGATGAGCGCACACGGGTAGACCTTGACCTCGTCGGGCATAAAGGCGCCCTCGGTCATAAAGCGCTCATAGTCGCGCTTGTCCCCTTCGGGCGTAGCGCCCAGCAAGTTGAGCATAAAGTGTGCGTGGATCTTAAAGCCAAACAGTCGCGCAAGCGAAAACGCACGCTCAATCTGAGCCACCGTAATGCGGCGCTCGTTGATGTCGAGCAGACGCTGGTCGAGGCTCTGGATGCCCATCTGAATCTTGGTACAGCCCAGGCGGCGGATAAGCGTGAGCGCCTGCGGCGTCACGGCATCGGGACGTGTCTCGATGACGAGACCCACCACGCGATGCTTCGCCGTCTCGTTGACGCGCTGCTGGCGCTCGAGCTCCTCCATCGTGGCTATCTGCCACTCGGCAACCTCGCCCCACGGCGTCCCGGGACCGTATAGGCGACGCACCGCACGGTTATAGCCGCCCACGACGGCATCCACGCGCTCCTGCTCGTCGGCAACACCGGCAGCAAGCTCGGCCTCATCGGTCGCAATACCGGCAGCCCGATAGCACTCGCGACGTTCCGCCACCACCGGAGGCAGCGCATCGACAGGAGCATCATCGAGCAAGCGCCCTGCCTCGGCACGGCTGATGCCCGGTCGCGCCAGCATGGGGTTGGCCGCCACGCCCGCCACGGCATCGTCATTGAGCGCGCGGAAGAGTTCCGACATAAACCATGTCTGGTAGCTTTCCGGATAGTCGCTCCACGTGCCGCCGAGCACGATGAGCTCAATTTTG
This sequence comes from uncultured Collinsella sp., assembly GCA_934654835.1. GTDB lineage: Bacteria > Actinomycetota > Coriobacteriia > Coriobacteriales > Coriobacteriaceae > Collinsella. Next base: position 50,793 of record CAKUGY010000004.1, read on the forward strand.
TCGGTCGCGTGCCCCATCTGCGAAAGCGCCGTTAAGCGTGCGCTCACCTGTAAATAGGGATCAAAGCAGTTTTGTTCCGCACGGGCGCACGCCGGCTCGGCATGCAGGTAGCTCTTGGGCATGCGCAGGTCGTTAGGACAAAACAGGCAATCGCCCGAGCACGGCCACGGCTTAGTAATGACAGTGATGGTCGCCACGCCCGAAGCCGTGCGGCGCGGCTTCATGCGCAGCACCTGCAGCAGTTGACGCTCCAGCTCGGCATCGACATTCCATGCCGCCCAACGAGCCGGCTCCTCGCGTTTTACCCGCTGGTAAAACGGCAACAGACGGCGTTTGGCCAGGTCTCGCTTATCGGCGCCCTCACGGCGCGCCTCGGCATGTATCAGTTTGACGAGCACCTTGTCATCCACGGTCTCTTCGCGGCGCAGGGCCTCGAGTATGTTCAAGATAATCTGTTCCATGCCCCCATTGTAAAGGCAAAGGCGCCGGAGCCGACCACGGCCCCGGCGCCTCCATCAAAGAGCACGGCTATATTTATCGGCCTTCGATAACCGTCCGTCACGCCGGATCAAACGACATATCGCCCGACCCGATCTCAAAACGATACGTGGCGGACTTATCACCGTTGTCGAACTCATGATTCCAAACCGTCTCGCCATCGTAGCCAAGCGGAAGGAAATCGCTCTCAAAATCGCCGCTGCCCACGGTGAGGCTCGCTTTAAATCCCGTAGAATTCGGAACCGTCATCTCCACATCGCCCGAGCCCACGGTAACATCCATCGAATTCGCGGGAGCCTGATACAGCTCAAACGTTGCATCGCCCGAGCCAATCTCGGCATTCAGGGCGTCAGTTACGGTGCCCGTAAACTCAACGTCGCCCGAATCCAGCGTTAGATTCAGGTCATGGCATGCAATGCCCGTGACCGTCAGGTCGCCCGACCCCACGTTGGCGGTAATGCCTACCAGATTGTCCGCAACCTCACGCGGCAACTCAATGGTGACCGTACGGTCGATTGCGCGTTCGTCATCGCAATCGAATTGCCTGATCTTAAGCGTAGAGCCCTTCACCTCAGCCAAGTTCCGAGTCGCCGCATCAAAGGCAGCGATTCCTTTTGCAACTCGACCGTTTTCGATAACACGCACCTGCCCGCCGGAAACGTGCTTGACCTCGACCGTGCCCGACGTCACATCCAAGTCAAGCGATGTGAATGAGTCAGCATCAAAGGTCACGCTCGAAAGCTTCTGAGGCCGGACGGAAAAGTTACTGTCATCCAAGGAGTCGTCCTCGTCAACCTCATCATCCAGACCAGACAAGCGGGATGTAAGATCGCTAAGGCTCCACGGGCCATCAAAATGAATCAAAGTCCGCGAAGTGCCAAAAACAAGCCCGACAATCAGTACAAACGCCCCGATGCCAACACCCAGGCGCACCTTGGATTCATGCGAGAGCTTCATCATTCATCACCTTCTTCGGCAATCGACTCAGCAGTAGTCGCAGCAGCCGCGTCGGCATCAACCGCAGCGGAAACGTCCTGCACCTGGGTCCTACCTGCCACCGGTGCCGGACCAACCTGGATATCCCCGCGCGCCCAATCGCCATCGAGCGCACGCGCCACCCAGTGATAGATGGGAATCGTAAAGAAGATCAGTGCGGGAAAGGGGCTGGCACCAACCAGGAACATCAGCAAAAAGAACAGCAGCCAGCACACGGCCCAATACGGGAACGACTGGAACGGGCCCTTCACCGGAGTCGAACCAACTGCGCCGCCACTCGTCGCCTGCGCCGTAGCGGCATTGGCGGCCTGCGCACTCCAGCTTGCCGCTTGCGCCGCCTTGGCCGCAGCATCACTCGCCTGCGTTGCCGCCTCGGTAGCGCGCGCCGCCGCCTCATGGGTGCGAGCACGCTCTGCCGCCTCGGCCTCGCGCTGACGAGCGCGGTCCTCGTTCTCAAACTCGATATCGTCCTCGATCTCGTCACTCGGATTGAGGAGCTCGTCCAAACTCACGCCGTAGAGTTTAGCGAGCAAGATCAGGTTCTCGGTATCGGGCGAGCTCTCCGCGCGCTCCCATTTACTGACCGCCTGGCGCGACAGCCCCAGCTTTCGCGCGAGCCCTTCTTGGCTAAAACCCTTGCTGCGACGAAGGTCGGCGAGCCGCTGCGCAGTTTCTACATTCATGGTTCCTCCTATGTGATGCCAGCCGTGCCGCTGGACCGTTTTTCTTCTTAAGGCGCCTTGCACAGTTAAAAATCTATCCGCCACCGCCAAAAGCATGCCACCTATTCTAGTGAGATTTTTGACAACCGGCGGTTGCGGGTGCATATGAGCTGCGGAAATGTGTCCAAACAAAGCAATGACCCGTAGCTTGGTTGTCCCCGTTGCGGCGTAAACGGTAGTATGGTCGTACTGTTTATTCCGCACCGCCAACGGAGGGAGTTCCGCGCCGTGAACCGCGATTTCGCCTCATCGCTCATCCAGCTCAACAATACGTTCTATCGCGAGCACTCCGCCTCCTTTTCCGATACGCGCCAGGCCCCGTGGCCCGGCTGGGTGCGCACCATGGACATTGCGCTCGAACAGCTCGACGTCGCCACGATCGAGCATCCCGTCCGCGTCTTCGATCTTGCCTGCGGCAATATGCGATTCGAAAACTTTGCCGCCGGCGGCGCACTCGCCGCCAAGGGCGTCAACGGCGCAAACCCCTCGGCAGATGCCAGTTGCCCGTTTGAGTTCTATGGTGTCGACTCGTGTCAAGATTTGGCTATCGATGCACATGGCCACGCCCTGCGCATTCCCAACCTGCGCTTCCAGGAACTCGATGTGCTCGACGCCCTCATGAAGCTCAACCCCGCCGAGACACCCGACGTGCTTTTCGACGCCCCGCTCGCCGACATCTCGGTCTGCTTTGGATTTATGCACCACGTGCCGTCGTGCGAGTACCGCGTACGCGTGCTCGACGCCCTGGTGCGCCAGACGCGCCCAGGCGGCATCATCGCCATCAGCTTTTGGGAGTTTATGAACGACGAGCGCATGGCGCGCAAGGCCGTTCGCGCCGAGGCCCGTGCCGAGCTCACCCCGCCGTTTGAGGGTTACGATTCCGCGCAGTTTGAAGCCGGCGACCACCTCATCGGCTGGCAAAACGACCGCCACGCCTACCGCTATTGCCATCACTTTGACGATCAGCAGATCACCGACCTGGTGCGCGGCGTGCGTACGTTCTACAAGAGTGGCGAGGTCCCCGTGCGCGAGCTTGAGCGCTTCCATGCCGACGGTCGCAGCGGCGAGCTCAACCGCTATGTGATTCTCAAGCGCCTGTAGGCATCGGCGACTCGCCGCCGAGCCGCGCCGCATATTTTGGGCACATCGCGCCCGCCCCTTCCAACCCATCGCCGGAACGTGCAGCTATGCGTTCCACACTTATGACCAAGGAGCCTCATGGGAGCCGTCCACGTTCGCACGCCTAAGAACTTTGTGCTCGAAGAGCGCCTGGAGCGCTACGCCGATGCGATCGAGACGAACCCCGAGGCCTATGCCGGAGATTGGCGCAAGGCCTGTGCGCCGACTGGCGGCAAACCCTTCGCCCGCCTTCATCTCGATCTGGGCTGCGGCAAAGGAACTTACCTGGTTGAGCGTGCTCACCGTGAACCCGATACCCTCTTTATCGGCATGGACCAGGAGCCCATCTGCATTGCCTATGCCGCACAAAAGATCTGCGAACAGGAGCTGCCCAACGCGCTCGTGATACCCCGAGGCGCCGCATCGCTGCCGCGGCTGTTCGCCGCAGGCGAGCTCGATGCCATCACTATCAACTTTCCCACGCCGCAGCCCAAGGCCAAATACGCCAAAAAACGCCTCGTCCATGTCGACCATCTAATGCTCTATCGCCCGCTCTTTTCAGTCGGCGCCACCGTCACGCTGCGCACCGACAGCAAGCCGCTGCGCGACTACGCCTTGGGGCAGTTTGCCGCGGCCGGCTACGACACGCTTTGGGTAAGCGACGACGTCCGCCGCGACCATCCCGAGCATCCCGAGACCGAATACGAATGCCGCACGCGCGAGATGGGTGCCGTCGTCTATGGCATTTGCGCCACACCCGGCGCGCAGCCCAGCGATGAACAGCTCGCGGCGGGCCGCGCGCAGGAGCAAAGCCTTGCCTGCTACCTGCCCGAAAACCTCGATGAGCTCACCTATGTACCTCTGGGTATGGAAGAGGCCGTCGAGAACTTTAGAAACCGCGCCCGCAAGGGCAAAAAGCGCCTTCCGCAGGAGTCATAGGGGCTTTTGGCGGTCGCTACGCCGGCAACCAAGCGGCAAATAGGCGCCGACGGACGGTCCTCAAATCTAAGTGAGTAGACTTTTTTGCAATAGCCAACCACAACCCGCATAGCGAAAAATAAAACCGCAGGTAGAGCCCTTGCGCAAAAGCCATGTGCTCACGATATTGCAAAAAGTCTACTCACTTAGCTGGCAGCTGCGCCAAAGGGCTGGGCAGAACGCCCATTTCCTGCATTTTCTCGCGTGCTGGCGCCCCGCGCCGCCGCTACGCCATAATGGATGGCGGACAAACGCGAGAGAAAGCAAACCACATGGCACAGACCACGACAGATTCTTCCGCCAGCACCGTTTCCGGCGCCGGCGCCGCCAGCTCGTTCTCGGGCGGCACGGGAACCGAAGCCGAGTTCGGCTCGCTCGGGGCGCTCTCCCCTACCTGGTGGGAGCCCGAGGACGGCAGCGAGCCCGAACCATGGCTCACGCCCGATCAGGCCTTCGAACGCTTCTTTGAATGGACGAGCGACCGAGGCATTGAGCTGTGGGATCACCAAGAAGAGGCCCTCATGGACCTGGCAGCTGGCGATCATGTCATTTTGGGCACGCCGACCGGCTCCGGTAAGTCGCTTGTCGCGCTGGGCATGCTCTTTATGGGCATGGCGCAAGGCAAGCGCTGCTATTACACCGCCCCCATCAAGGCTCTAGTCAGCGAGAAGTTTTTTGACCTGGTGCAGGTGCTCGGCCGCGATAACGTCGGTATGATCACCGGCGACACGCATATCAACACCAAGGCGCCCGTCATCTGCTGCACGGCCGAGATCCTTGCCAACGACGCGCTGCGCGAGGGCGAAGATGCCGATGTGGGTTGCGTCGCCATGGACGAGTTCCACTACTTTGCCGACCCCGACCGCGGCTGGGCATGGCAGGTACCGCTGCTCACCCTGCCCCACGCACAATTCATGCTCATGAGCGCCACGCTCGGTGACGTCACCGCAATCGCCGCCTCGCTCGAGGAGCACACCGGCGCCACCTGCGACCTCGTAGTCGACGCTCCGCGCCCCGTGCCGCTGAGCTACGACTACGTGACAACCTCGCTCGAGGGCACCGTCGAGCTCGCGATGCGCCGCGGCGAGGCTCCGCTCTACATCGTGCACTTTAGCCAGGACGCCGCACTTGCCACGGCGCAATCGCTCGCCAACTTTGGCATCGCCAGCAAGGAGCAGCGCGAGGCCATCAAGGAGGCTGCCAAGGGCACGAGTTTCTCCACGGCATTCGGCAAGATTCTCAAGCGCCTGCTCGGCTGCGGCGTCGGCGTGCACCACGCCGGCATGCTGCCGCGCTATCGCCTATTGGTCGAGCGCTTGGCGCAGCAAGGCCTGCTGCCCGTCATCTGCGGCACTGACACGCTCGGTGTCGGCATCAACGTGCCCATCCACACCGTGGTGCTCACCGCGCTCACCAAGTTCGACGGTTACAAGATGCGTCGCCTGCGCGCCCGTGAGTTCCACCAGATCGCCGGCCGCGCCGGTCGCTCGGGCTTTGACACCGAGGGTATGGTCATCGCCGAGGCACCGGAGCACGAGATCGAGAACGCCAAGCTCATGGCCAAGGCAGGCGACGACCCCAAAAAACTCCGCAAGATTAAAAAGAAGAAGGCCCCCGAGGGCTTTGTCACCTGGAACAAGCAGACCTTTGAGCGTCTGATCGAGACGCAGCCCGAGACGCTCAAACCGCGCCTGCGCATTACGCATTCCATGGTGATTAGCGTGGTCGAGCAGGGCGGCGACGCTCGCGCCCGCGTGCACGACCTCATCGAGACGAGTCTGCAAACGCCCGAGGAAAAGGCGAAGCTCGAGGTTCGCGCCGACGAGATCTTCGCCACGCTCATCGACTCCGGCGTTGTCGTGCGCACCGAGGTACCGCCCGTGCCCGACGCTCCGGCTGACGCCGCGCCTGACATCGACTACGCACTGACGGTCGACCTGCCCGAGGACTTTGCGCTCGATCAGCCGCTCTCGCCGTTCCTTCTCGCCGCGCTGGAGCTGCTCGATCCCGAGAGCGAGACCTACACCATGGACCTCATCTCGATGGTTGAGGCCACGCTCGAGGACCCCAAGCAGGTGCTGCGCGCACAGGAACGCGCCGCGCGCGACCGTGCCATGGCCGAGATGAAGGCCGACGGCGTCGAGTACGAGGAGCGCTTGGAGCGTATCCAGGATGTGACCTACGAAAAGCCGCTCGAGGACTTGCTCGATGCCGCCTTCGACAAGTACTGCCAGGAAGTGCCCTGGGCCAACGACTACCAGCTCTCACCCAAAAGTGTCCTGCGCGACATGCTGGAGAGCGCGAGCGACTTTAAGGGCTATATCCAAAAGCTCGGCATCGCCCGCTCCGAGGGTATTCTGCTGCGCTACCTGGCCGAGGCCTACCGCTCGCTCGACCGCACCGTACCGATCGAAAAGCGCGACGAGCGCTTGCGCGACATCATCTCGTGGCTGGGCTTCGTGGTGCGCTCGGTGGACTCGAGCCTGGTGGACGAGTGGGAGAACGCCGGCAACCCGGCCGCCCTCGACGCCGCGCCGCCCCAGGGTATCGACGAGGTTGTAGCAGACCGCCGCGGCTGCACCCTGCTGGTACGCAACGCGCTCTTCCGCCGCGTGACTCTTACGGCCCGCGGGCACGTCCGCGACTTGGGCGAGCTTGACGAGGACTGGGGCATGAGCGAGGTTCGCTGGCAAAAGGCACTCGACGCCTATCACGAGCAGCACGAAGAGATCCTTACCGACGGCGATGCCCGCAGCTCTGCCATGTTCACCATCGACGAGAGCGACGAGAAGACCGGCCACGTGTGGCACGTGCACCAAATCTTTGCCGACGAGGACGGCGACCACGACTTTGGCATCATGGGCGATGTCGATCTGGATGCCACCCAAGACGGCGGCGAGGTCATCTTTAAGAACTACCGCGTCGGCTTTATCGAGGATTTGCTCGAAGACTAGCCGAATCAGCCGGGTAAACGAAGCGGGGCCGCTGGCAACATCGCCAGCGGCCCCGCTTTTTGCACTATATGCTATCCCCTACTCAGCATCCTCGACCTCATACGAATCGGCCTCGGCGGGCTCATCGCCCGTGCCCGTTGCCGTCTCGCACGCCTCGTCAAACGCCGCCTTCATGGTCTTGTTGCCCCAAGTGAGCTTGCGGATTGTAAGCTCATCAGCCTTGTTGTGGGCCAGGCGCAGGTTCTCGGTGCTGCGACGCAGGTCGTCTTTGGTCTTCTCAAGCTGTTTGATGGCAGCATCGATTTCTTTGATCGCCGATTCGAATTGCTTACTCGCCAGGTTGTAGTTGCGCGAGAACCCATCCTTGAACTTTTCCATCTTGGCTTCGAAGTTCGTGACATCGATATTTTGCTGTTTGTACTCCGCCAGTTCCTGCTTATAGCGCAGCGAGCCCATAGCGGCGTTGCGCAGCAGTGTGATCATCGGGATGAAGAATTGCGGGCGGATCACATACATCTTCTCGTAGCGATAGCTCACGTCCACGATGCCGGCGTTATAGAGCTCGCTCTCGGGCTCGAGCAGGGTGCAGAGCACCGCATACTCGCAGCCTTTCTGGCGGCGATCGTGGTCGAGTTTCTTAAAGAAGTCCTCGTTCTTGTGCTTGGTCGCGGTTTCGTCATTCTCGTTTTTCATCTCGAACATAATCGAGATGATCTCGTTGCCGCTCGCGTCGCACTCACGGAAGATGAAGTCACCCTTGGTGCCCTCGGATGCATCGTTATCTTTCTCAAAATACGCGTTGGGAAACGCCGTCATACGCAGGCGATTAAACTCGGTCTCACAGTGCTGCTCGAGCGACTCACCCACCATCTTGGTAGACAGGCGAACCTTCATGTCCTTTAGGCGCTCAATCTCTTCGTCCTTATAGCGAATCAGCTCATCGCTCGCACGCTTGGCTTGTGCAAGCTCGAGCTCGTGGGCAGCCTTGGCTTGCTCCTCGCGAGAATCGCGCACCGCAAGCTCGCTCGTGAGCTTCGCGCGCGCCTCATCGCGCTCACGCTCCGCTGCGGCAACCGCCTCCGACAGGTTCATTTTTGCCGTCAGCTCTTGCTCGCGCAGCTGGGCACGCAGACCCTCTGCCTCCTGCTCGGACTGAGCCTTTGCGGCGGAGAACTTCTCCTGTACTTTCGCCTGATAGTCGGCAAGCGTGCGCTCGGCTTCGCTGTGAGCAGCAGCGAGCTCGCGCTGCGACTCGGCGGCCGCAGCGGCGAGCGCCATCTCCTGGGCCTTGTCTGCCGCGGAGAGCTTCGCCTGCAGCTCGGCAATCTGGGCGTCGCGGGCGGACAGATCGTTCTGAGCAGCATTGCGCACCGCGGCCTCGGCGAGCTTGGCCTCGTCATCCTTGCGACCCAACTGCGCACGTAAGCTATCAATCTCGCGCTGGAGCTCAGCATTCTCCTTTTGAGCATCGGCACGGGCCTCAACAGCCGCACGCTGGCTTGCGCTCTCGCGCTCTGCGGCAGCGCCCTCGAGCTTGGCGCGCAGCTCGGCAAGCTCGGCGTCGCGCTTGGCAACTTCCTGCGCCAGCTCCTGAGCCGCGATGTTCTTCTGTTCAGCGAGTTGAGCGTCGCGCTGAGACTCCGCCTCCTGCAGAGCGGCCGTCGAACGAGAGCGCTCAAGCTCCAATGCCTGCTCACCCTCGCGCTGGGCGGCCTTCACACGTTCGTCCAGGTCGCGCGAGAACTCGGCATCGCGCACCTGTTTGACGATGTCCGCATAGCCGGACGCATCGACCTTAAAGACTTCGCCGCAATGCGGGCACTTGATCTCGTTCATAGCAGCTCCTCGATGGACGCAAATTTCAACCGCCTACACTCTACCGCGCCATGCGGACAAAAAAGACGCCGTCGCCAGAATGGCAACGGCGCCAGAACCACCACAAAGGTGCCTGTCCCCATTGTGGTGGTTTTGATCTTTACAGGTCGCGGTAGTCGATCAGACGCAGGTCGTCCTGAGCCTCGAGCCACGCCCGCAGCTCGGGGTCGATCAGCGCATCGACCTCCTTGGTTCGATCGGTCGTAAGTGAGCTGCTCTCAAGAATAAAGCGATCGAGATAACCCGGATGGCATACGAAGACGACCGTCTCGTCATCGGCCATCTCGCGAACCGTCTGCATAATCGCGTCCTTGGGCTCATAACCCGGCTCCATCGAACGCATCACCATGCGTAGGTCGGTGTCGCCGCAATGCACCACGGCCGTGGGGTCAAAGCTCGCCTTCTGCTCTTTCAGACCCAACTCCTGTGCAACCGCCGAAATCGCCCGGTTAAGGTTTTTGCTCATGACCGCATGGGCCTCGAAGTAATCGGGTTCATGGCCCACAATCTCGACAAAGCGGTCATGCTGTGCACGAATCTCGATGCAGGCCTCGTCAAAATCGATAAGCTCCTCGCCGCGCTTAAAGTGCTCGCGGAAGGTACGGCTGCTATGGAACTCACCGTTTTCATCGAGCAGACTCGGGATGAACGCCGGGTCGGCACACGGCTTACCCAGGCACACATTGGTATGCTGGCCCACCGCAATGCCGGAATCCGCTACGAGCGACCAGCCACGCTCGGCCTCGGGCATATTGGGCATAAGGCCCGCCGAGCGCACGAGACCCTCGTTGACGCTACGGGCAATCCCCAAGTCAACGGCGTACGAATAACCGATATCGTCGGCACGAATGAGCAGTTGCTTCATAACGACTCCAATCTAAGGAAAAACACCACAAAGGTGCCTGTCCCCTTTATGGTGGCTTGAGGGCTACAGTCCAAAGAAGCTCAAGATCTGGTCTCGGCTAACAGGTTTGTAGTCATTGGCATCAAGGCCGACATCGTATCGGAAAATGGGACGCTCGCGGTCTCGGTTGCGCGTGTTGGTGCGGTCTCCCCTACTGTGAATGTGACCGTGCAGCATGATGGCGCCGCGCGCTTTACCGTTCCAGCTGAGCATGGGGTAATGGCTCAGAACCAGACGATGTCCCTTGGCATAACCGGGAGCAATCTCCAGGTAATCGCGCACGTCATCCCAAATTTGCGGTGCGTCCGGATCTTCCCAATCGCCGTCATGGTTACCCCGTATGAGCGTCACGTTTTGGCAGGCAATTCGCTCGCGCAGACACACGGCCTCCGCCATGGGCAGCCGATACGTAAAGTCTCCCAGGATGTAGAGGCGGTCGTCCGCAGCCACGCACTCGTTAATGGCATCGATGACCTTACGGTTCATCTCCTCGACCGAGGTAAACGGCCGATCCATATCGTGCAGGATATTCGTGTCGCCCAGGTGCAGGTCGGCGGTAAACCACATCATCGTCTGTGTCCTCATTTCGCAAGCGTTTAACTGCAATCAAGTATACAGACGCAGCGATGAGGCGGTTACCCAAAGAGCCCGCCAAACAGGCCACGACGGTGCTTGTCCCTCTTATCCGAACCGTTGTCCTTGGCGTTCTTATCCCGACGCTTTTTGCGGTCCTGCTCCAGCTCATCGTCATCGAGCAGCAGGTCCCACTCAAACGGATCATCCGTCAGATCGAACAGGTCGTCGTCATCAAGCATGGCAAGCCCTCCTAGATGCCGGAATGTCCGGCGTTTGACCTTACCGAGAAGTCTAAAGGCACGTGCGGACACAAATTCACCCACCCGGGCCTTTTCGACCGTTCATCGCAACGATTGCATGACGGAGCGCTTGCAGATAAGATAGGGGCACGGTGGCACCCGTTGCAGCGGGTCTTGCCAACTCCAGTACACGTTTTCATCGTGAGAAGTGGCCGTCTTCGCTTACGCGGGGGCGGCCACTCTGTTTGTCCCCTATCTGCTGTCTTTTTCTAATGCACAAACATGCGCACGAACTTGTGCTTCCAGCTTGCGTAGGGCGCATAGCGGAACGGCACGTCCAGCCAGGTCGCCTTGTTCACGATGCTCTTCTTGTGACTAAACGTATCGAAGCTCTCGCGGCCATGGTACTGCCCCATGCCGCTCGCGCCCATGCCGCCAAAGCCCATATGACTCGTGGCCAAGTGCATAATCGTGTCATTAACGCAGCCACCACCAAAGGGCACATAACGGACAAAGCGCTGCTGAACCGCACGATCCTGGCTAAAGATATACAGGGCGAGCGGCGTCGGACGATCCGTAATAAACGCCTCTGCCTCGTCCAGGCTCTCAAACGTCAGCACCGGCAAGATGGGCCCGAAAATCTCCTCCTGCATCACGGCGTCATCGGGCGTCACGCCGTCCAGGATCGTCGGCTCAATCTTGAGCGAGGCCTCGCGCGCAGCACCTCCCAGCACAACCTTGTCGGGGTCGATCAGCCCACGCACGCGCGCGAAATGCTTGGCGTTGACGATATGGCCGTAGTCCTCGTTGTCGAGCGGGTGCTCGCCAAACATGCGGCGGACCTCTTCCTTGATGAGGCCCAACAGCTCATCGTGCACGCGCGCATCGACCAGCAGATAGTCGGGCGCTACACAGGTCTGGCCCACGTTGAGCCACTTACCAAAGGCGATACGCCGTGCCGCCACCTTCAAGTTTGCGGAGGCATCCACGATGCAGGGGCTCTTGCCGCCCAGCTCAAGTGTCACGGGCGTGAGGTTTTTGCTCGCGCGCTCCATGACGAGCTTGCCGACCGGAACGCTGCCGGTAAAGAAAATCTTATCCCAGCACTCATCGAGCAGTGCCTCGTTCTCGGCACGGCCGCCCTCGACGACCGTCACCAAGCGCGGGTCAAACGCCTCCTCGCAAATCTGCCTGAGCACCGCGCTCGAGGCCGGCGCATAGGCGCTCGGCTTGATGACCACCGTGTTGCCCGCAGCGAGCGCACCGGCAAGCGGCTCGAGCGTCAGCAAAAACGGGTAGTTCCAAGGCGCCATGATCAGCGTCACGCCATAGGGAACCGGCTGCGTCTTGCACACGCTAATAGCATTGGCGAGGTCGCACGGACGCAGGCGTGGGCGACTCCATCGGGCCACATGCGCAATCTGATGGCGAATCTCGGAAAGCGATGTGCCGATCTCGCACATATACGCCTCGTCGTGCGACTTGCCCAAATCGGTCTTGAGCGCATGGGCGATATCGTCCTCGTGCGCCCGAACCGCATCGCGCAGGTGCATGAGCGCGCAGCGGCGAGCATCGACATCAAACGTGGCGTGCGTCTTAAAATAGGCGCGCTGGCCGCTAACGATGCGCGCGATTTCCTCGGTGTTCATGGACCCTCCTAGTTCTCGTCCTCAAACATACCACCCGCGACGACCTCGTACATATGCTCGAGCTCCACACGGTCCATCAAAAGCGGGACGGGATACAGCGGATTGGCCTCGGCATCGGCATGGGCGGCCATTTGCGGAATATCGGAGCGGCGAATACCCGAGATATATTTGGGGATCCCCAAGGCCTCGTTCATGCGATCGACCCAATCGATAAAAGCCTCAGCAGCCAAGCCGTCCTGCGCGTTAGCCGGCGCGATGCCCGCCATGCGAGCGAGGTCGGCGAGCTTGGGAACTGCAGTTTCGCCATAAGCGCGAAGCATGTGCGGCAGGATGATGGCGTTAGCCAAACCGTGCGGAATGCCGTATCGGCCGCCCAGACTGTGCGCGATGGCATGAACGTATCCGACATAGGAGCGCGTAAATGCGACGCCCGCCTTATACGCCGCCGAAAGCATATTGCGGCGCGCACGCATGTTGTCGCCATGCTCATAGGCCTCGAGCAAATTGTCGTGGATGAGCTGAACCGCTTGGCGCGCCATCTTGCGCGTGTAGGGCGTGGTGCTGCGACCGATAAACGCCTCGACGGCATGCGTCAGAGCATCCATACCCGTCTGCCCCGTAATGGACGCCGGCAGCCCACGCGTAAACTCGGGGTCGTGCACCGCAAAGCGCGGGATGAGCACAAAGTCATTGATGGGGTACTTATAGTGCGTCTCGTCATCGGTAATCACCGCCGCGAGCGTGACTTCGCTTCCCGTACCGGCGGTAGTGGGAACCGCAATAAGCAGCGGCAGGAGACGGTGGACCCGCAACAGGCCGCGCATCTTGTTGATGGGCTTGTTTGGCTGCGCAATGCGCGCGCCCACGCCCTTGGCGCAGTCCATGGCCGAGCCTCCACCAAAGCCGATAATGGCCTGGCAGTCGTTTTCGCGATACAGCGCCGCCGCCTCCTCGACATTCGAGACCGTGGGGTTCGCACGCGTTTCGGCATAGACCGTAACGCCAATCCCCTTGGACTCGAGCGCGCGCTCGAGCGGCGTCGTAAGCCCCAAACGGGCAATGCCAGGATCCGTCACGATAAGGACCTGCTGTATCGAGCGCTTTTGGAACACCGCGGGCACATCCTCGGCATGCTCCAAAATGCGTGGCTCGGTATAGGGCAGGATCGGCAATGCGATACGAAAAACCGTCTGATATGTTCGGCACCAGGCACGACGGGCTAGATGCATAAAGGAAACTCCTTCATTTGTTGATGGGTCAACATTTGCTCGACCGATTGTACTCATCGATAGTCGCAGGTGACCTGCCAATCGTTAATCAATCAACATCTTCATATTATTCAGAGCCACCGCGTTTATCTGCCGGTGTTAATCTTTCAGAGTCCATCAGGCTCGCATCTAACGCAAGGGAGGTACAAAGATGCATGACATCTGGAACCCCTGGCATGGCTGCACACGCGTAAGCGAAGGATGCGACAACTGCTACATGTATTACATGGACGGCCAGCGCGGCATCGATCCCTCCGTGATTAGCAAGAATAAGTCGGGCTTTACCTATCCCCTTCAGCGCCGTCGAGACGGTAGCTACAGAGTTCGCGCCGGCGAGCTTATCCGCATCTGTATGACGAGCGACTTCTTAGTGCCCGAGGCAGATGCCTGGCCCCGAGGCAGATGCCTGGCGGCCAGAAGTGTGGAATATCATCCGCCAACGACCCGACGTTAAGTTTTTCATTCTGACCAAGCGTCCCGAGCGCTTTAATGACTGTCTGCCCAGCGACTGGGGCGACGGCTGGCCTAACGTCATGCTCAACGTAACCTGCGAAAATCAGCGCAGGGCCAATGAGCGGATTCCCCTACTGCTCGCTACGCCGGCAGCGCACCGCGGCATCATGTGCGCGCCGTTTATCGGAAGTGTGTCCGTCGAGAAGGCCGCCCCCGATAGCCTAGGAAGGCCCGATGGCATCGAGCAGGTCATCGTAGGCGGAGAAAACTACGCGGGAGCACGTCCCTGTCATTACGAATGGGTGCGCGATTTGTACGCTGAATGCGTGGCGGCGGATACGACATTTGCCTTCATCGAAACCGGAAGCACTTTTATTAAGGATGGGCGGACATATCACCTTCGTGGCAAAAATCTACAGAGCGAGCAGGCGTGGAAATCTGGCCTCCAGCACCGCGGTCGCCAAATCGAATGGGACCTAAGAGACCCGCTCGGTTTAGAAATCCCCAGCTCGGAGCTTTGGGATCCACCGTATTACGAGTGGTGCGAAACCTGCGGAAGCAAGTTCATCTGCAACGGCTGCGTGCGCTGCGGACTATGTGGGCGCTGTTAGATGACAGTGGTTAAATTATTTTATTAAAAATCATTCCTAATAGGCTTCACATTCGGTCTCATTTATGGATAATAGAACTCGTCAAGACGCGCGTCCGGAGAGGGCCCTTACGGGACCGGACAAGCGCCCCATCGCCATCGATCGAAAGGATCGAATCATGAAGTTTGTTTGCCCCGTTTGCGGTTATGTGGAAGAGTTCGACGGCGACCAGCTGCCCGAGGACTTCAAGTGCCCCCAGTGCGGCGTTCCCGGTTCTCGTTTCCTGAAGCAGGAGGAGGGCCAGCTCGAGTGGGCCGCCGAGCACGTCGTGGGCGTCGCGAAGATGGAGGGCGTCTCCGAGGATATCGTTGCCGACCTGCGCGCCAACTTTGAGGGCGAGTGCTCCGAGGTCGGTATGTACCTGGCCATGGCTCGCGTCGCTCATCGCGAGGGCTATCCCGAGATCGGCCTGTACTGGGAGAAGGCTGCCTACGAGGAGGCCGAGCATGCCGCCAAGTTCGCTGAGCTGCTGGGCGAGGTCGTGGCCGACTCCACCAAGAAGAACCTCGAGATGCGCGTTGAGGCCGAGAACGGCGCTACCGCCGGCAAGACCGACCTCGCTAAGCGCGCCAAGGCCGCTGGCCTCGATGCCATCCACGACACCGTGCACGAGATGGCTCGCGACGAGGCTCGCCACGGCAAGGCTTTCGCCGGCCTGCTCAAGCGCTACTTTGGCTAAGCCAGCTGCCTGAGACATAATCTCTAACACGAAAAGGCCCGGACCGCATGGTTCGGGCCTTTTCGTGTCTCGAGGACTCGTTAACGCCCTGAAATAGGACCGCCTTAGGCATTGGCATCTCGTCAAAAACTAAGTGAGTAGACTTTTTGGAACTTGCCGAGCACACCATCCATATTGCTTTATAAAGCCGCGGGTAAATGACTTGTTGCAAAACGGCCTGGTCGTCAAAGTGCCAAAAGTCTACTCACTTAGAACCGCAGCCGTCCACGATCGAGCTGTTTTGTGTCTAACGGGCATCTTTCCGTCAATTACTCCCAATTTTGTCCAGTCAACGAATAGTTCAGACCGAAGTAATGTCTCAGCCCTTTGCTCATCTGAGCTTTTATCACGATATTCAGCATCGAGCATCCTGCATACGGCCTTAACAATCGCGCGGAATCTACCCTCATCGGATATCTGTCTGTGTGTCAGGAGAAGTACATCGTAGCCCATGGCCTGAAGGGCTGTCATGCGGTCAGCGTCACGCAAGCCATCCCCTGCGCGTCCGTGCGAGGCCTTCCCCTGACATTCAATGGCCACCTGTCGCCTGCCGTCCGGCGAAGAAAGAAGTAGGTCGATATATACACGGGACTTTCCCACAATCGCTCGAGCACTTGTGCTTAGCGTCACTTCGACATTGTGCTCTATGCAGCAGAACCCTTCGCCTCCCAGGGCTCGCGGCAGTCCAAGCAACAAATACGCCTCGACCTCAAAAGGCGACGCGGCACCCAATGGAACGAGTTGCGATACCGCCATAAATCTATTGCCGTAACGCATCCCGCAAACATCTGAACAAAAACGGTCAAGGTCTCCGCCCAAAACCAAAGCGTCTCGACGCCATAAATTTGAGGCGGTGCCGTCCTCGGACGGGCAGCGCACCCAACCGAACGTTGTCGAAATCGCGCCCGAATCAATTGCGCGCGTAAGCTCCGCCTCAAGCGCCGCCGGCAGAGCGCACACCGCAAACAAGCCGCACATCTCCGCCAATACCAAAAGAAGCTGAAGATCCGTCAGATGCCGCAACATGATGAATGCCGTCAGTAGAGGAGACGTAATCAAAAATCCATGCTCCGTTTCCAGCACGGATTCCCTGGGGAGCTCACCGAGGAACAGCCGCTGCCTAATGCTGGCAGGACAAGTCCGCTTGTTTCTCGTCCGAACCAATGTATACAACGGAAAGCCGAGCGCAACCGCAGCCGTCGGGTTACGGGCGAGATCATATCGCTGCCGGTCTTCTTCCGGCCGTGGAAGCGGCGGACACAAAGCGCGAACCTGAGGAGGCAAACGCCAGTACCTAAAAGCCGATATGTCACAAAGTAGATCCTTCATAAGCACAGGAAAACACGAATTTCAACCCAATCGGTCTCGCATTGGCGCGAACGCATCAAAAAATGGCGTCGAACGGACTGCTAAGTTTTCAACAACCCTCCCCAACTGACCAAAAGCTTGCCGAGAACTGGACGAAGCGCTGTTGAAAACCCCATTTATCTCTCATGCGGAAGCTATGCGCGGCAAGTGAGTAGACTATTTGGAACACCCCGAGCAGACCGGTCATTCTGCTTCTCAAAACCACAGGTAGATAGCTTGTTACAAAACTGCCTGGTCGCCAAAGTGCCACAAGTCTACTCACTTAGGTTGCAGAGCGCCCCCGTTAGCTGCAATTCCAAGGTATTAAGCACTTTCGGGCTCAGATCGTCATGCTGGACAAGAATTTGAGTTGAGTTTTCAGGGACAGATGCGCCATCGGTGCACCAAAAACAGTCACTGATATCGATAAAAGGGATACTCGAGTGCATGAGGGCCCGTGCAAAAGAGCTTCCGCCCGCTTCGCACTCCGCAACCACGGTGCAGTAAAGGCCCGCGTCTGCATGCTCGATCGACACCTCCCCTGCCGGAAACGCCTTGCGCACAATTGCCGCCAGGCCATCGCGCGCCTCACGAGCACGTACGCGTACGCGGTTCACGTGCCGCTCGTAATCGCCCGATTCGAGCAAGCGGGCCAACGCGACTTGATCTACGGAGCTGACCGACGAGGCATAAAAACCCAGCTCACGCCTAAATCGTTCCATGAGCTCATCGGGCAGGACCATATACGCCAAACGCAGGGCCGACGACAGGCTCTTAGAAAAGGTATTGGTGTAGATGACCGATTGAGCGGCATCGATCGAAGCAAGCGCGGGAATCGGCTTGCCGGCCAGACGAAACTCGCAATCAAAGTCATCCTCAATGAGATATCGACCCGGCTGCTCGGCAGCCCAACTCAGGAGTGCATAGCGGCGCGCGATACTTGTCACCAGGCCGGTTGGATATTGATGGGACGGCATTAGGTGAAGAACATCCGCCCCGGCATCGAGCAGCTCGCCCAAGTTAACGCCCTCACCATCCAGCGGAATATGCCGCACCTTGCAGCCCATGGCCTGATAGATGCGCGTCAGACGCAAGTAGCCCGGATCCTCAACGGCGTAAATCTTGTCCGTGCCAAGCAGCTGAGCCAGCATCGTGTCAAGCAGCTGAGCGCCCGCGCCGATAACGATGTTGTCGGGATTGACGTTCATGCCCCTCGTCCCGCGAAGATGATGCGCAATTGCGCACCGCAGCCGAGCGGTACCCTGTGCAGGTGCGGGAGAGAAGATTTCGCGCTCATCTTCGGACGTCAGCGTTGCCCGCAGAGCACTTTGCCAGAGGCGCGCGGCTTCCAAGGCAGATGGAGAAAGCAGAGCGAATTGCTCAGACTGTCCACCAGCATCATGTGTGTTAAGGCCCGCAGGAGCGGAATCTCGATCGGCATCCTCCGCAGCCGAAGCCAGAACCGGGGCTTCGGGAAGCTCGCACGCATAGTAGCCACGGCGAGGCTTTGAGCAAATATAGCCCTCGGCAAGCAACTGACTATATGCATTCTCGATAGTAATAACGCTAATTCCCAGATGACTGGCAAAGGCACGCTTGGAGGGCAGGTGCTCCCCCGCGGCAATGCGGCCGGCGACGATATCATCTCGAATTTGCTGGTAAACATACTCATAGAGCGATGCTCCGCCACGTTGTTCCAAATTGTAGTCAAGCATGAGTTTGCCACCTGACCTTATCGTGTCATTCAATCTGGTATTAGTCTGACCTTGTTATTATCTCGAAAACTGAGTATTCCGCCATACCCAGCTCCCCTATAGGATGTTCCGTCAAGCAATGCACATGCCAACCAAGGGAGCAACCATGGCAGAACAGACCAGCAAGGCCGATCGCGTCAAACTCAACCGCGAGCTCGCGCAGATGCTCAAGGGCGGCGTCATTATGGACGTCACCACGCCCGAGCAGGCACGCATCGCCGAGGAGGCGGGCGCCTGCGCCGTCATGGCACTCGAGCGCATTCCGGCAGACATCCGTGCCGCGGGCGGCGTGTCGCGCATGAGTGACCCCAAGATGATCAAGGGCATTCAGGAGGCCGTCTCCATCCCCGTTATGGCCAAATGCCGCATCGGCCACATCGTCGAGGCGCAGGTCCTGCAGGCCATCGAGATTGACTACATCGATGAGTCCGAGGTCCTCTCTCCCGCCGACGATGTCTACCACATCGACAAAACCCAGTTTGACGTCCCGTTTGTCTGCGGTGCCCGTGACCTGGGCGAGGCGCTGCGCCGCGTTGCCGAGGGCGCCACGATGATCCGCACAAAGGGCGAGCCGGGCACGGGCGACGTTGTCCAGGCCGTGCACCACATGCGCAAGATCCAAAAGCAGATCCGCGACGTTGTTGCCCTGCGCGACGACGAGCTCTTTGAAGCAGCCAAGCAGCTGCAGGTTCCGGTCGAGCTAGTGCGCGAGGTCCACGCCACGGGCAAGCTCCCCGTCGTAAACTTTGCTGCTGGCGGCGTGGCAACCCCTGCCGACGCTGCGCTGATGATGCAGCTGGGTGCCGAGGGCGTCTTTGTGGGCTCGGGCATCTTCAAGAGCGGCGACCCCGCCAAGCGCGCCGCCGCCATCGTCAAGGCCGTCGCCAACTTCACCGATGCCAAGCTCATCGCCGAGCTTTCGGAAGACCTGGGTGAGGCCATGGTCGGCATCAACGCCGACGAAATCGAGATCATCATGGAGGAGCGCGGGCGCTAGTCCGGCAGAAAGGATCGCACATGAGCGATTACGCAGACCAGACGGTCGCCGTGCTGGCGGTCCAAGGCGCTTTTGCCGAGCACGAGGCAAGGCTGTCCGAGCTAGGCGCACATTGTATTGAGCTGAGGCAGGCAGCCGATTTGAAGCAGAACTTTGATCGCCTGGTACTTCCCGGCGGCGAGTCGACGGTACAGGGCAAGCTTCTCGACGAGCTGGGAATGCTCGATAACCTTCGCGCCCGCATCGCCGCGGGCATGCCCGTCCTGGGCACCTGCGCCGGTTTAATTCTGTTGGCACGTGAACTGGCCGCGCACGACGACAAGGGCACGCCCCGTCTAGCGACCATGGACGTGCTTGTCGAGCGAAATGCCTACGGCCGACAGCTCGGCAGCTTTCGAACCAAGGGGCAGGTAGCCGGCATCGACGGTGAAGTGCCGTTGACGTTTATCCGTGCACCCCGCATCGTCGAGGTCCACGGTGACGCCAAGGCCTTAGCCGAAGTCGACTGCCGCATCGTCGCCGCCCGTCAGGGCAACCAGCTCGGCGTAACCTTCCACCCCGAACTCGACGAAGACACCCGCCTGCACGAACTATTCCTGCAGATGTAGGCAGATAAAACGAAAGTGGATTTTCGGACACTTACAAATTGAGAGTGGATAATCTCCCACTTTGAGCCACCAAGCAGGCCAAAACCGGGAGATTATCCACTCTCATACTATGTAGTCGTTGGGGACGTTCTTAAACGACTAGTCAAACAAGAACGTCCATTACAGTCGAGATTGTCAGCCCGGGCCCGTCTCGGGCTACCCAATGACTACCTTGGACCGTGACAACGCCGCAGGTAGAGGACGGACAGCGAGCGCCCGCCAGAGCGAACAAATTGGCATGAAAAGAGGACGGCATAGACCTTCTGGTCATGCCGTCCTCTTTGAATGACAAGTTGTCGCTCTGGTGGGCGCGCAGCGTCAACTGGTTACGCGGTTTGGTAAAACCGCGTAACTAATTAGAAGCGGTTGCCGCGGAAGCCGCCGCCGTTACGGCCGCCACGGTCGCCACCGCGGCCGCCACGGTCGTTGCCGCGGTTGCCGCCAAAGCCACCACGGTTGCCACCGCGGTCACCATAGCCACCACGGTTGCCGCCGAAGCCGCCACGACCGCCACGGTCGCCACCACGGTCACCAAAGCCGCCGCGGCCGCCACGATCGCCACCGCGACCACCGCGGTCGCCACCACGGCCACCGCGATCGCCAAAGCCGCCACGACCGCCACGGTCGCCGCCACGGCCACCGCGATCGTCACGACCGCCGCGAGGACCGCGGTCCTCGTCCAGGCCCATGGCGACGAGCGGGGCGATAACCTTATCGAGGGCAGCCATCAGCTCGGTGGCCTCCTCGTAAGAAAGCTCGGGCAGGAGCTTCTCCTTCTTGTTGGCAAGCTCGGTCAGGCCCTCGGCAGCATCCTCGGCAGCGAAGACGACGATCTTACGCATATCGCCCTCGGCATCGTCGATACGACCGACCAGGTCGGCAGCCTCGGCCTCGGCCATCAGGCCATCGAGCTCACGAAGGCGCATGCCCAGCAGGTCGGACATCTCCTTCTGCTCCATCTTGGGCTTGAGGTCAAGGAGCTTGATGGCGCGCTCGATGTTCGCCATGCGCTCGGCCTTGGCCTCCTCCTCCTTGGAAATAGCAAAGCGACGGCTACGCAGCAGGCGGGCGGCCTTCTGCATCTTGTCCATCAGCTCTTCGTCATCGTAATCAGCGGCGGCCTCGACAACCTCGGCCTCCTCCTCGGCGGAAACCTCGTCAGCAGCCTCAACCTCGGCAGCTTCGGTCTCCACGGTCTCGACTGCCTCAACCTCGGCAGCCATGGTCTCGTTCTCGGTCTCGTTCATGATCTCTTCGTTCTCAGACATGAGACTCCTTCTTGGCCCTCTCGGGCATCATCGCCCCATTCGCGGGGCCCGTCGCGCACTCTTTGCGCTTATAAATCATGCCTCTCGGCAAAACGTCCATTAGTTTATGGTGTCGTCCGCCAATCTAGCTGCAGAATCTATGTGCACACATTAATGCGACATGTCGCGGTATCATGACTAAAATCAAACGCCCACCATAAGGAGCCCGCCATGATCAAACCCATCATGAAGTCCGAGTTCTTTTTACGCCTGCCCTCCGAGGATGCCGGCCCCGAAGATGCCGCGACCGGGCAGGATCTTCTGGACACGCTGCACGAGCATGAGCACGAGTGTGTGGGACTTGCCGCCAACATGATCGGCGTACGCAAGCGCATCATCTGCGTAAAGGACGGCAGCAAGTCGTTGCTCATGTACAACCCCCAGATTCTTGAGCAGGTCAATGCCTACCAGACGAGCGAAGGATGCCTTTCGCTCGTCGGCGAGCGCCCTTGCACCCGCTATCGCCGCATTAAAGTGGAGTATCTGGACGAAAACTTCGTGCACCGCATCAAGAACTTCTCGGGCTACACCGCCGAGATCATCCAACACGAAATCGACCACTGTTGCGGCATCGTTATTTAGTTCCGCCAATCAAGAAAGCGCCCTGCAGCCAAATAACTGCAGGGCGCTTCTCATAGTACGGCTTTCTTCCCCTATGACTGGCGATAATGATCAAAGAAGTCGGCGAGGTCTTCGAGGGACTCCTTGAGCACTTCCATGCGCGGCAGGTAGACGATGCGGAAGTGGTCGGGCTCGGCCCAGTTAAAGCCGCCGCCGCGCGTGATCAGAATCTTCTTCTCGTGCAGCAGGTCGAGGGCAAACTGCTCGTCGTCGGTGATGTTGAACTTCTTCACGTCCATCTTGGGGAAGATGTAGAACGCCGCACGCGGCTTGACCACCGAGATGCCGTCGATCTTGCTGAGCGCCTCATACACATAATTGCGCTGCTCGTAGACACGACCGCCGGGGCGAATGTAGTCGTTGACAGACTGATGGCCACCGAGTGCCGTCTGAACGATGGACTGAGCCGGCACGTTAGAGCACAGGCGCATGTTCGAAAGCATGTTGATGCCCATAATAAAGTCGCTCATGCAGCGCTGGTTGCCCGAAAGCACCATCCAGCCAATACGGTAGCCCGCGATCATGTGTGACTTGGAAAGGCCGCTAAAGGTGACGCAGGGCAGGTCGGGCGCGAGCGAAGCAATCGAGACGTGCTCGTAGCCGTCCATGCACAGACGGTCATAGATCTCGTCGGCAAAGATCATCAACTGGTGCCTGCGCGCGATCTCGACGATACCCTCGAGCACCTCGCGCGGATAGACCGAGCCCGTGGGGTTGTTGGGGTTGATGATGACGAGGGCCTTGGTCGCGCTCGTGATCTTGGACTCCATATCCTCCAGGTCGGGATACCAATCGGCCTGTTCGTCGCACAGATAATGCACGGGATGACCGCCGGCAAGGGTTGCGCACGCCGTCCACAGCGGATAGTCGGGGCTGGGGATCAGGATCTCGTCGCCATTGTCGAGCAGCGCGTTCATCGAAAGCTGAATGAGCTCGGACACGCCGTTGCCCGTATAGATATGCTCCATCTGAACGTTGGGCAGACCCTTGATCTGCGAATACTGCATGATCGCCTTGCGAGCGGAGAACAGGCCGCGCGAGTTGGAATAGCCCTCGCAGTCGGGCAGCTGCTGACGCATGTCCTTGATGACCTCATCGGGCGTGCGGAAACCGAAGGGCGCCGGGTTGCCGATATTGAGCTTGAGGATGCGCTCGCCCTCGTCCTCCATACGGGCAGCCTCGTCGACAACGGGGCCGCGCACGTCATACAGAACGTTATCGAGCTTGGTGGATTTAGAGAAAGTACGCATGGTGGCGCTCCTTGCAATTTGAGCCGTGGGGCTAGGTTCGGATTTGGCAACGTTACGGGGCGAGGGCGTCTCGCCTTGGTCGGCGTCGCTGGCGAGCAGCCAGGTAACATCGACCTCCAAAATGCGGGCGAGCAACTCCGCCACATCGCGCCGCGGGATCGTCTTGCCGCTCACATATTGGCTCATCTGACTCTTGCCGAGTTTTTTGCCGAGCATCTCCGATGCACGAATCACGTCCGACTGGCGAACGTCGCGATCGGACATAGCCTGTCGCAGGCGATCGCTAAACGTCTCTTGGGCCACTAGAACCTCCTTGCTGGCAAAGTTCAATTTATAGAACACAAATTGAACCTGAGTTCAATTTAGGCAGCAGTATAGCGCGGCACATAGTACGAAAGTTCAATTTCACAAAGAAATGCGCCAAGTTCCAAGATTTACTCCAGAGCAGATAACAGTGTGCACCATTAGAGATATTCGAGAAATCGAGTCGCCGCAAGCGAAACGTCGGCCGTGCGGTGTATGGCATTGATTTGCCGATGAGGATGCCCCTCCAGCGGCCGGATAGCAACATCAAACTGGCAGCGGCGCAAGATGAGTGCCGGAAGAACACTCACGCCCAATCCGTCCTCGACCATGGCCATGATCGCATAGTCATCCCAGGTCGACAGCTTAGAGCGCACCGTTAGGCCCGCACGGCGGAACAGCGGCGTAATCTCGTCGTCGCTACCGCGCTCCAGCAGGATAAATTGCTCGTTGGTCAAATCGGCAAGAGAAACGACATCCGCAGCGGCAAGCGGAGAGCTTGCCGGCACCACAGCCATCAGCTCGTCTTGTACCAACGGCCGCGACGTCATGCCGGTGCCGCGTGGCTCGCGCGGGATAAAGCCGAGGTCGCAGCGACCTTCCGCCACCCATTGCTCAATTTCGGAGTAATCACCCATCAGCAGTTCGTAATCGACATCCGGCTGATCGGCGCGAAAGCGCGCAATGACCGGTGGCAGCACATGAGTCGCCACACTCGAAAACGTACCGATGCAGATTTTGCCGCGCATAAGCCCACGCATCTCGTCCACGCGTCGCCGCAGGCGGCCAAACTCCTCGCATAACGCCTCGACCGCCGGCATGATCTGCCGACCATCGGCAGAAAGTACCACGCCCTCGCGGCTGCGATCGAGCACCTTAAAACCCCAGTCGGCCTCGAGATCGCCCACCATGCGACTCACGCCCGACTGCGAATAGCTCAGGCGCTCAGCGGCACGCGTAAAGCTGCCGGCACGCACCGTTTCGAGCAGCACTTGCATCTTTTGGATATTGGTCTCCACGACACGCCCCGCCTTTGCATGAGTATTTGTCATGTCACCCATGCATTATATTCGCTTTTCTTCTATTGCCCGCTACTCCATAGTGAACTTGCACGGATATAGAGAGGACGGCAGTGCATGAACAACGGATTGCTTACATACTTAGCAGCATTGCTGCTGTTTGGCTCCAACGGCATCATCGCCGCGGCCATCGCACTGCCAAGCTCCGATATCGTGCTCCTGCGCACGTTTTTGGGTGCGCTCTCGCTTGTTGTCATCCTTGTCATCACCCAGCGCCATAACTTGCAGGCGCCGTCTCGTCCCCGCGAAGCTGCGGCCCTTATCCTCTCGGGAGCCGCGCTGGGTGCCAGCTGGATTTTCCTGTTCCGCGCCTACCAGACCATTGGCGTCGGCATCTCCTCGCTGCTGTATTACTGCGGCCCCATCATCGTTATGGCGCTCTCCCCGTTCATCTTTGGAGAAAAACTGACTGGCGGTAAAATCGCCGGCTTTGTCGCCGTTGCCTGCGGCGCTTTCCTCATCGCAGCACAAGGCCTGGGCGGCAACATGCCCATCTCGGGCATCGTCTGCGGCATCGCCTCGGCCTTCTGCTACGCGCTGATGGTCATCGCCAGCAAGGGGGCGCCGCACATCGAGGGCCTCGAGAACTCCACGCTCCAGGTGAGCGCCGCCTTTGCGACCGCACTGATCCTCACGCTCATCACGCAAGGCGCCCCCTCGTTTTTCTCCTCCAGTATTGCCACCGACATCGACTGGCGCGCTGTCGCCATGCTCGGCGTCGTCAACACCGGGCTCGGCTGCCTGCTGTACTTTAGCGCTGTCGCCAAACTGCCCGTGCAGACCGTCGCCGTCGTCGGCTACCTCGAGCCGCTTTCGGCCGTCGTCTTCTCCGTCGTCCTTTTGGGCGAGGCCATGACGCCCATCCGCCTAATGGGAGCCGCGCTGATCATCGGCGGAGCGATCTTCTGCGAGCTCGCCGGCAAACGTGCAAGCGCCAAAGCCGGTATTGCCCAGGCAGCACGCGCCTAACAGCCCCTTTTCATGTTTCAAAACAGGGGTGCGCCCGCGGTTATTACGTTGCAGCAAGCCGCCCAGTGGGTGCGTCCCTGTTTTGAAATGCTGTCCACGCGGGCAGCTACTCCCCAGCTGGGGATTATTGTCTAAAGCACCCCGATGTGCCAAACTGCTCTTATATATAAAGACGGCATAAAAGATTTCTGTCTCGACAGAAATTAGATGTCTAAGGGAGTCCACGTGGCACACAACAAACTGGAGGCAAGCCTCCAAGACCAGCACAGTCAGGGCGGGCACGGAGCTATCCCGCTCTCCGCTGGTATGCTGCTCGTTACGCTCGGCGTCGTCTACGGCGACATCGGCACGAGTCCCATGTACACCATGAAATCAATCGTCGCCAATAACGGCGGCATTGGCACCGTCAGCGAGGACATGATCCTGGGCGCGCTTTCGCTCGTCATCTGGACCATGACGCTCGTGACCACGGTCAAGTACGTGCTGATCGCCATGAAGGCCGACAACCATAACGAAGGCGGTATCTTCGCCCTGTTCAGCCTTGTGCGCAAGGTAGCGCCATGGCTGATTCTGCCCGCCATGATCGGCGGCGCGGCGCTGCTCGCCGACGGCATCCTCACCCCCGCCGTCACGGTCACCACGGCCATCGAGGGCCTGCGCACCATTGAGTGGGGCCATGCGCTGCTGGGCGATGGCCAGACCAATGTCATCATCATCACCATCATCATTATCTGCGGCCTGTTTGCCATGCAGCGCGCCGGTACCTCGTCGATCGGTAAGCTGTTCGGCCCGCTCATGACACTGTGGTTCTTGTTCTTGGCTGGCGCCGGTCTGTTCAACATGCTCGGCAACCTATCCATCCTGCGTGCGCTCAATCCCATCCGCGGCATCATGTTCCTGTTCTCGCCCATCAACCATTCGGGCATCATGGTCCTCGGCTTTGTCTTCCTGTCGACGACCGGTGCCGAGGCGCTCTACTCGGACATGGGCCACGTAGGCAAGGCAAATATCTATGCATCTTGGCCGTTCGTAAAGGCGGCGCTCATCCTCAACTATCTGGGCCAGGGCGCTTGGCTGCTCGCCAACAACTCCAATCCCCAGATGCTCGCGATGGACATCGTCAACCCGTTCTACATGATGCTTCCCGAGCCCCTGCGCCCCTTTGCCATCGTGCTTTCGGCCGTCGCAGCCATCATCGCCTCGCAGGCGCTCATCACCGGCTCGTTCTCGCTGGTATCCGAGGCAACCCGCCTCAACCTTATGCCGCATCTGCGTATCCACTACCCCAGCGACACCAAGGGCCAGCTCTATATTCCGCTCGTCAACAACATCATGTGGGTCGGCTGTATCTTCATCGTGCTGCTGTTCCAAAACTCCGAGCGCATGGAGAGCGCCTACGGCCTCGCCATTACCGTGACCATGCTTATGACCACGACGCTTTTGACGAGCTACATCGCCGGCATCCTCAAGCACAAGCTGGGCGCCTGCGTCTTCGCCCTGCTTTTTGGTGCCATCGAGCTCTGCTTCTTTGCCTCGTGCCTCACCATGTTCTTTGACGGCGGCTACGTCATGATCTTCCTGGCCTCGCTGCTGTTTGGCCTTATGTACGTGTGGCGCCGCGGCACTGCCATCGAGCGCACGCAGACGATCCTGCTGCCCGTCTCCAAGTACATCGACCAGCTCAACCGCCTGCGCAACGACGAGACGTATCCCGTGCTCGCCGACAACCTGGTGTTCCTCACCAACAGCCCCGACCCGCTCACGCTCGACCGCGATGTGCTCTATTCCATCTTGGACAAGCACCCCAAGCGCGCCAAGGCATATTGGTTCATCAACGTGCACGTTACCGACGAGCCCTATACGCACGAGTATTCCGTCGAAACCTTTGGCACGGACTTCCTGTTCCGCGTGCGCCTGGACCTGGGCTTTAAGGTCAACCAGCGCGTCAACGCCTATCTGCGCCAGATTGTCGGCGACCTGATGGCTTCGGGTGAGCTGCCGCCGCAGCACCACACCTACTCTATCTACGAAACGCGCGGCAACGTGGGCGACTTCCGTTTTTGCATGCTGCGCAAGATGCTTGCTCCCGAGACGGACATCAACCGCAACGACCATCGCGTCATGGCAATCAAGTACGCCGTCCGTCGCGCCTGCGGAAGCCCAGCGCGTTGGTATGGCCTTGAGAACTCGGCCATCATCATCGAGTACGTGCCACTGTTTGCCCGCATGCGCCCGGCCGTCAAGCTGGTACGCACCCAGGTTCCGCTCGAGGTTCAGGTCGAAGAGGCTGAGGAAATGGAAGTCGATATCTTCTCGGACGACCTGGTCAACGGCAACGAGGCCGGCAAGAGCATGAATGTCGACCCCACCGAGCTGCTCGAAAGCGTCGCCGACACGCCCGAGCAGCAGCAGCTCGACGGACTCGAGAGCACCCAGCTCAACGACGCCAACTTCTAGCCCGTCATCTATCCACGACAACGGCCCCGCACCTCACGAGATGCGGGGCCGTTTTGCGTCGTAATAAACTGGCAGACTACGAGCGGCGCGGCTCGGGAGTCACGAGCTTATCGGGGCCAGCGCCCTCGGCATCCATCAGGCTCACGTAGCGAATCGACGGGTCCTCATACGTCGAGTAATAGTAATTGCCCGTACGTGCGCTAAAGCATCCGGTGTAGATAGTCTTCTCGAACGTGCCATCACCCATCTTGGACGCACCCTCGATCATCGCCATACCCTCGAGCGAGCGGAACATGCGAATGACGTTCTCGGCCTCGCTGTCTTTTTGCGGGTAATTGGCGTTAAGGTACGCCGCCTTTACAAAACGGCTCGGCGAATAGCAATCGCCCGGAATGCCGCGCATGCCGGCGCCTGCGCCATAGGGTTTGAGCTCGGCGCCGCGCCACATTGCCGTCTGCGGAAAATCGTTCGTGGCGGTGATGTAGGTGCGCAGGTTTTCCATGTGCCACGGGAAGGTCGGCTGGTTGGCAAGGGTATCGACCGGATCGTCATACACATGCAGGCCGTCGGCCATCATCTCGACCACAATGCTGCGCTTGCCGTCGCCGATAATCCAGTGGAGCAGCGATACGCCCAGCCCCTCGCCGGCAGACTTGCCAACGATTGTCACATCGTGCAGTGCGGCCTCGACCTCATCGACCGTCGAGAACGTCGACGCCACCCACAGGGGAAACTCGTAGGCCGCAATGTTGGTCTTGCCCTCGGCAGCGCCCTCGGCATACTCGGCATAGCCGGGAAAGTTAAGGCCCGCCACGGCGAGGCCCGCATCGTTTCCGCAATCAAAGAACATGGGGTAGTTCTTGTAATCGATGCACATGCCAATCACCGCATGCGCGGCCGTCGCGTCATCCATAAACGAATACGGAATGTGGAACCCGCGCGGCATAACGCGGACCTGCTGGCCATAGCCAAAGCTCCAGTCCAAGTTGCGTCCCAGATACATGTGGCCGGAATCATCGGTAAATCGAATGCTCGTGCACATAGCGCCTCCTAGCTAAACGTTCTTGCTAGGTTCATTGTCACCAAACAAAGAAGCGCTAAACAACAAAGCCCGGACATGACAACAATGTCATGTCCGGGCCAAAAGCGACGATTGAACGCCAAGGTGCGGTGCATCGGCGCTTTAAACAAGCTTGCCGAGACAGTGATCAATCATATGCTGGATCATTTGAGCTTCAAAACCGACGAAGTCCTGTTTGCGCTCGCGCATCTTGCCGTCGACGATCACGTCAAAGGCGACCTTGCACTTGACGTAGCGCGTGGACTTGGTGATCTCCTCGTGCGTCAGGCAGCTCTCCTCCATCTTGCTGGCGCCCAGGCCAAACACCAGACGGGGGTTGTAGAGCACGTGGGGCTCGCCGGCATCGTCCAGGTAGACGCAAACCTTCTTGGTAACGCCAATCTGGTTAGCGGCAAGGCAGCCGGCATCCTCGAGCGACTTGATGGTATCGATCAGGTCCTGTGCGACCGACTCGTCCTCGACAGTCGCAACCTCGCAACGCTGGGACAGGATAGCCTCGTCGTGGCAAAGCTCTTTAATCATACGTTCCTCCATAGGGGTCGTTGTAACCGCTTAAGTATACGGTACCCACACATTTTCATGCGAAAAATACCGTCCGTCTGCTACAAAGCGCCGAACATCAACATGCGAGGAACAACAGCGTCGTAAAGGGGCTATAGTAGGTGAGTTCGTGTCAATCGGCCTAAACTCGGGGCCGAACAAGGAAAGGGTATGCATGGACGAACTATTTCACGTCAGCGAGCGCAAGTCCACAATCGGGACCGAACTCCGCGCTGGACTGACAACGTTCCTGGCGATGGCCTACATCATCGCCGTCAACCCCGCGGTGCTCTCGGGCGCCGGCATCGATGCAGGAGCGCTCGCTTGCGCCACCTGCCTGGGCGCTGGCATCATGACCATCTGCATGGGCATCTTCGCCAACCGCCCGCTCGCCTGCGCGTCGGGCTTAGGCGTCAACGCGATGATCGCTGGAATCACCACCACCGTCTGCGGCGGTGACTGGCACGTGGCCATGAGCGTCATCTTCCTTGAGGGCGTCGTCATCTTGCTGCTCGTGCTTTGTGGCCTGCGCGAGGCCATCATGGACGCCATCCCGGTTGTCCTGCGTCACGCCATCTCGGTGGGTCTGGGCCTGTTCATCGCCATGATTGGCCTGTGCGATGCCGGCATTATCACCGCTGGCGCCGGTACACTCGTCGGTCTGGGCGACATCACCTCCCCCACCTTCATCGTCGGCATCATCTCCATCCTGGTGACAGTCGCCCTCGCCTGCCGCAACGTCCCCGGCTCGCTGCTCATCGGCATCGTCGTCGCCGTCATCGCCGGTATCCCCCTAGGTGTGACACAGGCTCCGACCGGTATCATCGCCCCGCTCGACTTCTCGAGCATCGGTGGCCCCATCGCCGACGCCGGCGGCGTGCCCGCCATCGTCAAGGTCCTTACCGACCCCGCGCTCCTCGTCATCTCGTTCTCGCTGCTCATGAGTGACTTCTTCGACACCATGGGCACCGCGATGGCCGTGGCCAAGCAGGGCGAGTTCCTCACCGACGACGGCAACGTCGAGAATATCAAGGAGATCCTGATCGTCGACTCCGCCGCCGCCGCTGTGGGCGGTTTCATGGGCGTCTCCTCCATCACCACCTTCGTCGAGTCCACCTCTGGCGCTGCTGACGGTGGCCGTACGGGCCTCACCTCCGTCACTACCGGCGTGCTGTTCATCCTCGCCGCGTTCTTCTCTCCCGTCGTCTCCATCGTTTCCAGCGCTGCCACCTGCGGCGCTCTGGTCTACGTCGGCTACCTCATGATGAGCGAGGCCTCCGAGATCGACTGGTCCGATGTCTCGCAGGGTTTCCCGGCGTTTATGATCGTCGCCGGCGTGCCCTTCACCTACTCCATCTCCGCCGGCATTGGCCTGGGCTTCATCGCCTACGTGATCGTCGCGCTCTTTAAGGGCGAGGCCTCCAAGATCAAGCCGCTCATGTGGATTGCCGCGCTTGCCTTCCTCGTCTACTTCTTCGTGGCGTAACGGCAAGGACGCCAAAGTAAAACAGCAAGGCGCGGAGTCGCATCGAGCGGCTCCGCGCCTTTCTTTTTAAGCTAGGCAACGCGTAGGCACGCGATTTGAGCCTTCCCGAATTTTTGGACATTTTGCCCTCCAAACGGCACTACCGCCCGCCGCATCCTGCAGATACGCTGGATGCAGTCGCATAGGCCCTATGAGGATGGGAGCAACCATGGCAGCCTTGTTCACGACCCCCAAGCGCAATGACAAAACCTCAGGAGCCCATTTTACCGAGCCCGACGTGCGCCGTCGCACGCTGCTCGCACACGGGAGTTGGCGCCGCGTGACCCGCCGCATCGTCGTGGGCGCCGTATGCGCGCTCACGGTGAGCTCGCTGCTCATGCCGAGCGTCTCGCTTGCGGCCGAGTGGGTAGACGTCGATGGCGTCCGCCACGAAGCGGCCGCGGGCCCCACGGGAGACGCCGCCGGCACCTGGTCGTGGAACGGTGCCGACGACATGAAGCTCAACGGCTATAACGGCGGCGCGATCGAGGCCGCGGGCAAGCTCAACGTGAGCTACGAGGGCAACAACACCGTCACTAACGACGACGGCCGCGGCATCAAGGTTAAGGATGGCGCGAACGAGAACGCCGAGCTTAATATTCAGGGCGACGCGTCCAGCACGCTCAACGTGACATCTTCTAGCGACGCCATCTGGTCCGAAGGCGACATCGATATCGACGGCGCTGGCACCGTCAACGCCACGAGCACCGAGCGCGATGCCATCGATGCCGGGGGCGATGTCACCATCAAGGGTTCGGGCAACGTTAACGCCACGGGCGATTCGGATGGCATCAGGGCCGACGGCAACATCACGATCGACAACAGCGGAACCGTCACCGCCAAGGTCACCGAGGATCAGGGTATCGATGCTAACGAGAACCTCACCATAAAGGGCGGTGGCAAGGTAGAAGCAAGCTCTATCAAGGACAATGCGATTTGGGCCGACGGCAACATCGAGATTTCGGGTGGCAGCCAGGTCAAGGCGAGCTCTAAGGAAGATTATGCCGTCAAGGCCAGGGGCGGTCTCACGGTCACGAATGCATCCCTTGACGCAACCGGTGTTGGATATGGCATCTATACCTACAAGGGCATCACGCTCGATGGCGCGATAGTGACGGTCCGCGCAAGCTCAAATGGCGGGGAAGTCATCGCCCTCTACACCGACGAGGACGACATCGTCATCAAGAACGGCTCGACTGTGGATGCGTTCGCAGAGGGCGAATTCTCGACTGCGATTTCCAGCAGAAACTACTACCCCAACGACGCGGGTGGCCACATCTACATCAGCGACTCCGTTGTCAAGGCTATAGCCCGCTATGCCGAATCCGGCGGCGACGGCCCCGACCACTACAGTGGAGACCAGGATGGCGAGGCCATCCCTGAGTCCGAGGGTCTGAACATCGGCATCTTCGCCCAGACCAGCGAGGGTATCACGCCCGCGACCATCTCGATCGTCCGCAGCAGGGTCACGGCCGAGGGAGACACGGCGGCAATCTTCGCCCTTGCCATGAGCGAGGACGGCAAGGCGATCGGCACCATCGAAATCAAGGACGCCATCATCCAGACGCCTGCAGGCGGCAAAGTCATTGACTATCGTAACAAGGAAGAGCTCAGCGACGGCATCGTCTACGAGGCGGGTCAAACCATCGGCACGGGCGACGCCACGATCGACTCCCCCTACGACCAGGCCGTCGCCAAGAGCGTCGTCATCGCGCCGCCCGAGGAGACCAAGCCCGAAGGCTCCAAGTCCGAGGGTGCGAAGACGACTAAGACCGTTGCGGTTGCAGCCACCGGAGTCAAAACCACCGGCAAGCTCACGGCAACCGGCGACGCCTCGAGTGCAGCCATCGTGGCAGCCGCCTTTGCGGGAACAGCCGCCACCGCCGCAGGCGCCGTGGTGAGCCGCAAGCGCTCATAGACGCCTTTGATGCACGGGTCGATACCCGTTCAAGCGCCTAATCCGCACACCGTTTAGAAACGCCACCGCCAAGCTCCCATCCGGCGGTGGCGTTTCCCGTCTGCGCCCGCACGACGCGCTCGCGAATGTTCTTGATGCTGTCCAACCGGTATACGCTGGCGTGCGACAATTGGGGCTGCCGATATCACAACACCGAGAGAAGCCTACCTTGAAAGCGCATCAAAAGCAGATAACCGTCTATTCGAGTCATGCGGAAAGCGCACCTGTCATCTACCTCCCCGTGGTCATAGGCGACGGCAGCGAGGTTTATGAGTCCTGCCGAGAACTCGATTGCCCACCATTCACCCTTGTCGCCATTGGCGGGCTCGATTGGAATCGCGAGCTGAGCCCCTGGAAATGCGACGGAACCGTGCGCGATGCCGAGCCTTTCGGCGGTCAAGCTGCCGGTTTTCTTGACGAGCTGCTGAGCCAGATAATCCCGCAGGTCGAGCCATCGCTTCCCCAGCCGCCCGTCTGGCGCGGCATTGCCGGTTACTCGCTCGCAGGCCTCTTCGCGCTTTGGGCCCTCTGGCAAACCAACGCCTTTGACCGCGCCGCGAGCGCATCGGGGTCGCTGTGGTTTCCCCACTTTGTCGATCGTGCCAGCACGGAGCCGTTTGTCAGCAACCCGCAAGCCGTCTACCTGTCGCTCGGTAAAAAGGAAACCAAGACACCCAACCGCATGATGCGACACGTGCTCGACGACACGCGCGCGATGGAAGAGCTACTCGTCGAGCGTGGCATTCCAACAACGCTGGAGATCAACCCCGGCAATCATTTTGCGCAAACCAACTTGCGCATGGCCCGCGGCATCCGCTGGATACTGACGCATTAAAAATGGCGCCCACGTGTACGCATGGGCGCCATTTTCTGATTTAGCTGGACGCAGCTGTTACTCAGCAGCTTCCTCGAGCTCGGAAGTATCGAACTCAAAATCGTTACCGGGCAGAATGGCGTTGAGCACAATGCCCACCAGCGAGCCCACGGCAAGGCCCGAAAGCGAGATCGTCACGCCGCCCAGCTCCAACACGATGGCGCCAGCAGTGCTGTAGGCAATGCCGAGCGAAAGCACAAGCACTAGCGCGGCCACCAGCACGTTGCGATTGTTCTGGAAATCGACCTGGTTCTCGATGAGGTTGCGAACACCCACGGCACTAATCATGCCGTAGAGCACGAGCGACACGCCGCCGATGACGCACGCCGGCATGGCGGCGATGACTGCAGCGAACTTGGGGCAGAACGAAAGCACGATGGCGCAGCACGCGGCAATGCGAATCACGCGCGGGTCGAACACGCGCGTCAGGGCGAGCACGCCAGTGTTCTCGCCGTAGGTGGTGTTTGCCGGAGCACCAAAGAGCGAGGCCAGGATCGTGGCAAGGCCATCACCGAGCAGCGTACGATGCAGGCCAGGATCGGCGATGTAGTTGCGCTCACAGGTAGAGCCGATAGCCGAGATGTCGCCAATATGCTCGATCATGGTCGCGAAGGCCAGCGGCATGATGGTGATGATGGCCGTCGTGGCAAGACCGCTATCGAACTGCGGACCAAAGAGTGAAAACACGGTGTTGTCCCACACAACGGGCAGACCGACCCACGGAGCGGCAGCAACACCGGAGAAGTCGACCTCGCCCAGCACAGCGGCGACAGCATAGCTCACCACGACGCCCAGCAGAATCGGCACGATCTTGACCATGCCGCGACCCCAGATGTTGCAGATCACGATAACGGCGACAGCAATGACGGCAACGAGCCAGTTGGTCTGGCAGTTGGCAATGGCAGAGCTCGCAAGAATCAAGCCGATGGAAATGACGATGGGACCAGTCACCACCGGCGGAAAGAAGCGCATGACGCGCTTGGCACCAAATGCGCGAAACAGCGCCGCCAGCACCGGATAGAGCAGGCCGGCGCAGGCAACACCCAAGCAGGCGTAAGGTAAAAGTTCCGTCTCGCCGTTGGGTGCAATCGCGGCATAGCCCGCAATGAAGGCAAACGACGAGCCCAGGAAGGCCGGCACCTTACCGCGCGACAGGAAGTGGAAGAGCAGCGTGCCTAGGC
Source organism: uncultured Collinsella sp. (assembly GCA_934654835.1). GTDB lineage: Bacteria > Actinomycetota > Coriobacteriia > Coriobacteriales > Coriobacteriaceae > Collinsella. The sequence continues at coordinate 86,281 of CAKUGY010000004.1, forward strand.
CGGCAAACAAAAGCGTCGCCGAGACCGAGAGACCGGTGAGCACGGGCACCAGCACGGTAGCGCCAAACATGGCAAATAGATGCTGCAAGCCGAGCAGGAACATGCGCGGACGGCCGAGCGATGACGCATCGTAGATGGCATCGGCAACGGCGGGCGTCGAAGACTGGGACATGAGAGTCCTTTCAAAAATGGAAGGACGTCCGGGCATAGCGGATTACCTGCCCGAACGATACGATCCGAACCATTGTACGTGATACGAGTCATACCGCACATGCCGTCACCCGCGAACGGTAGCGCTACTTCCAAACGCGCTCGGCAATGCGCTTGACCAGCGCAATCTTTGCCCATTGTTCGTCTTCGGTCAGCTTGTTGCCAATCTCGCAGCTCGCAAAGCCGCACTGGGGCGACAGGTACAGATTCTCGAGCGGCACATACTTTGCGGCCTCGTGAATACGCTCGACGATGGTATCCTCGTCTTCAAGCTCGGCGGCCTTGGTAGTCACCAGGCCCAACACAACCTTCTTGCCGGGAGCAACGTACTTGAGAGGCTCAAAACTGCCGGCGCGGGGCGTGTCAAACTCCAGGTAGAACGCGTCGACATCCTCATGCGCGAACAGGAACGGTGCGATGGGATCATAGCCGCCCTCGAAGGCATAGGTGGAGTGATAATTACCGCGGCACACGTGCGTGTTAATGACCAGGTCATCGGGCTTACCCTCGATAGCCGCGTTGTTGAGCGCCACGCCCAGCTCGCTCACCTTTTTCAAATCGACCGCACTCATACCAGTTTTGGCGACAAAATCGGTATCGCAGTAGATACCCCAGGTACAGTCATCGAACTGGATGTTGCGGCAGCCCGCAGCGTACAGGTCGGCAATCACGGTGCGATAGGCAGCCGCGATGGCATCGACGAGTTCCGCGTCGGTCTTATAGACGGCGCGCAGGCTCTCCTGCTGACCATCGCAGCGATCGAGCGTGACTTCGGAGAACGTCTGGATCGGTGCCGGGATGGTCTGGCGCGCGACCTGGCCCTCGCCCTCGAGGGCTTTGACAAACTTAAAGTGTGCAACGAAGGGGTGGTTCTCGCCGCTGATAGGACCGGTCACCACAGCAGTATCGGCCGTGGTCTCCTCGTCGTGGAACATATAGCCGTTGCGCGAGGTGCGACGCTCAACACCGTTGAAGCCCCACATAAAGTCGAGGTGCCAGTAGCTGCGGCGAAACTCGCCATCGGTAATCACCTGCAGGCCGGCAGCCTTCTGCTTGGCCACCAAGTCGCGAATGGCCTCGTCCTCAACGGCCTTAAGGCCGGTATCGTCGAGCGTACCCGCGGCGTGGGCGGCACGGGCGTCCTTCACGGCCTGCGGACGAAGAAAACTGCCGACAATATCGGCGCGAAACGGCGTCTTCAGCTGGGTCAAAGTGCTCATAGGTATCTCCCTTTGCAATTGGTTGCTTTAACGAGACAGAGTATGAGCGCCAAAATTGCTATCGTAAAATATGCGTTTTAATTGGTTTGATATAGGATTTTCCTATCTTACTATCAACAGACCAGTGCCCCCGATCCCCATGCTGCCCGCCAGTGCAAATAGCCATTTTCGTGTCCATATGGCACTAGCAGCTTTGTCCTATCGCCCATACGCTTAGTGGTGACCGCATAAGGCCACGCGAGAGATAGGAGCGACCATGACCACGTTTACGACCCCCACGCGCCATACTGATCGCACCGCAGGACTTCATTACGTTGAGTCCCCCGTGCGCCAGCGCGCCGTTCTCACCTGTGGCAGCTGGCGCCGCGTGACCCGCCGCATTGTTTGCGGTCTGACCTGCGCGCTCACCGTGAGCTCGCTGCTCATGCCGAGCATCTCGTTTGCAGCCGAGTGGGTCGAGGTCGACGGCAACACCTATACCGCCGGCGTCGCAGCCGGCGACGGCAGCACGTGGGCTTGGGACGGCACCGACAACATGACCCTCAATGGTTATAACGGTGGAGGCATCGCTGCCGGCGGCAAGCTCAACGTGAGTTACGAGGGCAACAATACGGTTGCCAACGAGTCCGGCGACGGCATTTCCGTTGTGGACGGTGCCAATGAGAGCGCCGAGCTCAACATCTCCGGAACGGGCACCCTGACGGCAACCGCCGAAGGTGACGCCTTGTATTCAGAGCGCGATATGACGATCAGCGGAACAGGTGCCGTTAACGCCACGGGCGACGCCAGCGGTATATATACCCAAGGCGACCTTTCGATCAATACGAGCGGAACCGTTACCGCCAAGGGCACGCGTGCCGAGGGTATCCGCACCGACGGCGACATAACCATAGCCGGTGGCGGCACAGTCGACACATGTTCCGAGCAGGACTTCGGCATCATCGCCAAAGAAGCTCTCACGGTATCCAACAGTACGCTAATCGCCCAAGGATCCAGGGGCGGCATATACGCCTTCGAAGGCCTGACTATTGATGCGGCGACAGTTCGAGCGTACGCATACGACACGCACAGCGAGGATCCCGTCGCCATCTTCACCGACGAGGGCGACATCACCATTAAAAATGGCTCATTCGTTCACGCCTATGCCGAAGGCGAAAACGCCATAGGAATCTACTCGTACAATTATGACGCCGGTGAACCTGGCGGGCGCATCTTCATCAGCGACTCGACCGTCGAAGCCATTGCCCACTACGTCAACCACGATGGAGGCAACCAGCCTCTGCCGCCCATCATCAATGGCGGCTTTGTCGAAGTGGACCCAGACGTGAATGCCCGCACGTTCGGCATCTTGGCTTTCACCGAGCACGGCCTAACGCCTGCGACCATCTCCATCACACGCAGCCGTGTAACGGCAGAGGGCGACACTGCCGCCATTATGGCTGTCGTTAATAGCGCGGACGGCAGCATTTCCGGCACGATCAATATCGTCGACAGCGTTATCGAAACCCCCAACGGCGGACGCATTTGCGACGTGCGCTTCGACGACACCGGCATCGATGGCGCTCCGTACCAGCGCGGCCAGACGATCGGCACCGCCAACGACGTCATCACGGACCTGGATAGCGACGCCATCGCCAAGCGCGCCGTCATCGTTCCGGTGGAGACACCCCAGGCAAAGCCCGAGTCGAAGCCTAAGGTAACGACCGCCGCCGCGACCATTAAGCATGTCGACACCAAGGACACGCTTGCGGCAACGGGTGACGCTTCCGTTATGGGCGCCGTCGCTGCCGCCATTACGGGCATGGCAGCCGTCGTCGCCGGCATCTTTACCAGCCGCAAGCGCTCGTAACTCCAAGCCTCGTGACGCTCGATTAATTCGGGCGTGCACCGTCCCATGGTAAGCGGCCGCCGGACCTCCCACCGGCGGCCGCGCCGCGTTTGAACGGCCCCTATTCGGTTGTTCACTCAAAACAAATGAGCGCCTTGCCTACAACAATACGAACTGCTTCAGGGCGGCGCGACTCGATACTCCCAGCTTGGCATAGGTGCTCGACAGGCGATTCTTGACCGTGCCACGCGAGATACCCATATGGGCGGCAATCTCATCATTGGTCCAGCCGCGACAGGCCAGCATGGCGATGGCAAATTCCGTCGTGGTCAGGCTTTCGGCAACAGTGGCGCCCGCACCCGGATTATGCACGCGACGCCAGCCGCCACTAAAGCGCCTGGTGACCTTGATAATCTCCGCAAACTCCTGCGGGTGGTCCTTCTTTAGGCATGACTCCAACACGCCCTGCAAAAGCCCGTGATGCTCGCCGACGATCTCGATTAAGCCGTCAGGCTGCGCGATCTGCCACGCGCGCATAAAGTGAGTATTCGCGCGGTCGGCCTCGCGTTGGTTGATCCACCCAACGGCGGCGATCAGATGCAAGAAGACCTCGGGGATGGGATAGCTTTCCTGCTTCATCGACAGGGCGTTCTCTGCCATGCCCACGCAGCGCCCGTAATCGCCATCGAGGTAGGCACGGTGCGCCAGCGCATAGGTTGCAAACAGGCGCAGCCCCTCGGGCAGCAACGATGCATACGAATCGAATTCACTGCGCGACACCGGCGAGGGAAAGTGCAGCAGCACGCAGGCGCTCGCCGCAAGCAGCATATATGAGGCCTGGGCGCGTGGATCCTTTGCCGTCCTTTGGCCCTTTCCCGTCTCCTCGAGATACGCAAGGCAGCGGCGCGCGGCCAGTGCGCGATTCAGTGACAGGTTTGCATACGCACACAACAGGCAGGCGGACAGACGGAGCGAAAGGTCATCCGATAACAGGTACGGCTCCGCCAAGCGTCGTGCCTCATCGGGACAACCGCGATAGTAGTGCGCCTCGGCGCACGCGATAACGCCATAGTCATCTTTGAGCATCACGTCGAGGGTTTTGTCGAGCGTCCCGGGCTCAAATGCCGTGCAGATAAGCGGCATGGGGAAACGCCAGTTGTCGGTATATATCCGATCCACGGCGACCTCCCCTCGCATAGCGGCTCACTTTGATGGTAATGCGAGGGGGTAACGGTAAGTTGGACATGTGGCTCGAAATCCGGCCCCATCCTGGGACGTTCGCGGTAAATCGGACGACGCCAAGCCCGAGCCCGGCGACGCTCATGCGACTAGATATGCTGACGGATCGCGTCGATATAGGCCTGACCGTAGCGCGTGAGCGTCGTGTTCTTGCGCGTGATAATGCCGATCTCCATATACTCGTCCACATCGAGCGGAATCGAGATAATGCCAGGGCCGTTGAGCTCGTGACTGATCACGCCCGAGCACACGGTGTAGCCGTTGAGTCCCATGGCCAAATTGAACAACGTCGCACGGTCGCGCACGCGGATATTCTTGCGGCGCTCAAACGTCGAGGTCAGTTCCTCGGAATAATAAAACGAGTTGTAGCTGCCCTGTTCGTAGGACAGGAAGGGGTAGTCTTCCAAGTCCTCGAGCGTCACGCCGGAGCGGCCCGCCAGCGGATGGTCGGCGCATACAAACACATGCGGCGAGGCGCAGAAGAGCCCCTCGAAGACGAGCTCGTTGGCCGCCAGCATACGCTCGATAACCTCGCGGTTGTGCTCAGACAGATACAGGATGCCCAGCTCGCTTTTCATATGCGCGACATCCTCGATAATCTCGTGGGTCTGTTCCTCGCGCAGGGTAAAGTCGTAGCGCGCGGCATCGAACTCGCGAATCACGTCGACAAACGCATTGACGGCAAAGGAATAATGCTGGCAGCTCACGCTAAAATGCGGCACCTGCTCGGACGCACCTTTGTACTTGTCCTCGAGCAGGTCGGCCTGATCGAGCACCTGGCGCGCGTAGCCCAAAAAGGTCTCACCCTCCTCGGACACGATAACGCCCTTGTTGGTGCGTTCAAAGATATGAACGCCCATCTCGTTTTCGAGCTCGCGGATCGATGCAGTGATCGAAGGCTGCGACACAAAGAGCCGACGCGAGGCCTCGGTGATGCTGCCGCATTCGGCAACCTTAACGACATACCTGAGCTGCTGGAGCTTCATAGTGGCCTCCCTAGGCGTTCGCGACGCGCGGACCCGCCGCATCTGCCTGGCGCATAAACGACGGCATCTCCCCCGTCGCCGCACAGGCAGCGATCTGATGCAGGGCTTCGGCAACCGCATCGTCTGCCGCGGCGCCGATATGCCAGCGCGCAGCAGCCGTAACGGCCTCATTGGCGTTGGCGACTGCCACAGAGTTGGGAACGGCACCGATCATGGGCAGGTCGTTATCGGAGTCGCCAAACACGGCCACCTCGTCGGGCGTCAGGCCCAAAGCGCGTGCCAGCTCGAGCGCGGCGCAGCCCTTGTCCCAGCCGGCCGGGAGAATGTCGAACAGGCGCACACGGTTGTTGGGGAACACGAGCGAGAGCTCCGGCACCTCAGCGGCAACGCGCTCACGCAGCTCGGCGAGCTCTTCGCGCGAGCGGGCGCTCCAGATATTCGCCTTGTATACCGGGGTGTCGTCGACAACAGGACGGCACGGGGCCTCTTCGCCCTTGAGCCACGCGTTGCCGCCCGACTCCATGGCGCGACGAACGCGCTCGGGATCGCTCGTCACGCAATAGGCGTCGTTGTCCCAAAAGTCATCGCCCAGGCTGTAGACCTTTAGATAGGTGTCGTCGGTCTCTTGCTCAAGGTAGTCGGCCAGGCGCATCAAGGCATCGTTGTCGGTTGCGCGCGAAGCGACCACCTGACCGTCGACAAACATCACCTGCCCGTTGCAAAAGGCGCCGGTCGAGAAGCACTCGGAACGGTTGCGGAACATCCAGCCCATCGCGGACGGCTGACGGCCCGAAACCGGGCCAAAATGCAGGCCCGCTGCCTGCATAGCATGAATGCCATCGATGGCGTAGTCGCTGGCACCGTCATGTCCAGCCGGAATCAGCGTATCGTCCATATCGGTCAGCACAAGTTTGATCATAGAGCCCCCCAGTCATTTTCACCGTATCCATTGTAACGACCAGCCAATAAGGGACAGGTTTATTTTGGCAGGTTTTATCTGGGAAAATGCAACGCCCCAGTTGCCACCTACCAAAATAAACCTGTCCCTTTTTGGCAGGTGCGCTAGTATAGGGAACAACAGATTCGATGCGGGAGTGCCGGCGGTGCAGACCACAAGGCTGAGAGGGCATGGGGCCCAATCCTTTGAACCTGTCAGTTAATGCTGGCGTAGGGAGCATGCCGCCTTTACCGGGGCGCTGTCTATGCACAGCGCCCCTTTTCTATGCCAAGGAGGCATGTGCAGTGATTGATTCGGAACAGCTTAAGCAACATATGGTCAAGGCCGTGGAGGAGATTCGCGCCACCAATCCGATGGCCGGCTCCATCACCAACACGGTGACGATCGACTTTGTCGCCAACGCGCAGCTCGCCGTGGGCGGTTCGGCCGCCATGGTCTATCTGCCCGACGAGGGCGAGGCGCTCGTTGCCGGCGGCGGCGCCATCTATCTCAACATGGGCACGCTCTTCCCCATCTACGAGCAGACGATTCCCCGCGCGGCCAAGGCGGCACACGACGCCGGCAAGCCCTGGGTGCTCGACCCGGTGGGCCTGGGCATCGGCAGCCTGCGCACCCAGCTGGTAAACGAGCTCAAGCAGTACAAGCCCGCCATCGTGCGCGGCAACGCCTCCGAGATTATCGCGCTCGCCGGCCTGTGGGGTCTTGAGGGCGAGGCGGCCGATCTGAGCCGCGTGCGCGGTGTCGATACCACCGACACGGTCGATGCCGCCCGTGGCGCCGCCGTGGCGCTCGCCCGCTACACCGGCGGCGCCGTAGTGGTCTCGGGCGAAGTCGACCTGATCACCGACGGCACGACGGTGGCCAAATCCCACGGCGGCAGCCCGCTCATGTCCAAGATCACCGGCTGCGGCTGCTCGCAGGGCGGCGTGCTGGCCGTGTACGCCTGTGCCGCCGACCCGTTTACGGCAGCCATCTGCGGCACCGCCGTCTACAACGTCGCCGGCACGCGTGCCGCCGCTGTCGCCGATGCCCCGGCAAGCTTTAAGGTCGCCTTTATCGACGAGCTCTACCGCGCAACCGCCCAAGACATCGCCGACAACCGACTCGAGCTCGAGGAGGCATAAGCCATGTCCGAACCCGCAACCAACGCCGGCATGAACACGCTCGTCGCCGTGGCCATCGCCCCGTGCGGCACCGGCGACGAACTGTCCGCCGAGGTCGCCGAGGTCGTGCGCGTCATTCGCGAGAGCGGCCTTCCCAACCGCACCAGCTCGATGTTCACCGAGATCGAAGGCGATTGGGACGAGGTCATGCAAGTCGTGCGCGACGCCACCTTTGTCCTGGCAAACAAGGGCATCCGCACCGAAGTTGTGCTCAAGGCAGATATTCGCCCCGGGTTTACTGACACCATGAACGGCAAACTCGAGCGCATGGAAGCGCAGATCAAAAAGCAGGAGGAAGCACGATGAGTATTCGCGACAACCTTGATATCTCGGCCTATCTGGTGCTCGGCCCCGAAAACACGCTGGGCCGTCCCGTGGGCGACGTGGTGGCACAAGCACTTGACGCCGGTTTTACCTGCATCCAGGTGCGCTCTAAGGTGGCAAGTGCGCGCGAGATTATCGCGCTGACGAGCGACGCCGCACAGGCTATCGCCCAAGCCGGCAAGACCGGTCAGGTCGCCCTGCTCATCGACGACCGCCTGGACTGTGTGCTCGCCGCGCGCGAACAGGGCATTGCTGTCGACGGCGTGCACGTGGGTCAGAGCGATATTCCCGTCGAGGTCTGTCGCAAGCTGCTGGGCCCCGATGCCATCGTGGGCCTTTCCGCCCGTTGCGAGGAGATGCTCGAGTACGTCAAGACCGCCGACATGAGCCTGGTCGACTACCTGGGCATCGGCCCGCTCCACGAGACCGAGACCAAGCGCGATTGCGGACGCGCTGCCGACGGCTCCATCATCACCAAAAGCTTTGAGGACTTGGCCGCGCTCCATGCGGCAAGCCCCGTGCCCATCGTGGTGGGCGGCGGCGTCAAGACGGCCGACCTGCCGCAGCTCAAGGCCACCGGCGTCGACGGCTTCTTTGTAGTGAGCGCCGTCTGCAGCGCCGACGACCCCCACGCTGCGGCCAAGGAGCTCGTCGACACCTGGCAGCAGGCATAAACGCAAGCTGAGCAGTTGCTCCGCAGTCCCATATCTTCAAGAGCGGAAAGCGCATCCCAGAATGGACGTCCAAACTGGGATGCGCTTTCCATATAGAGGCTCAACGGGAAACCGCATCCCGTTCTGGACGCAAATTCCGGGACGTGCTTTCCGCTGAGCCCACGGCAGACGCCCCTACCCTGCCAGGTATGCCTCCAGCGCCGGCAGCGTCGCCTCTGCATCGTGGCGACCGACCTGATAGATGCGCTCAAGCTCATCGGGCTCGCGGCAGAGTGACGGCACCTTTACCGATTCGCTCGGCCGCACCACAAAGATCTCGCCGGCCGCCTCGCGACGCGCCAAGTCATCGAGCGTGGCGTTGTACACCTCGTGCCGATGCTCCAGCGCTGCAACAAACTCCGGGTAATGACGGAACACGCGCCGCAGCATGGGCATCACGCTATTGGGCTGCTTCACAAAGCCCGCCGGCTGCGTGAGCACCACCACGTTACGGTCATAGCCCTGCGCAAACAGCCAGGCGCTGGGAATGGAATCGGCAACGCCACCATCCAGATATTTGCGTCCCTCAATAGCCACGGGGCGCGTTGCCACGGGAATCGCCGACGAGGCCCGAATCCACTCGATATCGCGCTCGTCGCCATAGGGCATATCGTGGTAGACCGCCTCGCCCGTCTCGATATCGGTGCATACACACGTAAACCGCATGGGGCAGGCGCGGTACGCCTCCAGGTCGATGGGATCGCGCTCGAGCGGCACCTCGTGATAGGCAAAATCGGCATTGAACATATCACCGGTACGCAGCCAGCTCGTCACGCTCGCATAGCGCTTGTCGGCGCAATAGGCCTTGTTGTAACGGATGGCGCGACCGATCTGGCGCGATTTAAAGTTGTAGCCAAACGCCGCCCCCGCCGAGACGCCCACCATATGATCGCAGGTCAGGCCATGCTCCATCCAAACATCGAGCACGCCCGCCGTATACATGCCGCGGTAGCCGCCTCCCTCGAGCGCAAGCCCCACCGTGCGCGTCGTATCCGGCTGTGCCATGTGACCATCTCCGTTCCTGCGTTTTAAAACGGGACAAGTATACCCGTCAACATATATCGACTCAGTCGCATTTTCATCGAACATCGCATCGTCGCGCTACCGCTTGGCGAATAGTAGCCGCCCACAGCATGGACATCCATATATAATTGTGTATTGTTGTTTGCGCTACTCAGCTGTTATCAACAGTGAACATTAGCCGGCAAAGTAACTCAACAACGCAGCAAGGCGGGGGCCTGGATACACGCAAGGCGCCGAGCAACGACGCGTGTACACTACGAGCTCGCCCGACGCCATCCGCCCCGACCTCAGAAAGCCGCTTACAACATGGACACCGTCAGCAATTACACCGAAACGCTCGAAAAGACCGTCCGTGACCTTCTCGAGCGTCAGGACGATCTGATTAGGACGGCCTTTACCGACCAGCTCACCGGACTTGGCAACCGCGGCGGCTTTGCCCGTTCCCTAGAGGAAATCTGGGAGCAGGAACTGTCCGTGACCATGGCGTTTATCGACATCGATAACCTTAAGCACTGCAACGACGTCTTCGGGCATGACGAGGGCAACCGCTATATCTTGCAGGTAAGCCTCTATCTCAAGCTGTATATGAAGGTGGACGAGGCGGCGTTTCGCATAGGCGGCGACGAGTTTGCCATCCTGTCTACGATTGCGACCGAGGACGACCTCGCCGAGCGCCTGGAACACTGCCGAACGGTCCTGCTCAAAAACAACGATTCCGAGATGCCTCACTCGTTTAGCTACGGAGTGTCGCACGCCGACCCCGCCCTGGGTGAAGTCTCCAATCGCATGACACTCGATGCCGACCATCGCATGTACGACTACAAGCTACGCCATGCCATGCATCTTGATCGACGCAATATCGCGCAAGTCCACACCGACGACTTCGAAATAAGCGATCGCGTTTTCGATGCCTTTTCGATGCTCAACGAAGGCCGTTATTGCTTTATCGAGAACTTGGACAAACATCGCACCCTTTGGTCACAAGGCGCCTCGCGCGATCTCGGTCTTCCTTCTGAGCATGTAGACAACTGCCACGATTACTGGAAAACGCGCGTCCACCCCGATGACCTTGAGGCCTACATCAACGACATCGACCAAATCTATAATGGCTCCAAACACCGCCGTGTCATGCAGTACCGCATGCGCAATGCCGCGGGCGACTACGTCCTCTGCCGCGCTCGCGGGTTTCGTATCGACGGCGACGGAAATACCCCCTCGCTCTATGTCGGCGAACTTGTTAACCACTCACTCGCCGAGACCGTCGACGCCGCTACGGGCCTCGGAACGCAGCGTATGCTGATCAACGCTATCGATGCCTGCCGTCGCGACCGTTGCGAGACGGGGCTTATAGCGGTCCGCGTTTGTGGCACGGCAAAGTTCAACGAGCTCTACGGGGCCGAGGCTGTCGACAACATGCTCGCCGAATACGCAGGCCGCATGTTATCGATCACCCGCGGCAGAAGTCGCGTCTTCCGCTCGCGAAACGCCCAGTTCGTCGTGCTCAGCAACGATCTGGACCACGAGGCATTCGAGCAACTGACCCATCATCTTAAAGAGGCCGTTTTCGCTCCTGTTCGAATCGCGAACGACACCATTACCCCCGTCTGTCTTGTCGTCCCGGCCTTTTACGAGCGCTTAATCAATCAAGCGACCGCTGTTTTAGGCGAACTCGACCGTCGTCTTCGCGCCGCCGGCGGGCTTGCCCCCAACGACAGCCTCCCCATACCCGAGATTGAGCGTAAAAGCGCCGTCGCCGAACGCATCGATACGCTCACGGGCCTCTATCGACCCAGCGAGTTTATGCGGCGTGCCAACGCATTTCTGAGGACAGGGCGCGACGGCGCTTGGTGTATCGCCACCGTCGACATGGGTCATATGCGACTGTTTAACGAATGGCACGGACAGGCCGAGGGCGACCGCGTGCTCGCCGATGTGGGCACGGTCCTCAAAGACATCGAGAATGCCGAGATGGGCGTCGCAGGATACTGGGGCCAAGACGACTTTTGCATTCTCATCCCCTTTGAGCACGACACCGTCCATCAAATCTATAACCGCGTTCGCGCCGCCGTGGCCAAGCATGATGACGGCGTCGGCTTCTGGCCGTCCATGGGCGTTTGCCCCATCGACCCCAACGAGGAAATCACCATCGACGCGCAGGCCAAGGCCATGTTTACCAATCGGCGCGCAAAAAACGACTTTAAGGAGCGCGTCGCCATTTTCCGCCCCGAGGAGTACGAGCGCGAAACCGCGTTCCACCGCACGCTGACCGAATTCCAGTATGCGTTCTCAAACGGCCGCATTACCTACTACCTGCAGCCCCAGGTCGACATGGAAACTGGCGAGATCGTTGGCGCCGAGGCGCTCACGCGCTGGATTGGCAAGGACGGTTCCCTCATTTCGCCTGTAACGTTTATCCCCGCACTCGAGGAAAGCGGCTTTGTGGTGACGCTCGACAAGTACATTTGGCAGGGCGTCGCCTCGTGGCTGCGCGGGCGCATCGACCGGGGGCTTCGCGTGGTTCCGGTCTCGCTCAATGTGTCGCGCGTGGATATCCTTGCCTGCGACGTTGCCGAACATATGGGAGCACTTGCCGCCCAATACAACCTACCGCCCGAACTCATGCGCATCGAGATCACCGAGACAGCCTATACGGGAGAATCCGAGGCCGTGGATAAACTGACAGCTGACCTGCACACCCGCGGCTTCTCAACCTATATGGACGACTTTGGCACCGGCCAGTCCACGCTCGCGATGCTCAAGAACGTCAACGTCGACGTTATCAAGCTTGACCGCACGTTTGTTCCCGCCGACGGAGATCAAGGCCGCAGCGCGCAAATCATTACATCAATGCTCGATATGGCGCAGTCGCTCCATCTGCCCGTCGTGGTCGAAGGCGTCGAGACAAATGAGCAGGCGAACATGCTACGACAGATGGGCGCCCGCTACGCTCAGGGCTTCCTCTACTACCGCCCCATGCCGGCGAATGATTTTGAGGCATTGCTCGATGGTGGCAATAACAACTGATACGCTCGCGCGCAAAACGCCACCGCCGAAGGGGGTATTTGTCTCCATTAGCTAACTTATATCCCCAATTCAAACCGAATTGGGGATATGATACAAACCGTTGTTCCGCCCAAGGAGGTTATCCATCATGAACGAGTCATACCGCTTGGGCGAGCAATCGATTATTGCCTATCTTCAGCGACTTGCGAATGGTGTCTCGACCGCCGAACTCGATGTTTCCGCGCTGCCTGCTGAGCTACGCGCCGTTGGTGAGCAACTGCAAAAGACGCATGCCATCCTGCAACAAGAGCGCCAGCTGCTTGAGCGCAACGCCTATATCGATCCGCTCACCAACTTGGGCAACCGCGGCGGACTCGACCGTCACGTCGAGCAGCTCTGGCGCAAAGGCAACCCCTTCACCTGCGCCTATATTGACATCGACCACCTTAAGCACTGCAACGATAAGTTTGGCCACGCCGAAGGCAACCGCTACATTCTGGGCATCTGCCGCGCGCTCACCGAGGCAATGGAGCACGATGAAATGCTGTTCCGTATCGGTGGAGATGAATTTGTACTCGTGTCCCCCACGACAGGCGAAGCCGAGCTCGAGCAGCGCTTGGAGCGGACACGCACCGATCTTGTCGAGGCAACATCAGACGGCAAGGCGCCCATGATCGCTAGCTTTAGCTTTGGCTGCTCGCGCGTCAATCCACTTGCCGGCGACACGCGTCGCCAGATGACGATGGATGCCGATCGCAAGATGTATCGCTATAAGCTTATGCATCGTGTGCAGCAACCGAAAGACAATGACGCGCCGCCACACCCAATTGCCGAGCAGCTTCCGTGCAACGACCGCGTATTCCAAGCGATCTCTATGAGCTCCGAGACGCGCTATCCGTTTATCCTCAATCTCGATACGGGCGAATCGCAATGGTCGGTTAATGCCGTACGCGATTTTGACCTGCCCTCCCAGCATCCTTTTAACTCACTCGACTTGTGGCTTGCCCGCGTTCACCCCGAGGACCGCGACAACGTACGCGCCGAGCTCGATATGGTGATAAACGGTACGTGGCACTTCCACTACATGCAGTATCGTGTGATGGATGCCACCGAAGCATACGTGCTTTGCGACTGCACGGGCTACCGCTTGGACGGCACCGATACCGAGCCCAACATGTACGTGGGCATGATTATCAACCGCAGCTTGGCAGATACGACTGATTCCGTGACCGGCCTGGGCGACATCCACGCCCTGGTCAACGCCATTGGCGAAATGCGTCGCGTCGCGCGCAAGGCGGGCTTGGTCGCCATTAAAATCGACGATATCGCTCAGGTCAATGCCCGCTTTGGCTTTGATGCAGGCGACCGCGTTTTGGCGGAGAGCGCCGCCTGCCTCATGGATTGTTCGCGCGGCAAGGGTCGTCTGTTCCGTTCGACGGGACCGATGTTCGTGGCGCTTTTCGACGAATTCGATCCCGAAAAGACCGACGCGATCGCAGACGAAATCGAACGGTTCTTGGGTTCTCCCGTGCTCATCGGCTCGCTTGAATATCAGCCGCCCATTCGTGTGGCGACGCTCCATCTGGACAGCGTCGACCGACAGCCCGTTTCCATTTTGAACGAGCTCAAAGCGTTGCTCGGGAAAGCCGTGCAGGTGCCAGGTACCAAACTGGATTAGCACCGCGCCCGCACCGCCTCCCCCATCGTGCGATAATCCTCTGCAGAAGTCACCGACAGCAGAGGGAGTTTGTGATGAAGGTTCTTCTAGTCAACGGTAGCCCCAAGGCAAACGGCAACACCGCAACGGCACTCGCCGAGGTCGCCGAGCAATTACACGCCGAAGGTATCGATACCGAGGTGTTCCAGCTGGGTGCTAAGCCCATTCGCGACTGCATTGGCTGTGGTCAGTGCGGCAAGCTCGATTGCCGCTGCACCTTTGACGACGACGTGGTGAACGAGCTGATCGCTGCCGCCGAGCAGGCAGATGGCTTTGTCTTTGGCTCCCCCGTCTACTATGCGCATCCCAGCGGACGCATCCTCTCGGCTCTCGACCGCGCATTCTATGCTGGCAGCAAGGCCTTTGCGCACAAGCCGGGTGCCGCGGTCGCCGTCGCCCGTCGCGGCGGCACGTCGACCACGTTCGATGTACTCAACAAGTACTTCACCATCAACCAGATGCCCGTGGTCGCCTCCACGTACTGGAACAACGTCTTTGGCGCTGCGCCGGGCGAGGCCACCCAGGACGCCGAGGGTCTGGCTACCATGCGCAACATCGGCAAGAACACGGCCTGGCTCCTGCGCTGCATCGAGGCAGGCAAGGCCGCCGGTATCGAAGCGCCTACGGCCGATCGCGAGCGCACCAACTTCATTCGATAAGTCCAGCGGTGGTCGCCTCGATGTCCTGTCAAAGTCAGCGAAAAGCCAGCTGATGAGGCAAGGTGCCTTGAAAGAGGAGGGTGCTGGGCTTTTGCCCGCGCCCGACGATTGAAAGGCAGATTGTCCATCAGATGGCTTTGCAGCGTCGAGGTGACCGCCGTTCGTTAGAACGGCGGAACATAATGATCCAAATCTTCGGTACAAAGAAATCGTTCGATACCAAGAAGGCCCAGCGCTTCTTCAAAGAGCGCCGCATTAAGGTGCAATTTATCGACCTTAAGGAAAAGGAGATGAGCAAGGGCGAGCTTACGAGCGTCATGCAGGCGGTCGGCGGCATCGACAAACTGCTCAACCCCAAGGCCAAAGACGAGGAAACGCTCGCGCTCATCCAGCACCTCACCCCT
The DNA here is from genome assembly GCA_934654835.1 of uncultured Collinsella sp. Lineage (GTDB taxonomy): Bacteria > Actinomycetota > Coriobacteriia > Coriobacteriales > Coriobacteriaceae > Collinsella. Next base: position 101,728 of record CAKUGY010000004.1, read on the forward strand.
AGCCAGCGCTTCGACAAGCTGCTCGAGAATCAGCAGGTGCTAGCCGAGCCCATCGTGCGCAACGGCAAAAAGGCCACCGTCGGGTATTGCCCCGATGTATGGGGAGCCTGGGAGTAGCCTGTGTTATTTGCCGGCGCGTGGGTATAAGAGCAGGCGTTTGGCATAAGATTCAACTGTAAGCCATGTCTAACAAAGGAGGGCACATGCCCAACAAACCCGTGAAGATCATCATGCTTACCGGATACCTCGGTGCCGGCAAGACCACACTGCTCAACCACATCCTCGCTAACGATGGCGGCATCCGCGCCGCCGTGATCGTCAACGATATCGGCGAGATCAACGTCGACGCCAGCCTCATCGCCGACGGCGGCCTTTCCGAGACCGACGACCTCATCCCGCTCACCAACGGCTGCATCTGCTGCACGCTTTCGGACGACCTCTCCAACCAGCTGCAGGATATCGCCGATTCGGGTAACTTCGACTACATCATCATCGAGGCCTCGGGCATTTGCGAGCCCATCCCCATCGCCTACACCATCTCGAGCTTCTGCGACGAGGCCAAGGTGGGCGGCGAGCCCAAGCTCGCGCTCGACAACATCGTTGCCGTGGTCGACTGCGCCCGCATGTACGACGAGTTCAACGGCGGCCGCGACCTGCTGGCCGAGGATATCGACGAGGACGACATCGAGAGCCTGCTGATCCAGCAGATCGAGTTCTGCTCCACGCTGATCCTCAACAAGACCGATACCGTCACGCCCGAGCAGATCGCCGAGCTCAAGGCCATCGTGCGCAGCCTGCAGAAGGATGCCGTGATCGTCGAGGCTCAAAACGGCGAGGTCCCCATGGAGGAGCTGCTCGACACCGACCGCTTCGACTTTATGCGCGCCTACAACTCCGCCGCTTGGATCGAGGCCATGGAGCATCCCGAGGAACACGACGACCCCGAGGTGCTGGAGTACGACATCGAGACCTTTGTGTACTCGCGTCGAAAGCCGTTTGACCTGCAGAAGTTCACCGACTTTGTTGAGCAGGAGTGGCCTGACGAGGTCATCCGCGTCAAGGGTCCGCTGTGGCAGACCGGCGATCCGGACATGTGCTACATGTTCGAGCAGGCCGGCCACCAGATGCGCCTGATGGAGAACGGTCTGTTTGTCGATTCTGCGCCCGAGGGCGAGAAGCAGAAGATCATCGACGAGAACCCCGAGATCATGCAGATTTGGGACGACGAGACGGGCGACCGCATGACGAGCCTGTGCATCATCGGCCGTCACATGGACAAGGACGCGCTCATCGCCGCCCTCGATGCCTGCCTGACCGACTGGCACCGCGCCTAGGTTTTATCGAGGCGGACCCTTCCGCCCGCTACGTAACCGCCAAACCACCACGAAGGTGCCTGTCCCCTTCGTGGTGGTTTTTCGTTCTGAGCCAAGGAGATTCATGTTCAATATCGTGCTGTACGCGCCCGAGATTCCCGCCAATACGGGCAACATCGGCCGCACCTGCGTGGTCACCGGCACCCGCCTGCACCTGGTGGAGCCGCTGGGCTTTTCGCTCGACGACAAGACGGTGCGTCGTGCCGGCCTAGGCTACTGGCAAAACTTGGACGTGACGACGTATGCCGGCTGGGAGGACTTCCTTGCCCGCAATGGTCTCTCCCCCGCCGATGAGCGTCTGCATCTGCTGACCAAAAAGGCGCGCCGCACCTATGCGCAGAGCACCTATCGCGACGGTGACTTTTTGGTCTTTGGCAGCGAGAGCTCGGGCATTCCCGAGGAGCTACTCGCTGCGGCGCCTGAGCGCTGCGAGCGCATCCCCATGCTGCGCGATTGCGACTCACTCGAAAACGCCGACGCCTGGGAAGCCCACGAGGAGTCGCTCGGGCATACCGAGGACAGCCACGAGGCCATCCTGCAGCAGGACATCTGCGGCAACTTCGTCAATCCCAACGACTACCGCATCAGCGCACTCAACCTCTCCAACAGCGCCGCCATCGTCCTCTACGAGGCCCTCCGCCAAACAGGCTTTGCCGGGATGTGACAAAGGGACAGTCCCTTTGTCACATGCGACCGCCGTTTAGTTAAATAGAATTAATCACTTTTAACTGAAATTAACTAGAATAAAATGAAGTTAATCGGCGGTGCGGAAGGAGGACCTTGTGGAATATCTCGAAAACCCGTTTACCCCTAGCTTTGGCGAGGTTCCCGCGCATCTTGCCGGAAGACAGCAGATTATTCGCGATCTGGACCGGGCCTTCTGCAGCCAGCGTAGGCGCCCAGAGCTGACCTCCATCTTCTCGGGAGCACGCGGAACTGGCAAGACCGCCCTTATGTCATCGCTTGCGACACAAGCCGAATCCCACGGCTGGATTGCCGTAAAGACAACGGCACTTCCCGGGCTACTTGAGGAAATTGAACTCGGGGCGAAAAGGGCGGCAGCACACCTCATCGACTCGTCCAGCAGCCTCGAAATCACGGGCATCGGCATCGCTCCCCTCGGCAGCATCGAGGTGAACCGCGCCCATGAGGCCTCGACGTGGAGATACCGCATGAGCGATATCATCGACCAGCTCAACGATGCCGGCACCGGACTGCTCATCACGGTTGACGAGGCGGATCCTACGCTCGACGAGATGATTCAGCTCGCGGCGACGTATCAGCACTTTGTGACCGACGGGAAGCGCGTCGCCCTGCTCATGGCAGGACTTCCCAACAACGTCTCGACCCTGCTGAACCACAAAACGGTCTCGTTCCTACGACGCGCGCAGCAATACCATCTTGGCCGTATTGCCGACTATGACGTGCGCGAGGCCCTAATCCGCACGATTCAAGAAAACGATCGCCTGGCAGATGCCGAGGGAATCGATAATGCCGTCCGCTCGATTGCTGGCTTCCCTTTCCTGCTACAGCTTGTCGGCTACCGCGCCTGGGACCTCACGAGCGACTCAAAGGAAATCTCGTCACGCGACTTTGCCCAGGGGATACAGATCGCGCGCGACGAAATGGACGACCAGATTCTCGCGGCAACCTATCGGGAGCTCACCGCAGAAGATAAGCGATTCCTCATCGCCATGCTCGACGATGAGGAAGAATCCACCACTGCCGACCTCGTCGAGCGCCTCAAGCGTTCGCCGCAACAGGTCTCCCGCTACCGCCGCCGCATGATAGACGCCGGCATCATCGGAGAGCGCGGTCGAGGAGTCGTCGCCTTTGAACTGCCGTTCTTCCGTGACTATCTTGCTGCTCAGTGCGTGAAATAGCCAGGATGTGACAAAGGGACAGTCCCTTTGTCACATTATCTATAGATAGCAGCCGGTAATGCTCTTGGAGCAAGCCGCGATGTCAACCGGCGTTCCTGCGCAAACGATTTGTCCGCCAGCGTCGCCGCCGCCTGGGCCCATGTCGATCACGTAGTCGGCGTTACGGACGAGATCGAGGTCGTGCTCGATCACGATGACCGTGGCGCCCTTGGCAACAAGGCCATCGAACACGCTCAGCAGCACCTGAACATCGAGCGAATGCAGACCGATCGTAGGCTCATCGAACACGAATACGGCATCATCCTGCACACGGCCCATCTCGCTTGCAAGCTTAAGGCGTTGGGCCTCGCCGCCCGAAAGCGCCGGTGTCGGTTCGCCGAGCGTAAGGTATCCCAGGCCAAGGTCGTGAAGCGTCTGCAACCGGGCCTGGACCTTCTTGAGCCCCACGGTGGCGTCGAGCGCCTCGTCCACGCTCATATCCATAAGCTGCGGCAATGTAAGCAGGCTGCCGTCCTTGCCCTCGCGATGAATATGCGAGGCAGCCTCGGCGTAGCGCGAGCCGCGGCATGCTGGGCAGACGATCTCGACATCGGGCAAAAACTGCACATCGAGCGAAATGGAACCCGTGCCATCACACGTGGGGCAGCGCAGGGCACCGGTGTTGTAGCTAAAGGCGCCCGCTTTGTAGCCGGCAGCCTTGGCCTCGGGTGTACGGGCGAAGGCGCGGCGCAGCTCATCGTGGATATCAGCATAGGTCGCCACCGTCGAGCGCACGTTGGCACCAATGGGCGTGGCGTCGATAAGGTTGACACGGGCGATTCCCTCGGCATCGATCCAGCACACATGGCGCGGCAAGCGCTCACCGGCCGCTTGTGCCTTAAGTGCAGGGATGAGCGTCTCGAGTACCAGCGTCGTCTTGCCCGAACCCGAAACGCCCGTCACCGCGACAAGGCGACCGCGCGGAATATCCACCTCGAGCGGTTTAACGGTATGGATGGCATCGGTTGCCATGCGAATATGGCCCTGGTCGAACATCTCGTCGTCGGTCACCTGCGGACGCAAACGCTTGGGGTCCGCACGCAAGAACGGCGCGATACGGCTGCTCTGCGATTGCTCGACCTCATCCACCGTGCCGGCGGCAATCACGTTGCCGCCGTCTGCTCCAGCAACAGGCCCCATCTCGACCAGATAGTCGGCTTCTACCAGCACGCGCGTATCGTGGTCGACAACCACCACGGTGTTGCCGTCGGCAACCAGGTCGCGCATCACGCCCACCAGGCCGTCGACATTTGCCGGATGCAAACCGATCGAAGGCTCGTCCAACACGTAGAGCACGCCCGTCGAGCGATTTCGCACCACGCGGGCAAGCTGCACGCGCTGACGCTCGCCCGTAGAGAGTGTGGCGCCGGCGCGATCGAGCGAAAGGTAATCGAGGCCCAAGTCGACCAGACGGCGAGCCGTGCTCAAGAACGAATCACAGATGTCCGCTGCCATGGGCTGCATCTCGCCCGGCAACGACGCGGGCACGCCACGCACCCATTCGATCGCCTCGCCCAGCGTCATAGCTGCAGCCTGCGCCAAATTGATACCGCGCACCTGCGGCTGACGCGCCGCCTCGGAAAGCCGCGTGCCACCACAGTCGCGGCATGGCCCCTCGCGCAAAAAGCGCGCAACGCGTTTGAGCCCCTTATCGTCCTTGACCTTGGCGAGCGCATTCTCGACGGTATAGACGGCGTTGTAGTAGGTAAAGTCGAGCGGTGTGGCGCCCTCGCCGTTTTTGGGCACGTAGAGGATATGCTTCTTGACGGCAGGGCCATGAAACACGATATCGCGCTCATGTGCCGTGAGCTGGTTAAACGGCACGCCGGTACGCACGCCCATCTCGCCGGCCACCTGCTTCATCAGGTCCCACATGAGCGTGCCCCAGGGAAGCACCGCGCCCTCGTTGATGGTCTTTGACTCGTCGGGCACCAGACTCGCCTCGTCCACCTCGCGCATAACGCCGGTGCCGCCACAAGTGGGACACGCGCCGCCACTGTTAAAGGCAAGGTCCTCGGCGCTCGGCGCATAGAACTTGCGACCGCAGGTCGGGCACGTGAACGCCAGGCCCGCGGCAACATTGAGGCTCGGCTCCACGCGCGCCCCGCAGTGCGGACACACATGATGGGCGCAACGGCTAAAGAGCAGGCGAAGGCTGTTGTTGAGCTCGGTCATGGTTCCAAAGGTCGAGCGTACGCCTGGTACACTCGGACGCTGGTGTAGTGCGAGCGCCGCCGGCACGTGCAGCACCTCGTCCACCTGCGCATGCTCGGCCTGCGTTAAACGACGGCGAGTATAGGTGCTGAGCGCCTCCAGGTAACGGCGCGAGCCCTCGGCATAAAGGACGCCCAACGCCAGCGAACTCTTACCCGAACCCGACACGCCGGCAATACCCACGAGCTTTCCCAGCGGAATATCGATATCGATGTCTTTGAGGTTGTGAACGCGTGCGCCACGCACCTCGATAGCGCTTGGTTGTTGCGACACCGTCATCGCTCCCCTTCTGCCTGTCCGTGCCAGTCGCCGCAGGTCAAATATGTAAAGTACTCAGTGCGCACATCGTCCATGAGCTCGCAGGGCACATCGTGCTCAACGTGATGAGGTGCGAACCCACACTTTTGTTGAACGCGTAGCGACTTGTTATTGCCCTCATAGTATCCGCACCAAAGCGCCTTGCAGCCAAGCGTTTCGAACGCATAGCGCTGCATGGCTCGCACCGCTTCGGGAGCAAAGCCTCGACCCCAGAACGGCTTGGCGATCCAGTACCCCACCTCGAGTTCGAGACCGGTGCCTTGGCAATTCGACTCGCAGCGAGACGGCATCAGTCCAATGCTACCCACGGGCTCGTCTGTCGCAGCCAGGCAAACGGCAAAGGTGTGGGGCGCGGAAAAGACCGTTCGAATGATTTCTTTGCTTTCCTCGATGCTTCGATGGGGCGGCCAGCCAGCGGCTGGGCCCACGTCCGGGTCGCTTGCGTACGTAAACAGGCTCGCCGCATCCGTCTCGCGCCACGGACGAAGCGTCAAACGCTCAGTATGGATCACCATGTTTTGACCTCTCATCTATCGATGTGACAAAGGGACTGTCCCTTTGCCACATCACTCGTGCCATAGAACGCGATCGCGAATGTACTCGCCCAGCATGGGCACGACAAAGCGGACGAGGCCGTATCCGGCAGCCTCGATGACGCGCTCGCGAATCAGGCTTGTGCGATACTTGCTCGCCCAGCTCTGGGTGCGGTCGCAGCGCTCAATGATGTCTGCCATGCGCGTCGGCTTACCCTCGTCAACCGCCATCGCCTCGATAAACAGACGCTGCGGGCTGCGCAGCCCGTAATACAGCGGTGCGTCGACCGCTTCGTAGAACTCGGAGATGGCATCCGTGTGGCCAGCCCCGACATCGCGCCCTTCGATGGCCTGCGAACCACGCCGGGCAGCCGACCGCCACATGTAATAGCCCACGAGCTGAACCATATAGGGATGGCCCATACTCTTGCGCGCTGCAAGGTCCGCCGTCTCCGCATCAACGTTAAGGCCGGCATCCTGAACCGCCTGGACATATGAATCGCGCACCTTGGGCAAAGAAATCGCCCCCAGTGTGCGCTGCTGGGCACGGCGTAAAAACGTCACGCTCGGTTCTTCGAGCAGATCGTCCACCATGCTGGGCAAGCCGGCGAACGCCAAAGCAAGGCCGCGCTGTTCGCTATCGGGCAGGCCCGTGGCATCCTGGTCTCCCAGCACCTGCTGGTAGAGAACAGCCAGGGCGGCCAACTCCTCGATAGACGCCGACTGGGCCTCGTCGATGGCAAACAGAATGCCCTTTCCCTGCCCGAGCTTCTTGAGACGCTCGTTGACCAACCCGCGTAACGTCTCGCCTTTCGCCCGCGCCGCCTCGACCGACATGCGCCCGAATGATGGGCCGAATTCCATAGATGTCACGACGGGCTTGTTCGAACGAAGCGCATCGGCCAGGCGGTCGCATAGGCCAAGCGAAGCGGAATCGGAGACAACCGCCCATCCGCGCTCGCTGGCTAGGCGCTGCAGCTCGCGCAGCAGAACCGTTTTGCCACAGCCGCGGTTTCCCGTGATGAGCATGAGCCTGCCCGGCGCTCCCGCGCCGTTGTCGAGGCCTTCTTCAAAATCCTCAATGACCGACTCGCGGCCGATCAACACCGGAGGCCGCTTGCCAGCCGTTGGCTTAAAGGGATTTGGATTCATGTCGGCCTCCTCAGATTGGCAAACGCTCTCTACAGTTATACCAACTTATACTGAGTTATACCAACTGAATGTGACAAAGGGGACTGTCCCTTTGTCACACGCGGCCGAAGAATTCGGCATCTGCCGCGCGCCAGGGACGAAAGGTCGCGGAATCGATGCGGACGTGCGCCGCGGCAGGGACGTCGTGCCACTTGACGGTGTAACCGGCGCCGTGAGAGCAGAAGACCGAGTCGGGCGTGTTGGGCAGATCGGCTTCGGGCTCATAGGCGGCCGTCTCGATCACGCGCTCGGCATCATGGCAGGGCGCATAGCCCGCGAACTCCAGGTACAGATGCCCGCGGCCACTCGTGTAGGCAGCCACCTCCAGCGCATAGTCCTGCACCTCGGATGCCGGCACGCGGCCTACGAGCTTGGCGCGATCGTCCAGCATCGTCGGCGGCTCGTACTCGGCACCCATACGCGTGGCATCCGAGAGCGCACGACCCACGCACTCCCCCGGAACCTCGAGCTCAAAGCGATACCACGGCTCCAGCAGCACCGCCGCACCCGCCTCGCGTGCCTGCATGAGTCCCTGGCGAATCGCGCGATATGTCGCTTGGCGAAAGTCGCCGCCCTCGGTGTGCTTGGCATGCGCGCGGCCGCCCGTGAGTGTAATGCGCACATCGGTGATGGGCGAGCCGGTCAGCACACCCAGGTGATCGCGCTCCATGGCATTGGTGAGCGCCAAACGCTGCCAGTTCAGGTCGAGCTCGTCAGTCGAGGTCACGGTGCCAAACTGCACGCCCGAGCCCGCCGGCAGCGGCTCTAAGCGCAGGTGCACCTCGGCATAGTGACGCAGCGGTTCAAAGTGGCCCACGCCCTCGACCGGCTGCGAGATGGTCTCTTTATAGAGGATGCCGCCGGGCTCAAACTCAACCGTAAGGCCAAAGCGATCGGCCAGCACGCGCTGCACGACCTCGAGCTGCACGGCGCCCATCAGCTGCAAGTGAATCTGCTCAAGATGCGTGTTCCAGCTTACGCCGAGCATGGGATCCTCGTCGGCAAGCTCGGTCAACGCCCGGAACACCGTATGGACATCGTGCTCGCCCGGCAGCACCGTATAGGTGAGAACCGGCGCGATGATCGGCTGCTCACCCATAGGCTCTGCACCCAGGGCATCACCTGGGCGAACATGCGCGAGGCCCGTCACAGCGCAGATACCACCGGCGGCAACTTCCTGGGCAAGCTCGTATTTCTCGCCGTTATAGATGCGCACCTGGTCGATCTTTTGCTCCCAAGCCTCGACACCGGAGCGCCCCTCAATCACCTGTTTTGCACGCAGCGCACCGCCCGTCACCTTGACCCAGGCAAGGCGCTCGCCGCGGTCTCCACGACTCACGCGATAGACACGTGCGGCGAACTCATGGGGCCACGTCCGCTCGCGCATCAAAGCACACATGCCGTCCAGCAGCTCCGCCACGCCCTGGTCCTTGAGCGCCGAGCCGGCAAAGCAGGGGAACAACCTGCGCTCGGCAACCATGCGCGAAAGCGTTGCGGCAGACAGCTTACCTGCTTCAAGAAACTCATCGAGCGCCGCCTCGTCCAGCGCCGCGGCATCCTCTTGCACGGCGCCGCCTGCCAGCAAGCCCTCGGCATCTAGACAGCCCTCGGAAAGGCGCTGGCCGAGTTGCGCCAACAGCGCATCGCGACCAGGGTTCTCAAGATCGATCTTGTTGATAAAGATGAACGTCGGAATGTCGTAGCGAGCAAGCAGTCGCCACAGGGTTTCGGTATGACCCTGCACGCCGTCGTTGGCTCCCACCACCAGGATCGCGTAGTCGAGCGCACGCAGCGTACGCTCAGCCTCGGCAGAAAAATCGACGTGGCCGGGAGCGTCCACGAGCACAACATGGGTGTCGCCGTGGTCGAGCACGGCCTGCGACGAGAAGATCGTGATGCCGCGCTCGCGCTCAATCTCGTTCGTGTCAAGATGCGAGTCGCCATCGTCCACGCGCCCGCGCTTGCGAATGCGGCCGGCATGAAACAGCATGGCCTCGGCCAGCGTGGTCTTGCCGGCATCGACGTGCGCCAGAATTCCTATGACCGCTTGCTTTGACATGATCTCCCCCGTTGATAGCCCACCGACCCCGCAGGGTACGCTTTTGTCACACACCGGATGATACAATTTACGAGCCGGCGGGCGAAGCGGGCCCTATCCCCCGACCGAGCTCATCGCCCTGCGTTGCCGCGCGGCGATTTTCGTAGGTTCGCGCCTTGCGAAAGCCGGCACCTCCCCTTTTGTCTGCCCGGGCTCATCTGGGGCGGTGGCAATGCGAGCCCCACAACAACGAGGAGCCACCATGAAGGCACTGCTCAACGAATTCAAGGAATTCATCAATCGCGGCAACGTAATGGACATGGCCGTCGGCGTCATCATTGGCGGCGCGTTCACTGCCATCGTGACCTCGCTCACCGATAACATCATCAACCCACTCATCGCCGTCATAGCCGGCGGCAGTGCTACCGAGATTTCGGGGCTGGTGGTACCGGGCACCAATATCGACTTTGGCGCGTTCATCGGCGCGTGCATCAACTTTTTAATCGTGGCCGCCATTGTCTTTGCCATCGTCAAGGCGTTTAACAAGGCACAGGAGATTGGCGACAAGTTTGCCGGCGCCCCCGCCGAAGAGGCCGCCCCCAAGCCCGTCTGCCCTTATTGCTTGGAGGAGGTAAATGAGGGCGCGACCAAGTGCTGCCACTGCGGAAGCGAGCTTCCCAAGGCGTAGCCAGCATTTGCCCGCGACGGGCGCTGGCCCTTTTCCCTGCCAGAACATCACTTGCAAGCAAAAATGGCCTCGCTAGGGGCCATTTTCCGTTCACATGAACTGTTGATACAAGGTGCTGCCCTTACGCCTCGCGCAGCCAGTCAAAGGCAACGCGCGGCGTACCGTCCGACACATATACGATACCGGCACGCTCGAACCCGGCCTTGGCGATGGCACCTTGCATGGGCAGGTTGTCTTGATGCGTGTCGATGCGCAGATGGTCGACGCGTTCCTTGGCAAAGGCAAACATCGCGGCCGCAACGCTATGCGTGGTACCGTCGGATGCCACGCGGTGCAGCACGGCATACGGGACGTCGCTGCGCCATTGACCGTCCTCGATCACATCATAGGAACTGTCCGGGCCCGGCAAAAAGGCGAACGTCGCCACCACGCGACCGTCCTCCTCGCATACATAGCTACCGCCCGCAGCGATATCGCTTTTGAGCTGCTCGGCCGAGGGCGTGCCTACCGGCCACTGCGTAGCATTGCCATGCTCGCGCATAAAAGCGCGGGCTGCGTCATAGATTGCCATGACGGCGGGAATGTCGGTATCGAGGGTTTTTCTGATGATCACGCGGCGACCTCACGTTTATTGGTATCACTTTGATTGAGCAATGATACCAGCGTTTGGAGAGGGGCACGAAGCAGATGGGAAGCAAAAAGCGAGCCGCCTGGTCAAAGGCCAAAAGCGAGTTTCTGAGCACTGCCACAGGCGGCGATATGAGCGACCTATTTGCACGCGAGGATGAGCGCCGCGACGCCCTGGATGCCGAGCGCGACGAGGCTTGGCGCTATAAGTCGTGCGAGCGCAAGAACCGCTACGATACGCGCGCCGAGGCCGAGGCCGTCATGGCCGATTGCGAGAATCGTGGGCGTCGCGGCTTAGCCTGCTACAAATGCGAGTACTGCGGCGGCTGGCACCTGACGTCGCATCCTTGGAAATAGATCACGCTGCGCCCTCGCGTTGAGCGCTACTCGGCAGATGACGGACGCGGCGGCACCAAAACGTCGTAGCGAACGGCCTTACCCGCTAGTTGATAGCTCGGCTTCATACCGGCAAGCAACGGGCCCTTCACCGGTCGTTTAATAACGACTTTACGCGGATGCACGGCAAGTGCGGCCTCGACCAACGTCTCCTCGTCGGCGCACGGCTGCTCCAAATGATGCAGCAACTGAAACTTCTTTTTGACCGCCGCGCTCTTGGTGCGCTCGGGAAACATGGGGTCTAGATATACCACGTCGGGCGCGGCAAGCTCGCCTTGCTCGATCGACTCAGCCGTCCGGTGAAGCCCGGCGATGCTGTCCTCGCCTGCATGTAAACGCATACGCGCCACGGCATCCGCAAGCGCCGGATCGTCCGCCGCGCGGTCCAAGGCATCCTGGAGCAGCGCCGCGATTACACGGTCCTGCTCATACAAATCGACCGCAAAGCCCGCGGCGGCCAACAGCAGCGAATCCTCGCCAAAACCTGCCGTCGCATCGATTGCCCACGGATGTTCAATACCTTTCGTGCGTGCGGCCTTCACCAGCAGCTCCTGCTGCAGACGGCCCTGCTTGAGTCGCGGGAGCATGCGGGCAAAATCGGCGCGCAGCTCCATCGCGCCATCGGTGAGCGTGAGGCCCTCGGGCATCCTGGTTAGCTCAAGCCCTGCAGCCCGAGCAACAGAAAAGGGATCGGCGACACCCATGGACACTCCTTAGCAAGCAAAACGAATACGCGGAGCGCCGTTCATGCCGGCACCCAACCGTCCGTTATTGTCCCACATGCGACATGGCCCACAGCATCCCAATGCAAAGCACCGCCATCAATCCCGTGCACACGGCGGCGATCACAGAATCACTCATACGCCTTCCCAACGACCGCGGCTCGCGCGCCTGCTCCGCTCCGTACATCATGGTTCCTCCTTCGGTCCAGCTCTTACCATGGCCTCATCATCGCAGCGCCGCGCATGGGCTGCCATCGATTTGGCTTACGCCCAGCTTTCCTTTTTGAAAGGTTGGGCCGCACGGGCTCAAAGCGCTTTCAAACGCACGCATCGCCTCGTTGAACTACAATGTGCTTCACGATATGTGCCGTAACCTGGGTGCGACAGATTTTCCGCGCCCGCATCGAAAGGACCAGTCATGAGCGCCGCTCGCAAGACACTCAAAATCCTTGCCCTGATTTATTTTGTTCTGGGCATCGCAAGCCTCGTCATTGGAATTGCCGGCATCGCGACCGGCAAGCTCGAGTCCACCTACGGACCGAACGCCATGCTCGCCGCGGTCGTGATTATCGCCAAGGGTCTCGTCGACCTCGCCGCGGGCGTCGCGGGAATCAAGGGCGCCAACAAGCCTTCGCAGGTAGACGGCGCGTTTAAGCTCGGTATCATCGCCGCTGCCGCTACGCTCCTCCAAGCCGTGCTTACGCTTCCCGCGCTTGGTGGCGACGCCATCAACATTGGCGCCTTTGTCATCGTGGTGTACGACCTGTTCTTTGTTCAGCAGGCACACGCCGTTAAGGCCGAGAACAAGGATCGCCTGTAGGCGCCTGCATCTCATACCCCTTGCAACGAGCAACAAGAAGGGCCGATCGCGCAGCAACGCGGTCGGCCCTTTACGTTTGCCAAGATAAAACCAGCCAAAATAAACCTGTCCCTTTTTGGCTGGTTAGTGGCGATACTCGGCGATGATGAAGTCGATGTCCGTTTGGAGCGAGTCCAGGTTTGCCAGGCGCTCTTTGTCTGCCGGGCGCGTGCGGTAGTAGTACGGCGTCATCTGGAATACGGCCTCGATGTCCGCTTGCGTTGCCAGCGTAATGTTCGCCGTCACGCGCTGCGTGCCGACCAACTCGAGCTCGGTCGTCTGCGGTAGCTTTTCATCGTTGAGGTACGGCGTATCGTAGAGCACTTCCTTGAGTCCAAAGAGATGGCGGGCGCCCGGCACCACGGTGTAGAGCGAGCCCTCGGGCGCCAGCACGCGGGCAAACTCGCGCTCGTTAAAGGGAGCAAAGAGCTCGGTCACCATGTCGAAGGCGCCATCTGCCACGGGAATGTCCTTCATGTTGGCAACGAAATACGTCGCGCCGCCTCGTTTGGCAGCCAGGCGCACCATTTCCTTGCCCAGGTCAAACCCGTAGGCATCAACGTTCGGCACCGAGCCCATGGCGCTTGTGTAATACCCCTCACCACAGCAAATATCGAGCAGGGTCAGCGACTTGCCCGTAGACGCCCCGCGCTCAGCCGCTCGATCGCGCACCAACTCGACCATCGCATCGCGCAACGGCGCATAGTAATCGCGATTCAGAAAGTCGCGACGGCTGCGCGCCTGAGACTTGGGATCGCCCATAGAGTCACCGCTCTTAGACGAGCGCAACAGGTACAGATAGCCCTCGCGCGCACGATCGAACCGATGTCCGCCCGCGCATGCAGCCCCACGCTCGTCGTCCACCAACGGCTCATGGCAAACGGGACACAACAACATGGCAACTCCTTAGCGCGGACAACACAGCGCTCACCATTGTCTCACGCCTCCCCCATCTAGTCATTGGGGACGTTCCTGAATGACCAGTCGTTTAAGAACGTCCCCAATGACTAGTCTATGTGCTGACAGAAAAGAAACGTTCCCCCCAAGTACCGGCTGATCGCATTAGGAGTATCATCGTCTGCGCAAATTAGCATTGAAGCGCATATAAGAGATTGAGAGCGTATGGCTGACACCGCATCTAAGCACATTGACATGACGACCGGCTCGCTGTGGCGCAACATTCCCCTGTTCGCCTTTCCCGTTGCCGCGACGAGCATCCTCGAGCAACTGTCGAACCTCATCGCCACAGTCATTATCGGCAACTTCTCGGGCGATCAGGGAACCCTGGCCATGGCGGCGGTCGGCTCCAACGTTCCGCTTACCAGCCTGATGATCAACCTGTTCATCGGCTTATCGCTTGGCTCCAACGTGGTTATCGCCAACGCTATCGGCCGCAACGACCAAAACATGGTCAAGCGCGCCGTCCACACCTCGATCCTCATGGCGCTCGTGGGCTTTGTCGTCATCGCGCTGGGCGAAATCTTCGCCGAGCCCATGCTCGCCGCGCTTAACGTCCCCGCCGAGACCATGCCGCTCGCATCGCTCTACCTGCGCGTCTTTTTGCTGAGCATGCCTTCGATCCTGCTCTACAATTTCGAAGCCGCTATCTTCCGCTCCGTCGGCATCACTCGCATGCCGCTCCAGGCGCTTGCCGTGTCCACCGTCCTCAATATTGGCTTGGACCTCATCTTTGTCCCCGTGCTCCACTGGGGCGTCGCCGGCGTGGCTATCGCCACGGCCATCGCCTATACGACGAGCGCCGTCACGCTCTTTATCCGCCTGCTCAAGACCGACTCCGTCGTCCGCGTCACCCCGCGCGACCTGGCCATCGACCCTGTCGCCCTCAAGCGCATCGTCAAGATTGGCCTGCCCGCCGGTATCCAGAGCGCCGTCTTTGCCGTCGCGAACATCATCATCCAGTCTGCCATCAACAGCTTGGGCACCGAGGTCATGGCAGCCTCCAGCGCGGCCATGAGCTTGGAGTACGTGTGTTACAACCTACTCAACAGCTTTAGCCAGGCCTGCACCACCTTTGTGGGACAGAACCACGGCGCGCGCCAGATCGACCGCTGCACCAAGACGCTCAAGGTCTGCCTGGTCGAAGGCGGCATTGTCGCGCTCACCACCATCGTCATCATTGTCGGCTTGGGAAGCGAGATCCTGTCGCTGTTCAACAGCGATCCCAATATCGTCTCGATCGGCTATATCCGTGTGTGCTCGATCTTCCCCGCGTACGCCTTTAGCATGTTCTACGAAAACATGTCCGGCTACCTACGCGGCTTTGGCATCTCGCTCATGCCTGCCCTCATTACCATGATCTGCGTCTGCGGCATCCGCTTCTACTGGGTGTTCTGCGTCTTCCCGCACTTCCGCACGTTCGCAAACATCATGATGGTCTACCCCATCAGCCTAGGAACCACGGCGTTCTTTATGGTCGTGGCCGTGCTCCTTTGTCACCCCGCGCGCACCTACCGCCTGGCCCAGGCCAAGGCAGAGGCACGCTAGACAAAACCCCAAGCGCCGCGCAATCGCTAATTGACGATATGCGAGCTCATGTAATCGATAAAGTGCCTGGTGGCAATGGGCATGGTGTCCCAGCTGCGCCAGGCTGCCACCACGTCGCGCGAGGGGGCATGCACGATGGGGCGCACGCGAATATCGGCCCGCATGCCCTCGACGGTACGGCGGTAGAGCATGCTCACGCCTAGGCCCTCCTCCACCATCGCCATAATGGTGTAGTCGTCGGTGACCTCGCTTGTCACATGCGGTGACAGCCCATGCGCAGCGAATGCATCGAGCACCAGGCTCTGTTCGCCCTCATCCAGCAGAACAAATGGCTCGGACGCCAGGTCGGCCAGCGTGACCTTTTCCTTTGCCGTCAGCGGATGCGTCGCCGGTAGCAGCGCCACGAGTTCATCGTGATAGACCACGCGCTTCTGCAGCCCAGCGGTAAACCCGCGCGCCGTAAAGCAAAAGTCCACCACACCGTCATGCACCCACTGAGCATTGCGTGTGTAGTCGCCCTGCTTAAGCGTAAAGCGCACGCCCGGATGCAGCGTCCCAAAGTCGCGAATCACACGCGGCAGCACGGTTCGACTCACGTTGGTAAACGTCGCAATGCGAATATCGGTCGAGGACAGGCCCAACAGCTCCTGGCGCTTGCCCTCGAGCTCGGCCTCGGCCGTTACAATTTGACGCAGATACGGCAGGTACTGTTTGCCGTCGCGCGTAAGCGAAACACCCTGCTTGCCGCGCTCGATAAGCGTGGTGCCCAGTTCACGCTCGAGTGCCTTGACGGCCTGGCTCACCGCGCTTTGCGTATAGCCCAGCTCATCGGCCGCGCCCTTGAGGCTGCCGCGATCGACCACCATACAAACAATCTGATACCGCGATGCCATCTTGCCTCCACATCGACGCAGTCGTAAAACGTTTTGCCAGCGCTTTTCGCGCATACTTTAGCTTTGCTTAATCATACGTAAGATACATTCGCTTTACTACACCCATATCTGAGAGCAGAATCCTTTTTGCGAAACCGTTCTGTAACAAAAGGAGTCCCATGGATCGCAAAAAAGCAATCGCGCTCTCATTTTCCGTTCCCGTCGCATGGGGCTTTTCGTACCCCCTTATGAAGATCGGCATGGACAGCATGAACGCCACGAGCATCGTCGCGCTTCGCTGCCTCATCGCCTTCGCGGCCTGCCTGTTGCTTTTCCATAAGCGCGCTTTCCGCATCAACCGCGACCTGATGGTCCGCGCCGCCATTATCGGCGCCATCATGGCAACCGAGCTCACCTGCATGTGCCTGGGCTCCAGCCTCACCTCTGCCTCCACCGCTGGCTTTTTGCAGAGCCTGACGGTCGTGATTGTGCCGTTTGCCAACGCCGCCCTGCTGCGTCGCGCCCCAGAGCGCAAGGTGCTCGTCGGCACCGCCATCGTCACCTGCGGCATGCTGCTGCTCTCGGGCGCCGACTTTACCAGCCTCAACCCCGGCGCGCTCATTATACTGCTCTCTGCCTTTGTGTATGCCGGCCATATCATCGTCGCCAAGCGTTTTGTCGAAGAAGTCGACCCGCTGTCCCTGGGTGTTTGGCAGCTTGGCTTTGGCGGTCTGTTCTCGGGCATCGCCGCGTTTGTCTTTGGCGGCTTCACCCTTCCCAGCACACCCAGCGAGATCGTGGTTGTTGTCGCCCTCGCGCTCATCTGCTCTGCCTACGGCTTTATCACCCAGACGCTCGTGCAGCCCCATGTGCCCGCCGAGACCACAGGCTTTGCCTTCTCGCTGGAGCCCGTCTGCTCCGCCGTCTTCTCGTTCTTCCTGGTTGGCGAGGTCCTGAGCCCCATCGCCTTCTTTGGCGCCGCCCTCATCCTCACCGGCGTCATGGTGGCAACGGTCGAGCTTCCGCGCCTCCACGCCCGCAGCAACGCCCGTATGGCTGGAGCGCCCGAGCACGTCTCCTAGAGCTCGACGCTTTCATACACAGCGGCCCAGCATCCATCGGACGCCCTTACAATAGATGCCAGCAAAACATCTGCCGTAAAGGAGCCCCATGGACACCGCAACTCGCGACCGCAACATAGCAACTTGGCTGGGCGATGCGCCGCAGCCGGTACGTGACACCACGAACCAGCTGCTCGAGCGCATCGCCCTTTTGCGTGACGAGCAGACGATCTACCCGGCGCAAGATGACATTCTCAATGCCCTCGCCTACACGCCTGCCGACAAGGTCAAGGTCGTCATCTTGGGCCAAGACCCGTATCACGGACCCAACCAAGCCATGGGGCTATCGTTCTCGGTTCCCGCGACGCAAACCAAGCTGCCGCCCAGCCTGCGCAACATCTATAAGGAACTCAATGCGGACCTGGGCTGTCCCATCCCCACCACGGGCGACCTAACGCCATGGGCGCAGCAGGGCGTCTTACTCCTTAACACCACGCTCACCGTACGTGAGCACGCCGCCAACTCACACGCCAAGCTGGGCTGGAGCGTCCTGACCGACTACATCATCGAGCGCTGCTGCCTACTGCCGCAGCCCGTGGTCTTTTTGGCATGGGGACGTTTTGCCCAGCAGATGGTCGAGGGCAAGCTCGCCGCAACTGGCGCAGGCGAGGCGACCGGCAAGTTCTGCCTGGCATCCACGCACCCCTCGCCGCTTTCGGCGAACCGGGCAACGGCGGAACTCCCCGCTTTTATGGGGTCGCGCCCCTTCTCCGCTACCAATCGGCTACTCAAACAGCATGGCTCGAGCCCCGTCAACTGGACTTGCCTCGGCTAAAAATCGATACATCAAAAACGCGCCCGACAGCTTTCCATCGGGCGCGTTTCCTATTCGGGCCAAATAAACTGTGTGCGGCCGGCCTCGCCGCCATCGATGAGCAGACTCTGCCCGGTCATAAACCGGTTGGTCACACCCACAAAGTAGATCCACTCGGCGATCTCTTGCGCCGTTGCCCAGCGCTTGAGCGGGGTGAGCTCCATAATCTGAGCCCACAGGTGCTCGTCTTCCATCACGCAACGGTTGAGCGGCGTGATGACGCCGCCCGGGTCCACGCTGTTGGCGATGGCCTGCGGCGCCAGACGATTCGCAAGGTTCTTGGTATAGGCGATAATGCCGCCCTTGCTAGCCGCGTATGCAGGGAACTCCGACCCCGTATGCCCGCTCGCTGAGCCCACGTTGACTACGGAGCGAATGGCCGGCGCCGGCTTAGCGGCTAGGCCCTCCCCCACAAAGGCATAGTGCTCGGTCACGTTGATCGTGCCCGTCAGGTTGGCCGCAATGTCGTCGGCCGAGTCCTGTGTGCCGGCGACATTCACGATCACCCGGGGCTCCAGGTCGTCCGGAAACGTGTTCGGCTCACGGACGTCCACAATCAGGTGGCGGTAGCGCTCATGCTCGATCGTGGCCGGCAGCAAGTCGAAACCCACCACCTCGTGGCCCTCGTCCAAAAAACGCTGCACGCATGCGGCGCCGATGCCGCCCGAAGCGCCCGTGATCAACACCTGCATATTAGCTCCTTAAGCAGTTGCGTGACGCTCGAGATACTCGGCACCCACGTTCTCGCGCTCCCAGCCGCGCACGACCTTGTAGCCCACGGGGCTCAGGAAGACCTCGCACAGCAGCTCGGCGATAGCGCCGGTCAGCGAGCACATAAGCACCTGCACCCAGGTCCAGCCAAAGAACGTATGGCTCACCACAATGGCGAAGACCAGATTGTCGATAAACTGGCCAATGCCCGTGGACACATAGGAGCGGAAGGCAAAGCTCGCAAAGTTATTCTTTTTGAGCATGCGGCCGAGCGATTGGTTGAGCGTGGAGTTGACCACGGCAGAGGTGAGCATGGCCAGTGACGAGCCAAACACCACGTACCAGGTGCCGCCGATCGTGGCGTTGAGGGCGGTGTTGACCTCGATCATGCCCGTGTCGTAGTAGGCGCCCCACATGCCGGGCGTGAGCGAGCACAGCCAAAAGCACAGGCTCACGGCCAGGTTGACCAGCAGTGCGAGGATAGAGATTTTGATGGATGCCTTGGCACCAAAGCGCTTGCAGATCATGTCCTGGCACAAAAACGAGACCCAGCTCACGACAAAGCCGCAGTCGAGCGCCAGATACGGCAGGCTGATGAGCTCTTTGTTGGCCAGCAGGTTCATCATGATGACGCTCACGATAAACAGCGAAACCGTTGCCGCGGGAATGCTCCGCAACAGGACTTTGTAGTCCTCCATGACCTTCTTGATCATTATGTACTCCTTTGGTTTTAGGTTTAACGAGCAGGATATCGGACCCGAACTGCTCAGCCGCCCCGGTCTTGAGACGACGGTGGGTATGATAGCCGCTCCGCCGGCGGCAGGCAAGCAAAGGGCGCGGCAGTCCCGTAAGGCCACCGCGCCGATACGCTAAAACGTTACGTTGCCAAACTCCGACAGGATCAGGTCGGGGTTGTGGTCGGTTGCCCAATCCACGTTCCACGGGCTCGTGAACAGCAGTAGCTTGCCGCCGCGCATGTCCTCGACGCGTAGGGTGTCGCGCGTGAGCGAAAGGCCCGGGATATCGATGGTGTCGGGGTCGTTCTGAATCCAGCGGATGTCGGTGTAGGGCAGCGGCTGGCGACGGACCTCAACACGGTACTCGGCCTTCAGACGGCGCTCGAGCACCTCAAACTGCAGCACGCCGACCACGCCGACGATAACGCTCTCCATGCCGGCGCCCAGCTCGCGGAAAATCTGGATGGCGCCCTCCTGGGCAAGCTCTTCCATACCCTTCACGAACTGCTTGCGCTTGAGGGTATCGACCTGCGTGATGCGGGCAAACATCTCGGGCGCGAACGTCGGGATCTGCGGGTACTGCACGTGATGTTTACCGGAGCACACAGTATCGCCGATGCTAAAGATGCCCGGGTCGAACAGACCCACGATATCGCCTGCGTATGCCTCGTCCACGATGGCGCGGTCGTCGGCCATCATCGAGGTGCCCGTGGCCAGCTTGAGCTTGCGGTTGCCCTGCATATGGAAGGCGTCCATGCCACGTTCGAACTTGCCCGAGCAGATGCGCACAAAGGCGATGCGGTCACGGTGGTTCTTGTCCATGTTGGCCTGGATCTTAAACACGAAGCCGCTAAAGTCGTCGCGGCAGGGATCGACCGGCTCACTGGTGAGCGTGTCGGTGTAGGCGCGCGGCGTCGGGGCCAGGCGCAAGAACTCCTTGAGGAAGGGCTCAACGCCAAAGTTGGTGAGCGCCGAGCCAAAGAACGCCGGGCTCAGCTTGCCGCAGGCAACGGCATCCAGATCGAGCTCGTCGCCGGCGCCATCGAGCAGCTCGATGTCGTCCATCAGGTTCTTGTGGTTCTCCTCGCCGATGAGCTCGTCCATAGAAGGGTCGCCCAGCTCGGCCTCGACCTCGGCGACCTTCTTGGTGGCGTTGGCGTGGCCGTCACCCTCAAAGGCGATGACGCGACGAGTCTGGCGGTCGAACACACCGCGGAAGTTGCGGCCGCTGCCGATGGGCCAGTTCATGGGATACGTGTTGATGCCCAGGACGTTCTCGATCTCTTCCATGAGCTCAAACGGATCGCGAGCCTCGTGGTCGAGCTTGTTCACAAAGGTGAAGATGGGGATATGGCGCAGCGTACAGACCTTAAAGAGCTTCTTGGTCTGGGCCTCGACGCCCTTAGCGCCGTCGATGACCATGACCGCGGCGTCGGCGGCCATAAGGGTACGGTAGGTATCCTCCGAGAAGTCCTGGTGGCCGGGGGTATCGAGGATGTTGACGCAGGCGCCGTTGTAGGTGAACTGAAGCACCGAGGAGGTAACGGAGATGCCGCGCTCCTTCTCGATGTCCATCCAGTCCGAGACGGCGTGCTTGGCCGAGCTCTTGCCCTTGACCGAACCGGCGGTCTGGATGCTGCCGGTATAGAGCAGCAGTTTCTCGGTAAGCGTGGTCTTACCGGCGTCCGGGTGGCTGATGATCGCGAATGTGCGACGCGACGAGATTTCATCCGACAGGCTTGCCATGCGGATCCTTTCTTGCGTTCTATATGCATTACGTCGATGTAACCCGTCTATTGTAGCCGCGAAACGCTGCGACAGGGTGCCTATCAGGACAAATTCATCAGCTGAGGTGCGGGCGGCGGGCTGCCGGCGGCCGGCCATTCCGATTTTCCTCTTGCATAACTGTGCATAGTGTATATATACTGTGCTTACCGGTTATATACACGTGTAGCCCATCAGCTAAGGAGCCGCTGTGGACATTATCCTATCCAATTCGAGTGACAAGCCCATCTACGAGCAGATATCCTCGCAGGTCAAAGCTCAGATACTCTCGGGGACACTCGCTGCGGGAGCCAAACTCCCCAGCATCCGCGCGCTCGCAAGTGACCTCGGCGTGAGCGTCATCACCACCAAGCGCGCCTACGCCGACCTGGAGCAACTTGGGTTTATCTGCACCGTGCAAGGCAAAGGCTGCTTTGTCGCCGAGGGCAACCAAGAGCTCTTGCGCGAAAACCAGCTCTGCCATGTCGAAGAGCTGCTTGCACAGGCAGCGACACAGGCAGAGGCCCTGGGCGTCACGCGCGAGAAGCTGCACGAAATGCTCGACCTTGTTACCCCCGAAACCATGCAGTAGCCATCTGCAAGAAAGGCTATACCATGCGAAACTTGCTAGAACTCAAAGGTGCCTCACGCCGTGTAAGCGACCGCTTTTCTCTGCGCAACGTCACGTTTGCCATGGAGCCCGGCCAGATTGTTGGCTTTGTGGGCGCAAACGGCGCCGGAAAGACAACGACCATCCGCGCCGCACTCGGGCTCATAAAGCTCGATTCCGGCGAGGTGAACTTGTTTGGGCAGAGCTGCGATGCCAATGCGCCCGATGAACAACAACGTCGTGTGCGCTCTCGCATCGGACTCGTGCTGGACACGTGCCCCTTCCCCACCACGCTCAAGGTGGCCGAGGTCGAGGCGCTCGTAGGCTCAGCGTACCCCACCTGGAACCATGACACGTTCACCGGCCTCATCGATCGATTTGGCCTCGACCCCAAGGCAAAGGTCAAAGACCTCTCCCGCGGCATGGGTATGAAGCTGCAGCTCGCGTGTGCGCTCAGCCACAAGGCCGAGCTGCTCATCCTGGACGAAGCCACGGCAGGCCTCGACCCCATGGCACGCGAGGAACTGCTCGACGAGCTGCTCGCCTTTGTTGCCGACGGACAGCACGGCGTATTGTTCTCGAGCCACATTACATCCGATCTTGAACGTGCTGCCGACCGTGTTATCTGCATCGATAACGGCTCGATCGTGTTCGATATGCCGCGCGAGGACATTACCGACCGCGCCGGCATCGCCCACTGCACCCAGGCGCAAGCTGTCGAGCTGACGGCTTGCGTCGAAGGCGCCCGCGCCACCCGTCATGCCTACAGCGTTGACGTGCTGGTCCCCAATCGCCGCGAAGCGCTCGAGGCCTTTCCCGAGATTCTCTGCGACCGGATTTCCATCGATGACTACCTGCGCCTTACGCTGAAAGGAGCCTCCAAATGAAACGCGCCTTTAAGTCCGAGACCGCTATCATGCGCTCGTTTCTTCCGAGCATCGCCGGCGTCGGCCTGTTCATCTTCGTCGTGCTGACCCTTGCCAACGCATCGGATGGCGACTCTGGCATGAGTGCCGGTACCTGTGCCGTCAGCGCCATGTCGCCCATCATGATCATGAGCTCGCTGGCTGGCTACGATAACCAAAACGGCTGGGAGCGCTATCGGGCAACGCTGCCATTCTCGCGCAAAGACATCATCTGCGCACGCTACCTGTGCATTATTGCCTTCTCGGCCGTCATGGCCTGCGCGGCTACGCTTCTGAACATCCTCGCCCTTCCGTTCTTCGATCACGCGGGTATCCCTTCGACAGGCCAGACGGTCTTTGAAATCGCAACTGCCTCGGCGGCATCGATGCTCATCTCCCTCATGATGGTGTTTTTGGCGCAGCCGATATTCTTCCGATTTGGCCATATGGAGGCGTTGCGTCTTTCCGTCGGCCTGTTTGCCCTGCTTGGCTGCGGCACCATGGCAATGCTGAGCTCCTCCAACCCCATCAGCAACTGGCTCATGTCATTTGCCGGAGCAAATCCCGACCCCGCTGTCATCGGATGCCTGTGCGCTGGCATAGCCGTCCTTGCGTTCGTGCTACTCATGATCAGCTACGCTGTCAGCACCAAGGTCTATCGCGCACGCGATCTGTAATCGACAGCTAAAGGATTTAGGTGGCACCCGCCTCATTTACTAGATGAGACGAAGTAGCAACAACATCGCTACCACCCTTCACGGTATGCCGCTTAGCTCTTGGCAACCAAAGAAAGACCGGCAGTATATCGAAGGTGAATGGTTTTCCCGAGAAGTGAACGAGCGAAATCAGCACCCCGTATCATCGACATTTTCAAGGGTTTAATTCCTGCAGTTCTTCTCTAAAAATCCTGCGGTTTTATTCGCAAAAAGTCTGCATGTTCCGGGGGTCCAGATTTACTCGTTCACTTCTCGGGAAAACCATTCACCTTCGATTCGAGCCTTAACCAAATGGCATCTCGAAATATGATCCCTGTCTCGCCACAGCTCTATCAAAGCTTCGTGGCGGAACGGTATCATCGGACGTGCGCCGTAAATTTGGCGCAGTCGTTCTTGGGGGGCATTTCACCCATGTCGTGGGTCGCTGCAGCGCTTGGCTCGGCATTCTTTGCCGGCATCACATCTATCCTGGCCAAATGCGGCATTAAACATACCAGTTCCGATGTCGCGACCGCTATCCGCACCTGCGTGGTGCTCGTATTTGCCTGGGGAATAGCGGGCGTTTCTGGATCCATCGGAACCATTGGCAGCATCGCGGCCAAGTCTTGGCTGTTCCTCGTCCTCTCGGGACTTGCCACCGGCGCTTCATGGATCTGCTACTTTAAGGCGCTCAGCATTGGAGACGTCAATAAAGTTGTACCGGTCGACAAGATGAGCACCGTGCTCGCCACGCTCGTCGCTATCGCGCTCTTTGGCGAGACAAGCAGTCTGGCCGTAAAGCTTGTCGGGACGGCCGTAATCACCCTCGGCACGTTTTTGATGATCGAGAAGAAGCAATCCACTGGCGTGGGTCAGAAACAAGACCGAGCCTGGCTTGCCTACGCCATCGGCGCGGCCGTGTTCGCGGCACTCACCTCCATCCTCGCCAAGGTTGGCATCAAAGGCGTCGAGTCCAACCTGGCCACGGCCATCCGCACCTGCGTGGTGCTTGTTATGGCATGGGCAATCGTAGCCGCCAAAGGAAAACTGGGGCAGGTCGCGCGCGTTGACCGGTGCAAGCTTGCCTTTCTCGCATCATCGGGCATTGCGACCGGCGCATCGTGGCTGCTGTACTACTACGCCATCGCCGCAGGCCAAGTGAGTGTAGTGGTGCAGATCGACAAGCTATCGATTGTCGTATCGGTGCTGTTCGCACGCCTTGCCTTCAACGAAAAGCTGTCGCGCCGAAGCGCAGCCGGCCTTTTTCTCATCGTTCTGGGCACTGCCGCACTCGCAATTTGGAAGTAAGGCGCAGCGAACGCGAGCCTCGGCGCACTCGTGGCCACAATCGGTCGCCAGCAAATACGAATATATGACAAATGACATGTCCCCAGCCCGTACGCAACGTTTTACAATGGAGGCGTCACGGGCCTTGGCCCAATCTCGATCATCCAAGGGGATGTCTTTTTGGTCATTGTTCTTTAGGGAACGGTCAATCGCATAGAACCACGAAAACGGCCGTGCAACGGCCGTGGTTTGTTGCGCCGTTCCGCCTCCGTCATCTGCCAATTTGCACCTGATAGGAAAGAACAATGCAATCCCAGGAATCTCAATCCTTCCCAAAAGCCACCAGCTTCGATACGGCGCTCGTGCGTTCTAAGATTATGGGGCCGAACCCCCTCAAGCTCTGCGAGGAGCTCCTTTGCGGTGCAAGTATTCCCTGCGGCGCCCGCGTCTGCGACCTTGGATCGGGCACCGGTATCACCAGTGCCCTGCTCGCCCGCGAATATGGGTTTGACACCTACGCTGTCGACCTGTGGAGCGACCCCGAGGAGAATCGCGCGTTCTTTGATTCGCTCGGCATCTCGCGCGACACGATTCATCCCGTTCAGGCGGACGCCTCACAAGGCTTGCCGTTTGAGCGCGACTTTTTTGATGCGGTCGTGAGCATCGACTCGTACAACTACTACGGTCGCGACCCGCATTATCTGGGCGAACGCTTGCTCCCCTACGTAAAGCAAGGCGGGATGCTCTACTTAAGCATTCCCGGCATGGTCCGCGACTGCCATGACAACCTGCCCGATTGCCTGCTCAAATCCTGGACGCCCGAGCAGCTCGATTACATGCACGACATAGCCTGGTGGCGCGCCATAATCGAGCCGACCCCCGGCGTCGAGATTGTCTCGATGCAACCCATGCTCTGCACCAACGAGGCATGGGCAGACTGGCTCGCCTGCGACAATGAGTACGCCGCGGGCGACCGCGCTGCCGTTGAAGCGGGCGCGCTCGAGTATCTCAACACCATCGCCATCGTGCTGAAGAAGCTCTAAACAACAGCCGCGCGAGGCCGTAGACATACGACCTCGCGCGGCTTCTTTCTTCATGAGTTTTGGGGCAGACCAGCAGCCGTTACATCCTTACGCCAGGCTTGGGATGCTTGTACTGACCATGGGCAGCCGTGCGCTTACCGCGCGAGATGGCGAACTTGGGGCAGTAGTGCAGGCAACGGAGACAGGCGGCGCACTCCGGCTTTGTCCAGACGGGAAGACCGTCGCGCATCTCAATCGCCGACATGGGGCAGCGCTTGGCGCAAAGGCCACAACCGATACAGCACTCGGCGTCGACGACAAATCCACTCGTCTGCTGCATGCGCGGCAGCCCAAACGCGTGATACGCGCACGATGCAAACAGGGGCACGCGATGGCGCATCATATTGCCCGTACGCCGCGCCCGCACCGCCTCGATCACGGCATCAATCTGCGCCTCGGCAGCCTTATTGATGCTCTCGACCTTTTGGGGATCAGATAAATCGAACATGGGCGTCCAAGTGTCGGGCATTTTGACACTCATCGCAGCGTCCAATTTGAGCTCGCGTTCGCACAGCAGATCACGGGCGAATTTCCCGGCCTGCCCGGTCGTCGAGCCGTACGTCGAAACGAAGAACGTATAGGGCTGCTTGCCGCCGTTCGTGTCGGCAGTATCCGAAAGGTCGGCCTTTTTCAAAAACTCGATCATCGGCGTCGGCAGGCCCCAGGCATACACCGGGGCGACAAATCCCAGCCGACAGAATTCTTTCGCCAAAGCAAGGCGAAAAGCCTCGGCATCAAAGTGCTCGATCGACATAACCTTGTCGTCCGTTGCCGCTGCGACGCGGCGCGCCACATGCTCGCTGTTCCCTGTCGCGCTAAAGTACAGGATCATCTCGCACCCCTCTGGAGCTGACTCGCGATTGTCCGCGCTACTTGCGCAGCGGCTTGGGTAGTGGAATGCCGGCGGCGATGACGGCGGCGATGATCATGCAGACGATGCCCTTGAGCGGGAAGCACATGAGCAGCAGGCCCACGACCATGACGGGCTGGCGCATGACGGCGCCCATCGTCGAGGCGGTGCAGACGGCAACGCAAAAGACCGGATCGGCACCGGTGAGGATGGCAAGGCCGTAGCCCAGGCTTACGCCCGAAAAGATAACCGGGAAGAAGTGCCCGCCGCGCCAGCCCATGTTGATAAGCGCCGGGGTCAGTATGGCCTTGACCAGACCGGTCGCGATAAGCACGCCGGCGGGGATGGTCAGATAGGTTTCCATGAGGACATCGGCCTGCGTCTCGCCGGCAAACATGGTGTAGGGCAGAACCGTGCCACAAGCCGCAAGCACCAGACCGGCCAGCATGGCCTTAACGACAGGGCGCTCCCCTATCGCGTGGGCCAGTGCCTCGCTCGCGTGCTCCGCAACAAAGTACAGCCAGCCGCAGACCGTGCCGATCAGCGCCAGGGGGATAAGCCATGCGAGCTCGAGGTTGCCCACCTCGGCAGCCTCGAACCTGGGCATACCCATGCCGCCGCCCATAAGCTGGCCGAGCAGCAGATAGGTGCCCAGGCCGCCGGCAATCGCGATGCCGTAGACCACGGTCTTCTGTGCCTTGGGCAGCTTGATGGTGATCTCGTCAGACGCGGAGTCCTCGCCATCGGCGCTGCCGGCGAGCGGGGCCACAAAGCCAAAGACGGGCGCGGTAAAGAGTGCCGTCAGCGCGGCCTGGGTGCCCAACAGCGTGAGCTCCCTAAACTCGGCGCCAAAGCGACGCATGCGGTCGCCGACCCAGCTGCACAGGCCCGCGATAACGCCGGTCAGTCCGGCCTCCGGTCCAATACTTCCGCCAAACAGCAGCGGCAGCAATGCCGCGAGCGAAAGCTTGCCCAGATTGTCATACGGGTAGCGTCCGTCTTGCTTGACCTTGGCCATTACCTGGTTGAGGTCGTCGGTCTTGGTGCCCGTCATCTTTTCGTACAGACCGATCAGCAGACCGCCCAGCAGGCAGACGAAAAATGGATACGGCAAAAAGCCGAACGGGCCGCTGGCGAGCTCGGGCGACGCCACTCCCAACATGTGTGGAATCTCGGTCCACAGATAGTCGATGCCGTGCTCCATCGCAAAGAAGAACAGCCAGACGGCGGCACCCGCGAATGCGCCGGTCACAGCCACGCTGACCAAAAACAGCGCGCGGTTTTTAGGTTTTGCAAGCTTATCCATCGGGCCCTCCCGTGGTCAGAGTCGACAAAGGTATGTTTTATTGTAGAGCGAGCGTTGCCCAGACGAGCCAACCATCTGCACCCCAAACGGCGCCATTGGGCGCAATGCACGCCCAATCTAGAACTTAGCCATTGATGATCGAGGCAATCTCGTGCAAATCTTCGGCAAAGTAAATGCCCTGCTGGCGACGCGGACTCGATAATCCCTTTTCGATCATATGCTCGAGCAGGGCCTTCAGGTCGTTGTAGTAGCCGTCCAGGTTATACAGAATGCACGGCGCGCTCAGATGCCCCAACGACACGGCGGACATGACCTCGGCAATCTCCTCGAGCGTGCCCGTGCCACCCGGGAAGGCGACGAACGCATCACCGAGTTCGATCATCTTCGCCTTGCGCTCGGCCATGTCGCTCGTCACGATGAGGTCGTCAATGCCGTCGTGTTGAAACTCGGCCTCGATAAAAAAGCTCGGCTCAACCCCCGTCACGTGGCCGCCGGCATCGAGCACGCTATCGGCGAGCGCACCCATCAGGCCCGACTTGGACCCGCCGTATACCAGTGCGTGGCCGTTGGCACCAATCCACGTGCCGAGCTCTCGCACCGCGGGCAGAAACGCCGGGTCGTTACCGACGCTGGCGCCCAGGTATACCGTGATATTCAATATTCAGTCCCCCTCGTCGTGACGCGCGACGCCCGTTCTAACGTTGGCGCCGGCGATATTCGCGCACGCGGCGCGACAGGTCGGCGAGCTCGTCGCGGTCGAGCTCTTCCAAATGCTCAAGATCGTCCATAAAGCGCGCCATGGTGTCCTTTTGGCGCATCTTGATGAGCGTATTGCAGTAGCTCACCGCCACGCCCGTGAGCATAGCGATGTAGAAGATGCTAATGATGCTCAAAACGACCGTGATGACGCGGGCAACCGGTGTCTCGGCCGGAATGTCGCCAAAGCCGATGGTCGATACCGTCTCAAAGCTAAACCAGAGCCCGTCGCCAAAGGTAAGAGTCGTGGGCTCGGACAGCCAGACAGCCGTCGAACACAGCAGGTAGAAGACGAGGAACAGACCCGTGATACGCACGAAGCCCGCCTGGCGCAACACATCGGCAAGCGTCCTCAGCTTTTTCATCGCGACCCCTTCCGCGGACAATCAATCACATTCGCTCGGTATTGTCCCACATCCGGCAGCTAGGGACGTTCCTTTTGTGCCGGCAGAAAGGGACTGTCCCCAACTGCCGGCAGGAAAGGAACGTCCCCATCTGCCAAGCGCCAAACGGTGCCCCGTTTAACGGTATGCGGGTCAAACGGGATGGCTGAGCTGGTATCCTTACGTGGTATTGCCTCGATTCGTTAGGATTGCCCGTGAGAGCTGCCGCCGTCCTTCGTTCAACTATATATCGCGCCCTCGCCATCGTTCTCACCGCACTTACCGCGCTGAGTGCCGCCGCACCCGTGCCGGCCCTTGCCGACCAGTCCGAGCAGCAGGTCAAAACGGTTCGCGTCGGCTGGCTTGTCAACAACGAGGGGTTCCAAGACGGCAACCCAGGCGAGCGCCTTTCGGGCTGGGGTTACGAATACCTCCAGACCCTCTCGTACTACACCCCCGGATGGAAATACGAATATGTCTCCGGTACGTTCACCGAGCTCATGGACAAGCTCGAGGCGGGCGAGATCGACCTCATGCCCAATATCTCCTACTCCGAGGAACGCGCCCAAAAGCTGCTTTTCTCATCGAACCCCGAGGGCACCGAGCGCTACTACATCTATGCCAGGCCCGACCGAGACGACTTGGCCACGGGCGACCTCCAGGCGCTCCAGGGCCTCACCATTGGCTGCAATCCCGGCGTTATGCAGACCTTCGTCGGCCAGCAGTGGCTTGCCGACGAAGGCATTACCTGCACCTATAAAGAAATAGCCAGTGGCGGCGGCCTCTTCGATGCGTTGGCAAACGGCGAGGTCGACGCCATCATCATGAACGACACGATCTCATCGCCTAGCGCCTCCCCCATGTTCTACGTAGGCTCAAGCGACTACTATTTCGCCGTCCCCAAAAGCCGCCCCGACCTTATGGACGATATCAATGCCGCCATGGCGGCAATCGCCCGATTCAACCCCCGCTACAATGACGAGGTCAAAGCAAATTACTCGGCCCAAAACAGCGGGTCATCATCACTTGACGGCGCCGAGGCCTCCTGGCTTAAAGCAAACGGCAACACCATCACGCTCGGCTATCTTACAAACCAGCTCCCCTACTGCACGCAAAATGACGATGGCGAAATGGAGGGGTCGCTTGCCTCGCTCGCGACGACGTTGCACGACAAGTTTGGCATTAACGTTAAAACAGTCGCCATCGCAGACACCAATCAAATGATCAAAGCCCTTTCAGAAGGCACCATCGATGTCGCCCTGCCATTCTTTCGTGACTACTGGCTCGCCGAACAGGTGGGGGTCATCCAGTCAAACTCGACGGGAACGGTCTCCCTGACCGCTATCCACAGCAGCAACGACCTGAGCAAGGACCTCAAGAACATCGCTTGCACAAAGAGCGCTATCGTCAACCGCTTTGAGCTCGAGAGCCTGTTCCCCGACGCGACGGTAACCGAGTACCCAAGCGGCAGCGAGATGCTCAAAGCCCTCAATAAAGGAGAAGCCAGTTGCATCATCGTCCCCAGTACGCGCCTGGAAACCATCCGCGACACCTACGACATCGAGGATTTCGAAACGCAGGAACTCACCAACACAGCAGAACTATCGTGCTTGATCTCGCGCGGCAATCCCCAACTCCTAGGGATCATTAATAAGGGTATCGTCAATGCCGGCGAATCGCTCTCCGCGAACAGTTATTCCCCCACATCGTATTCGGCTCAAGAATCCGATACACTTCGATTCCTCTATCGCAACCGTACCGCCATTGCCACCGTTATCATCTGCATTTTGCTGACCGGCATCGCCATCCTTGTCTGGTCGCTTCAACGCGCGCGGAAAGAGCGGCAGAAAGCCGACGCCGCCAACGCCGCCAAGACCGCGTTCCTCACGCGCATGAGCCACGACATCCGCACACCGCTCAACGGCATCTTGGGCCTTATTGAGATTGAGGAATTGAAAGAGGGCGATATAAAGGTCGCTCGCGAAAGCCGCGCCAAGGCGCGCGTCGCTGCCAACCACCTGCTTTCACTCATCAACGACATCCTCGAAATGGGCAGGATCGAGGAGCGCAAAGTGACACTCGAGCACAAATCGTTCAACCTCAAGGAGCTCTGTGACGATGCCTTGGTGCTGTGCAAACTCCGCGCATCGGACCGCGGCATTACGCTGCTCAACGCCAGCGAGCCCTATGCCGTCGACCAGAGCATGATCGGCAGCCCCACCCATATCCGCCGAATCATCATCAACCTGCTCGACAACAGCATCAAATACAACAAGCATGGCGGCACCGTCACCTTCTCTTCCACCGTCAAACCGCTCAACGACGCACGTGCGCTCTTTTGCTTCACCATCGAAGACACCGGCATTGGCATGACGCCCGAGTTTTTGAAGCATATCTACGAGCCGTTCGCCCAAGAGGGCGACGACGCCCGCAGCAAGTTCCAGGGAACCGGCATGGGCATGCCCATTGTCAAATCGCTCATCGACATGATGGGCGGCACCATCGAGATTTCAAGCGAACTCGGCGTGGGCAGCACGTTCACTGTCCAGATTCCGCTCGATATCGACAAGAACCCTCGGGCCCACATAAAGCCAGCCGAGGCAAGGCCCAGCTGCTCGATTGCCGGCATGAACGTCCTGCTCGCCGAAGACAACGACCTGAATGCCGAAATTGCCCAGGCGCTGCTGGAATCCGAGGACGTTGTGGTGACCCGCGCGGCCAATGGCAACGAGGTTGTCGACCTGTACCTGTCGCACCCCGCCGGCAGCTTCGACGCCATCCTCATGGACATCATGATGCCCGGTATGGACGGTTATGAGGCAACGCGCGTGATTCGTCTGAGCGACAAGCCCGACGCCGCCGACATCCCCATCATCGCGCTGACCGCCAACGCTTTTGCCGAGGACGCCAAGGCCGCACGTGACGCCGGCATGAACGCCCATCTGCCCAAGCCGCTCGATTTTGACAAGCTCAAAAACATTCTCGCCCGCATCAAACAGTACGGGGCAGCTTCGGTATAGTCTCTCCCCAAGAACCATGCCCGATTGGAAAGGAATCCCGCGATGTTTAGGCCCCTACGCCGAAAGAAACGCGCCATCACCGACGAGGCGGCGCGTGAGCTGCTCGCCACCTGCAAGCGCGGCGTCTTTGCCGTCAACGGCGACGATGGCTACCCGTACGCCATTCCCGTCAACTACTTCTTTGACGCTGAGCACGACAAGATTTACTTCCACGGCGCCAAGGCGGGCCACAAGGTCGACGCTCTCAAGCGTGACGACAAGATCTGTTTTACCGTCTACGGCAACGACTGGTACAAGGACGACGATTGGGCGCCCTACGTGCAGAGCACCGTTGTCTTTGGCCGTTGCCGCCTAGCGAATGACACCCCCGCATTTATCGAGGACAAGGTCCGTGAGTTCGCGCTCAAGTACTACCCCACCGCCGAAGAGGTCGAGGAGGAAATCGCCAAGGACATCAAGGGCGTTCAGCTGTACGAAATTACGATTGAGCATCTCTGCGGCAAGCAGATTCACGAAAAATAAACCCCGAAGCAGGTCTCGCAAATAGCAATACGGCCCGGTTCCAACCGATGTTGGGACCGGGCCGTATCTTTACGATGCGTCGGCGGCGATGTGGGCAAGCGCCTCAATAAGCTCCTGAGAGCTCACGGGCTTGCTCAGATGCGCGTTCATGCCCGCCTCGCGCGAGAGCCTGCGATCGTCCGCGAAAGCATTGGCGCTTACCGCGATGATCGGCGTGGTCATCGCATCCTCGCGATTGAGCGCTCGGATTTGGCGCGTGGCCTCGAGGCCATCGATGCCGGGCATCATGATGTCCATGAGCACTACGTCGTACTCATACGGCGCGCTCGCAGCAAACGTCTCGACGGCAGACTCGCCATCCTTGGCATGCGTCACGATGGCACCGGCACGATCGAGCGTAAACTGCGCGATCTCGGCATTCAGGTCGTTGTCCTCGACCAGCAAAACACGCAGGCCCCGGAGCGCACCACCGTCGTCCACATTTACGCGAACGACCTGAGGCACCTCGGAACGGTCGCATTTCTCAAACGGCAGGCGAATGGTAAAGGTCGTCCCCTGCCCCAAGGTGCTCGTAAAGCTCATGGTTCCGCCCATAAGCTCGACCAGCTGCTTGGCGATGGAGGCACCCAGACCGGTTCCCGACGATGCGCCCTCCACCTGTTGTTCCTCGCGGCTAAAGGGCTCGTACAGATGCTGCTGGAACTCCTCGCTCATGCCGATACCGTTGTCGGCAATTGTGTATTCATAGACGGGAGTTCCGGCTCCATCCGCCGGCTCCACCTCGCGGCACACCATGCGAACATAGCCACCCTGGCGGTTGTACTTGACGGCATTGCCAGCAATGTTAACCAGCAAGCGCTTAAGGTGCGTCACGCTAACTCGAGCATAGGGATGCTCGAGGCCCTGCTGGTCGCAGTCGATCGTCACAAAACGCTCCTCGGCCTGGCGCTCAAGAATATCGCGAACCTCGTTGTTAAGCGTCACCAAATTGGTGGGCACCGGATCCAAGTCGACCTGACCGCTCTCCAGGCGGCTCATGTCGAGTGCTTCGTTGGCAAGGTCGAGCAGCAGCCCCGATGCCGTCCAGATCTTTGAGCGGCACTCGGTCTGCTTTTGCAGATCGTCTGCATGAGCGTCTCCCACCTCGACCATGCCGCGGATGCCGTTAATGGGCGTGCGCAGGTCGTGGCTCATGCGACGCAGGAACTCTGTCTTTGCCGAGTTGGCGGACGAGGCCTCGCGCGCCGCTTCGGCCAACTTGTCGCCGTAGTCGCGCTCCTGCTGCAGCAAATCCGTCAAGCGCCGGCGATCGGCGCGGCGACGAACCAGCACAACAGCGGTTACGGCACCGCCGTAGAGCACCAGCACGCAGGCAACAACGGCGGCAACAATCTCAAAATAGTGCTGCGCCGAGGCATAGGTGTACACGTAAAATTTACGCGCTTTGCCATATGTGCCCAGATACCACTTACCGTCGGCGTTGATCAGTCGGACCTTGCCGGGCAGGCAGCGCTCCTTAATACCGTCGACAATGATGGCATCCGTCGCAGGTAGATCAAACACGCCCAATATGGTGGGCTCAACGACGTTAGTCGCAACGACCTTGCCATCGTTTTCGATCACGATATCGCCATCATCGATGGTCTCGTACCCGTCGAGCAAGCTCTGCAGCTTGAGCGTATTGCCCGTGACCGCCTTGGCGCTTTGGTGCCTTACCGCGACAACGATACCGTCACCGTCCTGACGGGCGACGCAACCAATATCCGCGACCGAATCGTCCGCAAGCGTGATGCGGGCGGTGTAGGACTTAAGCGGATAGACTGCCACCTCCAGCACGGGAGTTTCTTTGAGATACGCCGCGAGCGCCTCGTAACTCACCTCGTCCGTCGAAGACTCTGCCACCAGGTTGCCCGACGCGTCCATCACAATCAGTGCGCTCACGTTGAACTGGTCAGTATATTGCTCCAGCGTGGCACCATCCGCCGAGCCGTCGCGCTCCATGTCGCGCGCCGCCTCGTCGGCGATCTCCATAACGCGAATCAGATTTTTTGTCGCGTAGGCGCTGTTGAACGCATCGTAGGAAAGGCTCTGCGTTGCCACGTAGTCAACAACGTCCGCAAAGCGCTTCTCGGCCTGAGCAGTCGTATAGCCATAACTTGCCATACCGGCAACGACCGAAAGCGCTATTCCCACCAGGGCGACAAGCGGCCACATCCATGACGCACGATTGCCCTGCTCCTCTGTGACGTGATCAGGCATATCGATCATGACAGCCCCTCCACGTTCAAGAATGGCGAAGGGTCGTCAAAGTACTTGGACACCAGGCGCTCCATGGTGCCGTCGGCAAGCATCTCTTGGTAAGCGTGCGTGAGCTTGACGTCGATCCCGCGCGTATCGTTGATATCGAAGGCGGTACCCAGACCGACCTCCAGCAGCGGCTCATCCAGGATGCGATACGTTACGCCGTAGTCCTTCTCGTAGGTGAGCAGCGACGACTCATGCGCGGCTATGGCATCGACCAGACCCTCGACGAGCGCCGGGTTCAGGTACGAACGGTCCGAGAAGCTGTACAGCTCCTTAATGTGCGGGACGTTTTCGTTCAGTCGATTGAGCAGGATTGACTCGGGCTTGGTGGTGGACTGAACCGCCACGACCTTGTCCTCCAGATCGTCAAGCGTGTAGATATCGCTCTCGGGATTAACCGCGACCACCTGGCGGCTCGCCAGATACGGACCGGCCCAGCGGTACTCGTCCTCGCGACCTGTCATGGTAAAGCTGCCCATGACGCAGTCGAGCTCGCCGCTCGCGAGCATGTCTTTCTTCTTTTCCCAGTCGATGAGCTGGTATTTTGGTTTGTAGCCAATGCGGGCCAGGGCCTCGGTCAGAATCTCGACATCCAGGCCAACCGTCTCACCGTACTCATCGGCATAGACGAACGGCGGGTAAAGGTCGCTACCGACGTTGAGTGTCTTGAGGCCATCGTCGTCTTTTGCCTGCAAGGCCGTGCTTTTTGCCGAAGAGGCCGAGGCGCCGTCACTCGGCCCTGAGCAACCCGCTATCGCCACGCCAAATACGCCCACCAATGCGAGCGCAAGTAATAACGTTATGGCAACCGGGTGGCGAGTTCCTTTCATCGAGCTCCTGACAATCCTGCGTGTTGGCGGCAATGGGCTAATAATAGCAGGTGAATTTCGAGAACCGCTCAATGATTACGAACGCCTTACCGTGCGGGACCTTCTGGCAAATCTGGCCAGAAGGCCCCCTGCACACAGTGAAAGTCTACCTCGCATTAAAAACGTAGCAGCTCAGGCGCTCGCACGCCTCCTGCACGCGCGAAAGCGGCAGCGCCAGGTTCACGCGAATGTGGCAGGGTCCGTGGAACGGGCGGCCGTCCTGATAGCCCACGCCCACGCGGGCTCCCTCGTCGAGCAGCCACTGAATGTCGCGACCGTGTGCGCGGCACCACTCCGTGCAGTCCAGGAACGCCATGTACGTGCCCTGCGGACGCGAATAGGCCACGCCCTTAAAATGCTCGTCCGCGTAGTCGCAGAAGTAGTCAACGTTGCCCTTGATGACCTCGTTGAGCTCGTCTACCCATTCGTAGCCCTGCGGCTGGTAGGCGCCGATGAGCGCGTGCATCGAGAGGACGTTCATCTCGTTGTAGTGGGTCTTGTTGGACACGGCGCACACGCGGTCGCGCAGCGTCTTGTTGTAAATGATGTGGTAGCTACCGACCAGGCCCGCGAGGTTGAAGGTCTTGCTGGGAGCATAAAGGGCGACCGTGCGCATGCGCGCGTCCTCGCTCACCGACTGCGTCGGGATGTGCTTGTGCCCAGGACGGATGATGTCTGACCAAATCTCGTCCGAGATGACCACGCAATCGTACTGGCGATAGATGTCCATGGCGCGCTCGATCTCGTCGCGTTCCCACACGCGGCCGCAGGGATTATGCGGCGAGCAGAAAACGGCAGCATGGATGTGATTTTGCTCGAGCTTGTGCTCCATGTCCTCAAAGTCCATGCGCCATATGCCCTGGTCGTCGAGCTTAAGCGGGCTATGGACAATGCGGTAGCCCGCGGCCTCGATGGACTTGGTAAAACCGATGTAGGTGGGGCTGTGGACCAGCACCGCATCGCCCGGCTGGACGTACGCGCGCAGCGTCGATACCACACCGCCCAGCACGCCGTTTTCATAGCCGATATGCTCGGGAAGCAGGCCCTCAACGTCATTGCGGCGACTCTGCCATTCGATGATGCGATCGAAGTACTCGTCACGCGGATCAAAGTAGCCAAACATAGGGTGCTGGGCGCGCTGAATGATGTGTTCCTGAACCGCGGGGACGGTGGCAAAGTTCATATCCGCCACCCACATCGGGATACGGTCGAAGCCCTCGTCGGGTACGTTTGGCGCCATGCCGGGGATCTCGCCCCAGGAGTCAACGGCAATGGCGTCCATGTTGTGACGGTCGATGATCGAGGTAAAGTCGTATTTCATGCTGCGCTCCCGTGCAAAGTGGGTTGTTTTGGTAGGCGTTATTGTCCACCAGTGCGGGAGGTTTTGGCGTGAGTTTTAATGCTAAGTTTGACCTGAGCGCAAACGCCGCAGTGGCTAGCCTTGCGCCTCGTCGACATCCGTCACGGTAAGCTGCGCCTCGTCGACCGTAAACGACACGTCGAGCCCAGCATAAGCCAAGTGGTAGACACGATCGGGCTCGTGTTTGCTGCCGGCGCGGCGCGGATCCTGACGAAGGACCTCGATCAGGCCGGGCAGCTTTGTGGGCGGGACCTTGTCTTGCAGAGCTTGTGGGAACTCGACGTTGAGCTCTTGCCACGGGTTGTCCTCGATCCAGCCGCCCGTCGCATCCGGATGGCAGTCCGCGAACGGAATGTAGGGCTTGATGTCGTAGATGGGTGTACCGTCGCGCAGGTCGGCGCCCAGCACGTGGATGATGGGACCGTTGTCGGTGAGCTCAACGCGATCGAGTTTTACGCAGGTGAGGCCGATGGGATTGGGCCGAAACGGGCTACGCGTGGCAAACACGCCCACGCGCTCGGCACCCCCCAGGCGCGGCGGACGCACGGTCTTTGACCACTTGGCATTAGTGCCGGCTTTGTCCTGTGTCTTGGCATCGGCGGCGATGTCTTCCGCCGTGCCGCCCGGCGTTCCATTTTCAAAACGCCAAAGCAGCCATAAGTGCGAGAAAGACTCGAGCCCAGCGACCGCGGCGTTAGAGGCAAACTCCGGCTCAAAGACAATACGCCCCTCAAGATGAGGCGCCAAAAAGCTGTTGCGCGGAATGCCAAACTTTTGCGGCAGGTCGGTATGTATGTGTGCAATAGGTTCCATGCCGGTCATTGTACGGCATGAGCGCACGAGGCGCTGCGCGTAATTCCCCACCGCGGTCGCCGAACGTGCAACCAACGGTTGCTTGGAAGGGTGCCTGCCGCCGCGTATGCTTAAGCCATCAACCGGCAGAAAGGAGCCGTCATGGCCTTTGCAGAAAAACTCATCGCCGTCCGCCGTGCCAACAATCTCACCCAAGAGCAGCTTGCCGCCAAGCTCTACGTCACACGCCAAGCCGTCAGCCGCTGGGAGCGCGGCGAGGTCACGCCGGGCATCGATATGATGAAGCTCATTGCCGCCGTGACCGGAGAGCCACTGTCCCATCTGCTCGAAATGCCCGAGCACTACTGCGAGAGCTGCGGCATGCTGCTCACGCCCGATGACTGCGGCACCGACGCCACGGGCGCCACGACCGACCATTACTGCAAATGGTGCTACGACCACGGCAAGTACACCTACGAGACCACGATGGAAGCGATGATCGAAGACTGTGCTCCGCGCCTGGCGCAAAACACCGGCATGTCGCTCGACGAAGCCGTCTCGCTCATGGGCGCCGTCCTGCCGCAACTGGAGCGCTGGCGCACCGTGCAGGAAAACGAGGAGCGCTACGGTGCCGAGGCCCGGGCGCGCTATGGCGACGAAGCCGTCGACGCGGCAAACGAAGCGCTGCTGGACATGGACCCTCAGACATGGAACGACATGAAGGAGCTTGAACGTGCCATTTTGGGCCAGCTCTCGATTGCCATGGGCGATGGCGAACCGGAAGGCAGCGAGGCTCGCAAGCTCGTCGCGATGCATCGCCGCTGGATTGCTCTCAACTGGGGCAGCGAGCCCCAAGACGAGGCATATCTGGGACTCGCCCACGGCTACCTCGCCGACCAGCGCTTCGTAGACTACTACGACAAGCCTTGCGGCACCGGTGCCACGGCATTTCTGGTCCAGGCCATCGAGTCGTCGCTGACTCGCGCTTAGACTGCAGCGGCTTTGGGTATCTCAATCTAAAACCCCAACCGATTGGAGACCTATGGCTGCTAATCACGAACTCGTGCTGTACGTTATGACCGGATGCCCGTATTGCATTAAGGTCAAGCGTTTCCTGGCGGATAACGGCGTAACCATCCCCGAGCGCAACATCTCGACCGACCCCGATGCCGAGCAGACGCTCATCGCCGTCGGAGGAAAGCGCCAGGTTCCCTGCCTGTTCATCGACGGCAAGCCGCTCTACGAGTCGAGCGACATCATCGCATGGGCGCAGGAGAATCTGCTCTAGCATGCGCGTTGCGACCGGTTCGCCCCAACCCATACGACCCAAACATGTACACCAGCATCCAAAGTCGACATTTTTCGACATCTTTGGATGCTGGTGTACAGCTTTTGGGTAGTCATTGGGGACGTTCTTAAATGACCGCTCCTTAAATGACCGCTCGTTAAAGACCCCTCCCCGATGACTAGACGACAATCCTATTCCCCTATCTCTTTCCAGCATTGCGGGTCGGCATCGTACATATCACCCGTGTAGCCGTATGTCACCGCAGGACACCCGCGGCACCAACCGAAGAGCTCGCATTTAGAGCATTTCTTGAACTTCTTAAAATCGCGCTTGGCTTCCATTTGCGGAGAGAAGAAGAGTTCCTCGAGCGAGCTCTCGGCAACGTTTCCCACTTTGCTCTCCATGCGGCGGCACGCGTAGACGTCGCCCGTAGGCAGCACCGTCATATGGCCCGTACCGCAGTGGCAGCCGTCATAGATCATGCCGGGCTTGGCGTCCTCGGGAATGGTGAACTTACCCTGCTCCCACAAAAGCAGCGTCCACAGGTGGTCTTTGAGCTGGAAGAACGTTTTGCACCCCGCGGCCTGGTGAAACTCCATGCGCTCCTGCGCAGCCAGCAGCACGTCGCGGTACTCCAGCGGCTCCAGATGAAACTCGTCGCGCTTTTGGCCCGAAGTGGGGCAGTACCGTCCAAAGGCGAACACGTCGACCTCGAGGCTTGCCACCAGATCGATGAGCTGTGGCAACTCGGCGGCATTCATGCTCGAAACCGTATTCATAATGGCGACCCAGATACCCGCGCGCTTAAGACATTCAATCGCACGCAGGGTCTCGGCAAACGAACCGGGCTTGCGGAAGTAGTCGTGCGTTTTCTCGAGTCCGTCAAGCGAGAGCTGGTACTTGCGGCACCCCAGCTCTTTCATGCGAGCACAGACCTCGTCGGTAAGATGGAACGGATTGCCCATCACGCACCACATAAAACCGCGCTGGTGCAAGAGCTCGGCAAGGCGCCAAAAATCGGGATGAAGAATGGGGTCGCCGCCCGTAACGTAAAAGTACGGCTGACGACCGATGCGCTCGCAGAGCGCCTGGGCCTGATCGACGACCTGGACCATTTGCTCCCACGGCATGCGCTTAAAACCGGCGCAGGCACCGTTGGCAAAGATATAGCAATGTTTGCAGCGCTGATCGCATTCATCCGTAATATGCCATTGGAAGGCAAACGCAGGCTTTTGCATCGTGGGACTCCCTTGGTCGATGTTGAAACTGATGACGGTATTTGGGCTACAGGCGCGCAACGGCGCCGACGGGGCAATTCTCGACACAGGCACCGCAATGCAGGCAGTGCTCGGGCTCTATGCGATACGAGTCTCCCGGCTCGATGCACTTCTGCGGGCAGTGCTCAAGGCAGGCGCCGCAACCGATACACGCATCGGCATCGATGCAGAAGCCCTTGGCGGGCGCAGGTGCCATGCTCTCGTCCAAGGTAAAGACCGCGCGCTCGATGGGATGAACTC
Source organism: uncultured Collinsella sp. (assembly GCA_934654835.1). Taxonomy (GTDB): domain Bacteria; phylum Actinomycetota; class Coriobacteriia; order Coriobacteriales; family Coriobacteriaceae; genus Collinsella. The sequence continues at coordinate 142,679 of CAKUGY010000004.1, forward strand.
CCAGGTTAAAGTAGTCGAGCACTATGTTCTCAACCTTAAAGATGATGTTGATCTCGCGCGTATCACCGGGATACACGTTAGCAAGATACGGCTGCTCGGCGTAAATCACGTCGCGCCAGTGAACTTGCTCGGAATCCGAGACGGGGGTGGCAACGCCGGACATGCGGATCATCTCGTTAAACCGCGTGTGGACGAGCGTTTGGACACGCCCGTCGGCCATAAGCTGACGGGCCATCTCCTTGCCACGTGCCGTGAGAAAGTAGATAGCACGGGGCTCGTAATGGACGGCGCTTACGCAGCGAATTTGCGGCGCGCCACTCTCGTCAACGGTTGCCAGGGAGAGCGTCCCGGCAAGCTGCATCTTTTTGAGGCAAGTCTGAGCATCCATTACGAGTCCCTTCCTAGCGATTGCTTACTGAGCGTCGGCAGCGCCGCAAGCGGTGCCGCAGGCAGGAGCAGCAGCCGGATCAGCGGAGCCGCAGGCAGGAGCGGCAGCCGGATCGGCAGAACCGCAGGCGGGAGCGGCCTTGGGGTCGGCGGAACCGCAAGCGGGCGCAGGATCGGCAGTACCGCAGGAGGCGAAAGCGGCGACGTTCTCGAGATTCTCGGACATGGTATTTCCTTTCGGTCGAGGATGGGCAGTCAAGCCATCCAGTTTTTGACGCTCTTTGCGTCTGTATGCATCATGCAAAAAGTGCGCAACGACCAAAAGAAGGCACCAATCTATTAGCCAGTTACCAAAAGGTAAGTAGTAGCCGCAAACGACAGCGGCTGCGATAATGAAAGCTGTCCACACGATTGAGGAGTCTCCATGCTTACCAAAGAAGAACTGCCTCCCTGCCCTGTTGCCACGTGTTTTCAACTCTTTGGCAACAAGTGGAAGATCTATATCATCCAACAGCTCATAGACCGTCCCATGGGCTTCAACGCGCTGCATCGCGCTATCCCCGGCATTAGCCAAAAGGTGCTTTCGTCCAACCTTAAGGAAATGGATACCGCGGGCCTCATCACGCGCACCGTCATCCCCGAGACACCCATCCGCACCGAATACGCACTCAGTGAGCTGGGGCACAGCCTTATGCCCATCATCGATTCCCTAGTGGAATGGGGCACCGACTATCAGCAGCTCGTGCGAAACTCCTAACAGCGGCGGGCTTCTGCACATTGAGCGCCGTGGGGCATACCGCTCCACGGCGCTTACCTTTTTGTGCCTTCTTTTACAGAGGCGCGTTGGGCCGCACACTACTGTCGAGCGAAACCATCTCAATCGAACAGGAGGAAGGCCATGAATCAGGCAGAGCGCCGTGTTTGGCTTATCAAGGCATTGCTCGATGAGCGACCAGGCGGGCGCAGCATTGCTGTACCTGCCGGAGCCAACGAGCAGTGCGATTTGCTTCGAGCCCTTATGAACGTACGCCCGCCCGAGGCGCTTGCGGCCGAGACGCTCGACATACAAGACACCTACTTGCAGCAACGCCTTCTTGAGCGCGGCGGAGCGACCGATGCCAGCACGCTCCCCTACCGCGATCGCGTTGCCATCTGGCGCGGCGACATTACGTTGCTTAAGGCCGACGCCATCGTCAATGCCGCCAACAGTCAGATGCTCGGCTGCTTTGTGCCAGGGCATCGCTGCATCGACAATGCCATCCACACCTACGCCGGCATGCAGCTGCGTTTGGCGTGCGCCAATCTCATGGACGAGCAGGGGCACGAGGAACCAACAGCACGCGTCAAGGTTACGCCGGCGTTCAATCTACCCAGCAGCTACGTTTTCCACACCGTCGGCCCTATCGTGCCCAGTCATAAGCCTGGCCCTCGCGAGGAATTGCTGCTACGGCGCTGCTACGCCAGCTGCCTGGAAGAAGCGACACGCCGAGGACTCGGCACGCTTGCATTCTGCTGCATCTCGACGGGCGTGTTTGGTTATCCGCAAGATGCCGCCGCGCGCGTGGCCATCGATACCGTTCGTCATCATCTAGACCATAACGACCCCAACCTTAAGGTGATCTTCAATGTATTTCTCGCATCTGACGAGGCAATCTACCGCAGCCTTCTCCAAACAAATCGATAAGCTCCGAGTCGCACTCGATGCATCTGACGCCGTGGTAATCGGTGCCGGAGCAGGGCTCTCGACCGCCGCCGGATACACCTATTCGGGCGAGCGATTCGATGAGCTCTTTGGCGACTTTGCCGCACGCTACGGCTTTGCCGACATGTATTCCGGCGGCTTCTACCCTTATGACTCGCTCGAGGAGTACTGGGCGTTTTGGAGCCGCTACATCATGTGCAACCGATACGATCCCGTACCGACGCCGCTCTACGATCAGCTCTTGGATCTGGTGCGCGACCGCGACTACTTTGTGCTGACCACAAACGTGGACCATTGTTTCCAGCGCGCCGGCTTTGACAAGCAGCGACTCTTCTACACGCAGGGAGACTACGGCCTGTTCCAGTGCAGCAAGCCCTGCTGCCAGGAGACATGGGACAACGAAGGACTCGTACGCCATATGGTCGCCGACCAACAGGACCTGCGTATCCCGTCTTCGCTTGTGCCCCATTGCCCTCACTGTGGTGCCCCGCTTACGATGAACTTGCGCTCCGACGATACGTTTGTCCAGGACAAGGGCTGGTACGCTGCCGCCGATCGCTACCAGGATTTCCTGCGCCGCCACAGCAACATGCGCGTTCTGTTCTTGGAGCTTGGCGTAGGCGGCAACACGCCCGTCATCATCAAGTATCCGTTTTGGCAGATGACGGCCAAAAACGAGCGCGCCACGTACGCGTGCGTTAACCTTGGCGAGGCAGTCGCTCCGACAGAAATCGCCAATCGCAGCATTCTGATCGACGCCGGTGCCGAGCGCGTAATAGAAGCACTTGCCGTCCGGGCCGTCAGATAGCAATGACTAGCTAGTTGTGGAAGCGGGCTGTGGGCGCGAGCGGTTGCTCGTGGAAGACGCGGTCGACGGCGGCGCGATATTCGTCGACCTTCTTGGTCTTGCGCACAAGCTTGTGGACGGTAGCGGGATCAGCGAAAGCGCACTTGGCGTAGAACCACCATTCCTTCATGCGAAAGACCGCGTTGCCACCGATCTCGTCCGCATAGGCGGCAAAGAGTGTGTCGTGGAAGCGCTGCAGCTCGGCAGCGGTCGCGGCAGGGCCGCCGTTGACCATGCGGGCCAGTGCGGGATTTGCCAGCAGACCGCGCCCCAGCATCACATGGCGCGTGCCGGGATAGGCCTCCACCAGCGCATCCATGTCCTCAAGATCAAAGATGTCGCCGTTGTATGCCACGGGAAACGGTGCCCGTTCCAGCGTCTCGCCATAAAACGCTTTGCGCGGCGAACCCGTGTAACGATCCTTTTGCACACGCGGATGCACGATCAGTTCTGCCAGCGGCATGCGACAGTACAGATCGAGCACACGCTCGTATTCGCCGTCATCCTCAAGTCCCAGTCTGGTCTTTACCGACACCGGCAACGGAGAGCGCTCGCATACGTCACTCAAAAACACCTCGAGCTCATCCAAGTTACGCAAGAAGCCCGAGCCCTTGCCCTTGGCGACGACCGTTCCCGAGGGGCAGCCCAAGTTGAGGTTGACCTCGCGGTAGCCCATATCGGCAAGCACCTGCGCCGCCCACACAAACTCGTCCGCGTTCTTGGACATCAGCTGAGGCACCACGTTGAACCCCTGGTTATTGGTGGGATCGACCTCTTTGAACGCCTTGCCGCCAAAGCGGTTGCCTACGCGCGGCGGCGGCAAAAACGGCGTGTAATAACAATCGAGCGCACCGAAGCACTCCGCATGCACGCGACGGAACACATGCCCGGTAATCCCCTCCATAGGGGCCAGCGATAAATACATCAACATCCACTCTCAACTCAATGTGACAAAGGGACAGTCCCTTTGTCACATTGCAAATCATCATACGAGTGCTTATTTTGGCACACATACGTATCGGGCGGCATCATCGCGTGGGCACAGGAGCACCCGCTCTAAACCAGGGCAGTCGTGGCACTTTTACCTCATAACCTGCGCTCACCGGTGGCGGGATTCTCTATACTGAGTCACATATGACGGCATCGCGCCACAACGACCGCCACAACACCAAGGACCAGCCATGGCAGCACTCTCCGAACAAGAACGTAAGCGCATCCAGCGATACTGCATCTGCCCCAAGGTTGCCGGAGCGGCGCTTGCCATGGCATTCGTACTGCCCTTATCGATCATTCCCTTCGAAATGATCGACGACATTGTCTTCCATCACGAAGGCTTCCAAGAGACGGGCATGATGACCGCCTTGGTGCTCACCGCCATCGAGCTCGTCATATTCTGTTATTGCGTTCTCGCCCCGCGCTTTGGCATGCGTGGCAAGCAGTGGAAGGAAATGCAGTACCGGCTCGCCGTCGAGCAGAGCGAGAAAGACCGCTCGGCACAGATCGCAGGCGTTGTTGGCACGCAGGCCGCCGCACGCCTGCTCAAGAACAGCGACAACGAGGCTGCACGCAACCTGGGCGGCGCGGCAGAAGTCGCCGCTGCCGCAAGCGCCGTCGCCACCGCGGCAGACGTGCTTGCCGAGAGCTTTGCCAACGCGAAGGCCATGGCAGAGGCCTGTGGCGTGCCTATCCCCCGTGCAAAAAAGTGGATCGTCGCGCTTGTGGCGCTACCCCTCGCAATCGTGTGCGGTGCCTATATCCCACAGCTGGCGCAGGGAAACATCGAGATGCAAGAAAACGCCGCGGCCGCGGCCGAGCAGATCGCCATCGCTCGCAAGGCGCTCGAGCCCTCATGTGAGTACGTGTCCGCTGATGACCCCTGCGAGCGATATCAAGATTACGGCTACCACGTCCGCGGCTATCTGCACGACGGCGACTCCGATGCCCAGAAGACCTATACGTACCTGGATTTTGACAACAAGGGGACGCTCACGGAAGTGAGTTACGCGGCAGAGGTCGACCCCGATGCGAGCCTCGAGGACAACCTCGCCCGTATCGAGCTCGACCTTGGCGAGCTTTCCTCTGTCGTCCAAACCATAGACGTCAAGACCGCAAGCCCCGAGCTCCTAGCACCGCAGAAGCTCCCCGAAGAGTTCAGGCAGGCTTTTTTGAACGGCTCGCTCTACGAGAGAATCTCTATCAGGACGAGTGACGACCCTATCAAAGCGTATTACTCGTTTGACACGGATCCCGAGGACGAGTTTGACGAGTACACCCATCCAACCATCCGCATCACGCTGATGGGCAAAACGAACTAGGTGTAGGGAGATGAATGTGACAAAGGGCTGTCCCTTTGTCACATTATTCGGAGCGCAGGGCTTCTACGGGGTCTTTCTTGGATGCGCTACGGGCCGGCAGCAGGCCGGCGACAACCGTCAACAGCACCGAAATCGCGATGAGCACCAGCGCATCCTGCACGGGCAGGCTCATCAGGTTGGGGACCTGCTTGGCCGCAAGCGCCCAGGCATTGACCGGGAAGCTCACGAGCACCACGACAGCAACGGCAAAGACGCCGGCAATGAGGCCCTCGATGAAGGTCTCGGCATTGAACACGTTGGCCACGTTGCGCTTTGACGCGCCGATCGCGCGCAGGATGCCAATCTCCTTTTTGCGCTCCAGTACGCTGATGTAGGTGATGATGCCGATCATGATGGAGCTCACGACCAGGCTGATGCTCACAAATGCGATGAGCACCAAGCTGATGGTGTTCACGATATCGGTCACCGAGCCCATGATGATGCCCATGTAGTCGGTGTACGAGATGGCCTGCTCATCGTTGCCGGCAGCTTTGACCTGCTTGTTGTACGCGTCGATGTGATCAAGCACGCGCTCCTTGGCCTCAAAGTCGCGCGGGAAAATCTTGACCGAGATGGGGTCTGCCTCGTCCGCATAGCCCAACGTGGTCAGGTTGTTGTCATAGGTGAGCTTCGACGCCTTGGCATAGCTCATCATGAGCGAGCTCAGGTCCTCGGCGTCCATGTTGAAATGGATGGCACGAGCAAAGGCACTCGCATCCACGTGCATGGCGCTCGCCAGGTTGGCAAAACTCGAAGACACCTGCGTCGCCATCTGGTCCATGAGCCCTGCCGCACCTGCCTTGAGCTGGGACGATACCGTCGACGCTATCTGCTCGCTGATTGCCTTCATCACCTGATCCATAGCCTGCTGCATATACGGAGCCAGCTGCTTTTGCACATAGTCGGTCATCGCCTGTTGCAGGCGCTCGGCCAGGGCATCGCCGCCGAGCGCTTTGAGCTGAGCCAGGATTTGCTGGGCTGCCGTATCGCTCTCAAGATACGCCGAGAACGCGGAAGCAAGCTTTGACGCGTCCTCAAGATCTTCGGGCGACAGCGCCTTAAACTGATCAGACCGCAAAAAGCCCTCAAACAGCTGGTTGGCTAGTGTTCCCACCTGCTGCATTTGCTCGGGTGTGAGTTCCAGACCATCAAAGATGCCCGAGAAATCTGGGGTTGGCGCTTTGGCCATGATGTCGCTGAAGTCGATGTCCTTACCAACGCCCGAAAGGTCAATGTCCAGCCCGGATAAGTCGATACCCGACAAGTCCATACCGCCAGCCGCACCCGAGAGTGCAGACGTATCGAACGAGAACGCGCTCTTGAGCGCCGCCTCGTCCACACTGAACATGCTGCCCAGATCCACGCCCTGTTTTGCCTCGCCCTGCAGTTCATCGAAAGACTTGCCCGTAAAGACATCCGTCTCGGGGTGGGCAAGCTGCTCTTGCACAATTTGCGAATCGGCGGCGCGCTCCATAAGCCGGCGGGTCAGTGCATGCGTGTAGGCAATGCCCGGGGACAACGCACTCGCATTGGCCGTCTCGTTAGGTCGCACCACGCCCACAATGTGCACGTCGATACCGTCGGCAACTTTGGCGGCCATAAAGTCGGTGTCGCCAGACATGTCGGTCCACATGCCGGTCTCTTCGTTTTTGCGATAGGCATCGGCCGGCGACAGCACCTTAAACGTCGTGGACAGCGCATCGTCGTAGGTAAAGTCGGCGCCGGCCTCGGGCGTTTCGACCCCACCGTCGGCCGCCATGGCGCTGTTCACCAGGTCGTTGAGCTCATCGATATCCAGCGCACCGATGCTATAGAGCGTGTAATCGCCCACCGTGCCACGGCTCGAAAGCACCATTACGGCTTCGTTAGCAGACGTAGGCCAATGCCCCGCCACGACATCGTACTGGCTGTCGAGCAGGCTCTGGTCGTCAATCATCTCATTAAAGACCGAGGTTCCCATGGATTCCATGCTCACCGTTGCCGCCGAGCTCGCGCCTCCGCTCATGGCCTCGGTCATGGCGTTGGGCACCAGCCGGACAGGCTTCTCATCGCCCTTGCCGGCACGATAGACAACCGGCGTCACGCCATAGCCGTACTGGATGGCATTGACCTCTTTATCGATGCCGTCGCCACCGGCATCGAGCCATGCCTTAAAGCTCGTCATATCGTTGGACTTAACACTTGCAAACATATCCTTTACGGCCGTGACCACAGGGATCTTATCGGTTCCCTGAGCCTTGCCGTCGGTGCCGTCGTCGGACGAACCCTCGTTTTTGGACGTATCGTCATCCGCAGCCCCCTGCCCGCCCATCATGGACGACAGGTCGTAATCCTGCTTGGAAATGGTGAGCGGGTAGCTCGAGAGCGTGTCCTCCTCGACCTTTTTGATGTAGCCGTTTACACCGTTGGACAGCGCCAGAATCGCCGCGATACCGATAATGCCGATCGAGCCCGCAAAGGCAGTCATGGCCGTGCGGCCCTTCTTGGTCATGAGGTTTCGGGCAGAAAGCCCCAGCGCCGTCACAAAGCTCATCGAGGTTTTGCGCGTAGGCTTAGCCTCGCGGCACGCAGCATTAGCAGCATCGAAGGGGTCGGAATCGTCGGTGATCTTACCGTCCGCCAGGTTGACGATGCGTGTGGCGTACTGGTACGCCAACTCAGGATTGTGCGTGACCATAATAACCAGACGGTCGCGCGCAACGTCCTTGAGCAAATCCATGACCTGTACGGATGTCGTTGAATCCAAAGCACCGGTCGGCTCGTCAGCCAGCACAATCTCGGGATCGTTGATCAGGGCACGGGCGATGGACACGCGCTGCATCTGCCCGCCCGAAAGCTGGCTCGGACGCTTGTTAATGTGCTCGCCCAGGCCGACTTTCTCCAACGCCTCGCGCGCACGCTGGCGGCGCTCGGCATGGCCCACGCCCGTGAGCGTCAGCGCCAGCTCCACGTTTTCCAAAATGGTCTGATGCGGAATGAGGTTATAGCTCTGGAACACAAAGCCGATGCGGTTGTTGCGGTAGGCATCCCAATCGCGATCGTGAAAGTCCTTGGTCGAAATGCCGTCGATGAGCAGATCGCCCGAGTCAAAGTGGTCGAGTCCGCCAATAACGTTGAGCATCGTAGTTTTACCGGAGCCCGAGGGACCCAGAATGGCCACGAACTCGTTATCGCGAAAAGACAGGCTTACGCTGTCGAGCGCCACCTGCGTAAACGACTGGGTAACGTACCTTTTGCAAATACCTTTGAGCTCCAGCATGGACGGCAACCTCTCCCGCGCGGGCACGCTCGCCCGCTCTCCCCCGCCGTTCGTATTCGACGCGTTTGTCCTACTCTATCCCCGTTTTCTGCCGGTACCAGTGAGAAATGTAGGGAACCGCATTGAAAAACGAACGGGACGGCGCCTAAAAGAAGAGGTCCCGAGCGGGACCTCTATATGGTGGAGATTATCTTGAAAGGTAGCGGACTACTTCGCACAGCGACACACGATCCTCGCTATGCTTTACGCGTTTTTTACTGCTCGCTCTTCGCCAGCGCCTGGTCGATAAGCTTGTCGAGTGCTGCGCGCTGCTCAGCGGAGCTGATGGCGCCCACGATGGGCTCCCCTACGATGTTGCCGTTCTGATCGATAACGTAGGTCGTCGGGAACGAGAACAGATTTGACGTAAACTTGCCGGCCTCGCTATCCGACTTGAACCAGATGTTCTTATACGTCACGCCCTTCTTGCTCAGCACGTCCTTGGCATCTGCAATCTCGCCCTTGTTGCCATCGAGCGTAAAGGAATTGACGCCCACGACCTGGCCGCCCTTCTCGGCAAGCTCCTTATTCAGGTTCTCAAGATCGCCCAGCTCGCCCACGCACGGCTTGCAAGTGGTAAACCAAAAGTTCATGACGGTGACCTTGTTCTTAGAGAACAGCTCGTCGCTGTTCACGTCGTTGCCGTCCAGGTCCTTGCCCATAAAGCTGGGGAACTTCGTCGCCTCGCTCGAAGCATCGGCACCAGCCGTCATGCCAGCGGCCGAAGCGTCGACGCTCTCGCCTGCACTCGGCGTGCTTCCACAGCCGGGAAACTTCTTTTCCAGGCTCTCGAGCTTGTCCTCGATCTCCTTGATCTGCTGCGCGCCGGCCTTGAGCGTCTTCAGCTCATCTGCCGTAAACTCGTCCTTGGCGCCGTCGATGGTCTTGAGCAGGAAATCGCCGTAATTGCTGCCGTCCTCAATCATTGTCGACTCTTTATTTGCCGCATTGAATACCTTTTCCCACAGCGCATTATCGCTCGAAAGGATATCGTTCTCTTTTTGCATGAGCTTCGCATACAGCTCGGCAGCCTCGTCGGCGTTGGCCGGCTCTTGCGCAATGAGCTCCGCGATCTTTGGATCGGAGCCCGTAGATTCGCTCGCGTTGCCGCCGGGCGCCGAACACACCACAAGACACAGAGCCAGCACCGGCACCATAAACAGGGCCGCAATCTTAGAAAGCTTCATGGTCATTCCTCCGTTTTGTCGAAGCTTGTTTTACTTTTTTATCGGCGGTCAGAGGGAGCTTTTCTGCCGACACATCCAGGCCATAGCGATAGCTGATGGCATCGACGGGACAGGCCCCGATGCACTTTCCGCACCGGATACATTCGGCATGATTGGGTGCGCGGACCACATCAACGTCCATCTGACAAACCTTTGAGCACTTGCCGCACGAGACGCATTTACATGCATCGACCCGAATCCCCAGTAGGGACACCTTATTCATGAGCGCATAGAACGCGCCGAGCGGACAAATCCATTTGCAGAAGGGGCGAAAAAACAAAACGCTCAGCACCACCACGGCAATGAGAACGACAAGTTTCCAGGTAAAGAGCTGCCCCAGCGCAGATCGGATTCCAGCATTGGCAGCCGCCAGCGGAATGGCGCCCTCGAGCACACCCTGTGGACAGATGTACTTGCAAAAGAACGGATCGCCCATCCCCACATCGTTGACCACCAGCACAGGCAGCAATACCACAGCTAACAGCAGCACAACGTATTTGATATACGTAAGCGCCTTGAGTCTTTTTGTCGAAAGTTTTTTGCCGGGAATCTTGTGAAGCAGCTCCTGCAGCCAGCCAAACGGGCACAAAAACCCGCATACAAAGCGTCCCAGCAACACGCCGAGCAAAATGAGCGTACCGGTGACGTAGTAGGAGAAGTTGAACTTAGATGAACCCACTACCGATTGGAACGACCCGATGGGGCACGCACCCGATGCCGCGGGGCACGAATAGCAGTTGAGCCCAGGTACGCAGACTGTTTTTCCCGCACCCTGATAGATGCTGCCTTTGGCAAAGTTTGGCAGGTGAATGTTGGTGACGAGCGTCGCCGCCGCCTGAATGAATCCACGAAATCGGGCCAAAACATGCGACGCAGTGTTTTCTCTTTTATCCAATTCCGATACACTCCAAGCACAGCCTAATCGCTTTGGCCAGCACGGCATCCGCCTCGCCACGCATAACGCCAAAGCACACCATGGCAATTCCGACGATCAACAAAGCGACCTGTACCACGGGTTTTACCGCTTTGAACAACCTGACCACTCCTTTCGTTACGCGACCATTGGACCATATCGACCATAAAATCCGTGTTAAGCGCGATTTGGAATGTGCAAGGAGACTGTTATGCGTATTTTGATCGTCGAAGACGAGCGAGCACTGTGCGACACAATCGCACGCAGCTTGCGAAACCTGGCATACAGCGTCGACTGCTGCCACGATGGACGGGAGGCGCTCGACCTGCTGAGCGTCGAAGTCTTTGACCTCGTGGTACTCGACCTCAATCTTCCCCGTATCGACGGCATGACCGTGCTCAGGGAACTTAGGAAAACCGACTGCGAGACCAAGGTACTGATTCTGTCCGCGCGTGGCGAAGTATCCGATAAAGTCACCGGACTCGATGCCGGCGCCAACGATTACCTTACCAAGCCGTTTCATCTGGACGAGCTTGCGGCAAGGATCCGCAGCCTTACCCTCAGGCGCTTCGCACAAAGCGACATAGTATTAACCTGCGGAAAGCTCTGCTTTGACACCAAGGCGCGCATCGCCTCCGTGGACAGTGAGGCTCTATCTCTTACACGCAAGGAAACGGGAATCCTGGAATACCTGATGCTTAATCAGGGGCGGCCGATAAGCCAAGAGGAGCTTATCGAACACGTCTGGGATAGCACCGTGAACGGCTTTAGCAACGCAGCCCGCGTTCACATCTCGTCGCTCCGAAAAAAGTTGCGCAGCGCTTTGGGATACGACCCGATTCGCAATCGAATTGGAGAGGGCTACGTTATGGAGGATGACGAATGAAAAGGCTTTCGCTGCAATGGCGCATAACGATCATGACGGCGCTACTCACGTGTGCGGCGTGCGTGCTAACAAACTGTTTGGTCGGCTATACAGGCATGCGCTACATGGATGCCATCGGCAGCGACATCTCGGCCTTTAACGCTGCCGGCGAAGATGCGCCTCAGGCATTTGACCCAACGAAGGGGGCCCTCGATGACGAGGTCACGATCGTCGTAAACGACGCACAGGAGTCTTTCGGCGCGACGGCTTGGTGCATCACGGCTGGAGTCACGCTACTTGGCGGCGTACTGGCATACTTTGCGAGCGGCCGTGCGCTCAAACCTCTGCGGGCTTTTGCCGCTCAGGTAGAGCGCGTGCAGCCTGACAACCTAAGCGAAATCAGACTCAGCGAAGATGCGCCCGCCGAGCTACAACGATGCAGCGCCTCTTTCAACGACATGATCGCCCGTCTTGGCGAAGGGTTCTCTGCACAGCGTCAGTTTACCGGCAACGCCGCGCACGAGCTGCGCACCCCGCTCGCCCTTATGCAAGCGCAGATTGAACTGTTTGTCTCCGAGCACCCCACATCACAACCTCAAACAGCCGAGCTGCTCGGCCTGCTACAAGAACAAACCGAGCGGATGTCGCGAATGACCAAGGTGCTGCTTGAGTTGAGTGAGCTCCGCAGCGTTCCCTGCGAGGACGATATTGAGCTTGGCCCCCTGTCCGAAGAAGTCCTCACCGACCTTGCTCCACTTGCCGAGCATAAAGACATCGTCCTCAATTGCAGTGGAGGCGCCCTAATAGTCGGAAGCGACACGCTCCTCTATCGGCTGGTGTTTAACCTGGTCGAAAATGCCATCCGTTACAGCCGCCCCGGCTCGACTGTCAACGTCTCCATCTGCGATAACAACAGCCACGTGTTCCTGCGAGTCGAGGACCAGGGCCCGGGAATACCCGAGCAGTACCGTGAGAGCATCTTCCAGCCGTTCTTTCGCCTGGATAAATCCCGCAGCAGGGCATACGGCGGCGCAGGACTCGGGCTAGCGCTTGTTTGGGAGATTGCAGCGTTGCACGGCGGCACGGTTGAGGTCGAAGCAAGTTCCAAGAACGGGACCACCATGCTCGCGACCCTTCCAAAACGGACCGCAGCGTAAACCGAACAGTAAAACGAGAGGGGTCCCGCACACGTTTGCGCGGGACCCCTCTCTGTCAATGCAATTCGCCCAAAAGAGTAGAAGCTTACTCCCACTCCACCGTGCCGACGGGCTTGGGGGTCAGGTCGTAGCAGACGCGGCAGATGCCGGGGACCTCGGCGGTGACGCGAGCGGTGATGCGCTTGAGCAGCGCCCAGTCGAGCTCGGGCACCTCGGCAGTCATGACATCGACGGTGTTGATGCAGCGAATGATGCAGGGCCAGTCGTAGGCGCGCTTGCCCTCGCGCACGCCGGTAGCGCGGAAATCGGGCACGACGGCAAAGTACTGCCAGATGGTCAGGCCGGCCTTGTCGATCTCCTCGCGCACGATGGCATCGGCCTCGCGCAACGCCTCAAGACGATCGCGTGTGATGGCACCAAGGCAGCGAACGCCCAGGCCGGGGCCGGGGAACGGCTGGCGCTCGACCATGTTCTCGGGCAGACCGAGCTCGCGGCCGACAACGCGGACCTCGTCCTTGTACAGCAGCTTGACGGGCTCGCAGAGCTCAAACTGCAGGTCATCGGGCAGGCCGCCCACGTTGTGGTGAGCCTTCACGCCGTCCTGGGACTCCAGAATGTCGGGATAAATGGTGCCCTGGGCGAGGAAGCTGACCTCATCGCCAACCTTGCGAGCCTCCTCCTCGAACACGCGAATGAACTCGGCGCCGATAATCTTGCGCTTGGCCTCGGGCTCGTCCACATCGACAAGCTTGTCCAGGAAGCGATCGGTAGCGTCAACGTAGACCAGGTTGGCGTCCATCTGGTTCTTGAAGACGTCGACGACCTGCTCGCTCTCGCCCTTACGCATGAGGCCATGGTTCACGTGCACGCAGATGAGCTGCTTGCCGATGGCCTTGATGAGCAACGCTGCAACAACAGAACTGTCGACGCCGCCGGAAAGGGCCAGCAGGACCTTCTTGTCACCGATCTGCTCACGGATTGCGATGACCTGCTCATCGATGAACGCCTGGGCAAGTTCGGGAGTGGTGATACGCACCATGTCGTCGGGACGCTTGTTGGGATCCATGCAGAGCTCCTTTTCGGTTCGATGGAAATGCGTTGCACATATGCAAACGCACCGTCATATGACCTCATTATATGCAGAGCGAGCTTCGTTTCCCATCGCTGCAGCAGAGCTTTTTACTGGGGCGGCAATATTTATTTATCCCGAGGTCATCTAGGCTTTGGTAGCCACCTTGGAAGCATCGCCAATAAACTCTTCCTTTATACGTTTGGCACAATCGTGGGCGATACCCACAAATTCTAGTCCCGAGCAACAAGAGTACAATTGCTGCTACTGTTGCCAGCTGATGGGAGATGGAAGATGGACTGCGATGGTTGCGCGCGCGTTCCTATGCCGTTGATGTGCACCGCCTTTGCGCCGGGGCAAATGGATGCCGCGGTTGCAGGCATTTCCGACCCCGATTCGCGTGCCATCGCCACGGCGGAAGCGCTGTACTTTCGCGGACAGGCCACCCTCGCCGCCGAGACGGCACGCCCCTACCTTGACGCGGCCGATCCGACGCTGCGCTATTCCGCCTGTTTTATCTGCGGATATGCCAGTCTGTCACTCAACCGTATCTCCGACGCCCGCCGTTGCCTTGCGGGCATCCTCGACACGCCAACTGACGAGGAATCGCCCGCCGTTCACGCCACGCACATTCTGTTCGCCTCGGCCGCAAGCGTCCTGCTGCACCTGCCTTCCCCGTATTCTGCCGAAGAGTTTTATCCACTTGCGGCACATCTGCCCGAAGGCCTGCGCCTGTTCGCCAGTTACGTGATGGCGCATGCCCTGTACCTACGAGGCGAATATGGCCGTAGCCTGGGCATGGCGGAAAACGCCCTAATCATGAAACAGGGAAGCTACCCCATCTCGGAGCTGTTCCTGCATCTGTCAGCCTCCATGGCCTGTATGAGCCTCAAAGACGTCGACGCCGCAAAGGCACACTTCGGAGCCGCTTGGGACATTGCGCGCCCCGACGGCCTTATCGAGCTCATCGGCGAGCACCATGGTCTTTTGCAGGGACTTATCGAGGCGTGCCTAAAACAGCAATACCCCGACGATTTTGCACGCATCATCGAGATCACGTACCGCTTTAGCTACGGATGGCGACGCATCCACAACCCCGACTCGGGCGAGGATGTGGCTGACGATCTAACCACCACGGAATTCACCATGGCCATGCTCGCCTGCCGCGGATGGACCAACGCCGAAATCGCACGCCATATGGAAGTATCGCCAGGCACCGTTAAAAACCGCCTGTCCGGCGTGTATGCCAAGCTTGGTATCGGAACTCGCGCCGAGCTGGTTGCCCACATGTTGCGCTAGCGGACCGCCTGCCAAACACGCCACACGCACCCCAGCGCTCCCGCGCTTCCGCATTCGCATTTGGACATTTTGCCCCTCGAACGGCACTACCGCGACAGGACACCTTCTCGCATAATTTGATTATTTCCACCGATATTTGCGGGATGGGAGCCCAAGATGCTTGATCGCCGTTCGTTACTTGTTGCCGGAGCGTCCTCGCTAGCGAGCATTATGTTGCCGCACGTGCCGGGAAGCGCAAACGCCTTCATATTACCGTTCGCGCCCACCGAAGCCTATGCCGACGAAGAAGACCCCTTCAAGGTGCTCGTTCTCTCGCGCACCATGTTCGGCGTGGTCGTGGTCGACGTCGCCAACAAGAATACGCCCATCACGGGTGCCCAGGTCACACTAACGTCGCGCTATGCCGCAGGCAAGCAGCTCACCGCCACCACCGATGACGAGGGCACAGCCATCTTTGAGGTTGCCCCGCTTTCGGAAGGCTACGTGGACGAGGCAACGCTTCTCGACGCGTACGACTTTAACGGCGGCATCTCCATCAGCATGCCAGGCTACCGCGATGTCGAGATCCCCCTCGCGCGCATCCAGGGCGGCACCGCCATTACCGCTCCCACGCGTCCGCTCTCCGATGGTGAGCCGTACTTTCGCCAACTCACGTTTGATGAGTGGGACATCCAGTACGCCGACGCCACATTCATGGCGATGCCCAAAGACGATGCAGCGAATGCGCAGCCCGACACGCACGCCTTCACTGTACAGGCCCACCTGCCGCAGGGCGGGCAGGCAACGCTGCACATCAATAAGGTAATGCCCGCCGTGGGCAGTTCACCCGAAACCGTCACGCAGATTGGCCAGGTCAAGGCCAGCGCAACGGGTGCGGATAATCTGGCGACGTTCACGCTCGAAGACAAGTTCCTCGATGCGGCATCGGGCCTTCTGGAAGAAGGGTGCAAGCTGCGCTTTGTCCTCGACTATCAGGGCGAAACCTACACGCTCTCCTCCCCCATGGCCGTCGCCACCGCGCCGGCCGCAAAGGCGGAATCGGGCTCGACCACCATCATTCCCACCACCATGGATCAAGAGATCACTCCGTTTGATTTCCCCGCGGCGTTCCCCGGCATCGGCGGCAACAAGTTCACCTGCTGGATTCCCACGTTTCCGATTCTCTTCGATTTCTCGTTTGCCGGGTACGTACTGTTTGGCGGCGGATACAAACCGGCCAGCTACATGAACGATTCGGGCAACCCTGATCCGGAGTACTGGAAGAAGTCGCCGCGCGAGTCGGGCGCCAAGCAGGCAAACCGCTACCTCGACGAGATGGAGGGGAAGTGGAATCAGTACAAGAGCATGAGCGCTGGCTCGGGCACCGACCCAAGAAACACTAAGCTCCTTCGCCACCATTGCACGCTGCTGTTCACGATGGATATCGCCACACAGCTGTACGGCTCGCTCGCCTACGATTGGGTGGGCAAAACCTGGGGCAACAACAACGACCCCGCATACGGCAATATTAAGGCCCTCTTCCAGGTAAGAACCGACCTCAATTGGACCGAGCAGTTTACCCTGGGACCGGTGCCGTTTTTCCTAAACGTCAACCCCTGGGTGCTGGCAAAGCTGGCGCTCGCCGTTGGCGCCCACACGCACGGTAGCGGCGCGGCGTTTTTCAAGAACATTTCGCTCGACTATTCCAACACGTCGGGCTCGTTCACCATCCAGATCGGACTTGCCGTCACCTTTGGAGCCGGCGTTGCAGGCGTCGCATCGTCCGCCGTGCGCGGTGCTGCATCCCTCACGCTGTTCATTGGCTACGAGAAGGCGGATGGCCACCAGCTTCCGCGACTGCGCGTGGGCGCAGACGTCGACGTCGACGTGATACTCCAGTTCATCATGTTCAAGTGGACCACCAAGGCCTGGTCGGGGTCGTGGCCCACACTTCTCGATTCGTGGAACATGTCGGTCAACAACGGCGACCAGTATGTGCTCCAGCGCTCAGAGCTGGCACTGGGCGGAGACACGCCGTATACGCTGGATGCTTGCTTTGGCGCGACCGGCAATGCCGAGTCGGGCGGCGTGCCGCAGTTTATCGCGTCGGCCACCATCGTCACCAATGCCGAGCTGCTCGCATGCGCCGAAGTTGCAGCCACCCCCGTAAACGTCGCGCCGGTCGTACGTGACTGGGACCGGGCGGTCACGCGTATTGAGCTCGACGCGGATGCAGAGAGCGCTGACACGGGACAGGCCGAACATTTCGTCCACGCCCTGATGGAGGATGACGAAAATGCCGCACCGATGTATGAGTACACCTACATCGGCCAGGCGACGAACGCCGTTGCGGACTCGAACGCCAATTCTGCCGGCGTATCGGAGGACGAGAGAGGCGGCATAAAGCCCTCGAGCGACAAGGTGCTCTTCACCGGCGTGCTCAGCGAGGCTCACATGAAGTTTGCGGAGATCGCCGGCGTGGAATGTCTGTTCCGCATCGCTTCGGTTCGCTACGGCGAGGATGGCCGTTCGCGTCTGGTGGTACACACGAAGGCAAACGGCGCGTGGTCCGCACCTATGCCGGTCGACTTCCCCCTGGGCTTTGGCGAGGGCGACGTGGAGCGTGACGGCACGTTCGATTACGACTTCGACATGGTGGAATATACGGACGGGAGAGGAAACCAAGACGCCTACGTATTGCTGGTCTCGGGAGAGCGCCCCGAAGGAGACGCAACCCGGTTCGACACGGCAAGCACATCCGGCATTCTGTCCGTTGTGCGTCTGCGCATAAGCAATAGCGAAGTTCGCGTGATATCGCACACGTCGTGGCGCAGCATCTCGCGCGGCCGCCTGCAGGAGGATGGCTACCATTGCCTGCAGTGCCCACGCATCACGGTGGGCAAGACACTTGTCGACGGACGCCTGTCGGGCGCCTATCTCCACCGCCGCGGAGCCTCCGCCGAGAAGGCGCTGGGCACCGAGGCAGAAGTCGCGCTCGAGTGCTTTACCCTGTGGTCGGATCTGTCGGGCGACAGCCTCACGTTCCGTCAGGTTCTCCGCTTTCCGCAGGCACCGTCGAGCATCGAGCTGGGCGCGCCCGAGAACATCAACGGCAAAATGGTGGTGCCCGTTGCATACGAAACCGCAGACGGCTGCGGTTGCGCATCGTACGCCGTGATCGGCCAGTCCATCGCGGGTTGGGGTGTCATGCCGCCAGATGTCACAGTGCCCCACGCGGTGCCGTGGCCGCAGCACACGGGCTTTTTGGCTACCGTCAACGAGCAGCTGCAGCATATTACTTGGACACGAGGCGCGACGGCATTTGCATCGGAGCCCGTGGGCGCCGCGGGCTGTGGCCCGGCGTCATTCAGCGCGAGCAACAACGGTCGGTGCTTGATGTACGTAGAGAACACCGACGGCAAGGTGGGACAGACCTACGACGAAGAAGGCAACCCGGTAGCGGTGATGGGCAAGCACTTCCGCATCTTCGCCAGCACCTTGGCCAGCACCTTGGAAGGAGATTTGTTCACAGAACCGTTCGTGATGTGTGAGCTCGACCACCCCGTCGATCAGATAACGACGTTTTTGACGTCGGGCGGCATGCTCTCGGCGCTCGCCACGCACATTGTGAGTGCCGAGCAGAGCAAGGCAGAACTGCACGGCATCGAAGTGCCCCTGGTAGCGTGCGCCACTCCGACGGGTGCGGTCGCCACCTCGGGCGCGGTGGTGCCCGGAGCAGCAGGCGAATCCTTCATGGTCACGGTGCGAAACGACGGCAACACGCTGCTGACCGCAGGAACAGTCGATCTGTACCGAGAGGGCTCCGACCAACCGTTCTCCAGCGCATCTATCGGATTCGGCGCGAACGCACGCATGGCATCAATCTACGATCCGGAGCTTGCTGAGGACGCATCGGCCAACGACATAGCACATGTGAAGTACACACTCGAGGCACTGGGCGAGCGCTTTGCCGCACACCCGCTGGTAGCCGACAACGGCAACGCCGTGCTGGCACCGGGCTGCACGGCACAGTTCCGCATGAGCTTTGCCATCCCGGAGAGCTGGGGCGACGAGGTGGGCAAACGCGTCACGCTCTATGCAAAGGCGCGCGACCTGGTGGCACTCGATCCCGTAACGCTCGAGGAAATCCGACCCGGCGCAAACTCGGCGCTGGGCGCCGTACTGCACGAGCTCCACATTCCCAATGCGGCATGCGAACGCGCAGAGGTGCTGGTGGGCGTAAGCAGCAACGCAGATACGGCGGGGTTCCACGACGCACCGATGACCGTGGACGGCGATGGCGGCTCGAGCGGCGGCGGTTCCGGCACGGGAGGCAGCTCCGGCGGAAGCGGCTCTGGCAGCGGCAAGGGCAACGACAATAACAAGAGCTCCGGAAAAGCAGGCGCGCTTGCTGGAACGGGCGACAGCAACGTCCCCCTAACCGCAGCCGCAGCAGCACTCGCCGCAGCTGGTGCCGGCCTTGTCGCCTACAGCGCCCGTCGCACCGCCCTCGAGCGTAGCGGCAGCGATGGAGCCGGAACGGATGAGTCCCGCTAGCTCTCAGCGCTTTTGCGAGCGGCGTTGACCCCGTTCGTCGAGCACAAAAGGGGCTGGTTCTGGATACCCAGAGCCAGCCCATTACGCATTAGATGTCGCCGGCGTCGTCGAACTCTGCCTCGAGCTTGGCACGGCTTTCTTTCGATTCACTATTACATTCGTCTTGATTTTGTTGTCACATTACTATATCTACCTCGTCATTTGCAGTCTTGTATCGCCTTTCGCATTGCGGTAATAAGCATTACCCACCGCAACTGAAAGGATGGTTTTAATGGATGCAAGCCCCTTGAGTCCCATATGCTCATCCGCTGCAGAATCGCTACGCACGATAATCAATAGCCACTTGGTCTCCGCAGGAATAACGATTACCGCGAGCGAGGCAACCGATCTTGCAATGCATCGAGACCTCTGCCTTCTGGACAACGAACGAATCGAGTTTGGAACCCCCGCCGTTGTGGCGATTGCCAAGGAACTCGCCCTTTCCCCTTGCCTGGAAGTCTGCGATGCGGCGGATACCTTAACGCGTCTTCAGGAAGTGTTCTACCGGACAAGGGGCGAGCTTTCCGTCGAGGTGCCCGACTCGGAGATTATCGAGGCCATCTGCCATTGCTTCGATGAGCTGGGCAGCGCCTTCGACGTTGCAACGCCACCCACCGAAGAACTCATGACATTCTCAAAAACCTATCAGCAGGCCCAAGAGAGCACCGGGGAAGCCTGCTATTGCCTCACGGACGACACCGGCCGCACATACACGTTCGACCCAACAGAATGGGACTACGACGAAACGGCACCCGGCTGGAACGGAGAGAAGTGGGGCGATGACATTGATGAATAGCAACATCCAGGAAGCCGGACGTCGAAACGCCATGCGGGCACAGCACAATTTCGCCCAGTTGATGACACACGTTGCCAGCCTGTACTGCATGAATGGATCTTCATCGCTCAGTCAGCAGGAAATGGCCGAGCTCACCCTATCGGTCGCTTATACGCTCGGCCTCGCCGATGCCACACCCGAAGAAGCTATCCAGGCGCTCTGCGTTGAAGACCCCGTTGCGCTCTGGCACAGCCACCTAGCCGAACTCGATTGCCGCATCGACAATGCGCTCGTCACGTGGAAACGCATCGTCCTCGCTATGCCGCCCATCCGCAATGTTGCGCTCCGGGATACCCTGGCCAGCCTCGGCGACCTTAAGTCCCGCTACGATACGCGTTTTGCCGCCCACGCAGTCCCCTGCGATATCGATTACCAGCTAAGCGAGCCAATCGATATTAACCTTAGGGGCCTGGATTACATCGAAGCGTGGCTCGCCCAACTCGAGCGTGAGACGACTTGGATTGCGCAGTTCGATGTCGACAGCTGTATCTCAACGCTCGAACGCGTCTGCCCCGATTATCGCGGACTCCATATCAACCTTTACGACCTGCTGTTTGCGCACGCCAGCAAACTTGAGCACAAAATGTAATGCTCGTCTGGCGCTCGCACACCAAAAAGGGCTGGCCCCGATAAATCGAAGCCAGCCCCGAGTCGCCTAAAGTGGGAATCGCAGTCCGTTACTTGAGCTTCAGCGCCTCCATCATGGGCACGGCAGCATCCCAGTCGATCTTCCAGCCGATCGACACGCGGACGGTCTCGCCCGTTGCGGGAGCCGTCGCAAACAGCGTATGACCGTTGTCGGGACCGGTAAAACGCAGCCACGTTATGCCGTTGTACTCGACCTGGTCGGTTGTCGTCTCCTTGCCTTCGTAGACCTGCTCTAGGCTTGCAATCTCTTCCTCCGGCGAGCGCGGGAAGATGCTGATGTGCAGGCGTCCTCCAGTCTCGTCATGGAAGAAGTCTGCCTTTTCGTGCTCTTCGTTGGACGAATCCAGCGTGTAGCCATCGGCGGCCTCGATGCTGTACGATGCGCAATCGATGCCGGTCATATTGGCCGCGTCACCAGAATCGGCCACGCCGCCCGCCGCCTTGAACTCCTTAGTCTCACACCCCGTGGTGTCAAAGTGCATGGCCTCATGATTCTTGGCGGGGGCGTAAGCGTCTACGAACTCGACAGTGATGGGCCCGTAGTACGCCGTCTTGGGCGCCCAGAAATACACGTACTCAACGGTCTCGCCCGGACCGACATCTTGCCTCTTGGAAAGATCGATGCCCTCGTGAAGCTCATCGGGAGCCTCGCTTGCAACGTAGTCGAGCACGGCCGCCTTGCCGGAAGTAAACAACGGGTCGCCTGCCTCAAGATCGCCCTGGGCAGCATGCACGTTAAAGGAGTTAAACGTCCTGTTCTTTGCATTGTTGTTGGTGATCTTGACGTGCAGGTAAAAGCCGTCCTGCAGCTTAGCGTCGCCGCGATAGAACGTACCGTGGGCTACCGACTCATAGGTTATGCCAGCCACCTCGACCGTCTGCGACTCATAGGCCTTGGCCTTCTTCTCTACGGGAGCACTGCCGCCCGAGCTGCCAGCCGAGCCGCTCGGAGCACTACCGCCACAGCCGGCCACCGAACACGCCAGCACGGCCGAAAGCGTCACGATGGGAATTCCTAACAGCAGCTTTTTCGTCATGGGCTTCATCATCCTCACCGCTCCTTTCGGCTTGCAGCTCATCCGTTGCCCGAGCACCAAGTCGGCCCCGTGGCATCGGCTTCCACTATGAGCGTATGACGAAACACGGCACGGGCGAAGTGACCAGCGGCCCAAATAACGACCTGTCAGCATCCCCTATGGGCCAAAAGGACTCGCGCACGCACGCCCGTGGCCCATAAAACGAGACGTCTGTCCCAATGTTCGATTTGAACCAACAGCCGCAAACAAGATAGGGCGCCTTCAACCGCTTTCAAACTTACTCGGACAGAACCGACTCGGTTTTGCCCGAGTAAACGCCATTCCATCAAATTCCGAACGATTGTTCGATGGATTTCGTGTTAGGTGGAATCGCCCACGGGCTGGGCTATGCTACCTTGACTATCTATACGACTTAAATGCACAAGAGGAAGCACCAAGAGAGCGAGCATGGCAAAAAACACCGCAAACTATGGTAACGACAGTATTCGTCAGCTCAAGGACGAGGAGCGCGTACGCCTGCGCCCCGCCGTCATCTTTGGCTCGGACGGACTCGACGGCTGTGCGCACGCCGCCTTCGAGATCCTGTCCAACGCCGTCGACGAGGCGCGCCAGGGCTACGGCAAGCTCATCACCCTTACCGCCTTTCGCGATGGCTCTATCCAGGTAGAGGACAACGGCCGCGGCTGCCCGCTCGACTGGAACCCCTCCGAGAAGCGCTTTAACTGGGAGCTCGTCTTTTGCGAGCTCTACGCCGGCGGCAAGTACAACAACAACCAGGGTGGCGACTACGACTTCTCGCTCGGCACCAACGGTCTGGGCTCCTGCGCGACCCAGTACGCTTCCGAGTACATGGACGTCACCGTCTGGCGCGACGGCAACAAGTACTCTCTGCACTTTAAGAAGGGCAAGGTCGTCGGCGCCAAGAAGAAGGCGCTCGAGATTGAGCCCAGCGACGAGAACCGCACCGGCACCACCATCAAGTGGCGCCCCGACCTTGAGGTCTTTACCTCTATCAGCATTCCCCACGACTGGTATCGCGAGACCATGCGCCGCCAGGCCGTGGTCAACGCCAACGTGACCTTCCGCCTGCGCATTGAGGGTGACGATGGCGAGTTTTCCGAAGAGGACTTTTGCTATCCCAAGGGCATCGAGGACTACGTGCTCGAGAAGGTCGGTACCGATTACCTCACCGAGCCTTTCTTTATCGAGGCCGACCGTCGCGGTCGCGACCGCGAGGACCTGCCCGACTACAACGTAAAGATCACCGCGTGCATGTGCTTCTCGCGCACCTTCATGATGCAGGAGTACTACCACAACTCGTCATGGCTCGAGAACGGCGGCTCGCCCGAAAAGGCGGCTCGCAGTGCTCTGACCAGCGCCATCGATGCCTACATTAAGCAACAGGGCAAGTACAACAAAAACGAGAGCGGCATTAAGTGGCAAGACGTCCAGGACTGCCTGGTACTCGTGACCAACTGCTTCTCCACCCAGACGTCCTACGAAAACCAGACCAAGAAGGCCATCAACAACCGCTTTATCCAGCAGGCCATGACCGCCTTCTTTAAGGAGCGCCTCTCGACCTACTTAATCGAGAACAAAGACGCCGCCAATAAGATCATGGAGCAGGTGCTCATCAACAAGCGTTCGCGCGAGAATGCCGAGAAGACGCGCCAGAGCATCAAGACCAACCTGCAGCAGAAGACCGACATGGCCAACCGCGTGCAGAAGTTCATCGACTGCCGCTCCAAGGACAAGAGCCGCCGCGAGATCTACATCGTTGAGGGCGACTCGGCGGCAGGCGCCATTCGCACCTCACGCGATGCCGAGTTCCAAGGCGTTATGCCCGTCCGTGGTAAGATCCTCAACTGCCTGAAGGAGGACTACCCGCGCATCTTTAAGTCCGACATCATCATGGATCTCATGCGCGTGCTGGGCTGCGGCGTGGAGATCAAGGACAAGCGCATCAAGAATCTTGGCGCCTTTGACCTGGACAACCTCAACTGGAACAAGGTCATCATCTGTACGGACGCCGACGTCGATGGTTACCACATCCGCACGCTCGTACTCACCATGCTCTATCGCTTGGTACCCACGCTTATCGACGAGGGTTACGTATATATCGCCGAGTCGCCGCTCTACGAGATCAACTGCAAAGAGAAGACCTACTTTGCCTACACCGAGCTCGAGAAGAACGGCATCCTCAAGGAAATTGGCGACCAGAAGTGCTCCATCAACCGCTCCAAGGGTCTTGGTGAGAACGATCCGGACATGATGTGGCTCACCACCATGAACCCCGAGACGCGCCGTCTAATCAAGGTGGAGCCCGAGGACGTCACCAAGATGGAGACCATGTTCAACCTGCTGCTGGGCAACGACGAGGCGGGCCGCAAGCGCCACATCTCCGAGCACGGCAAGGAATACCTGGACCAGCTGGACCTGCAGTAGCAGTTAATCGATAACGACGGCCCATAAGAAGTTCAAGAGGAAATCGTGGCAAAGAAGAAGACGAACCAGCCAAAGAAAAAGCAGGTCAACGCCGAGAACGTCATCGGCCTGCACTCCGAGGTCACCGACCAGCCGATCACGCAGACGCTCGAGGTCAACTACATGCCCTACGCCATGAGCGTCAACGTCTCGCGTGCGTTCCCCGAAATCGACGGCTTTAAACCCTCGCACCGCAAGCTGCTCTACACCATGTACAAGATGGGCCTGCTCAAAGGCGAGCGCCAGAAGAGCGCCAACATCGTTGGCCAAACCATGAAGCTCAACCCGCACGGCGACGCCGCGATCTACGAGACGATGGTGCGTCTGGCCACCGGCAACGAGGCGCTGCTCGCCCCCTTTGTGGAGTCGAAGGGCAACTTTGGCAAGTACTACTCGGGCGACCTGAGCTACGCCGCCTCGCGTTATACCGAGGCCAAGCTCTCCCCCATCAGCGCTGAGATCTTTAAGGACATCGACAAGGACCCGGTCGACTTCGTTGACAGCTACGACGGCGCCATGAAGGAGCCGCGTCTGCTGCCCACCACGTTCCCCAACATCCTCGTCTCGGCCAACAAGGGCATCGGCGTCGCCATGGCGTCCGACATTTGCGGTTTTAACCTCAACGAGGTCTGCACCGCCACGATGCACTACCTCAAGGATCCCGACTGCGACTTGCTCGAGTACATGCCCATGCCCGACTTCTCGACCGGCGGTGAGATTATCTACCGCCGCGAGGAGATGGAAAAGATCATCGAGACCGGTCTGGGTAGCTTCCAGATTCGCTCCCGCTGGCGCTGGATTCCCGAAGAGCGCATCATCGAGGTGTACGAGATCCCCTACACTACCAAGACCGATGTCATCATCGAGCGCATCGTCAAGCTCTCCAAGGAGGGCAAGGTCAAGGAGATCGCCGATATCCGCGACGAGACCGACCTTTCGGGCCTGCGCATCGCTATCGACCTCAAGCGCGGTGTCGACCCCGACAAGCTCATGGCAAAGCTCTATCGCTCGACCACGCTGCAAGATTCGTTCTCGTGCAACTTTAACGTGCTGGTCGACGGCTACCCCCGCGTTATGGGCGTGCGCCAGATCCTGCACGAATGGGTTGCGTGGCGCATTCAGTCCACGCGTCGCCGCATTAACTTTGACCTGGGTAAAAAGTCCGAGCGCCTGCACCTGTTGCACGGCCTCGAGGCTATTCTGCTCGACATCGACAAGGCCATCGCCATCATCCGTGGCACCAAGCTCGAGGCCGAGGTCGTACCCAACCTTATGCGCGGCTTCGACATCGACGAGACCCAGGCAGAGTTTGTTGCCGAGCTTAAGCTCCGCAACATCAACGAGGAGTACATTCTCAACCGCACCAAGGACATCGCCAAGCTCGAGGACGAGATTGCCGAGCTTGAGGAGATCCTCTCCAGCGAGGAGAACATCAAGAAGGTCATCAGCGACGAGCTCGCCGCCGTCAACAAGAAGTACGTGATGCCGCGCCGCACGGGCAGGATTGAGCCCCATGAGGTTATCGAGGTGAGCCTGGAGCCCGAGGTCGAGGAGTACCCGGTTACCATCATGCTCTCGCGCGATGGCTACCTCAAAAAGATGACGGACCGCGTGCTCAAGAAGGCCGCTACGCTCAAGTACAAAGACGGCGACAAGCCCTTTATCGAGTTCCCGTCCTCCAACACGCACGAGCTGCTGGTCTTTACCAACAAGAGCCAGGTGTACAAGTGCAAGGTCGCGCAGTTTGAGGACACCAAGTCGGCTCAGCTGGGCTCGTACCTGCCGACCGATCTTGAGATGGAACCCGACGAGAGTGTCATCTGGGTTATCGACCCCGAGGATTACAAGGCCGACGTGCTGTTCGTCTTTGAGAACGGCCGCGTGGTGCGCGTCGCGCTTTCCGGATACGTCACCAAGACCAACCGCAAGCGCCTCAAGAACGCCATCTACGGCGGCAGCAAGCTGCTGTATGCCCAGGTGCTCAAAGAGGACCGCGACATTGCGCTGGTCTCGAGCGACTACCGCCTGATGAACTTCAACACGTCGCTGCTCAAGACCAAGACGACCACCAACACGCAGGGCATCCAGGCCTTCACGGCCAAGAAGGGCCGCTCGGTCACCACCGTCGGCACGACCGAGGAGATCCTCGGCGCCGGCGTCTCGGCCGAAAAGTTCACCGCGCAGAGTCTCCCCTCTGCCGGTGCCCTCATGAAGGAAAACGACATGCCGAGCCTGTTTGACTAACGCAACGGCAACCGAACCAACTTAGACTTACAAAACGACGAGGCCCGGAAAGCAGCAGCACTGCGTTCCGGGCCCTATCGTTAAAACGGAATCATCCCCTATAGACAAAACGCTGCGTAAAGTGGGACAGACCTCAGTCCATCATTCAATCCAAAAGGCTTAGTTGAAAGCCTGATAAGGCGTACGCCCGGATGGCTCTTTTTAAGTGAGAATAGGCTTCGAGACCTCGTATTCTCCCCCGCCTTTACCTCAATCGCAGACACGCACCCCTGCCTCTCCACGACAAAGTCGATTTCCGCACGATTATCTCGCGCCCAATAATGCAGAGGGTAGCCAATGGCAGAAAGCTGTTGGGCAACGTAGTTTTCGGTAAGCGCGCCCATGAATGTGCCACCGATACCGGAGAGAATGTCAGCTCGTTGAGCGCCTGCTTTGGAGACAAGCAGCCCGGTATCCGCCTGATAGATTTTACAAGACGAAGGGTTAACGAACGCCTCAAGAGGACTTTCAATCTGCCCGACCAGGCTGCAACGCTTCACGGTGCCCGACAATACAAGCCAATCGAGAGCGTCTCCGAATAGAGACGCGTTGCCCCCCGCTCGCACTACCTTGTACTGGAATTTACGGTTTTCTTTGGCAAGCTGCTGCGGGATGGAATCGAAGCACGCACGTGTCTTTGCGCTCAAGCGCTCATCAGCGTATTTATTGGTGTCGGCAGAATATCCGTCGAGGATAATCCGATGCTTTTCGGCAACATCGATGACCGACTGAGCCTCAACATAGGTTTGGACAGCCTCTGGCATTCCGCCAACAACAAGATACTGTCGATAGAGCCCCAGCGCTTTGTCGTGAAGGCTCGGAGCAAGAGGGTCCATCGATTCGAATGACGAACGAATCTCGTCTGCCAACCGGTCGTGCCCCATCGCCCAAAGAAACTCTTCGAAATCAAGCGGAGCCATCTCGATCAAATCGGTCTTTCCAACCGGAAACGAATACGACTGATGATTAATGGCAACTCCAAGGAGCGATCCGGCGGCCGCGACATAATACTCGGGTGCATCTTCGCAAAAGTACTTAAGGGACGTAAGCGCTTCCTCGCATGCCTGGACTTCGTCAACGAACAGCAATGTTTTACCGGGCACGATACGCTGTCCCGTGCGCGCCTCAATCGCGCGCACGATCGAATGGGGATCGAGACCGCCAGAAAAGTCTGCTCGAGCCGACCGGTCATTCTCGAGATTGATATAGACGACCGACTCGAAAAGATCCCGTGCATATGTTCTGAGCAGATAGGTCTTGCCGCACTGGCGAACGCCCTTGACCAACAGAGGCTTCCTATCAGCCCTGTCTCGCCATTCCCTAAGGAGCCTGTCTGCTTTACGGCGCATGAGCGTCCTTTCCTCATGAACGATCGTTTGGCAATATTTTAACGCAGATTAATTCTATTTTGATTATTTTTCTGCGTTAAAAAATCACTCCAGACGATCCAGCGCAAGTACCGACGTTTTCCCAAAAAGCACCCCCGAATGAATGGCGGAACGGGAGAGAGATGCTTACCGTGGTTGTGGAAAGGTAGCCATTAAAAGCAGGCCGTCTCAAAGCTCAAATGATTGCGATTGCTTCACAATCCGCAGAGTGAGATCCGTTCCTGCTCCGACGAGTTCTACTCGCCGAGAAGCTTCTTCCCGACAGCGATGAGTTTCTTTCCAACGGCCGCCTTTACGCCATCAACGCCCCGTGAGACCGGCGAGGCTGCCTGTGTTAAATCGCCATCGCGCTCTGCCCCATCACAAGCTGCATCGGCACCGTTTTCCGACCGCATTTTTGGACGCCATAGCTCCGATTCGGCAGGGCCCAGTCTCCGCTCGATCTCGAGCAAGATTTCATCGGGAGGGCAATAAGAATAGAGGCCCCGCCGCTGCGGCTTATACGGCCTCTCGGCATAGAGGGAAACGGCCTCCCTCTCCCGATCCGACAGCTCTTTGGGGCCCTTAAAAGCGTAGGGATCGCTCAGGGGACTGCTATACCAATTAGCGAGCGGAATGGGCCTCCCCTCGTCCAGCGCACGGCGACGAACCTTGAGCCAGCGCTCGAGAAGTTCGATTGTCGCCCGGATCTCGGAGCGCGTCTCATCGTCAAACTCGATTATGTCGGCAATGTCATCCCAACCATAGTGATCATTGACGAGCATCTCCTGCGTCTCTTCATTGGGGATGAACGGCACACCGAATTTGTCGCAGAAGCAATCCAAAAGGCCTGCCACGTAGTGCTCGTCGGAACGGCTCTTCTCGTCAAGCTCAATCGCCTTGAGCAGCTCGAGGTTTTCCACGCATCCTTGATACCACTCCTCGCTATCAAGCGAGAACTCATTCTTCCATACTCGAGACGCATCGAAGCCCATAACGCACCCGCCATCGTAATCGTCGTGGCGGACCATGCCGAATGTGAGCACCTCGGGCCTCGTCGGCTCGTCGGGGGCCGACGCGTCGCGAAAGCCAAACGCCCGGTATACAATGGGATAGGACCAGTCATCGATAGGAAAAAAGTCCCACGGCTCGACCATAAAGTCGTCGCCCAGGCGCAGCTTCTCACCATTGCGATCATAGATGAACGAGGCGTCAATAGGGGCAAACGGGTCCGGCTTGGGGTTTCCCGTCCACCAGATCGGGTCCCACTCCCCACCGTACTCGACGGCGTCGTTTTCCAGTGCGCGCACAAAGGGCTCAATGCGCTCCAGTGGCCACATGGGAGCAGGGTCACCGATTTCATCGATTCTTTCAGCCGCATCTTCTTTGGGGCCCTCAGCAACCTCGGCATCCTTAATCATGGCGGACTCCCTTCGCAGGCGTTCGTGAATGAAAACAGTTTAGCGCTACTTCGAATCGGGCGAACCCTCCGCCGCAAAGCTCGACTGGTTCGAGCCTACCGAAATGAGAGTGGATAATCTCCCACTTTGAGCCCTACCTGAGACTCAAAGTGGGAGATTATCCACTCTCATTCATCAGGCGTCCGAAAATCCACGCTCGTGTGTCCATATTTCCACGCTCGTGCAGCGCAAACAGAAGCATCGCGGGCATTAATCGGCGCCGTATGGATCACAACATGAAGCCGTAAGGGTTGCCCAGAGGTTGCCCGAGGACAGCAAAAGAAAAGCCCCTGACCTATTCATGCAGGTCAGGGGCTTGAATTCGCCTAATATGTTCTACTCCCACTCGATGGCTTTGGTTCTGCCGTCCCGTCATTCCAGTTGCATCCAGTTTTCGGCATCGACACGGAACGCGTGCCGCCGAATGGCGCGATGTCGCGTTTCGTCGGCTTCGGGGACAAAAGTTGGGACAACCTCAAAAACTTTTTTCAAACTCAGGGCTTTG
>CAKUGY010000005.1 GCA_934654835.1 uncultured Collinsella sp.
GGCGTAGCGGAATAGCCTTAGACGCAAGGGGCGCTGACGCGGCCCTCCCTCTTACACCACAAAATTTCGCGCGATCCGGTATGCTCAGCATTCCGGTATTTTGCCGCATACTTCTGATTTTTTCTCCATTCCGTTCGGGTATTTGCCGATAAAACCCTGTTTACCTTTAGGTCTAAGATAAATCATTTTGCAATTTCGTAATAATTTATTACCAATCAAAATAATTCTGGCTATATCTAGTATGATTACAGCAACTTCCACGCTAGGAGACTGCTGATGGTACGCATTGTTCAGATTTCATTGCACGATTTTAAGAATATTGCTTTTGGTGAGATTGCATTTTCAAAGTCTAAGCCTGACATGTCTTTTGTCCCCGGGGCAGATGTAATTGGTATTTACGGACAAAATGGATCCGGCAAAACCTCTGTCATCGATGCGATTGACCTGGTCAAAACCCTTATGACGGGTGCTAGATACGATAAGCAGAGGGTTCTTGACTATTTTCATCCCGGTAGAGATAGCTTTTCGATTGACGTTGATTTCAAAGTTGATTCCAAAGATGGTTTATATCTGGCTTATTACACGGTCACTTTTTCTCGTAGATCTTCCGATGTCTGGATTTCACAAGAGAAAATGGCCATGAAGCAGTTTGATAATGATAAAGCGAAGTGGGGGTCTAAGCGAACCCTGCTCGAACTTACGCAAGATACTCCCGAATCAGCGGCTTTGGTGTTGCCTAGAAATCGCTGGGCCCATCTACTAAATGCTGATCAGCAACTTAAGATGTCCATGCTGGTTTCCCTGGGAGTTCTTCAGCGCGGTAATATGTCGCCAATGTTATCTGGTGAGACGACAAAGTACTTAGTCTCGTTGCGCTTTTGTGACTATGATCTTTATAAACGGGATGAACCTCCTGCTCACCTTGAGCTTAACGAAGCTATGCTCGATCGGCAAACGGCTTCATTTAAGAGCGCTCACCAAGATGTCCTTACTCCTTTGTTCCGACTACTTGGCGAGCTTGACCATTTTTTCCGCTACCGGGTTAATGTGTTTACAACGCTGGCAAATGCCACGTGCAGCCTAAACGTGCTGTCGATGGATATTCTCGATGATCGTGCGTTTGGGCAGAAGGGGCATCTTTCTGTTAATTTGTTTAAGCCTGCCGTGATTAAGGAAGATGATTTCGCTGCTGTTTCTGCAGCGATTAACCGTGTGAGTGGGCTAATCGGCACGTTGGTTCCAGGGCTTTCTGTCGCGGTTAGGGTTATTGGGTCCCAACTTCTTGACGATGGCGATTCTCTTGCTAAGCAGGTTGAGTTTCTTTCTTGTCGCAATGGGGTTGAGATCCCGCTTCGCTGTGAGTCTGAGGGTGTTCGAAAGCTCATTTCTTTCTCGCTCTGTCTAATGGAAGTTCATTCGTATCCTGATTCATTCCTTGCTATCGACGAGCTCGACTCGGGAGTGTTTGAGTTCCTTCTGGGGCAGCTATTGTCGGTGCTTGAATCGTTTGGCAAGGGCCAGCTAATTTTTACTGCTCACAACCTGCGCGTTCTTGAGCTGTTGCCGCCGTCTGAGATTCTGCTGACGACCTCAGATCCGAATAACAGATTTATTCGCTTTAAGGGCGTGAAACCGACCAATAATATGCGTGATCAGTATTTGCGTGCCATTAGCCTTGGTGACAGCGGGCTGCAGCTCTATGACTCAACTGATAAATACTCAATCGATGCCGCTCTGTGCTTGGATGGAGATGAGTGATGGGCGCTGTTAAATTCGTACTTTTCGTCGTTGAGGGCGAAACGGATGAGCTCGCTTTGGGTCGCGCTCTTACAAGTCTGTTTGCAAGCGGGGATAGGCCTGGTCCTCGTTTTGGGATTGTGCGTGGTGACATTACTTCGGCTCATGCCCTCGGTGCGGGTAATCCCGCATCGAGTATTAAAAGGCGGCTGGTCGATGCCGTTAAAGAGTTCTTGGCCAAGGACAAGCTTCGCGCAACCGACCTAGACGCTATTGTGTTGCTGACTGATACCGACGGTGCATTTATCGATGATTCTGCAGTTATCTATAACGAAGATGAGCCGCGTTGTTCCTATCATGAGGACAGAATTGAGACGTCGAATGTTGACTCTCTGCGCTTAAGAAATCAAAGAAAAGCCTCGTGCCTTAAGACACTCTCGAGAACTCATGAGCTAACTTGCAGTAAGAAGACGATTCCTTTTAAGGTCGCGTATATGTCTCGCAACCTTGAACATGCTTTGTCCAATTATCCCGGGAAGGCTTCGCAGCAGAAAAAATATGATTTGGCGCGTGCGTTTTCTCGTAAGTACGGCGCTGATGTTGTGGCATTCACGGAGCTTCTTACATTCCTTGCTCCCAATGGATCATATCGAGATAGCTGGGGTTATATTACTCAAGAAAAAAATTCGCTTTTGAGAGGCTCTAATATGAAGCAGGCTCTCGAGGCCCTGCCTTCATGCTACTTCGTGGAAGATTCCTTCATCTGAAGATGTTCTTAAAACAGCCTTAAAGTTGCTCTGCGCCTACATTGACAGCGTACAATACGCGTGTTTGACTATGGCAAAAGTAGACTTTAGGGGAGGGGTGCGCCATGGAGGTGCTGGTTGTTGGCAACACTGCGTATGTTGACGACGACTTTTGCACTAAGGCGTTTCCCGGGGATCATGTTCAGGTTGTAGCTGCCGACGATGCGCGGCGCGACGAGTCGTCGCCTCATGCTTCGTGGAAAGAGCTGCTGCAACACCTGGACCAGGCCTACGAGTTCGATCGCGTGGTCTACCTGTCCAACTACCTCACTCCGCATACCGATACCGTGGGCGATATCGAGCTGCTGCGCTCGGTGTTCCGTGCCTGCATGGGGCGCCGGGTTCAACTGCTGTATGTAGCGGGGCCTGCGGCCGCTGAGGACGCCGTCGATGCCACGGGGCAAACGGGCAAAGGCATTATCGCTCGCGCGGCCAACGACCTGTGCCGCCACTACGCTGCTCGCGAGGGCATTCAGGCCAAGATCCTGCGTGCGCCGTTCCTGTATACCGCGTCCGCCGCTTTGGAAGATCCGTTTTTGGCGCCGCTGTTCGACGCCTGTTCAACCGGATCGGTCGCGCTGCAGGGCGCGGAGGACGCGGCATTCCCCCTGCTGTGTGTCGAGGAGCTCGCGGTGCTGGTGCGCCGTATCTTTGACAGCTGGGACGCAAACTTTGAGACGCTCGATGTTGCCGATAGCTTCAACCACACGGCGGGCGACATCGGGGAGGCCCTCAAGGCCTTGTTCCCGGGGCTCTCGGTTGCCTATGGTGAGTCGGCCGGTTATGCCCTGCCTGCTAACGATACTGTTCGCGTGCGCTATGGCTGGTTCCAACGCTACGACCTGCTGCGCGACCTCTCAACCATTCTGGCTCGCTGGGATGTTGGCCGCGCAAAGAAGGTCAATCCGTTACGCGCCGCCATCGACCGCATCCAGATGCGCACGCTGCCCATTAAATGCCTGGAGACGGGCGTTGCCTGGGTACTCTTTGAGGTGCTAGAGCATCTGTTTTTCCAGTCGGCCCAGCTCAACGTGCTCGATTATCGCCTG
Source organism: uncultured Collinsella sp. (assembly GCA_934654835.1). Taxonomy (GTDB): domain Bacteria; phylum Actinomycetota; class Coriobacteriia; order Coriobacteriales; family Coriobacteriaceae; genus Collinsella. Next base: position 3,593 of record CAKUGY010000005.1, read on the forward strand.
CTCTATGTGGTGCTGATCGGCACGCTGTATGGCCTGGACTTTGGCCTGGTCGCGGCGCTGCTGGCGTCGGCGGGCCTGGCGGTGAGCTACTTTACTCAATACGGCTACACCTTCCAGGGCCTGTTCTACGAGCCGTCCAACTGGCTGCCGTTTATCGCGTACTTTGTGGTGGGCGCCGTGTGCGGCTATGTGCAGCTGCGCAACAGCGAGGCCATCAAGGTGGAGCGCGACCAAAACGAGCTTGTTCGCAACCGCAACACGTTCCTGACGCAGCTCTATCACGACGCGATCGAGGATAAGCGCGCGTACAAGCGCCAGATCGTGGGGCGCCACGACAGCTTTGGCAAGATCTTTGCCGTAACGCAGGAGCTTGATGTGCTCAATCCGCGCGATATTTATCGCAAGTGCTGCGAGCTGATGGGCGAGATCCTGGAGAACGATTCGGTGACGATCTACCACGTTTCGGGCAGGGCATTCGCGCGCCTGGTGGCGGCGAGTCCGGCGATTGGTGAGGACGCCGCGCGCTCGCTTTCGCTCGAAGAACTTGCACCCCTTTTGGGCGGCGGGGGCCGTTCGAACCTGTGGGTGAACCGCGAGCTGACGCCGGGGCTTCCCATGTTTGGATACACCATCGAGCGCGACGGGGCGCCCGCTGTGCTGATCTATGTGCGCCGGGTGGACGAGCGCCAGATGACGCTCTATTACCAAAACCTGTTCCGTATCCTGTGCGGTTTGGTGGAAAGCGCGCTGGGCCGCGCCTTCGATTACGAGGCCGTGGCTCAGGACAAGCGCTGTGTTGCCGGCACCTGCGTGCTCAAGCAGGACACCTTTGGGCGCGAGCTCGCCGCCGAGCAGGCGCTGGCGGATAACAAGATGGGGAGCTTTTTGCTCCTGCGCGTGGTGCCGGGCATGGAGCCCATCGGCGAGCTGGTCGGCGCGATTGGGTCGGCGATCCGCGAGAGCGACGCCGCGGGTCTGGTCGACGGCGATACGCTCTACCTGCTCATGCGTCAGGCAAAGGCCTGCGACCTACCCATTATCCGTAAGCGCATGGACGAGCAGCATATTGTTGTGGAGCCCGTCGATGGCGAGGACATCGTGGCGTTGCTGCGGCGCATCGCGGGCACCGGTGACGGTGAGGGGGATGTCGCTTGATCTCGCTCGTTGTCGCTGCCGTTTTGCTGCTGATCCACGCGCTGGCGTGCCTGGTCCTGTGGACGCTTATGAAGCTGGGCCTGCTGCCTGTGCGCGGGCACATGCTTGCCGTGATGGTGCTGGTTCCGCTGTGGGGCCCGCTGCTGGTGGCACTGCTATCGGTGCGCAGCGCGGTATTTGGTGCGGGGCTCAAAGAGTCCACGCTGGAGTCGTTGCGCATCAACGACGACCTGCATCGCGGCATGCTCGTGCCGAGCGGGGAGGGCGATGCCGGCGTGGTGCCGCTCGAGGAAGCGCTCATCGTCAACGACCCGGCCGACCGTCGGCGCCTCATGCTCTCCATGCTCACCGAGGATCCCGATGCGTATTTGGCGCAGCTACAGGCCGCAAAGCTCAACGACGATGTTGAGGTGGCGCACTATGCCGCGACGGCCGTGGCGCAGATCTCCAAGGAGTCCGACCTTAAGCTGCAGCAGCTGGAGCGCGCCTTTAAGAGCGACCCCAGTGCGCAAAACCTCAACGCATATTGCGATTTTCTTGGCGAATACCTGGACTCGGGTTTGGCCGAGGGCCGCGTGGCGCAAATTCAGCGCCAGCAATATGCGCGCTTGCTCGCGCGTCGCTGCGAGCGCGAGGACGGTTTTGAGCTGCGCGTTCGATATGCCACCGCGCTGGCCGACGCCGGCCAGATCGATGAGGCGCAGGCCGTAATCGATCAGCTGGTGGTCGATGTGCCACAGGAGCAGGATGTTTGGATGCTCTGCCTGCGGCTGGCCGTCATGCGCCGCGATGGACAGGCGGTGCGCAGCGTTGTCGAGGCCATCGACAAGCAACATGTGTATTTGAGTGCCGCCAACCGCGAGGAGCTGGCGTTTTGGCGCAACGGGGAGGAGGCCCGATGAGCGTGGTGCAACGTATCCGCGACCGTGCGAGCCATTTTCGTTGGATGGGGCTGCTCGTGGTATGGGCGGTCTTTATTGCCATGGCCGCCGTGCTGCTGATTGAGCGTGCCGGCGTGCAGTACAGCGCCGGGCAACACAAGCTGGGCATGCTCGCCGCCAACGATGCGGTGCCGGCGTCTTCGGCGCTGTTTGGCCAAAAGCCAACATGTCTGGTTATCACCGATACCGATCAAGCTGGCGTCGAGGATGTTAAGGAGCAGTTTGACCAGATCCTGCTCGATATGAAGATCGCGCACCGCGACGTGGACCTTTCCCTGGATGGCGCGGATGCCATTCCCTCGCTGACGTCCTTCGATCGCGTGATTTTGCTCATGCCCTCGCTCGACGGGCTGGGCACGCACCTGAGTGACATCATGAGTTGGGTGAGCGCTGGCGGTTCGCTGATGTTTGCCATGCCGCCGGATAACTCTAGCTATTTGCAGGTGATTGCTCCCAAGTTGGGTATTGATTCGGCCGGCTATGACTATGTGACGGCCGAGAGCATTGTGCCTGGCGAGGACTTTATGATCGGCGGCGGTCAGCGCTACGAGCTCTCGGATCCCTTCGATTCGTCGCTTTCGGTCTCGTTGCGCGAGTCGGCGCATGTTTGGGCCAAGACCGGCGATACGGGCACACCACTCGTGTGGTCCAACGAATGTGGCAGCGGCCGCACCGTGGTATGCAACATTGGCATTTACGATAAGGTCATGCGCGGCTTCTATGCCGCGGCGATCAGCCTGCTGGGCGATGCCACGGCCTACCCGGTCATCAACAGCGCCGTGTTCTATCTGGACGATTTTCCCAGCCCCGTGCCCTCGGGCGACGGCACCTACATTAAGCGCGACTACGGGCTTTCCATCGCCGACTTTTATGCCAAGGTGTGGTGGCCCGATCTGCAAAAACTCGCGCAGCAATACGACATTCGCTATACCGGCGTGATGATCGAGAACTACGAGGACGCGGTCAACCAGACCGAGCCCGCGCGCCAGGCCGATACCACGCAATTCCGCTACTTTGGTGGCATGCTGCTGCAGATGGGCGGCGAGTTGGGCTTTCACGGCTACAACCATCAGCCGCTCGCACTCTGGGACACCGACTACGGCACGCTGTACGACTACAAGACGTGGAAGAACAAGGAAACGCTTGTCGCGGCGCTCGACGAGCTCATCGCCTTCCAAGACGAGGTACTGCCTAACGCGCACGGCTCGGTTTACGTGCCGCCGTCGAATATCCTTTCGGCCCGCGCGCGCAAGATTATCGGCACCGATGTTCCGCGCATTAAGACCATCGCCAGTACGTATTTTGAGGACGGCACGGACCTGCCCTACGTGCAGGAGTTTGGCGTGGCGAGCGACGGTATGGTGGAACAGCCGCGCATTGTCTCGGGCGGCATGGTCGGCGACTCCTACATGCGCCTGGCTGCCGTGTCTGAGCTCAATATGCACTATGTGAGCACGCACTTTATGCATCCGGACGACCTGCTCGATCCCGATCGTGGTGCCGAGGAGGGCTGGGAGGTCTACAAGGGCGGCCTAACCGATTACTTGGAGTGGCTTACCAAATCGGCGCCCGACCTGCGCCACCAGACGGGCTCGGAGTGCTCGGGCGCCATCCAGCGCTTTTCGTCCTTGACGGTGAGTGTGGATACAAATGACGATGCCTGGACGCTCAACCTGGGCAACTTCCATGACGAGGCTTGGCTCATGTTCCGTGCCAACGGCGGCAAGCCGGGTACGGTCACGGGTGGCGAGATAACGCATCTGACGGGCGACCTGTACCTGGTCAAAGCCACGGACAAGACGGTGACCATTGCGCGTAAGGAGGGCGGCGACCGATGAGAATCTGCTTGGTGCTCGAGGGCTGCTATCCCTACGTGCACGGTGGCGTGTCCACTTGGATGCACGGCTACATTACAGCCATGCCCGAGCACGACTTTGTGCTGTGGGTGATTGGCGCGCACGCCGAGGACCGCGGCAAGTTTGTCTATGAGCTGCCCAGCAACGTCGTCGAGGTACACGAGGTATTCCTGGACGACGCCCTGCGCCTCTCGGGCGAGCAGGAAGAGGTCGAGTTTAACGATCGCGAGCGGGAGGCGCTGCGCCGCTTGGTGTCGCTCTCTGACCCGGACTGGGACGTGCTGTTCGACATCTTCCAGCGCCGCCGCGTGCATCCGCTCTCGTTTTTACAGAGCCGCACATTTATGGACATCTTCCGCGACGTATGCCTTGCCGAATATCCGTACACGCCTTTTGCCGATGCCTTCCACACGATGCGCTCCATGCTGCTGCCCGTGCTGTACCTGCTGGGGAGCGAGGTGCCCGTGGCCGACGTATACCACGCCATCTCGACCGGCTACGGCGGCCTACTTGCGAGCCTGGGCTCCAGCATGAATAATGCGCCGGCGCTGCTGACCGAGCACGGCATCTACACCCGCGAGCGCGAGGAGGAGATTATTCGTGCCGACTGGGTGGTGCCGTCGTTTAAGGACCGCTGGATTCGCTTTTTCTACTTGCTTTCGGAGGAGATCTACCGCCGCGCCTTCCGGGTGACGAGCCTGTTCCATAACGCTCGCAAAACGCAGATCGATATGGGCTGCGATGCGGACAAATGCCTGGTCATTCCCAACGGTATCCAGTTCGATCGCTTTAAGGACATTCCCTTAAAGCCCGATGACGGCTGGGTGGACATTGGCGCGGTAGTGCGCCTGGCGCCCATCAAAGACGTCAAGACCATGATCTATGCCTTCTTTGAGCTGCACGAGCGCCTGCCTCAGGTGCGCCTGCACATTATGGGCGGCGTGGACGACGAGGAATACGGTGCCGAGTGCCACGCACTCGTCGAGACCCTGGGCGTGTGCGACCTGATCTTTACGGGCCGCGTCAACGTGATCGAGTACATGGAAAAGCTCGACTTTACGATTTTGACGAGTATCTCCGAGGGCCAGCCGCTGAGCGTGCTGGAATCGCTGGGCGCGCGGCGTCCCTGCGTGACGACCGAGGTCGGCTGCTGCCGTGAGCTGCTTGAAGGCGCCCCCGGTGACGACTTTGGCGTTGCCGGTTTTGTGACGCCGCCTATGTATCGTAAGGGCTTGGCCGATGCCATGGAGCACATGTGCGCAAGCCGCGCCCGTCGCATTGAGATGGGGGAGCGCGGCCAGCGTCGCGTGGCAACGTACTTTTTGCACGAGCAGATGCTCGCGAACTATCGCGCGCTGTACGACGAGACGGCGCGTGCGTTCGACCTGCCCCAGAAGGAGGTGTAGCCGATGGCCGGAATTGGTTTTGAACTCAAGCGCCTGTTTAAGCGTAAGGGTCTGTTTGCCACCATGCGAGCCTATGGCTACGCCGGCATTGTGTGCACGGGCCCCATGCTGCTGGGCGTGCTGCTGCAGGTGGGCATTCTGGTGCTGTGCGGCTTGTGGGGCGTCGGTCGCGCCAACCAGGATCTACTCGTGTGCATGGTGACCTACACGCTGTTGGCCTCGCTCACGCTCACGAGCTTTTTCTCTATGCCCGTCACGCGCTTTTTGGCCGATATGCTCTTTGCCGAGCGCGAGGACGAGGTCCTGCCCTCGTTTTGGGGCTCCAACGCCATCATGCTGGTTGCGGGCACCGTGCTCTACGGCGTCTTTTTGCTGTTCTCGGGCGCCACGCTGCTGCAGGGCCTGCTGTGCCTGTGGCTGTTCAATATTATGATCGTCAACTGGAACGGCATGAGCTACCTCACGGCCATTAAGGACTACCGTGGTATCCTGTGCAGCTTTGCCGCCGCCATTGGCGTGGCGTGCCTGTGCGCCCTGGCCGCGCTGGCGCTGGGGCTGCCGCCGGTCGAGGGCCTGCTGGCGTCGATTGCGCTGGGCTATGGCGTGATGCTCGCCTGGGACGTGGTGCTGCTGTACCGGTATTTTCCGCAGAGCGACCGCAGCCCCTGGCTCTTTTTGCAGTGGCTCGACGAGTTTATGCCGCTGGCGCTTACGGGCCTGTTCACTAATCTGGGGCTCTTCGCGCACCTGGTGATCATTTGGGCGGGGCCCATCGGCGTGCAGGTCAAGGGCCTGTTTTACGGCGCGCCCTACCACGACGTTCCGGCGCTCATCGCGTTTTTGACGATTCTGGTCACGACCGTCAACTTTGTGGTGTCTGTTGAGGTCAACTTTTATCCGCGCTACCGCGACTACTACAGCCTGTTTAACGACGGCGGCGTGGTGGGCGACATTGTGGTGGCCGAGGAGGAGATGCTCTCCACGCTCAACAGCGAGTTGCGCTTTTGCGCGCTTAAGCAGCTGTTTGTGACGGCGGCGGTCATCTCGCTCGAGACCACGGTGCTCTCGGCCCTGCCGCTGGGCTTCAACAACCTGATGCACGGTTATTTCCGTACGCTGTGCGTGGGCTATGGCCTGTATGCCGTGGGCAATACGGTGATGCTTATCTTGCTGTACTTTACCGACTACAAGGGCGCCGTTTTGGCCTCGGGCTTGTTTGCGGGCGTGGCCGGGTTGGCAACGGTCGTGTCGCTGTTCTTGCCGCAGCAGTTCTACGGCTTTGGCTTTTTGCTGGGCGCGGCGGTGTTTTTTGTTGTGGCGCTGATGCGGCTCGACACCTATACTGCCAACTTGCCGTATCGTATCCTGAGCCAGCAGCCCATCGTGGCGACCGACAAGACGGGTCGTTTTACGCAGCTGGGCCGCTTTCTTGACCGTGCCGAGCAACGCTATGAGGAACGCCGCCAAACGGGCGAGCCGCATGGCGCGTTTGAGCGCACGGTGGTTCGCGTATACCAAGACCATTGGGGAGGTTCTGATGACCGATAGGATGATATCGCGTCGCCGCCTGATCGAGGCGGCTGCCGGCACGTTGCTGCTTTCGGGCTGCTCGGCGCAGGAGGACTCCTCGACCAAAAAGGTCAAAAAGCAGGGCAAGATTAGAAAGGCCGAGGTTTCGGACGGGGCCAAACACTTGCGCGACAAGGACGAGTTGTACGAGGTCTACGACGACTCGGGCATGGTGACCATGTATCTGACGGTCTCGCGCGGCAACAGCTCCGAGAACACGGATCACAGCTGGGCCGAGATCAATACGTACTCGGTTTACGATTACGCCGACATGGGCGTGACGCGCTATCAGGTCATGGGCTTGCTACGGGCAGGCGACGAAGACGGCCCGGTGGCCGGCGAGGTGGGCTATGGCGAGGAAGCTCCTAATGCCACCGTACAGGTGCGCGGCCAGACGTCGAGCACCAACACGCAAAAGAATTACAAAGTGGAGCTCAAAAAGGGCAAGGGTACCTGGCGTCAGCAGCGCGCTATTGCGCTCAACAAGCACATGGGCGAGGGCATGCGTTTTCGCAACAAGATGGCTTACGACCTTATCCGTGGCATTCCCCAGATGATGGGTCTGCGTACGCAGTTTGTGCATCTGTGGGTGTGCGACCAGACCGAAAAATCCAACGATACCTTTGAGGACTACGGTCTGTTTACGCAGGTAGAGCAGCTCAACAAGACGGCGCTTAAGGCGCATGGACTCGATAAGAGCGGGCACCTGTACAAGGTGAACAGTTTCGATTTCCATCGCTACGAGGAGACCATCAAGCTTGCCGATGACCCCGACTACAATCAGGCGGCGTTCGAGGGCATGCTCGAGATCAAGGGCGATTCGGACCACACCAAGCTCATCGAGATGCTCGATGCGCTCAACGACGAGTCTCAAAAGATCGACGACGTGCTCGCGACCTACTTTGATACCGAGAATCTGGTCTACTGGCTGGCGTTTCAGATCCTGACGGGCAACTGCGACACGCAGAACCGCAACTGTTATCTGTACAGCCCGCTCAACTCCAATACCTGGTACTTCCTCGATTGGGACAACGACGGCATGCTGCGAAAGCTGGAGTTGAGCCTGAAGGGGTTCTCGGACTATGCGAGCTGGGAACGTGGCGTAAGTAACTACTGGGGCAATGTGCTGTTCAATCGCGCGCTGCGCAGTAAGTCGTTCCGCAGCGAGCTCGACGCTGCCGTCAAGGACCTGCGCTCGTATATGACCGAGGAGCGCCTGACCAAGATGATCAAGCATTATCGCGAGGTCACCGAGTCGCTCGTGTTTGCCGCGCCCGATATCGATAACCTGCCCGTTACCAAGGACCAATACGAGCAGATTGCCGCGGCGATTCCGGCCGAGATCGAGGAGAACTACAAGAGCTACCGCGAGAGCTATAAGAAGCCCATGCCGTTCTACATTGGCATGCCGCAGATTGATAACGGTAAGTTGCGCATAAACTGGGATGCGTCCTACGATTTTAAGGCGCGCGATATTCGCTATACCGTGGAGCTGGCGCGTGACTACGCCATCACCGACGTGATCTTTAAGGCCGAAGATGTGCTGCTGCCCGAGGTGACCTGCGATGCGCCCGATACCGGCCAGTACTTTGTGCGTGTGCGTGCCACCAACTCCGACGGTTATACGCAAGACGCGTTCGATTATTACGTGACCGACGACGGCAAGCAGTACGGCATGCTGTGCTTCTATGTCCAGGACGGCGGCAAGGTCGTGGGGGACACGTATGAGGAGGGCTAGCGCGCTGCTCGAGCGCCTGGCGGCGCCTCCCGTGCGCACCACGCAGGAGCGCTACCGCCACGAGCTCAAGTTTCTCATCAACGAAGGCGAGCATGCCGCGCTGGCCTGCCGCATGGCGTCGGTGTTTAAACTGGACAAGCATGCGCAGGCGGGCGGCTACACCATTCGCAGCCTGTACTTCGATGACTACTGCAACTCGGCCTACGAGGAAAAAGACGCCGGCATCCTCATGCGCAAGAAGTATCGCGTGCGCATCTACAACGGCAGCGATAAGGTGATCAAGCTCGAGCGTAAAAAGAAGTACGGCAGCTGGATCTATAAAGAGGACGCGCCGCTCACGCGTGGCGAGTTTGAGCAGATCCTGGCTGGCGATTACGACTTTTTGCTGCGCAGTCCGCACCAGCTCTGCCGCGAGTTCTACATCGAGTGCATCTGCAACATGATGCGCCCGCGGACCATCGTGGACTACGAGCGCGAGCCGTGGGTGATGGACGAGGGCACGGTGCGCATCACGTTTGACATGAATGTGCGCGCCGCGGTGGGAAGCTTCGATATTTTTGACGCGACCCTGCCCGCGCTGCCGGTCCTGGAACCGGGCAAGCTGGTGATGGAGGTCAAGTTTACGGAGTTTTGCCCGCAGCTTGTGCGCGATATGGTGCCACCGGGCGCGGCGGAGCTCACGGCGGTTTCCAAGTACTGCCTGTGCTACGAAAAGACCGCCTACCTGCGCGGCTTTAACTACTGGGAATCGGATTTTGAGAACCGAGGGGATATCTAGACCATGAGCACCAGAGACTTCTTTAAGAACTCCGTTTTGGAGGCGTTTGGCCAGGTCGATCCTGCCAAGATCGGTCTTTCGCTGCTCGTGGCACTCGCCATGGGCATCCTGATCTATTACGTGTACAAGCGTTTCTTTACCGGCGTGGTGTACTCGCGCAGCTTTGCCGTGACGCTCGTGGGCATGTGCGTGCTTACGTGCATGGTTACGCTTGCGATCTCGACTAACGTGGTCATCTCGCTCGGTATGGTCGGTGCCCTGTCCATCGTGCGTTACCGTACGGCGGTGAAGGACCCGCTCGACCTGCTGTATCTGTTTTGGGCCATTACCACGGGCATTACGGCGGGCGCCGGCATGTACGCGCTCGTGGGGCTGACGGCGGTGGTCATCGTGGTGATGATCGCCGGCTTTGCGAGCCACCAGGACAAGGCGCGCGTGTACATGATGGTCATCCACTACACGGGCCAGACCACCGGCGATGATATCGTGCGTGCATTTGGGCGCACCAAGTTCACCGTCAAGTCCAAGACCATGCGCGGCGACAAGGTCGAGATGGCCGTCGAGGTGTTCTCGGACGGTGTGGATATGCCGTACGCGGATGCAATCCGCGCGATTGATGGAGTCGAGGATCTAACCTTGATCCAGTACAACGGCGAATACCATGGATAGCTTGGTTCCGGCGTTCTGCCTAACACCGGACCGGCCGACGCTGCGCGGACATCTGCCGGGCGATCTGCCGCTCAAACCGTCGCTCGCGTACATGAAGTACGCTTCGCTCCTCTTTCGCGCCACCTCGCCGCGGCAGCTGCCCGCTCGCTGACGTTTGCTTGACCTGGTGGTCGAAGTTGGTTCGCATACCGTCTTCGCGGGTATCATGGTGAAAGCGATTTCATGGACGGGGGTACTCGTGGTAAAGATGAAAGATGTGGCCGAGCTGGCGGGCGTTTCGAACGCCGCGGTCTCGCGCTATCTTAACGGCGGATATATCTCGGCCGATAAAGCCGGGCGCATTAAAGAGGCGATTGAACAGACCGGTTACGTGCGCTCCAATCAGGCTCGCGCGCTGCGTACCGGATCTACCAAGCTTATCGGCGTTATCGTGCCTAAGATTAACTCGGAGTCTATCAGTCGTCTGACGGCTGGAATTGGAGACACCCTTCAGAGCGAAGGATATCAAATGCTGCTTGCTGACGCCGGTAGCGACCCTGCGCGCGAAGTTGAATTTCTCGAGCTGTTTCAGCGTTATCCCGTCGACGCGATTATCCTTGCTGGTACAGTAGTTACTCGCAAACATGTTGCTTTTTTTGATTCGGCCAGCGTTCCCGTCGTGATTACCGGTCAGCATGTCGAGGGCTGCAATTGCGCATATTATGACGATTTTGAAGCGGCTCGAGATCTTGCTACATATGTTGCCGATATTGCTGAAGGGCCCATTGCCTATATCGGCGCTACGCGAAAAGACGTTTCGGTGGGCGCTTTGCGCGAAGATGGTTTTCGATCTGGCCTTGAAGCGGCCGGGCGCGTTCTAGATTCAAACCTGTATCGTGAAAGCCCCTTTACGGTCGAGGGCGGCTATACGCGCGCCAAAGAGCTTCTTGGGGAAAATCCGTCCCCTGCTTTTATTGCCTGTGCTACCGACATGATGGCGGCGGGTGCAATTCGAGCGCTTACGGAAGCGGGGGTTTCCAAACCCGCGCGGCGTGTCTCGGGGTTTGGCGATAACCAATTGTTGCGTGCTGTAAGTGGTGGAATCATTACAGTGCATTTTGGCTATATGACTCTAGGAGTCACTACTGCGCGCATGGCGTTGGATCTGATTCAGCAGGATCCGAGCGAGTACGGAGCGCCTCGTCAGGTGCAGGTGGGACACACAATTGTTGAATTATTAATATAAATACCGTTTACCGGCAAATACATACCGTTCATCCTGAATCAAAACTGCAAACGATTACACAAAGACTGAAAACGATTACAGTTAAGTCAAGTCGCTGAGAGTCCAATGATGTACATGAATTGGATCCCACTCGACATTGTGTTTGTAAGCCGCAGCATAGTGAAAGGTACGCGCTTATGGCAGCTTCAATTGACGCCGACAAGATTATCGAGTTTGTGGGTGGTAAATCCAACATAAAACATGTGACTCATTGCGCAACGCGCTTGAGGTTTAACCTTGTCGACAACGGCAAGGTCGACAAGGAGTCGCTCGAAAAGACCGGCATTTTGGGTGTTGCGGATATGGGCACTCAGTATCAGGTTATCGTTGGTCCCAGCGTAGATAGCGTTTATGGCGACGTCATCGCCTCTTTGGGTTCCGGTTACGTCAAGGGTGCCGTCGAGGATACGGACGAGGGCGCGCCTGTGCGTGAGCCCGGTTTCCTTAACGCCATCAAGTTCTACGGCAATAAGGCGTTCGATGTAATCTCCGGTAGCTTCACGCCCATCATTCCGGCATTTTGCGGTGCGGCCATTATTAAGGCAATTCTTTCCATCTGCACCATGGCCGGTTGGCTTGCGGCCGATTCCAGCACGTATGCGGTTCTGGCGGCTGCCTCCAACTCCATTTTCTATTTCCTGCCGATCGTCCTCTCGGTTTCCATGGCTCGCAAGCTCGGTGCGAATCCATATCTTGCCGCCGCTGTGGGCGCTTCGCTTTTGGAGCCCAACTTTACTGCACTCGGTAGCAACGGCGATATGAGCAGCTTCCTGGGTCTTCCGATGGTTATTATGGGCTATGCCTCGACGGTGTTTCCTGCCATGCTCAGCACGACGCTGCTGTTTGTGGTCGAACGCTTCCTTAAGCGCGTCGTTTACAAGGACCTGCAGGTTGTAATCGTGCCTACGATTTGCCTGCTTGTCGTTGTGCCCGCTACGATGTTGCTGGTTGGTCCCTTTGGTTATTACGTCGGTGAGGGCCTGTCTACTTTTGTGATGTGGCTGATGGGTACGATGCCGATTCCGGCTGGCTTTATCCTGGGCGCCTTCTGGATGTTCGTCGTCCTCTTTGGTCTCCACTGGGCTGTCATTCCCGTTCTTATTGCTAACATTTCCAGCTTGGGCTCCGACCCCGTAATGGCTGTTCTTGGCTCCACAATCTTTGCTGCCGCAGGTGCCGCCGCTGGCGTCTTTGTTAAGGCCAAGGATCCCGAGCTTAAGTCTGTTGCCCTTTCGACGCTCGTGCCTGCGCTTCTTGGCGGTATCACCGAGCCCGTTATCTATGGCATTTCCCTACGTTATCGTAAATCTTTGGTCGAGATGTGTCTCATGACCGGCGTCGCTGGCGCTTTCATTGCCGCCACTGGTTGCGAGCAGATGTCCACAGCGGGCGGTTTCCCCGCTATCGTTACGGCAACCAATATTCCCATGTTCTGCGTCGGAATGGCAATTGCCTTCTTTGGTACCGCTGCTCTTCACATTGTGTTTGGCTTTGGCGAGGATTCTGCCAAATAGGGCAAATGGTGTAGGACCGGTTACGCGTTGGATGACGAGGGTCTCATATGAAAAAGCTAATTGTTCGCTGCGATGATTTTGGCTTGACGCAAGGTTGCTCGCTCGGTATATTGCGTGCCCTGGAGAACGGCTGCATTTCTTCTGTGGGGGCTATCGTGAACACGGGGCTCCGTGAGGATGATGCTCGCGCTCTTGCGGGATACTCCGGTGTTTCTGTAGGCCTTCATGTGAACGTCGTTGCGGGAAAGCCGCTTTCGGACCCTCGTCTTGTCCGCGGTCTCGTTGATTGCGATAGCCGCTTTTATGCGTCGCGCAGGTATCGATGCTCCGATATCGATCTGATAGACCCTATTGAGCTTGAGTGCGAGGCGACCGCTCAGGTCGAACGGTTTAAAGGGTTGTTTGGTAAGCTACCGGCTTATATCGACTGTCATTCGGTTGCGACTCCTCATGTGGATGAGGCACTTGCCAAGGTGGCCGGTAAATACGGTGTTCCGTATGTCGACATAGATTTTACTTATCTCAAAGATAAATGGAATGTCTATGCGCCCAAGCTGCCAAACAACATGGATTACGACTCGTACAACCCGCTCCAGTTTTTGATGAGTGATGATGCCGGCATTTTGACCCATGAGAGCACATTTGTTGTTTTCCATCCGGCATTTTTGGACCAAGAGCTTATGGAGATCTCTTCGTTGCGTGAGGGTCGAATTAAGGACCAGGCCGCTCTTTCGTCGTTGCGGTTCAACGTATGGTTGGTAGAACACAGTATCGACCTGATTTCCATTAAGTAGCTGCAAAACCTTGAGGCACGTTTTTGTTTGCGCGCCATAGTCAATATGGCTATGGCGCGCAATGCCCCTATGGCAAATAGAACAGGATAACGTTATGAGCAATCCGCTCCGAAATGATTTAATTCGAATTGTGGAGGCATGCGAGACCAGTGCTGGAGAGACTCCGAAGCACTGGGCTCAAAAGTATCACTTGATGCCGCCTTGCGGTTGGATGAATGACCCCAATGGTCTCCATCAGTTTGATGGGGTGTTTCATGCTTACTATCAGTACGGTCCAACTGATGCTAATGGCGACGGATCCAAGATGTGGGGGCATGCGGTCAGTAGCGACCTAATTGCCTGGGAAGACCGTGGTGTCGCTCTTGCTCCGGACGAATCGTTTGACTGCCATGGGGTGTATTCGGGTTCTGCCCTTGTACACGACGGTCGTGTCTCCATGTTCTACACTGGCAACGTTAAGCGCCCAAATGTCGATGGTAGTTTTGATTACACCAACAAGGGTCGCGAGGCCAATACCGTTATGGTTGACGCGCTCGACAATTTATCGTTTGGGCCCAAGCGCTTGCTTATGACAAATGCCGACTACCCAAGTGACCTGACGTGCCATGTGCGTGATCCCAAAGTGTGGGATGCCGGCACGGCCTGCGGTCGCTATTTGATGGTCCAGGGCGCACGTCGGCGCGTTGACGTATCGGCGGATTATTCCGATGTCGATGATTCTCCTCGCGGGCAGCTGTTTAGGCGCGTTCATGGCGATGGCAGCTGTTTTGATCAGGGCGAGGTACTCGTTTTTGCCTCTGATGACCTGGTGAATTGGAAGCTGCAAAACCGCGTTAGTTCTGACGAGCGCTTTGGCTTTATGTGGGAGTGTCCCGATTATTTTGAATTGATGGGGCAAAAGCTGCTGTCCATTTGCCCGCAGGGTTTGACGGGTGAAGACTGGAATCGTCGAAACCTGTACCAGTCGGGCTATTTTACGATGGAGGGCGATATCTGCTCGGAGTATTCATTGAATGCATTCCGTCTATGGGATACCGGTTTTGACTTCTATGCCCCCCAGACGTTTGAGGCAGAAGACGGCCGTCGCATTCTGATTGGCTGGATGGGATTGCCGGGGGATGATTCTTACGGCAATGACCCGACGGTTGCTGAGGGCTGGCAGCATTGCATGACGGTGCCGCGTGAGCTGACGGTTGGTGCCGATGGCATGATCCTGCAGCAGCCGGTTCGCGAGATCACTCGTCACTATAGCTCGGTGGCTGTGGGGGAGGGCTCGTTTGAGGTTGCCGGCGATACCTGCTTTGATATTGCTGTTGGGGGCGTGAATGGCGCGTTTGCCGCCACGGTGAACGACGAGCTTCTGCTTTCGTTTAAGCCCGCGGAGGGCGAGTTGCCCGCGCGTTTTGAGATGCACTTTGCGAACGAGGATCGCGCGTCGGCCGGTTGCGGCCGTACCGTACGCTGGGAGCCGGTCGACGAGGTTCGCAACGTGCGTATCGTCGCCGATGTTTCGTCTGTCGAGGTGTTCGTGAACGATGGCGCGCTCGTGTTCTCCACGCGCATGTACCCGGAGGGCTACGGTGTGTCGGTGGATGCACCGGGCGCGGACGTGAACTATCACACGCTCAGCATCTAGGCGTTAGGGCGCACCGGCGCCGAGGTACATTGACGCCGCGACGTTTGGCAGCGCTCTGGCGCTATACTGCAGCCGTTACCCATGATGCGGGGAACACCCGTGTCATGGGTTTTTGCTTTTGAAGGGATGGTGCCGTATGGACGTGCGGGAATTTAAAGAAGCTTGGGGTGAGCGCGCCCGTGCGCGCGAGGCTCGGTTGCTTGCGGCGCCGCATGTTCCGGCGGCGTTGTCGCTGCTGGGTATCGTACGTCCCGGTGACCGCCTGGTGGCCTTTGCGGATGACTTTGCCGATGCATTTTCGTGCGGCTTTGAGGGCTGCGATGTGACGTTGGTGGGGGAGCCGAGCGTCGCGGCGTTTGAGGCCGCGTCCGAGGGTGTTGTCGCATCGTTTGAGGTTGAAGGGCCGCATCTTTGGTGGTTCGTGAACTCCCTTGGTGGCTTTGGCCTACGCGTGCCCGATCTACGCGCGTTGGGGCAGGCGGCGCGTGCCTGTGGTGCGCTGCTGGTTGTCGATAATACCGTGGCGTCGGTCTTTGGGTGCGATTCGTTGCGCCTGGGTGCGGTGCTGTCGCTCGAGGCTCTCGACCGCGTGTGTGCTGGTGAGGGGCCGCGCAAGCTGGTGGCGGTGTCGGTCGCGCGTTCGCAGCTTAAGCGCCATCGCGTAGATGCCGCGGCCGAGTGCGTGCACGCGCTGTTCGAGGGGTGCGGATTGGCTGCGCTCGATCTGTCCGCCGATGAGGCCGGGGTGCTGGAACGCGGACTGTCCTCGCTCGATACCCGTATGCAGGCGCACTTCGATCGCGCCCGTGCGCTGGCTGAGTATTTGACTGCGAATGAGATGGTGCGCAACGTGCGCTATCCCGGGCTGACCTCGCATCCCGATCACGCCGTCGCGACGGGCATCTTGGAGCACGGGTTTGGTCCGGCGGTGGAGTTTGACCTCATCGACTGTACGGCCGGCGATTTGTTCGATGCCTTGCCGGATGAGTTCCGCACATCGCCCGCCGGCGGCGCAACAACTCGTCTCTCGGCCCCGCGAGGCAAGCAGGGGAGTACCATCCGTCTCTTCGCCGGCGCCGACGACCCCCTTCAGGTGGCGGCCACTCTCGACAACGCCCTCCGAAGGTAGCTCATCGGGGCCTGTGCCACGAAAACGGCCTATCTACTACGTTTAACCCCTAGGGGTCGACCATACAAGCTATTTTTAAAAACAAGCAAGCCGTCTACCAGCGGTTTTATTATCACGATTTTCGGTATGGTCGAGGGTATTCAACCAAACGTAGTAGATGGGCCCATTTTGTGGCGCGTGCCTTAATTCGTGAGTGCGGCGGACTAAAAATCAGTCCCTAAAAGACTATTACGCGTTAATGCTGGCGATCAGGTCGTTTGCCCTGGCGGCAATGACTTCGTTGATCTCTGCCTGCAATGTCTCATAGACCTCGATGGCTCGCTCGCCGGCGGGGGTGAGCGTGGATCCGCGGGCGCCGTCGCGCTCGATGAGCTTGCAGCCCAGCTGCCCTTCGGCCTCATTCACAATGCGCCACGCTTTGGAATACGCCATGCCCATGCTCTTGGCGGCGCGGTTGAGCGAGTGCTCGCGGGCGATGCCCTGCAGCAACAATACGCAGCCGTGGCCGAACACGCCTGGCAGATCTTTGTCGCACGCTTGAATGACCAACTTCGCCGTCGTCTTGTACTCCATGTGCTCCACGTCTCCCCGCTAAAGTGTTTGCTGGGCAAACGCAAAGCCTGCGTCAAGCCCTCGTGTGCTCTTCTTAAATCATGCATTGTAGCAGTCAAAGTGCGCTAAGATACTTCCCCAGTATTGGGCGCCCAAGGTTGGGCTGGGTCCTACGAGGCCTGCAGCCGACCGGTCGCATGGAAAAAGGAGAAACATGGCTACGTTCTTTCCCGGTGAGTCCCACACGTTTTCGGAGTATCTGCTGGTCCCTGGCTACTCGTCCTCGCAGTGCATCCCCAACAACGTCTCTCTTAAGACGCCGCTAACCCGCTTCAAGCGCGGTGAGAAGCCGGCAATCACCCTGAACATCCCCATGGTTTCCGCCATCATGCAGTCCGTCTCGGGCGTCGACATGGGTGTCGCGCTCGCTACCGAGGGCGGCCTGTCCTTCATCTACGGTTCCCAGACTCCCGAGTCCGAGGCTGCCATGGTCAAGGCCGTCAAGGATCACAAGGCCGGCTTCGTCCAGTCCGATTCCACGCTGACCCCCGACATGACCATGGAGCAGGTCATCGAGCTCAAGGACAAGACCGGTCACTCCACCATGCCGGTTACCGACGACGGCACCCCCAAGGGCAAGCTCTTGGGTATCGTCACCAGCCGTGACTACCGCCCCAGCCGCGATGACCACCAGAAGAAGGTCTCCGAGTTCATGACCCCGCGTGAGCAGCTCATCGTGGGCGACAAGAACATCAGCCTCAAGGTTGCCAACGACGTCATCTGGGACAACAAGCTTAACGCCCTGCCCATCGTCGACGACAACGACCACCTCATGGGCATCGTCTTCCGCAAGGACTACGACAGCCACAAGACCAACCCCAACGAGCTGCTCGATGGCGACAAGCGTTACATGGTCGGCGCCGGTATCAACACCCGCGACTATGCCGAGCGCGTGCCGCTGCTCATCGAGGCCGGTGCCGACGTCCTGTGCATCGACTCCTCCGAGGGCTTCAGCGAGTGGCAGAAGCGTACCATCGAGTGGATCCGCGCCAACTACGGCGAGGACGTCAAGGTCGGTGCCGGTAACGTCGTCGACGCCGAGGGCTTCCGCTTCCTGGCCGACTGCGGTGCCGACTTCATCAAGGTCGGTATCGGCGGCGGTTCCATCTGCATCACGCGCGAGACCAAGGGCATCGGCCGCGGCCAGGCCACCGCACTGATCGACGTCTGCCGTGCTCGTGATGAGTACTACGAGGAGACCGGCATCTATGTGCCCGTGTGCTCCGACGGCGGCATCGTCTACGACTACCACATGACGCTCGCACTTGCCATGGGTGCCGACTTTATGATGCTGGGCCGCTACTTCGCCCGCTTCGACGAGAGCCCGACCGAGCGCGTCAACGTCAACGGCCAGTACATGAAGGAGTACTGGGGCGAGGGTTCTGCGCGTGCCCGCAACTGGCAGCGCTACGACCTGGGCGGCGCCGCGAAGCTCAGCTTCGTCGAGGGCGTCGACTCCTACGTTCCGTATGCCGGCTCCCTCAAGGACGGCGTGGGCGGCACGCTCTACAAGGTCAAGTCCACGATGTGCAACTGCGGTGCTCTCTCGATCCCCGAGCTCCAGGAAAAGGCACGCCTGACCCTGGTGAGCTCGACCTCAATCGTCGAAGGCGGCGCCCACGACGTAGTAGTGAAAGACTCCCAGCAGTCCGTGTCTTATCGATAAGACTCCATTCTTAATCGATCCTTTGCCTTATGGTGCCGTCCGCTTCCTTCGCGGGCGGCACTTTTCCTTTTCTGGTTCTTCACTATCGGCTATCGTTAGTCCAGTTGCATTGTGTTGCCATTAATAAGGGGGAAGAGAGATGAAAATTGACGAGCTGGTTCGTGACCATTACGTCGATTTGGGGGATATCGATCGCGATATTTGGCGATATATCTCGATGCATCGCTTCGAAGCGGCTAATTCGACGCTCGTCGATCTTGCGGCAAAATGCAACGCATCAAAATCTGCCGTTCTTCGCTTTGCGCAGCGCTTGGGGTTCCGCGGGTTTTCGGAGTTCAAATACGCCCTTAAGGCTGAAGTGGAAGCTGACGCTCGCGATATGGTCGATGCTGCGGTTCTCGACCGGTATACGGCCATCGTTTCGAAGTCGCTTAAAGACTTTCTTGCTCGTGATTTCACGCCTGTATTTAAGCTCATCGAGCAGAGTTCAAAGGTATTTCTCTACGGAACGGGTACGCTTCAGCGGGCAGTCGCTCAAGAGATGCGTCGCGTGTTTTTGGCTGGTGACGAATACTTTTATGTTGTCGAGGGCGTTGATGAGACAGAAGCTCTTACGGGCGCATTGACGCAAGATGATCTTCTCTTCGTTTTCTCACTTAAGGGGCAATCCGATAACGCTACAACGCTTGCTCGTAATCTCAAGGCCAGAAACGTGCCATTTATTGCCGTGACGAGTTATTTAGATAACGATATCGCCCATCTCGCCGATGCAAGCATCCTGGTTGGAACTGAGAGCCTGCCGATAGGTGGCGGGCGCAGCTACGAAGTTCTCGATGCCTACTTCCTTCTCGTCAGTATTTTGTTCCTGAAGTATTCCGAATATAAACGAGCATATCGTTAGATTTCCGCAGCTAAACGCGTTATGGAAATTTCCCAGCTTTTGGGAATTCGTCCCAACCGCGGACGATGTACCTATATCGCCTTTCTCGTGACCTCCGGGGATATTCGCCTCCTACACTTGGCCTCGTTGAGCGAGACCGCGAATGGATGCGAGTCTCGGTGAATCGGGAAGGGACGAAATGGATTCCTTGAAGATCACGGACGTGCGTCCTATCTGCACCGCTCCCGAGGGCATTAACCTCGTTGTGGTGAAGGTGGAGACGAACGACCCGTCCATCTACGGTGTTGGCTGCGCCACCTTTACGCAGCGTTATGAGGCGGTGGCCCACGCGGTTGATCGTTACCTTAAGCCTTTCTTGCTTGGTAAGGATCCTGCGCGTATTCAGGATATCTGGCAGACTGCACATGTCTCTGGATATTGGCGCAACGGGCCTATCTGGAACAATGCGCTCTCTGGCGTCGATATGGCACTTTGGGACATTAAAGGCAAGATGGCGGGCATGCCGCTCTACGACCTCTTTGGTGGCAAATGCCGCGATGCCGTTCCGGCATATATTCATGCCGACGCACAGACGGTCGAGGGCGCAATTGGTTTGGTCCAGCAGCGCGTCGATGCAGGCTGGAATCGAATTCGCGTGCAAATTGGTGGCTACGGCGGAAACGTTCCTGTCCAGAATAAGCCTAAGGAAGCGTTGCCTGGTGCGTACTATGACCCCAAGGTGTATATGCGTACGGCTATTGAGGGTTTTACCGCCTTGCGTCGTGAGTTCGGCGATGACATCGAGCTCTGTCATGACGTTCATGAGCGCCTGACTCCCTCTGAGGCAATCCGCTTTGCGCAGCAGATGGATCAATTCGACCTACTGTTCCTTGAGGACGTGCTTGCTCCCGAACAGATTGCATGGTTCGATCAGGTGCGTGCTCATACGACTTGTCCGCTCGCCATGGGTGAGCTCATCAATAACCCCCATGAGTGGATGCAGCTTGTTCAGAATCGAAGCGTTGATTATTTGCGTCTCCACATCAGTCAGGCAGGCGGCATTACGCCCGTTCGTAAGATCATCGCTTTCGCCGATGTCAATGGCGTTCGCACTGCTTGGCATGGTCCTGGCGATATGTCTGGCATCGGCCATGCGGTCAACACGCACCTTTCGATTTCTTCGCCGAACTTTGGCATCCAGGAGTGGAGCTGCAGCATTAAGGAAAACACGTATCGCGTGTTCCCCGGCATGCCGGTTGTTGAGAACGGCTACGTGTATCTGAACGATAAGCCTGGCATCGGTGTGGATATCAATGAGGACCTCGCCGCTGAGTTCCCGCCTGTTGATAAGGATTTGAGTTGGCTTCTCTGCAGGCTTCCGGATGGTTCGGCTGCTCGCCCGTAACGAAAGTGTATTGAGACGAATTGTTTTCTTGAAAGGGGATTGATCATGAAAACTGACGATAAGGCAATTGCCGATGGTATTGTTGCCGCAATTGGAGGCGTTGACAATATCAGGGCCGTGGGTCATTGCTCGACCAGGCTGCGTCTAACGCTGCACGATAAGACGAAGGTCGACGAGACGGCCATCGAAGATATCGAGGGCGTTAAAGGCCAGTTCTTCGCTGGTGAGCAGTACCAGGTAATTCTGGGCACTGGTCTTGTGAACCGTGTGTACGACATCGTCGCAGGCGAGAATCAAGGCGGTGTGAATACCGACATCAAGGCAGATCTGTATGCGGGCATGTCGCTTCCCAAGAAGCTATCGCGCATCCTGGGCGACATTTTTATTCCCGTCATTCCTGTTCTTGTTGCAACCGGTCTTTTCAGCGGCTTCATTAACTGCATCAACTCGTTTGGTGTCCAAATGGACCCCAATGTCCTGACGATAGCAACGATTCTGATGAAAACCGCCTTTACCTTCCTGCCCGTTCTAATCGCATGGTCGGGCATGAAACAGTTTGGCGGCAGCCCCGTCATCGGCATTGTTCTTGGCCTTATGTTGGTAAATCCGCTTCTGCCGAACCCGAACGATGTGGTTAAGGGTACGGTCGAGGCTATTACCTTCCACCCGTTTGGTCTTGAGTGGAACGTTGTCGGCTATCAGGGCTCGGTGTTGCCCGCGCTTGTCGTTGCCTACATTGCCGCAAAGACTGAGAAGGCTCTTAAGAACGTGGTTCCGGATGTTCTCGATCTTATCATTACTCCGTTTACCACGATTCTTGTTGCCGGCCTGCTTGGCATGCTTGTCATTGGTCCCGTCTGCCAGACCGTGGAGCACGCTGTTTTGGCTGCCGCGAAGTTCGTTATCGCGTTGCCGTTCGGTTTGGGCGGATTGATCTTGGGCGGCACGCAGCAGGCGATTGTGGTCACCGGCATGCACCACATTTTCCTTGCGCTCGAAACCGACTATCTTGCCACCACGGGCTTTAACCCCTTCAACGCCATGATTTCCGGTGGCATCATGGCCCAGGCTACGGCAGCTCTTGTTACCGGTCTAAAGGTGAAGGATGCCAAGAAGCGTGGTTTCTATATGGCAGCTTCGCTGCCCGCCTTTCTGGGCATTACTGAGCCGGCGATCTTTGGCGTGAACCTTAAGTTTGGTAAGCCGTTCCTGTTCGCTCTTTGCGGTGGTGCTTGCGCAGGCTGGTGCGGTGCCATGCTTCACGCCGCCAGCACCGGTATGGGCGTCGCTGCTATTCCGGGTATCGTAACCTACCTGTACAGCCAGCAGGCCATCATCAATTACTTCATTATCCACGGTGTTGGCATTGCGGTTTCCGGTCTCCTCACTTGGTTCTTCTTCGACCCCAATAAGGCCGAGCAGAACGAGCTCGAGAACTAGGTACTGATTGAACGAACCCAGATGGGCAAGCGATTCATTTCATGAGTCTTTGATGACACGTAATCAATGAAGCGTGCTTTCCCTGTACATACTCTTTTTAGATAAAGCGAGATGCCTGCAAGTCGCAGGCATCTCGCTTGTTGTATTTGCTATTATCATGCGAGTTAACGATGTGGCGGGGCGTTCTTACCTTTGCTCGCTGCAAGTTCCGCACGCAAAGAAGAGCACTAAATGTGCTCTTCGTCTTGCGCAGGACTGTCCGCAGCAGCGAGTAAAGGTAAGAACGCCCCGCCCCAACCGAGATAATAAAGGAGCTGATATGTGCGATTGCACAGATCATAAGGACGAGATCCCTGCCTACGACGCGCAGGCCATCGAGTCCCGGTGGATGAAGGCCTGGGAGGATTCTAATCTCTTTGCCGTCGACACCGACGCCAGCAAGCCCAAGAAGTACGTGCTCGAGATGTTCCCGTATCCGTCGGGCGACCTGCACATGGGTCACGCGCGCAACTACACCATTGGCGATGCCATGGCCCGTCAGGCCCGCATGCGCGGCTACGATGTGCTGCATCCCATCGGCTTCGACGCCTTTGGCCTACCCGCCGAGAACGCGGCCATCAAGCACAACACGCAGGCTGCCGCCTGGACGTATAAGAACATGGACCAGGCGCTCGCCACGATGAAGCGCATGGGCTTCTCCTACGATCTGGATCGCATGGTCAAGACCTGCAGCCCCGATTATTACCGCTGGGGTCAGTGGATTTTTGAGAAGATGTGGGAAAAGGGCCTGGTCTACCGCAAGAAGAACCCGGTCAACTGGTGCCCCACCTGCAAGACCGTTCTGGCTAACGAGCAGGTGACCGAGGGCAAGTGCTGGCGTTGCGGCACCGAGCCCGAGAAGCGCGATCTTGAGCAGTGGTACTACAAGATCACCGAGTACTCCCAGGAGCTGCTCGACGACCTGGAGAAGCTCCCCGGCTGGCCCGAGCGCGTCAAGCAGATGCAGGCCAATTGGATTGGCCGTTCCGAGGGCGCCGAGGTCGACTTTACCCTGTGCGACCAGGATGGCGAGCCCATCGAGGGCGACGAGGGCAAGATCACCGTCTTCACCACGCGTGCCGACACGCTCTTTGGCGTTTCATTCTTTGTCCTGGCTCCCGAGTACGCGCGTCTGCACGAGCTCGTCGAGGGCACGGAGTACGAGGAGGCCGTCACCAAGATCGTCGACGACTCCAAGCACATCTCTGCCGTTGAGCGTGCCCAGGGCACCCTCGAAAAGCATGGCGCCTTTACGGGCCGCTATGTCGTGAACCCCGTCAACGGCGAGAAGGTCCCCGTGTGGGTTGCCGACTATGTCGTGGCCGACTATGGCACCGGCGCTGTCATGGCCGTTCCCTGCGGCGACCAGCGCGACTTTGAGTTCGCCCGCAAGTACGACCTGCCCATCGTGCCGATCATCCTGGACGATGACGACCGCGCTGCCGTCGAGGCCAGCGGCGATACCATCGATACCTTCCATGCCGAGACCGTCGACTGGGATTGCGCCCACGCTGCCGAGGGCACCCTTGTCCAGTCCGGCAAGTACACGGGCATGCGCGGCGGCAAGCACTCCGAGGGCGAGGCCGCGATCGTGGCCGACCTCGAGGCCATGGGCTGCGGCCGTCGCAAGGTCGAGTTCCGTCTGCGCGACTGGCTCATCAGCCGCCAGCGTTATTGGGGCAACCCCATCCCGGCCATCCACTGCGAGCACTGCGGCATCGTCCCCGTGCCCGAGGACCAGCTGCCGGTGACGCTTCCCGAGAACCTGGACCTGGGCGCCGGTGAGGCCCTCGCCGAGTGCAAGGAATTCTACGAGACCACCTGCCCGGTCTGCGGTCGTCCGGCCAAGCGCGAGACCGATACCATGGACACCTTCACCTGCTCCAGCTGGTATTACCTGCGCTATACCGATCCGCACAACACCGAGCTGCCTTTCTCGAAGGAGGCCGCCGACCGTTGGATGCCCGTCGATAACTACATCGGCGGCATCGAGCACGCCATTCTGCACCTGCTCTACAGCCGTTTCTTTACCAAGGCGCTGCGCGACCTGGGCCTGCTGAGCGTTGACGAGCCCTTCACCAACCTGCTGTGCCAGGGCATGGTCAAGGACGAGAACGGCGACACCATGTCTAAGTCCAAGGGCAACGTCGTGCCCCCGAGCTCGGTCATCGAGCCCTACGGCGCCGACACTATGCGTCTGGCGATCCTGTTTATCGCCCCGCCCGAGAAGGACTTTGACTGGGACCCCAAGGCCGTCGAGGGTGCCAACCGCTTTATCAAGCGTGCCTGGCGTATCGTGTGGCAGCTCGTTCAGTCCGGCGACGCCAACGTTGCCTTTGACAAGTCCGTGCTCGATGAGGCCGCGCTCAAGCTCTACCGCGAGCGTCACCGCACCATCGCCAAGTGCACCGAGGACTTTGACCGCGGCCAGTTTAACACTGCGATCTCGGCCGTCATGGAGCTCGTCAACGCGGCGAGCGCCTACCTCAACACCACCGAGGGTGCTGCCCGCGACAAGGCCCTGTGCTACGGCGTGGCCAAGGACATCGTGAGCGTCCTTGCCCCCATCTGCCCGTTCTGGGCTGACGAGCTGTGGCATGAGGCGCTCGGCTGCAAGGGCAACGCCTACACCGCTGCCTGGCCCGAGTTTGACCTGGCCGAGTCCATCGAGGACACGGTGCAGATCGTCGTTCAGGTGCTCGGCAAGGTCCGCGGTCGTATCGACGTGGCCCGCGACGCCTCCAACGAGGAGATGCAGGCTGCCGCCGAGGCTGCTGTCGCCAAGTGGCTCGAGGGCAAGACGGTCGTCAAGGCCATCTGCGTGCCCGGCAAGCTGGTCAACCTGGTGGTCAAGTAAGCGCTGTGCACATAGCCGACTCGTAAAAGACGAGGGACGGTCCGTTTGGATCGCCCCTCGTTTTGCGTTGCATGTACTGTTTGACCTGCGCCTCAAGCCGCCCTCTACGGGATGTGCACCAGGTCTCTAAAGTAGACGTTGCCCGTTGCCTCCTCGAACATCCAGATGTTGAGGTAGATGTCGTTGAGGTCGTTGTTCACATCAAAGTCGGGGTCGTCGAAGGTGCCGACAAAGGTGAGCATGGCCTGCGCTTCCTCGCCCGCGGCGACTGGCTGGCGCATGCGCACGTCGCGGACCTTGCCGTTGACGTAGGCATAGGCGTCCACATCGCCAAACATCATGTCGACACCGGTGTTGTTGGTCACCGTAAAGACCAGCACGGCGTCGCCGTAGCCGTCGGTGTCCTTACCAACGCAGGTGACATGGACGTTCTCGTCCGCCTCAAGGTCGATGGGAAACTGTTCTTGGGGCTCGGGGCCCAGGCCCTGGGGATCGATTTCGTCCTCGTTGATTTTATCGAAGCTTTGTGAGCGCTCTGTTTCCTTGGCGGCTTCGGTGCTTCCGGGATCCGGTTCACTTGGCCCGGTTTTGCCGTTCGTGTTGCCGCAGCCCGCGAGGGCAAGCGAGCATGCTGCGATGGCGAGTGCTGTCATGCAGAGGGTGCCGAGACGTTTCATGGGTGCCTCCTTGCCGTAGAGGTCCTGGTACGGTTTGCCGTTGCGTGGGCGAACGGCTGACTTGCTGCAAAATAACCCTTAGCGTTAGTCTGACCGATAGGGGCTAGGCGAGGAACGCCCTTGAGGCCCGAACAGATCGCCTGATTGGGACGCATGGCCCGTTCTCGCGCTTTCGGACGCGCTCCGCACGGCGCTTCCGGTCCAATTGTCCTATTCTTGTGGAGAACCTGTGGGCACGCTGACCTGCAGATTTGTCCTGTGCTTGCACGTTTTCGCAGCTATTGGTATAGTTTGCTTGCAAATGAAGTTGTAATTGAAAGAAGTGGGGTTTCGGCTCCGCTTCTTTTTTGTATGGATGGAGGTGCCGCAATGGTCAAGACCAAGACCGAGCAGGCGATCATCGACGCGCTCGAGGCCGTCGCTCCCCAGCACGATGTCGACATCGTCGACGTTGAGCTCGTGGGCGCCACCAAGGCCCCCTGCGTGCGTGTACGTATCGAGGGTGCCGAGGGTCAGAGCCTGTCGCTCAACGACGTCACGGCCAACACCAAGTGGGTCGGCGACGTAATCGAGGAGCTCGATCCCATCTCTTCGAGCTATACGCTCGAGGTGTCGAGCCCGGGCATGGCGCGCCCGCTGCGCCGCCCGCGCGACTTTGCCCGCTTTGTGGGCGAGAACTGCGAGCTTACCTCCACCGCCACCGAGGGTCGTCGCAAGTACGCCGGCAAGATTGCCGCCGCGACCGAGACGAACGTGACCCTCGAGCTCGAGGACGGCGAGTCCGTCACCCTCGATTTCTCTGATGTTAAAAAGTGCAAGTTGAAGCCCACCTATGACTTCAAGCCCGCGAAGGAAGGAAAGTAAGATGGCAGCATCCGACATGATGTCCGCCCTGATGGAGCTTTGCCAGGAGAAGCACATCGACCAGCTCTACCTGATCGACCGCTTGGAGCAGTCGCTCGCCAAGAGCTATGCCGAGATCCTGCATCTTGAGTGGGGCGCCAAGGTGACCATCGACCGCACCACCGGCAAGATCTACGTCTACCGCCTGGAGCCGATCGACGATTCCATGGACGAGGAGGGCAACTTCACCGAGTTCGAGGAGATCGACGTCACCCCCAAGAACACGAGCCGTATCGCTGCCCAGCACGCCAAGGCCGAGATCAACGCTATCGTGCGCAACTCCGCCCGCGAGCAGATCTACGAGGAGTTCTCCGGCCGCATCGGTGACCTTATCAGCGGCACCGTGCTGCAGTCCACGCCCGACTTCACGATCGTCAAGATCCGCGAGGGCGTCGAGGCCGAGCTTCCGCACTTCGACCAGCGCCGTTACGAGAACGAGCGCAACGAGCGTCCGATGGGCGAGCGCTACCTGCACAACCAGCACATCAAGGCCGTGATCATCGACGTTCGCGACCCCAACTCCAACCTGCAGCCGGTTCGTGGCGAGCACAGCCGTCCGCCGATTGTTATCTCCCGTACCCACCCCGAGCTCATGCGTCGTCTGTTTGAGCAGGAGGTGCCCGAGATCTATGAGGGCACTGTCCAGATCAAGTCGATCGCTCGCGAGCCCGGCCAGCGCTCCAAGGTCGCCGTCCACTCGCTCGACGACCGCCTTGATCCTGTGGGCGCCTGCGTCGGCCCCAAGGGCAGCCGTGTTCGCGCCGTCGTGGGCGAGCTCCGTGGCGAGCGCGTCGACGTCATCCTCTGGGATGCCGATCCGGCCGTCTACGTCGCCAACGCCCTGTCGCCCGCCAAGGTCACCCGCGTCCTCATCGACGAGGAGAAGGCCTACGCCGGCGTTATCGTGCCCGACGACCAGCTGTCCCTCGCCATTGGCAAGGAGGGCCAGAACGCCCGCCTCGCCGCGCGCCTGACCGGCTGGCACATCGACATCAAGTCCGAGACCCTTGCCGCCGATATCCTCAAGAACGTTCCCGTTCACGAGGAGCCCGCCGCCGACCTGATCGGTGACGAGGAGGACGAGGACGTCCGTCGCTGCGAGTACGTGTCCGAGGACGGCATCCAGTGCCGCAACCAGGCCCGTCCCGGCTCCCGTTTCTGCGGTGTCCACGACACCGACGCCTTCGATGATGCGGAGGACCTGATCTAGCGCGCGGTCGCGCCGGGCAGGTCCCGGCGCATCATCCACGCTCGTTCAGTCTCTAGGCACCCCAGGTGCCAGAAAGGGTAGGTGAAGTCATATGGCAAAAGTCCGTGTGTCCACCCTGGCCAAAGAGTTCGGCATGACCTCCAAGGAACTGATGGGTCATCTCGCCGAAATGAAGATTCCCGCTAAGTCCGCTTCCTCCGCCCTGGAGGACGCTTACGTCGCCATGGTCCGCAAGCAGCTCGCCTCGGTGATCGAGGCCCGCGCCCAGGAAGTCGAGGCCGCCAAGCAGGCCGAGGAGCAGGCCGCTGCCGCCGAGGAGGCCGCACGCGCTGCCGAGGCCGAGCGTGAGCGCATCGCCGCCGAGAAGGCTCGCGAGGAGGAGCGCCGCCAGTTTGCAGCCGCCCAGGCTGCCGAGGAGGCCGCCCGCGCCGAGGCCGAGGCCAAGAAGAAGGCCGAGCAGGAGCGCCTTGCCCGCGAGAAGGAGGAGGCTGCCCGCGAGGCCCAGCGCCGCGCCGTTCCCGCTTCCGACTCCGGTTCGCGCTTCCGTTCGCTGCTCGACCAGATCGCCGCACAGGAGACCGTGCTCAAGGAGAAGAAGGACGCCGAGGATAAGGCCAAGGCCGAGCGTGCCGCCGAGCGCGGCAACCGTCGTGGCGGCAACAACGACCGCCGCGGCGGCCGTCGCAACGATCGCAACGCATCCGACAACAGTTCCGAGCGCAACGCCTCCGAGAGCCGTCCGCACAGCCATCGCACCAACGCCAGCAACAACGTCGCTGCCGGCATGGACTTCCCCAACCCCGACAAGCAGGGCAAGGGCAAGAAGCGCAAGGGCGGTCACAACAACGAAGAGGACCACTACAGCCGCATGGCTCGCGAGGCCGAGGAGTACAGCCGCGAGAAGGTGCTCGAGGAGGCTCGTGCCGCCGTCGAGGAGGCCTCTCGCGAGTCCACCGGTCGCCGCAAGAAGCGTAAGGAGAAGCGCGAGCGCGAGGCTGCAAAGGCTCAGGAGGAGCGCAAGATTGAGGAGGCGCTGGCCCAGGGCGTGAACCCTGAGGACCTCGACGCCATCAAGGTCTCCCAGGGCGTTACCGTCCAGGAGCTTGCCGAGGCGCTCGACGTTCCGGCCAACGACATCATCAAGCGCCTGTTCCTGCTAGGCACGCCGCTTACCATGACGCAGTCCATGTCCGACGACCTCGTCGAGCTCGTTGCCGACGACCTGGGCCGTCAGATCAAGATCATCACCCCCGAGGAGGAGAACACCTTCTCGTTCTACGACGATCCCGCTGACCTTAAGTCCCGCGCCCCGGTCGTCACCGTCATGGGTCACGTCGACCACGGTAAGACGTCGCTGCTCGACGCCATCCGTCACACCGGCGTCGCTGCCGGCGAGGCGGGCGGCATTACGCAGGCCATCGGCGCTTCGCAGGTCATGATCAACGACCGCAAAATCACGTTCATCGACACCCCGGGCCACGCCACCTTTACGGCCATGCGTGCCCGCGGCGCCAAGGTGACCGACATCGTCATTCTGATCGTCGCCGCCGACGACGGCGTCATGCCCCAGACCGTCGAGTCGATCAACCACGCCAAGGCCGCCGGCGTACCCATCGTCGTCGCCGTCAACAAGATCGATAAGCCCGGCGCCAATCCCGACCGCGTGCGCCAGGAGCTCACCGAGTACGGCGTCATCCCCGAGGAGTGGGGCGGACAGAACATGTTCGTCAACATCTCGGCCAAGCAGAAGATCGGTATCGACGACCTTCTGGAGACCGTGCTGCTCCAGGCCGACGTGCTCGAACTCAAGGCCAACCCGGACACCTTTGCCTCCGGCAACGTCCTCGAGGCCAAGCTCGATAAGGGCCGCGGCTCGGTCGCTACCGTGCTCGTGACCCGCGGTACCCTGCACGTGGGCGATACGCTGGTTGCCGGCCTCACCTATGGCCGCGTCCGCGCCATGCTCGACCCCAAGGGCCGCGCCGTCACCGAGGCCGGTCCTTCCGACGCCGTCGAGATCCTGGGCCTGCAGTCCGTGCCCAACGCCGGTGACGAGTTCCGCGTGTTCGAGGACGACCGCGACGCGCGCCAGCTCGCCGAGCAGCGCTCGCTCAAGGCCCGTATCGAGGAGCAGAGCCGCGTGAAGCATGTCACGCTCGAGAACCTCTTCGAGACCATTGCCGATGCCGAGGTCAAGGAGCTCAACCTGATCATCAAGGCCGACGTCCAGGGTTCCATCGAGGCCCTTCAGGACTCGCTCGACAAGATGGATCAGTCCGAGGTTCGCATCAACACGATCCACTCCGCCGTCGGTGCCATCAACGAGACCGACGTCGTCCTGGCCGACGCCTCCAACGCCATCATCATCGGCTTTGGCGTCCGTCCTGACGGTAAGGCCCGCTCCGCAGCCGAGCGCGAGGGCGTCGAGATCCGTTGCTACGACGTTATCTACAAGTGCCTCGAGGAGCTCGACGCCGCCCGTATCGGCATGCTCAAGCCCACCGAGGTCGAGGTCTCCACGGGTACCGCAACCGTTCTGGACACCTTCAAGGTGCCCAAAGTCGGTATCGCTGCCGGTGTCCGCGTCGAAGAGGGCGAGATCGCCGCGACCGATTCCGTGCGCCTGGTGCGCGATGGCATCGTGGTCTTCAACGGCAAGATCGCCTCGATGCGTCACTACAAGGACGAGGCCAAGAGCCTCAAGAGCGGTTCCGAGGGCGGTATTGGCTTGGAGAACTTCCAGGACGTTAAGCCCGGCGACCAGATTGAGGGTTACCGCATCGACCAGGTTGCCCGTACCGAGTAGGGGGTAGCGCTATGAAGCAAACGCAGGCAACCCGCCGTCTGGGCGAGCAGCTTCGCGAGAAGCTCGGTTATATCCTGCTCTTTGAGGTTTCCGATCCGCGTCTCGACCTGGTCACCCTGACCGCGGTCGAGGTCGCGGTGGACCGCTCGTTCGCGCGCGTGTACGTATCGTGCGATGCGAGCCGCTACGATGAGGTCTTGGAGGCGCTCGCGAGCGCCAAGGGCCGCATTCGCAGCCTGTTGGCCCGCTCGCTCGATTGGCGCGTCACGCCCGAGCTCGATTTTCGCATCGATCGCTCGACCGACGAGGCCGAGCGCATCACGCGTGCGCTGGAAAACGTTCCCGCCACGCTGGCGATCGAAAAGGACGAGGACGGCTATCCCATAGCGGATGCCGCCCAGGAGGCAGCTTTAGATGACTAATTCCGCCGACCTCGCCTCGTGCGAGTCTGCAGATATTCAGAGACGCATCCTCGAGCTCATCGAGGGTGCGTCCTCCATTGCGATTTCGGGACATACGTCTCCCGACGGCGATGCCCTGGGCTCCGTGTTGGGTCTGGGTCTCTCGCTTATGAAGTTTTTCCCCAACAAGGACATTGCGCTGCTGCTGGCAGACGATGACCCGGTTCCGCGCATCTACCGCTTTATGGAGGGTTCCGATCGCCTGGTGCCGGCATCTGCATACACCGGCAACCCGGACCTGTTCATTTCGGTGGACGTGCCGGTTGTTGAGCGCCTGAACAACTCGGCCGACGTGCTTCGCCGCTCGGCGCATGTGGTGTGCTTCGATCACCATCCGGCGCGCGAGGAGTTTGCCGAGCTGAGCCTGAGGTGCATCGATGCCGCGGCCTGCGCTATGATCATCGACCGCTTCTTGGACAATTGCGGCATTGTCGCCCGCGATAACATCGCGACCTGCCTGCTGTGCGGCCTGGTTACCGATACCGGCCGTTTTCAGTATCAAAACGCCGATGCCGCCGCGTTCCATGCCGCTTCGCGCCTGGTCGCACACGGCGCCGATCCGGCACGCGTCGCGCTCGAGGTCTACCAGAGCATGCGTGTCGAGTTCTTGCACCTCAAGTCCATCGTCATGGGCCGCATCAAGACGGTAGCCCACGGGCGCGTCGCGTACAGCTATGCGTACCAGAGCGACCTTGAGGCCTGTGGCGTCACCTCGGATGAGTGCGACGGCCTGGTCGACGTGGTGCGCTCGGTGATGGGCGTGGAGGTCTGCCTGTTCCTGAAGGGCATTGAGGGCGATACCAAGGTGCGCGGCAACCTGCGCTCCAAGGGCGACCTCAACGTGTCCGAGATCGCTGCTGCTTTTGGCGGAGGCGGACATCCCGCTGCCGCCGGTTTCTCCAACAACGGAACGATTCTCGAGACGCTCACCGCGGCACTTCCCATGCTGGCCGAGCTGGTAGGGGAGGATCCCGCTTCGGTGACCGTCGAGCTCTAACTTTTTGGATGGTACATGGCTCGTCGTACGCCTTCTCAATTGAATATGCTGCTCGCCGTCGATAAGCCGGTGGGCTGTACGTCCCACGACGTGGTCTCGCAGTGCCGGCGCGCCCTCCATGAGCGGCGCGTCGGCCACGCTGGCACGCTCGACCCCATGGCATCGGGTGTCATGGTGGTGGGCGTTGGCCAGGCAACCCGTCTGCTGGGCATGCTGACCCTCGATACCAAAAGCTACGTCGCCGACATTTCGTTTGGCGTCGAGACCAATACCGACGACGCGGAAGGCGAGGCTGTCCGCACCGTGGCTGTTGCCTCGGAGCTGCGCGATCCCGCTTATGCCCGCGAGCAATTGGCCGCCATGCTGGGCCCGCAGATGCAGGTGCCGCCGGCGTTTTCGGCCATCTCGGTTAACGGCGTCCGCGCCTACAAGTCTGCGCGCGAGGGCAATGCGGTTGATTTGCCTCCGCGCCCCGTTGAGGTCTATGCCGCCGACCTGATCGCCGTGAGCGGCGAGGATGATACGTGCGTCTGGACCGTGGCGTTTTCGGTGAGCAAGGGCACCTATATCCGCGCGCTTGCTCGCGATTTGGGTCGCGCCTGCGATAGCGCGGCGCATATTTCCGCGCTGCGCCGCACGGCCTCCGGCGTGGTTTCCATTGGCGCCTGCCATGCGGTGGAGGAGCTCTCTGCCGATTCCGCTGTCGGCTTCGCCCTGGATCCCATCGCAGCTTTGGGCGCCACACGTGTCGATTTGCCGGACGATCTTGCCGACGACCTGCTGTGCGGTCGTCGCATTCCCGTCGAGCGTGCACTTGCGAGCTTCGATTCGTCGAAGGCGCCGTTTGCGCTGGTGCTCGATGGGGGACTCAAGGCGCTCGCCCGCATTGAGAGCGGCCGCTTTGTGATGGAGCACGTCTTTCCGCAGGCGATCGGTGGTGTTCGATGATGCTGGCCTCCCATGAGCTCGCACGTATCTTTTTTGCGGGCGAGTCGGAAGAGGCCCGTATCGTTTCTGCCGAGGGATTTGATGGGTGCGCGAGCTTGGGTGCCGCTTCGATCGCCATCGGCGTGTTCGATGGCGTGCATCGGGGGCACCGCGAGCTGATTGATGCTGTCGTTCGCGATGCGCGTGTCCATGGCTGCCGCGCGGTCGTGGTCACCTTCGATCCCGATCCAGACGTTGTGGTCAGTCCTTCGCCCTCTCAAAAATTGATGACGACGGCCGACCGTCTGCATGCTCTGGCTCAGACCGGGGTCGATGCGGTCGTGGCCGTTCCCTTTACGCCCGAGGTGGCAGCGCTTGACCATGTCGGCTTTCTCGCGCTGCTGTCGCGCGTGGTCGATATTCGTTCGATTCGCGTGGGGAGCGATTTTCGGCTCGGTCGCGGTGGCGCGTCGGGCGTTGCCGAGATGCACGCCTGGGGTGTTGAGCGCGGCGTCGACGTATACGGCCACGACCTGCTCTGCGTCGACGGGCAGACCGTCTGCGCTACCCGCATCCGTCATGAGCTGGGGCAGGGTCATGTGGAATTGGCATCCGAGCTGCTCGGCCGTCCCTATATGGTGCGCGGTGGTGTTATCCGCGGCCGTCATGAGGGCTCCGACATGGGCTTTCCCACGGCAAACATTCAGGTGCCCGATGGTATCCAAGTGCCTGCCGATGGCGTCTACGAGGGCTTGGTCCTCGTCGACGATACCGTGTGGCCTGCTGCCGTTAACGTCGGCCTGCCGCCGACGTATGCCGACGATGCCGCCTCGGCGCATCTGGAGGCCAACTTAATTGGTTATAGGGGCGACCTGTACGGCGCTTCCGTTTCGCTGGCGTTTACGCGCTGGCTGCGCCCGTCGCGCGTGTTCGATTCCCTCGATGAGTTGATTGCGACCGTCGAGGGTAACATTGAAGATATCCGTCACAACTTGGGTGAGCAGGGGGTGAGCATCCGTGATTAGCGATGAGGAGAAAGACCAGGTGCGCGCTGCGTCCGATCTGGTTGCCATCGTTCAGGAAACGGTTGAGCTCAAGCCCCGCGGCCATGAGTTTTGGGGTTGCTGCCCCTTTCATGGCGAAAAGACCCCATCGTTTCACATTATCCCTGCTACACAGGTGTGGCACTGCTTTGGCTGCGGTGAGGGCGGCGACGTCTTCACCTATATTATGAAGCGCGAGAACCTGAGTTTTCCCGAGTCGATCCGGTACTTGGCGGATCGTGCCGGCATTGAGCTGCACGATACCGGTGCCCAGCGTGAGCGCGGCACCAAGCGTGCCCGCATCTACGACCTGTGCGCCGAGACCGCCCAGTTCTACCACACCATGCTCATGCGCGGTAAAGACAGCCGCCCCCGTGAGTACTTTGCCAGCCGCGGTATGGGCGGTGACGTCTGCCGTCGCTACTGCCTGGGCTTTGCTCCGGGCCGCAACATGCTGGTGTCCCACCTGTCGCAGGCGGGCTTTACCCCGCAGGAGATGATTGACGCCAACGTGGCCGTCAGTCGCGGGCGCGGACAGCTCGCGGATCGCTTTTACGACCGTGTGATGTTTCCCATCTTTGATGAACAGGGTCACAACATCGCCTTTGGCGGTCGCATTATGGGTGACGGTCAGCCCAAGTACCTCAACACCGCCGAGACGAGCGTGTTCCATAAAAAGCGAAATCTCTACGGCTTTAACTGGGCCAAGGAGTTTATCGTCGCTCAGGATACCGCCATCGTGGTGGAGGGCTATACCGATTGCATCGCCTGCTGGGAGGCGGGGATCAAAAACGTCGTCGCCACACTGGGCACGGCGCTCACGGAGCATCACGTAAAGACGCTCACCCGCTTTGCCAAGCGCATCGTGTATATGTTCGACGGTGATGCTGCCGGTCAAAAGGCCGCCCGCCGCGCGATTCAGTTTATCGAGCAGGATTCGATGGACCTTCGCTGTGTGGTGTTGCCCGACGGCAACGATCCCATGGAGTTCATCACGGCGCACGGTGGCGAGGCACTGCAGGCACGCATAGATGCGGCCGAGCCCCTCATGGACTTTGTGTACCGTTCGCTGCAGGAGTCGAGCGACATTACCACGCCGGGCGGCCGTGCCAAGGCGCTCGAGGACGCACTGACGCTCATCTATCCGCTGCGCGACAGCTACATGATCGATACGTACTTTATCCAGATTGCCGACCTGCTTGGCTTGGATCTGGAGACGGTGCGCGCGAGCTCGGGCTGCGTTTTTCGCGATGTCGCCAAGCGCGAGGATGCCGAGCGCCGTCGTGAGCAGAACTACGAGCGCCAGCGGGCGCAGGCCGAGCGCTCTGGTGGCGCGGGCGGTCGAGCGTCTGGTTCGCAGGGGGCGTCCCGCTGTGCTTGGGCGTCGGGCGTCACGCCGCCGGTGTCTGCGCCGGTCGAAGAGGAGCCGTACGACTACGTGCCGCTCGAGGCCTATGGGGCTGCGCCGGTCGAGGTTGCGGACGACATGCCGCCGATCGATGTGCCTGCTGGGATGGATAGCTCAGCGCCCGTCGCCGATGCAACGGGTACTCCCACGGTGTCGACGATGTCGATCGTGTTGACCGATCTGGAGCGCAAGTCCCTGGCAGGGGAGCGCGAGCTGTTGACGATGCTCACGAGCTATCCCGATTTGTTCCGTACGTATGCCGAGCGAATCTGCTCGATCGAGTGGGTGGACCCGCGTCACGAGTCCATTGCGTGGGCCGTGCTGGCAACGCCGCCGGGAACCGATCCCGCGGCCTGCATGGATGCGGCGCGCGCGGTGTGTCCCGAGGCGGCAACGCTTGTCAGTGCTGGGCGTATCTCTGCGACGAGCAAGCACCCGACCGAGACGAACATCGTGTTTATGCTCGATACGCTCGAGCTCTACACCATCAAGCGTCGCATGCGAGCCGCACAGGCCAAGCTGCGCCAGGATCGTTCGCTCGATGCTGAGGCTCGCCGTGTGCTGACCATGCAGGCGGTGCAAGATTCACAGCGTCAGCGCGAGCTCCAAAAGTCGATCGGTGGCGTAGCCGACCCGTTCCGTTTGATCGGCTTGGAGACCGCGGGCGCCGATCAGGCCTAGATGTTGTGGTCAACCAGCGTAATCTCGCCTATATCCTGTCTTTATTTTGGGTATAGACGTCTATGTGTGTGCTAAAGTAATGAGTCCTGTGGACTATGAAGGGAGAATCTGTGCCTAAAAAGACTGAGAGCACGGGTACTGGGCTGGAATCCTACGTTGCAAAGCTCATGGGCAACGGCTCAAACAGGACTTCGGTAACCGAGGACGAGATTCAGGTCGCCCTGAAGGATATCGATGTGTCCGATGAGCAGCTCACCGCGGTGTATTCCGCGCTGCGCAACAGCGGCATCCAGATTATCTCCGCGAGCGGAAACGACGACGCCCCCATGGACGTCGACGATGACGATAACGATACCGACGATTTCGATGACGACGACGAGCACGATTCCGGCTCGCTCGACGATCACGAGCTTAAGATGGCCCGTCAGGCCGATGCCGAGATGGGCTCTTCCAAGAGCAAGAAGAAGCGCACCGTGCGCACGTCTCGTTCGCGTTCGCGCGTGCGCGGCATCGATGCCTCCACGGTGATGCTGACCGGCGACCCGGTTCGTATGTACCTCAAGGAGATCGGTAAGGTCGATCTGCTGACCGCCTCCGAAGAGGTTGATCTGGCCATGAAGATTGAGGCCGGACTCGAGGCCACCGAGAAACTCGAGGCTGCCGAGGCGGGCGAGATCGAGCTCACGCGCGCCGAGATGCGTCGCCTGACCCGTATTGAGAACGTGGGCCTCGAGGCCAAGCAGGCGCTCATCAGCGCTAACCTGCGCCTGGTCGTCTCCATCGCCAAGCGCTATGTCGGTCGCGGCATGCTGTTCCTGGACCTGATCCAGGAGGGCAACCTCGGTCTGATTCGCGCCGTCGAGAAGTTCGACTACCAGAAGGGCTTTAAGTTTTCCACGTATGCCACGTGGTGGATCCGTCAGGCCATTACGCGCGCTATCGCTGACCAGGCCCGTACCATCCGTATCCCCGTGCACATGGTCGAGACCATCAACAAGCTTGTCCGCGTGCAGCGACAGCTTCTCCAAGATTTGGGTCGCGACCCGACCCCCGAGGAGATC
This sequence comes from uncultured Collinsella sp., assembly GCA_934654835.1. Taxonomy (GTDB): domain Bacteria; phylum Actinomycetota; class Coriobacteriia; order Coriobacteriales; family Coriobacteriaceae; genus Collinsella. The sequence goes on from CAKUGY010000005.1 coordinate 41,115, forward strand.
GGTGCCGAGATGGATATGAGCGCCGACCGCGTCCGCGAGATCCAGAAGATTTCGCAGGAGCCCGTGTCGCTCGAGACCCCCATCGGCGAGGAAGAGGATTCCCAGCTGGGCGACTTCATCGAGGACTCCCAGGCAATCGTTCCGCCCGATGCTGCCAGCTTCTCCATGCTGCAGGAGCAGCTCACCCAGGTGCTCGACTCGCTTGCCGATCGTGAGCGCAAGGTTATTGAGCTGCGCTTTGGCCTTGTCGACGGACATCCCCGCACGCTCGAGGAAGTCGGTCGCGAGTTTGGCGTCACGCGCGAGCGTATCCGCCAGATCGAGTCCAAGACCTTGGCCAAGCTCCGCCATCCCAGCCGCAGCAGCAAGCTCAAGGATTACATCGAGTCTTAGTTGTTACGCGGTTTTACCAAACCGCGTAACGGCTCGACGCTGCGCGCCGCCCAGAGCGACAATTTGTCATTCAAAAGGCAAGGCATGACCAGAAGGTCTATGCCTTGCCTTTTTCATGCCAACTTGTTCGCTCTGGACGTCGCTCGCTGGCATTGCCAAAACTTCGGCGTTTCCGGCACTTGGGGACGTTCCTTTTGTGCCGGCACCTGGGGACACTCCTGCGATCGGAAAATTTCTTAAAAAAGTTCTTGCCCTGAGCGTAATCGTCCGTATAATAAACTTCGTTGCTTGAGAGCACGCACCTATTCCTCGGTAGCTCAATGGTAGAGCACGCGGCTGTTAACCGCGCTGTTGTAGGTTCGAGTCCTACCCGGGGAGCCAGAATTTCTCAGCCCATTCCGCTGGGCTTTTAAATTCCTCGGTAGCTCAATGGTAGAGCACGCGGCTGTTAACCGCGCTGTTGTAGGTTCGAGTCCTACCCGGGGAGCCAGGTTGTAAAACCCGTCGCTTATGCGGCGGGTTTTTTCATGCCGCGATCGCTTGTCATGAACGTTACCGTATCAACATTTCGTGTCGAGGATGTAATCCCTTGGCCCACAACCGCAACATGGCGCGGTCGTTGTAGAATATTGGAATGATTGCTCCCACGACATGGTGCCGCGAGCACCAGAAAAGGAGATTCTTGTGTCTGAGACCATTAACGGCAGCCTGAGCGTCTCGAACGACGTAATTGCCGATATTGCCGGTTATGCCGCGATGACGTGCTACGGCGTCGTCGGTATGGCCGAGCAGCTCCAGGGCGCCGAGAGCGTGCGCCTGCTTGCCGGCCAGCGCCTCCGCAAGGGCGTACTTGTCTCCGCCGACGAGAACGGCCTCACGGTCGATCTGCACGTCGTGCTCGAGAACGGCGTCAACATGAAGTCCGTCTGCCACAATCTTTCGAGCTCCGTTGCCTTCACCCTGCAGGAGATCGCCCAGATCGATCCTGCCAGCCTTAAGATCGGCATCCACATCGACGCGCTCAAGAGCCGTCTGAACTAGCATCCGAACACGGAGATTTCACCACTCATGATTGCAAAGACCATTCGCACCTGTTTTCCGATCGCTGCGGCTGCCGTTTCCGACAAGGCCGAGGAGATCAACAAGCTCAACGTCTTCCCCGTACCCGATGGCGATACCGGCACCAACATGTCGCTCACGCTCGCCTCGGTGACCAAGGAGCTCTCTGCGCTTCCCGCCGACGCCGACATGGAGGCCATCGCCGGCGCCATCACCCATGGCTCTCTCATGGGCGCTCGCGGTAACTCGGGCGTTATCACTTCGCAGATCCTGCGCGGCGTGGCCGAGGGCCTCGTCTCTGCCGACGAACCCGTTACGTCCGCCAACATCGCCTTCGCCTTCCGCCGTGCCGTCAAGGTCGCCTTCCAGGCTGTTCGCAAGCCCATCGAGGGCACGATCCTCACGGTCCTGCGCGATGTCTCGACCAAGGCCGACGAGTGCGAGAAGAAGAAGTTCTCGGCCGAGGACGCGCTCGACGCCATCGTCGTCGAGGCCTATCAGTCCGTCGCCCGTACGCCCGACCTGCTGCCCGTTCTGAAGGAGAACGGCGTGGTCGACTCTGGCGCCTTTGGCTTTGCCATCTTCCTCGAGAACTTCGTGGCTGCCGCTCTTGGCCGCAGCACTGTTGTCGAGGATTTCTCCGCCACGTTTGATTCCGCTGGCTCTGCTCGCGACGCTGCCCTGGGTCGTGTTGAGATCGAGGCAAACGACGACTGGGAGGGCTCGGAGTTCCGTTACTGCAACGAGTTCCTCTTTAAGGCCGACGCCCCGTTTGACGAGGACGAGTGTCTGAAGTTCCTGGGTTCCATGGGCGACTGCGAGCTGCTCGTGGGTGCCTATCCCGATTACAAGATCCACGTGCACTCCAACACCCCGAACCTGGTGCTCGAGCATATGCTCCAGCTCGGCCAGATCTACGAGGTCTTTATCCATAACATGGAGATGGAGGCCCACGACCGCACCGCTAAGATCCACGAGGATCAGGAGAAGGCCGCCGAGCCTGCCAAGGCGCTGGGCTTTGTCGCCGTTGCCGCCGGCTCCGGCGAGGCTGACATCCTCAAGTCCCTCGGCGTTGACGTGATCGTCTCGGGTGGCCAGACCATGAACCCCTCGACTGCCGACCTGCTGGGCGCCGTCGACCAGGTCAATGCGACCTCGGTCATCATCCTGCCCAACAACGGCAACATCCGCATGGCTGCCGAGGCCGCTGCCTCCGCTTGTACCGACAAGAAGGTCGCCGTCGTTTCCACCAAGACCGTCCCGCAGGCGTTCTCCGCGCTGTTCGCGGTCCTGCCCGATTCCGAGCTCGAGGATGCCGTCGCCGCCATGGTCGACGCTATCAGCGAGGTCCGCGACGGTGAGGTCACCCGTGCTGTGCGCGACTCCAGCGCTTCCGATGGCTCCCCGATTCACTCCGGTGACGTCATGGGCATCATCGCCGGCTCTATCGACGTGGTCGGCTCTGATGTAAAGCAGGTCACGCTCGACTGCATCAACCGTATGCAGGAGGAAGAGGAGGGTGACGCGCTGACGATTCTGGCTGGCGAGGAGCTGTCCGACGAGGCCTTCCAGGAGATCGTCGATGCTATTGAGGAGGCCCAGCCCGACTTGGAGATTGACGCCCATCGTGGCGAGCAGCCGCTTTATCCCGTGATTTTCTCCATCGAGTAGGCTCTGCCCATGTCCGAGCTGTGCTCCGTGCCGCGCGTCTCGGAGCGCTTTGCCCAGAGCAATGCGCTCGACGAGGATATTGCGCGACTCAAATATGTTTCGGGTAAACGTGAGGAGGCCCTTCGCCGTCTGGGAATTCGGACGGTGGGGGACCTCCTTCTCCATATCCCTCATCGGTACCTGGACTTTACGCGCTCGTGGTCCATCGAGATGGCGCCCATCGGTTGTGTGTGCACGATTGTCGCCACGGTCGACCGTGTCGTCCAAAAGCAGCCCCGCCCGCGTATGCAAGTGACCGAGGTTTCGCTCGTGGACGAGACCGGTGTGCTGCAAGTCGCCTTTTTCCGTCAGCCTTGGATTGCCCAGCAGCTCAAGCGGGGCGACCGCCTGGCCGTGATGGGCAAGGTCGAGTTCGCCTACGGCTTTAAGCAGATGGCCTCGCCTCACTTCGAGAAGCTCGAGGAGGGGCGTGCTGCCGGCACCATTCTGCCGGTCCACTACGTGAGTGACGGCGTGAGCCAGGCGTGGATGCGCCGTATCGTAAGCGGCGCGCTCGAGGTTGTCGGCAACCCCTTCGATCCTATTCCCGCGCCACTGCGCGTCAAGCGCCGCTTGATGAGCTGTGCCCGTGCGCTTCGATCGATTCACTTTCCCTCGAGCATGGCCGAGCGCGATATCGCGCGCCGGCGTCTTGCCTACGAGGAGTGCCTTTACCTGCAGCTGGCACTGCGCCTGCGCAATGACGGCGGCCTGGTCGAGGTGGTTCCCTATGCCCATACCGCGGGCGAGCATCTGGCCGCGCTCAGACAGGCTCTGCCGTTTTCGCTGAGCGAAGAGCAGGAGGCCGCGTTCCAAGACATCCTGCATGACATGTGCGATGGCGGCCGTGTGATGAACCGTCTGCTGCTGGGCGACGTCGGTACCGGTAAGACAGCCGTTGCCGCCTGCGCGCTGGCTGTTGCCGCCGATAGCGGCACCCAAGCCTGTGTCATGGCGCCTACGGGCGTCTTAGCACGTCAGTATGCAGACAAGACTGGCCCCTTGCTCTCTCAGGCTGGCATGTCCTGGGCGCTCCTGACAGGCGCCACGCCGGCGGCCGAGCGCGAGCAGATCCATGCACAGCTCCAGTCCGGTGAACTCGACGTACTCTTTGGCACCCATGCCGTTCTTTCTGAGGACGTGAACTTTAAGCATCTATCGCTTGTTGTCATTGACGAGCAGCACCGCTTTGGCGTGGGCCAGCGCAACGCCCTGCGCGCCAAAGGGCCGGGTGCCGACCTGCTGGTCATGACGGCGACACCCATCCCGCGCACTCTGGCGCTCTCGGTCTACGGCGATCTGGACACGAGCATCATCCGCCACCGTCCTGTTCCCGGTGCCGGTGTCACCACGCGCGTGCTCACCGAATCGAGCCGCGATCTGGCCTATGGCGCTATCCGCGAGGCGTATGAAAAGGGTCAGCAGGCCTACGTGATCTGCCCGCTCGTGGAGCCGAGCGACTCGGCCGATGAACTGGAGGACGTGCCCGGTATCGCCCGCGACGACGAGGGGCGCGTGACCGTTCCCGTGCCGCTGCACGATACGGCGACCGAGCTCGACCGCCTGCGCCTGGCGTTGCCGGGGCTCACCATCGAGCGACTCCATGGCCGTATGCCGGCGGGGGAGAAGGACCGGGCCATCGATGCCTTCAAGCGCGGCGAGATCGACGTGCTCGTCTCGACTACGGTGGTCGAGGTGGGCGTTGACGTTCCCAACGCCACCGTCATGGTCATAGAGAACGGCGAGCGCTTTGGCTTGGCGGCCCTGCATCAGCTGCGCGGCCGTGTGGGCCGCGGTGGCGTCTCGGGCACGTGCCTGGTTATGACCCACTCAAAAGGCAATGGCGGCGCATCGGCGGCGCAAGACCGCCTGCAGTCGCTCGAAAAGACTGCAGACGGCTTTACGCTCGCCCAGATGGACTTGCGTCTACGCCACGAGGGCGAGATCCTGGGTTACCGTCAGCATGGCGGCGTGACCTTGCGTTTTGTCGATCTCGATGCAGATGAGGAGCTTATCGAGTGGGCCCATTTGGACGCAGTCGAGCTCTTGCGGTATGCTTGCAACCTTGACTCCGTGGCGACGCGCCCTCTGCGCGATGCGGTCGCCACGCGGTATCGACACATCTTTAAGGAGGTCAGCGGAGGATGAGAATCATCGGCGGCGAATGGCGCGGTCGCAAGATCGAGGAGCCCCGTGGTCGCGATGTCACCCGCCCCACGACTGATCGCGTGCGCGAGGCGTGCGCATCTATGGTCATGTCGGCATTCGACTTCGATTTGGACGAGGTCCGCGTGCTGGATGCGTTTGGCGGCTCCGGCGCCTTGGGCATCGAGATGCTCTCGCGTGGTGCCCGCTCGCTTACGACGTTTGAGATCGATCGGAATGCCGCCCGTCTGATTACTAAGAATATTGAGTCGCTGTGCCGCGACCGCTCCCGCTGGCGTGTCGTTACCGGCGATATGCTGGCAAGTGCCTCGCGCGGTCGTGTGCCGGGCGGCCCCTTTGATCTAGTCCTGTTGGACCCGCCCTATGCCTTTGGTGCCGAGCCGGTCGAGGAATTGCTACAGAACCTGGTCCAGCAGGGCTTACTGGCACCGGGGGCCTATGCCCTGTTTGAGCACGCCGCAGCCGATGCGGGTGCTCACCCGGTCGGTTTTGAGACCGTGCGCGAGAAGCGCTATGGCATCACCTCGGTCGACCTGCTGCGCTGGGTGGCCGCGCACGAGAGCGACGATGCCGACGACAGCGACAATAGTGAGGACGCACCTTTGGAGGATGCCCATGAATGACACCATTAACCGCGTGATCGTCCCGGGCACCTTCGATCCCATCACCTTTGGCCATATCGACGTCATCCGCCGCGCACGCCGTATCTTTCCCAGCGTGATTGTGGCCGTTGCCGAGTCCCAGGGCAAAAACGGTGTGGGCACCACCTTTATGCTCGATGAGCGCGTGGCGCTGGCCCGAGAGGCGCTCGGCGACATTGACGGCGTTGAGGTCCTGCCCTTCACTGGCCTGTTGGTCGACTTTGCACGTGAGCAGGGTGCCGGCGCCGTCGTAAAGGGCCTGCGCGCCATGACCGATTTTGAGTACGAGCTTCAGCAAGCCGACCTCAACTACCGCCTGGATAACGAGCTGGAGTCCATCTTTGTCATGAGTGCGCCGCAGTACGGCTATATCTCGAGCTCGGTGGTGCGCCAGATTGCCTCGCTTGGCAGCGACGTGTCGACGTTTGTGCCGCCCAACGTGGTCGAAGCGCTCAAACATCGCTTTTCGTGACGTTTTTTATTGCCTGGTGGCATGTGGTAAACTAGCACGATGATATGTTACCTATGAAAGGAGACCGGATGCCGGGCGAGAATTTTCCTGGCGACAGGATTGTGAGTCTTGTCGACGAGCTCGAGGGGCTCATCGAAGAGGCTAAGACGCCGTTCGGCAAGAACGCCCAGATGAAGGTTATCGACGCCGACGTCTTCTTTAACATCCTCGACGAGATCCGCATGAGCTATCCCGAGGAGTGGCAGAAGTCCCGCCGTATCCTCAAGGAGCGCGAGGAGCTTATGGCTTCCGCCGCCGCTCAGGCCGATTCCATCATTGCCGATGCTCAGCAGCAGGCCCTCACTATTGCTGGCGAGCAGGAGATCGTCCGCTTAGCACAACAGCAGGCCGATGATATCCGCGACCGTGCCCAGCAGTACGAGCGCGAGACGCGCTATGCTGCCGAGGACTACGCCGAGCAGGTCTTTACGCACCTCGAGGAGAACCTCAAGAGCTTGACCGGCACTGTCACCCGTTGCCGCCAGCAGCTCAACGAGGGTGCCGCCCAGCAGAATGGTCAGTGGTAATGGCTGAGTTCCCGAGCGTTACCGTCGATCTTTCCGAGCAGCTCGAGTTTCCCGGAGACTCGTATCCGCTGACCGGCAAGGTCGATGTCGCCACCTACACGGTGGGCGAGAAGGAGTACCAGCTGCAGGACGGCATTGACTACGACGTGGTCTTTACCAATGCCGGCACCGGTGTCTTGCTTTCGGGCATGGTTCGCGCGCACGCCATCGGTGAGTGCGACCGCTGCCTGGAGCCCGCCTCGTTTGACATCGCAGGCGAGATCGAGGAGTTCTACCTCTTTGACGAGCCCGAGGATCCCGAGGCCTACGAGGACGGTTACGAGCTGCTGGGCGAGGATCGCATCGTCGATCTGGGTGAGCCCATCAACGACGCGGTCGTCATGGATACTCCGTTCGTGGTTCTCTGCAAGCCCGATTGCCGCGGTCTTTGCCCGGTCTGCGGTGGTAATCTCAACTTCGAGCAATGCGATTGCGCTGCCCAGGCAGAGGCCGAATGGGCCGAAGCCACGGAAAATCCATTTGCAGCATTAAAGAATCTCAAGCTTGATGAGTAAAACTGTGGTAGTATCGCTACTTGCGCGTAATCGCCACACTGGATAGTTCATAAGGAAGGTCACTATGCCCGTACCTAAACAAAAGCAGGGTCGTATCCGTACTCACACCCGTCGTTCCGCCAACATGAAGATCTCGACTGCGGCTCAGTCCACGTGCCCCCGTTGCGGCGCTGTCAAGCTCCCGCACCACGTGTGCCCCAGCTGCGGTTTCTACAAGGACCGCGAGGTTATCGTTACCGAGTAACTGTATACTCTGGATACGATGCCGTTCCAAATGGAACCACAATGGCCGGCTCAATGAGTCGGCCATTTTTGTATAAGGAGCATGTATATGAGTAACGTTCGCGTTTGTGTAGACGTTGTGGGCGGAGACGAGAAGCCCCAGGTTGTTCTCGATGGTATTGAGGCCGCCCTTGCGGCCGACCCCGATATCGAGGTCCTGGCTGCCGGCCCTGCCGAAATCGTCAATCCCTTTGCCGCCTCTCATGCGCGCGTCGAAGCCCTGGAGGCTCCCGACGTTATCGCCATGGACGACGATCCCATTCGTGCCGTGATGACCAAGCGCAAGTCTTCGATTGTGCTTTCCTGCCGTGCCATTAAGAAGGGCAACGCGGACGCGTTCTTCTCCGCTGGCTCCACTGGTGCCATGACCGCAGCCGCCACCGCCTATGTGACGCCCTTTAGGTATCAGGCCGAGGGCAAGAAGCAGCCGGTTCGTCCGTGCCTGACCAATGCGCTGCCCAATCGCGCCGGCGGCCTGACGGTGCTGTGCGATATGGGTGCCAACCCCGATGTCGAGGTCGACGATATGGTGCGCTTTGCCCAAATGGGTAGCGCCTATGCCCGCGTCGTCTTGGGCATCGAGCATCCCCGCGTGGGTCTTCTTGGTAACGGTACCGAGGATGAGAAGGGCTCCAACTTTACCAAGGCCTGCTTCCCGGCTATGAAGGCTGCCGTCCCCGGCTTTGTGGGCAACTGCGAGGGCACCGATATTACCTCGGGTAATTTTGACGTTGTCGTTGCCGACGGCATGTCGGGAAACATTGCCCTTAAGGCCACCGAGGGCGCTGCCAAGTTCTTGCTGCAGGAGCTCAAGGGTGCCTTTACGTCCTCGTTCGGCACTAAGATCGCCGCGCTGCTCATGAAACAGCAGATGCGTGAAATCAAAGCAAAGCTCTCGGGCGATGCTAAGGGCGGCGCGATTCTGCTGGGTTTGCGCGGCGTTGTCCTGATCGGCCATGGTGCTACTTCGGTCGAGGCTGTCAAGAACGGCACGCTCGCCGCTGCCGAAGCCGTGCGCGCCGGGCTGGTCGAGAACGTCGCCAACTCCATGGACGGTATCGTTTTGTAAGAGCGAGTTAGAGTGCTGTTATGTGCCTCGCGGCCTGCGTCGTGGGGTAGAATCAAAACCGTGTCTTGGTGCCGCCCGCGCGGCGCCAATCTTTTGGTATTCATGCACTATGAGAGGAAGCGCTATGGACCGCTCCGAAATCTTCGACAAGATCGCCGAGGTCGCTGCTGACGTTCTGGGCGTCGATGTTGCCGAGATTAGCGATGAGACCACGTTTGACGACCTCGATGCCAATTCGCTCGAGCGCCTGCAGCTGGTGACGGCTATCGAGGACGAGTTCAACCTCGAGATCGATGACGAGACCCTGCTCTCGCTCAACTCTGTCGCCGACGCTGTCGACGCTATCGAAGCTGCCAGGGAGGCCTAAGTCTTGGCTTTATCTGAACGACTTTCGCGTGCCCAGGAAATCCTGGGCCACGAGTTCAATAACAAGGTGCTGTTGCGCGCGGCGCTCACACATCCCTCGGCTGTCGAGGGTCAGCCGGTGTCTGCCAGCTATGAGCGTCTCGAGTTTTTGGGCGATTCCATTTTGGGTGCCGTGGTGGCTCGCTCGCTTTTTGAGTCCTACCCTGAGTTTGACGAGGGCAAGCTTACGCGCCTGAAGGTGTCCCTTGTCTCGGGCGCCACGCTGTCCGAGGTGTCGCACGAGCTGGGCATCGACGACATCATCATCTTTGGTGCCTCAGAGACCGGCACGGGCGCTCGCGGCCTGCATTCGGCGCTCGAGAACGTCTACGAGTCGCTCGTGGGTGCGCTCTATCTTGATGCCGGCTGGGATGTGGCGGCGGAGTTCATCCACCGCACGCTTAAGCCGCACCTGGCTTCCGAGCGCGCCGAGCATCCCGCGAACCCCAAGTCGTTTTTGCAGGAGTGCGTTCAGGCCGACGGCCATGAGCCTCCGGCGTATAAGCTGGTTGGTTCCGAGGGCCCCGCGCATGCGCCTACCTTTACCGCTGTGGTGCTTATCGACGGCATCCGCCAAGGCCGCGGCACCGGCTCCTCTAAGAAGGAAGCCGAGGGAGCTGCCGCGCTCGAGGCGCTCGATCGCATGGGTTACACCACCAACGGCGTGATTCTGAACAAGAAGCTCGTTTAAGCGAGGAACCGTGTATCTCAAGTCCCTCACGCTCAAAGGGTTCAAGTCGTTTGCCGACCGCGCCCATATGACGTTTGAGCCGGGCCTGACCGTCATCGTCGGTCCCAATGGCTCGGGAAAATCGAACATCTCCGACTCGATTCTGTGGGTCCTGGGCGAGCAGAGCGCCAAGCAGCTGCGCGGCCAGGCCATGGAAGACGTCATCTTCTCGGGCTCGTCGGCTCGCAAGCCGGTAGGCGTTGCCGAGGTCACGCTGGTGCTCGATAATTCGGACCATATGCTGCCCGTCGACTTTGACGAGGTTGCCATCACCCGCCGCATGTACCGCTCGGGTGAGAGCGAGTATCTCATCAACTCGAGCCCGTGCCGCCTGATGGACATTCAGGATATTCTGCACGATTCGGGCCTGGGCAAGGATACACATTCCATCATCAGCCAGGGCAAGCTCGATGCCATTTTGCAGAGCCGCCCTGAGGAGCGCCGTGCCCTCATCGAGGAGGCTGCCGGCATCTCCAAGCACAAGCGCCGCAAGGAGCGTGCGCTCAAAAAGATCAAGTCGATGGACGAGCACCTGACCCGTGCACGAGACATCAATAAGGAAATCGCCCGCCAGCTGCGGCCGCTGGAGCGTCAGGTTGATCGCGCGCGCAAGTACAAAGAGCTGTCCTCGCGCGCGAACGAGCTTACGCAGATGCTGGCCGTCGACGAGCTGCGTTCACTGCAGTCGCAGTGGAGCGATCTGGAGAGCCGCTCCAAGGAGGGTGCCGCCGAGCTGGAGCTCGCGCAGTACCGCCTGGGCGAGAAGGAGCGCGAGCTCGAGAAGCTCCAGGTCATGCTCGAGGAAAAGGGCCTGTTCGTGGGCGATCTGGGTGAACAGCGCCGCCATATGCAAGATGTGGTCGGCCGCATTAACTCCGACATGCGCCTGCTCGAGGAAAAGGGCCATAACATGGTGTCGCGCCTATCCGATATGCGCGGCCAGATCTCGAGCTCCGAGCATCAGCGCCGTCGCGTGGTCGAGGAGCTTGAGGATGCGCGCGCCCAGCTTGAGGAAGTGACCGGTGCACATATGCAGGCCCAGGAGGATGTCGACGCCGCCGGTCCTGCTGCCGCCGAACTTCACGAGCGTCGCGTGGCACTCGACAACCAGATTTCGCAGCTTACGCGCGAACAGCGCGATGTGCAGCGTGTGGCCGATAATGCCGCGCTCGAACTTGCCAAGGTGAAGGATTCTCTGAGCAATGCAGAGGTCGAGGACAACATGTATGCCTCGCGCCTGGAGCAGATTGACGAGCAACTCGAGGAGGTGACGGCCTCGCTCGAGAGCCGTCGCGACCGTGCCGAGGAGCTTGAGAGCGCCCTTGAGGAGGCGCGTCAGGCTCAGACCGATGCGCGTGAGGCTACCGAGACTGCCCGTGCGGCCCTCAAGGACCTGCGTGCCCGCGAGAGCGAGGCGCGCAACAAGCTGTCCGAGGTGCGCTCGGAACTTGCCAGTCAAAAGAAGCTCGATGCACGCATGGCCGATAGCTCGCCGTTGGTGAGCCGTCTGGTGGGCGCGCTGGGCGACGACGTCTCGGGCCGTCTGGGTGATGTGCTTGAGGCTCCGCGTGAGCTCGAGGGCCTGGTTGAGCAGCTGCTCGCCGGCGATATCGATGCGCTGCTGTTCGATGATGCTGCAGCGCTTGAGCGTGCCGGCCGTGCCGCCCTGGATCAGAAGAAAGCCTCGGGCGAGGCGCTGCTGGTAGCTCGTGGCGTGAGCGGTTCCGCGGCAGCCGAGGGCGCTGCCGGATCCCGCTTGGTCGATCGTCTGTCCGTTCGTGCTGGATATGGTCCGGTTGTCGAAGCATTGCTCGGCGGCTATTACGTGGTTGATGACCTGACTGCCGCGCTGGCAGCGCCGGTCGTTGACGGCGTGACTTACGTGACCCCCGATGGCGCCCGCGTGTGCTGTGGCGGTCTGGTGCGTGTGGGGCTCGATGCCGGCGAGGCTTCGGGTGCCTTGGAACGCAAGCGTCGTATTCGCGAGCTGGAGGGCCTAGAGCCCGATCTGGCCGCTGTGTTTGAACATGTGTCGGATCAGGTTGTCGAGGCCAATGCGGCTGTTGAGGAGGCCCGTGCCGCCGAGGGCGATGCCGCCGGCGAGATTGCCCGTCTTGAGGGCGAGCGTCGCTCCCTGCTCTCCGAGATCGGCCGCCTGGAGCAAAGCGCTAACAATGCAGAGGTCGAGCGTGTGCGTATTTCCAAGCGCCGCGAGCAGGCTGCCGAAGCCGTCCGCGCTGCGCGTCCGCGTGTCGATGAGCTCACCCGTTCGCGTGACGAGGCCCGTGCGCAGACAAGCGATTTGGGTTTGCAGATTGCCGAGGCCAACGACGAGCTCGACCGTGTGCGCCGCGACGACTCCGAGGCTGCCGGCAAGCTCGCCGATGCCAAGGTCCGTCTTGCACAGACGAGCGAGCGCGTGCGTTCACTGAAGGGCCGCGTGCCCGATCTGGAGCATCGTCTAGAGGGCATCGACCGCCGTATCCGCGGAACGCGCCAAGCCTCGCGCTCGCTCGAGCTGCTGCGCCTGCGCGTCGACCCCATGCACGAGCGCTATTCGGCCCTGCTGGAGCGCGCTTCGGATTGGGCCGCGCGCCTGCGCGACCAGGCCTCGCTCGAGGAGGCGGACTCGGCTTCGCTCAAGAAGACCATCGAGGACGCCAAGGCCGAAGTCGCCCGCGCCAAGGAGAAGGTCGATACCGCCACTGCCACGCAAAATGAGTTCAAGGTCGCTCGCGGCAAGCTCGAGGTGCAGGTGGAGGCCGCTATCAAGGCCATCACCGCCGATGGCACCACGGTGCTTGAGGAAGCGCTCATGCTTCCCGCGCCCACCGATCGCGACGCCGCCGAGCGCGAGCTCAACCAGCTTGTGCGCCAGATCAACAACCTGGGTCCTGTGAACCAGGTCGCCATGGAGGAGTACGAGCAGCTCAAGCGCCGCGCCGATTACATCGAGGAGCAGCTGGCCGATCTGGAGAGCGCGCGCAAGGCGCTCACCAAGATCACCGTGGCCATCGACCGCAAGATGCGCAAGGCGTTTCTGGTGACCTTTGAGAAGGTCGACGCGAACTTCCGTGAGATCTTTGCCATGCTCTTCCCGGGCGGTCAGGCTCACCTTGAGATGACCGACCCCGAGCACCCGGCCGAGACGGGTATCGAGGTCGTGGCGCAGCCGCGCGGCAAGCGTATCACCAAGATGATGCTCATGTCGGGCGGCGAGAAGAGCCTGACGGCGCTCGCCCTGCTCTTTGCCGTGTACCGCACGCGCACGGTGCCGTTCTATGTGCTGGACGAGGTCGAGGCGGCGCTCGACGACGCCAACCTGTCCAAGCTCATCGGCGCCCTCGATGTGCTGCGTTCCGATACGCAACTTTTGGTAATCTCGCATCAGCGCCGTACTATGGAGGACGCTGACGTTCTCTACGGCGTCTCGATGCAAGCCGACGGCGTCAGTCGCGTCGTCTCGCAAAAACTCGATCGCGAAACCGGAAAGGTCGTGAATGCATAATGGGATTCTTTGACGCTCTCTCGCGCGGACTTGAACGCAGTCGCGAGGCCCTCAACGAGGTCTTCTACTTTGGCGGCGAGGTCGACGAGGACTTTTGGGAGGACCTTGAGGACACCCTCGTCATGGGTGACATGGGTGCCGAGGTCGCCATTCAGGTCTCCGATGACCTGCGCGATGCCGCGGCCAAGAAGAACCTCAAGACCGCCCCGCAGCTTCGTCGTGCCCTGGCCGAGCAGCTCGAGGGCCACTTTGTACCCGTAGAGCGCGATCCGTTCTCCGATACGCCGAGCTGCGTGCTGTTTGTTGGCATTAACGGTGCTGGCAAGACCACCACAGTCGGCAAGATCGCGAGCGCCATGGCCGCCCGCGGCAAGAATGTCGTGATCGGTTCGGCCGATACGTTCCGTGCCGCCGCCATCGAGCAGCTTGATGTGTGGGGCCAGCGCGCCGGTGTGCCGGTCATTAAGCGTGACCGCGGCTCCGACCCGGCGAGTGTGTGCTACGACGTGCTCGACGAGGCCGACAAGCGCGGCAGCGACCTGGTGCTCATCGATACCGCCGGTCGTCTGCACACGAGCCCCGAGCTCATGCGCGAGCTCGCCAAGGTGGTCAATGTGACCCGTAAGCGCGCCGCCAATATGGCCGCCGGCCCCATGCCCGTCTCGGTTGTGCTTGTGATCGATGCCGCCACCGGTCAGAACGGTCTGAACCAGGCGCTCGAGTTTAACGAGGCGCTGGGCCTGGACGGTATTATCATGACTAAGCTCGACGGCACGGCAAAGGGCGGTATCGCCATGGCCGTGGCCGAGAAGCTCAAGCTCCCGATCCTGCGCATCGGCGTGGGCGAGCAGGTCGATGACCTGCAGGAGTTTAACGCCAAAGATTTCTGCCGCGCCCTGGTGGGCGAGTCCAACTAAGGAGTGACTAGTGTTTGATTCCCTGAGCGATCGCCTCAACGACACATTTGACCGCCTGCGCGGCAAGGGTAAGCTGACCGAGGCCGATATCACCTCTGCCATGCGCGACATTCGCATGGCGCTGCTCGAGGCCGACGTTAACTTTAAGGTCGTCAAGGAGTTTGTCGCCAAGACCAAGGAGCGCTGCATGACCGCCGAGGTCATGGAGTCTCTCTCTCCGGCGCAAAACGTCGTCAAGATCGTGCTCGACGAGCTCACCGAGATGCTCGGCTCCACCGAGAGCAAGCTCGTCTTTAGCAACCGTATTCCCAATGTCATTATGCTCGTGGGCCTGCAGGGCTCCGGTAAGACCACGGCGGCCGTAAAGCTGGCCTACCTGCTCAAGAAGCAGGGCCGCTCGCCGCTGCTCGCCGCGTGCGACGTTTACCGTCCCGCCGCTGCGGACCAGCTGGCCACGCTCGGTGGCGAGATCGGCGTGCCGGTCTTCCGCGGCGACGGTGCGCATCCGGTTGACATCGCCAAGGGCGCCATCCAGGAGGCTGTCGACCACCTGCGTGACGTGGTCATCGTCGATACCGCCGGTCGTCTGCAGATCGACGAGCAGATGATGCAGGAGGCCGTTGACATCAAGAAGGCCGTCAAGCCCGACCAGGTGCTGATGGTCGTCGATGCCATGACCGGCCAGGACATTGTCAACGTCGTCTCGACCTTTGCCGAGCGCACCGACTTTGACGGCGTGATCATCTCCAAGCTCGACGGTGACGCCCGTGGCGGCGGCGCGCTTTCGGTGCGTCAGGTGACCGGCAAGCCCATCAAGTTCGTGAGCATGGGCGAGAAGCCCGATTCGCTGGAACCGTTCTATCCGGATCGCATGGCTAAACGCATTCTGGGCATGGGCGACGTCGTCGGCATTATCGAGAAGGCCCAAGAGGCAGCAGACGCCGAGCAGCTCGAGGCTGCCGAGCGCATGTTGCGCGAGGGCTTCACCATGAACGACATGCTCGATCAGATGAAGGCCGTCAAGAAGATGGGCGGCATGAAGGGCATTCTGGGCATGCTCCCCGGCGGCCAGCGCGCGCTCAACCAGATGGGCGGCAATCTGGACGAGGGCATCTTCGATAAGAACGAAGCCATCATCATGTCGATGACCAAGGAGGAGCGCCTGCGTCCCTCCATCATCAACGGCCAGCGCCGTGCCCGCATTGCCAAGGGCGCCGGCGTGACCCCCACCGAGGTCAACAGCCTTATGAAGCAGTGGGGCGAGATGAACAAGATGATGGGCCGCATGCGCACGATGGCCAATCAGGCACAGGCTGGTGGCAAGAAGGGCAAAAAGGGCAAGAAGGGCAAAAAGATGCGCATGCCCAATATTCCCGGTCTGGACGCCATGGGTCTGGGCGGCATGGGCGGTCTGGGTGGCCTGGGAACGGGTGGTCCCAAGTCCGATATGGATCTGCTGCGCCAGATGGAAGCGCAGATGCGCAATAAGAAATAGGGCTGTAATTGCAGCTTGATATGGCAAAGGCCACTCGGAAGTTTCCGGGTGGCCTTTGTTTTGAGGTTTGATTGTCCGGCTCCGTGTGGCGATGCGCCCCGGGCTCGCGGTACCGTGCCGTTAGTGGCAACCGCAGCCCTCGTGGCCCTCGTGCTCGTGATGGCCATGGCATCCGCAGGACTCGCCATACTCGTGGGTGTGTTCATGCTCGTGACCATGGCAGCCGCACGTGGCCTCGCCGTTCTGCGCGAGCGTGCCGGCGATAAGGGCTTCGACGCAGGCGTCGCAACTGCCCTGGGCGCCGGCATAGACGGTGATGCCGGCCTGGGCGAGCGCATTGATGGCGCCGCCGCCGATGCCTCCGCAGATGAGCGTGTCGACGCCGCCGTTGGCAAGCAGGCCCGCAAGGGCGCCGTGGCCGGTGCCGCCGGTGCCCACGACCTGCTCGTTGAGCACCTTGCCGTTCTGAATGTCGTAGATCTTAAACTGCTCGCTGCGGCCAAAGTGCATAAAGATGTTGCCGTTGTCGTACGTGGTTGCCACCCTCATGGTGTCGACCTCCTTTGCTGGCCATGCGGCCGTCGTCGTGGGTGTGGGGGAGTACACGATATTGCCGCCCTCGATAATGAGCGCCCGTCCGTTGACCAGTGCGTTTGCCACCTTGCGATGCGCGCGGCTGCAGATGGCCGCCACGGTGGCGCGGGCGATCCCCATTTGCTGGGCGACTGCCTCTTGATTGAGACCCTCCAGGTCGCACAGGCGCAGCACCTCGAGCTCGTCGACCGTCATGTCGATGGCGTCTCCGCTGGCTAGGCCATCGGGGGTAAAGCCGCGGTATTCGGGGATGATCCCGACGCGGCGCAGTTTTTCGCGTCTTCCTGCCATGCACTCTCCAAATCTGACATATGTCAACAATAGGATAACGCGTGTGGAGCGCAGTACAAAGCATTTTTGGCATATGTCAGAAAAAGGCTGCTTATGTTAGGGCTGTGGGGTCGAGCACGCCTGGGCTACAATAAATCTCGCTTATAGGCGACTGACAGGAGGGTCAATGAGCAAAGCTGATCAGCAGTTTGTAACCATGTGCCGCGATATCTTGGAGCATGGCACCACCACCGAGGGCCAAAAGGTCCGTCCGGTGTGGGAGGACGGCACCCCTGCCTATACCATTAAAAACTTTGGTGTCACGGCGCGCTATGACCTGCGCGAGGAGTTCCCCGCGCTCACCCTGCGTCGTACGGCGCTTAAGTCTGCCATGGACGAGATTCTGTGGATCTATCAAAAGAAGTCTAATAACGTACATGACCTCAACAGCCATATCTGGGATGAGTGGGCCGACGAGACCGGTTCCATCGGCAAGGCCTACGGCTACCAGATTGGCCAGAAGAGCCATTACGCCGAGGGCGACTTCGATCAGATGGACCGTGTGCTGTACGACCTTAAGCACACGCCGTACAGCCGTCGCATTATGACGAACACCTACGTGTTTAGCGATCTGTCCGAGATGCACTTGTATCCGTGCGCCTACAGCGTTACGTATAACGTGACGCAGCGCCCGCAGGACGACAAGCCGACGCTCAACATGATTCTCAACCAGCGCAGCCAGGACATTTTGGCCGCGAACAACTGGAATGTGTGCCAGTACGCCATTTTGCTGATGATGGTCGCGCAGTCGGTCGATATGATTCCCGGCGAGCTGCTGCACGTGATTGCCGATGCTCACATTTACGACCGTCATGTCGATATCGTCCGCGAGCTTATTGAGCGCCCGCAGTTTGCGGCGCCCAAGGTGACGCTCAACCCCGATGTGCATGACTTCTATACGTTTACGACCGACGACTTGATCGTCGAGGGCTATGAGCACGGCCCGCAGGTCAAGAACATCCCTATCGCGGTGTAGGTGACGAGCGTGACGTGTAAGCTTTCCGCCATTGTCGCCGTGTGCGATGACTGGGGCATTGGCTGCGAGGGCGATATGGTGGTTTCCAATCGCGCCGACATGCGCCATTTCGTGGCATGCACCAAGGGCCATCCGGTCATTATGGGCCGCAAGACGCTGCTGAGTTTTCCCGGCGGGCGCCCGCTCAAGAACCGTCGCAATATTGTGCTCACGCGCGACGAGGGCTTTGCGCCCGAGGGTGTCGACGTGGTGCATAGCGTTGACGAGGCGCTCGCAGCGGTTGCCGATGAGTCCGTTGCGTGGGTGATCGGCGGCGGCGAGGTGTATCGGCAGTTCTTGCCGTATTGCGTCGAGGCCGAGGTCACGCATAACCACTGCGTGCATGCGGTGGATACGTATTTTCCCGACCTAGATGCCGATCCCGCGTGGGAGATTGCGCAGGCCGGTGAGGTCGCGACGATCGCTGCGGGCGAGGGCGACGAGGGCCTCAAATATGAGTTCGTCACGTATCGTCACGCTGATGCTTAAATCTCCTTTTGTCCACGGTATTATCGGGTTTGAATGAGTGACGGGGCGGCGCATGGCGTTGCCCCGATATTTGTATAGGTGCTGCAAAGAAAGGTGCGGGCTGGCTGTTATGACTGATGCCGTTGAGGTTCTGCGAATCGATTCGCTCGAGGACGAGCGGCTCGACGCCTACGTGCGACTGACCGAGCGCGAGCTGCGTTGCGTGCTGGAGCCGCAGAAGGGCATCTTTATCGCCGAGAGCGCCAAGGTCATCGAGCGTGCGGTGCGTGCCGGATACGAGCCGGTGAGCTTTCTTTTGGGCGAGCGTTGGCTCGACCAAATGATGCCGTTGTTTGAGCGCCTGACGGTACGCGAGGGTGCGGGCCCGGTTCCCGTGTTCGTGGCCTCGATGGAGCTTATGGAGCAGCTGACCGGCTTTAACGTGACGCGCGGTGCGCTCGCGGCATTTCGTCGTCCGCGTCAGATTCCGGTCGCTGAGTTTTTGGACGGCGTCGTCGAGGCGGCGGGGGAGCGCCCGGTGCGCGTGTGCGTGCTCGAGGGTATTGTCGATCACACGAACGTCGGCGCGATCTTTCGCTCGGCTGCGGCGTTGAACGTCGATGGCATTTTGGTCAGTCCCACCTGTTGCGATCCACTGTACCGCCGTTCGGCCCGCGTGAGCATGGGCACGGTTTTCCAGGTACCGTGGACGCGTATTGGCAGTGAGGCGCGCATATGGCCGCATGATGGGCTGGCGGCGTTGCACGATGCAGGTTTTTCGTGTGCCGCCATGGCGTTGACGGATGATTCGGTGTCGTTGGACGATCCCGCGCTGCAAGATAATCCGCGCTTGGCAATCTTTATGGGTACCGAGGGTGCCGGGCTGGGTGCTAAGACTATTGCCGGTTGCGACCGTGCCGTACGCATTCCGATGGCACACGGGGTCGACTCTCTCAACGTGGCTGCGGCGAGTGCCGTTGCCTTTTGGCAGCTGTGCCCGCATGTGAGCAACGAATATCACTACCAGCCGGGGCTGTACCACTAGTCGACTGTTACGGGACTTTGCCGCTGGGGGTGTTTCTATTGCCTGCGGCCGGTGCTAAGCTGGGTATGGTATTGACTATTAATTGCTGTT
This sequence comes from uncultured Collinsella sp., assembly GCA_934654835.1. Lineage (GTDB taxonomy): Bacteria > Actinomycetota > Coriobacteriia > Coriobacteriales > Coriobacteriaceae > Collinsella. The sequence goes on from CAKUGY010000005.1 coordinate 60,624, forward strand.
TTGTTGTTTAGCTTGAGCTTGTGGGGAGGGCGTGTGGCTAAGAAATCTACGGCTATCGATGTTACGCAGGGCGTCATTTGGCAGCAGCTGCTTTCGCTGTGCGTTCCTATCTTTTTTAGTTCGTTTTTTCAGCAGGCTTACACGCTTATCGGTACCTATATCGTCGGTCAGTTTGGCGGCAAGCTCGCGCTGGGCGGCATACAGGCCACGATGGTGCTCACGGAGCTCTGCATTGGCTTTTGCGTCGGCGTGGGTGCCGGCTGCGCTGTTATTACGGGTCAGTTTTTTGGCCAGCACGATGACGAACGCCTGAGCCGTTCGGTCCATACGGCCATGACGCTCGCCCTGGTGGGCGGTATCGTCGTTTCCATTCTGGGCATGGTGCTTGTCGAGCCCATGCTCGTTTTGATGAATACGCCGCACGAGCTCCTTGCCGAGGGCGTAGCCTATGCTCGTTGCTACTTTGCCGCTATGTTTGCTGCGCTGCTCCTCAATATGGGCACCGCGCTGTTGCGCGCCGTGGGCGACACGCGCGGCCCTGCCGTGATCATTGCCTCCGGCTGCCTGGTCAACGTTGTGTTGGATATCATTTTTGTCGCCGTGTTGCATATGGAGGCTCTGGGCTGCGGTATCGCTGTGGCACTGACCATTTGCTCTAATGCCACCATGATCGTGCTGCGCATGATGCGTGCTCCGGGTGCATGGCGTTTGTCGCTTTCCAAGCTTGGTATTGATCGCGCTATCTGCAAGAGCATGCTTTCGTGTGGCCTGCCGCTGGGATTCCAATCGGCGGCGTACTCGATTTCCAATGTTTTGATTCAGATCTCGGTCAACTCTTTCGGCGCCGATGTCACGACGGCGTGGGGCCTTTCGGGCCGTTTGGATGGCATTATCTGGATGGTGACCGAGGCGCTGGGCGTTTCGATCACCACATTCTCGGCCCAGAACTTTGGCGCGCGTAATTACGATCGTATGCGCAAGGGTTATCACACGTCGCTGCTGCTGTCGTTTGTGCTTATCGGCGGCCTATCTGCTGTGCTGCTGGTGTTCTCGGGCCCGCTGTCGCGCCTGTTTATCGACGACGCTTCGATTTCGGCGCACACCACGACCATCATCCATTTCATCGCACCGTTCTACGCGATCTTCTCGATTATCGAGAACGCGTCGGGCTCCATCCGTGGCGCCGGCGTGAGCTTCCAGCCCATGGTTCTCACTATCTTTGGCACGGTTGTTCTCAGGGTGATCTGGCTGTTTGCCATTATGCCGCTCGACCCATCGCTCGAGCACCTGCTGCTGGTCTACCCGGTAACCTGGATCATCACGGCCACAATGTTCACCATCTACCATCACAGCGGCAACTGGCTAGGCCGCGCTACCGCCTAGCGCCCCCGTCAGGTACCCCTGCTAAGTTGCGGTGAAATAGTTCCTGAAAAGCCCTTGTGGGCCGCCAAACAAGAACTATTCCACCGCAACTTTTTATGACCTGTAGGGGATGGAGGAAAACGGATCAATTAGTACTCGATGCCTTGGCGGGCTAGGAGGCCTTCGTCGAAGTAGTGTTTGACGGGGCGCATTTCGGTTACTAGGTCGGCAAGGTCGGCGAGGGACAGCAGGCCGCGGCCGGTGAGCACAAGCTCCGTGGTGGTCGGTTTCATCGCGATCAGCGCTTCGACATCTTCGCGTGTCACAAAGCCCCGTCGCATGGCTTCTCCCAGTTCATCCAAGATCAGCACATCGACCTGGCTAATCTGCGCGCGCGCCAGCTCCATGATCTGTGCGGCACAGGCTTCGGGCGTGTCGCGGTCGGCCTGTACGATGCGTAGCCCCAATCGAGGCGCTGCGTCATGTTCGGCGCAGTGCAGCTTCTTGGCAAACTGAAGCATGAGCACGTTAAGTCCATAGCCCGTGGCGCGCAGCGCGAGCCCCAGCGCAGCCGTCGTCTTGCCCTTGCCGTCGCCCGTATAGATTTGAACCTTGCCGACTTCCAGTGATGCCATCTCTATCCTTTCGTGCCCGGCGTCGGTTTATCGCCGGCCGGGTTGGGTATTCTAGTTAGCATTATCAACCCCAGTAGATGGAGTTCAAGCAGATGGAGATGGATGACAATAAACGTAGACGGAATATGATCCTCTACGTGCTCATCGCCTTCGTCGTCTACCTCGTGCTCTCGACCGTTCTGTTCCCTAACATCGGTCACACGCAGCAGATTACGAAGACCGATTACTCGACGTTTGTCAAAGCTCTCGATAAGAAGAGCGTCGACAAGGTCGAATACAATACCGACGATTACACCATTTATTACACTAAGAAGGGCGAGGACGAGAACATCGCCTACAAGACGACCGGTGTGCCGAACGATGCGGGCTTTACCGATCGCGTGCTTGAATCCGGTGCTTCGCTGGAGTCGGTCGTTCCCGATAAAAACTCGGGCCTGATGACTTACTACCTGCTCACACTTATTCTTCCCATGGCGATTTTCTTCCTCATCGGCTGGTGGCTCAACCGCCGCATGAAGAAGGCCATGGGCGATGACGGCCCGTCGATGAACTTTGGCGGCGGCGGTTTTGGTGGCGGCGGACTGGGTAAGTCCGGCGCGCGCGTGATCGCCTCCAAGGACGTGGGCGTGACCTTTAAGGACGTCGCCGGCCAGGAAGAGGCTAAGGAGTCCCTCAAAGAGGTCGTTGACTTTCTGGAGAAGCCGCAGCGTTACGAGGAGATCGGCGCCAAGCTGCCGCGCGGTGCTCTACTCGTCGGCCCTCCGGGCACCGGTAAGACCCTGCTCGCCAAGGCTGTTGCCGGCGAGGCGGGCGTGCCGTTCTTTAGCATTTCGGGTTCTGAATTCGTTGAGATGTTCGTCGGCCGCGGCGCTGCCAAGGTGCGTGACCTGTTTAAGCAGGCCAAGGAAAAGGCCCCGTGCATCGTCTTTATCGACGAGATCGATACCATCGGCAAGAAGCGCGATGGCGGTGGCTTTAGCGGTAATGACGAGCGCGAGCAGACGCTTAATCAGCTGCTGACTGAGATGGACGGCTTCGACAACCATAAGGGTATTGTCGTCCTCGCTGCTACCAACCGCCCCGACAGCCTCGATCCGGCCCTGCTGCGCCCCGGTCGCTTTGACCGCCGTATTCCCGTCGAGCTGCCCGACCTGACCGGCCGCAAGAACATTCTTGAGCTGCATGCCAAGAGCGTGAAGACTGAGCCGCCGATTGACCTGACCGCGATCGCCCGCGCCACGCCCGGTGCCTCGGGCGCCGACCTGGCCAATATCATCAACGAGGGCGCCCTTCGCGCCGTCCGCGAGGGTCGCAAGCGCGCTACGCAGGACGACTTTGAGGAGTCGGTGGAGGTCGTCATCGCCGGTCAGCAGCGTAAGTCCACGGTGCTGTCCGACCACGAGAAGCAGGTCGTTTCCTACCACGAGATCGGCCACGCCATCGTTGCTGCCCGCCAGAAGGGCTCCGCGCCGGTCACAAAGATCACCATCGTGCCGCGTACGAGCGGCGCTCTGGGCTACACCATGCAGGTCGAGGAGGACGAGCGCTTCCTGACCACGCGTCAGGAGGTCCTGGACAAGCTCGCCGTCTATTGCGGTGGCCGCGCGGCCGAGGAGCTCATCTTTGGCGAGATGACGACTGGTGCCGCCAACGACATCGAGCAGGCCACCAAGCTTGCCCGAAACATGGTGACGCGCTTTGGTATGTCCGACGAGTTTGGCATGATGGCGCTCGGTACCGTTCAGAACGCGTACCTCAACCAGGATACGTCGCTCACCTGCGCCCCCGGTACGGCCGAGCGCGTGGACGCGATCGTCGCCAAGCTGATTGAGGACGCCCACGATCGCGCCCTGCAGATCCTGAAGGAGAACAAGTTCAAGCTCCATGAGTTGGCTCGCTATCTGTACAAGAAGGAGACCATCACGGGCGAGGAGTTCATGAATCTTCTCACGCGCGAGAATCCGCTGATGCCGAAGCAGCAGTAATGCTGCCGTCGAGCCAGTAAACGCCGACGCCCCATTTGAGTGCCTATCTCAAATGGGGCGTTCTGCTCTAGGTAGTTTTTTGGGAGGTCGGGAAATGAAAGTCGTGGTGAGTGCCTGCTTGATGGGCGAGAGCTGTAAGTATAACGGGCTCGATAATTACCATCGCGAGCTTGTCGAAGCGTGCGAGCGCACGGGGACCGAGGTGCTCCTCGTGTGCCCCGAGGTCTTTGGCGGCCTGCCCACGCCGCGCGATCCGTCCGAGATCGTGGATGGTGAGGTTCGCACCCGTGAGGGCGTGTCGGTCGACCGCGAGTTTCGCTTGGGCGCCCAGCGCGCGCTCGATATGTGCGAGCAGGCAGGCGGATCTTCCGAGATCGTCGCTTGCATCCTGCAGGACCGCAGCCCCTCGTGCGGCGTGGGCCGTATCTACGACGGAACGTTCAGCGGAACCTTCACTCCGGGCAATGGCGTCTTCGTCGACCAACTCCTTCGCCACGGCTACCGCGTGATCCCCGCAAGCGAATTCGACCCGAGCATGCTGCAGAATTAAAGACCACCACAAAGGTGCCTGTCCCCTTTGTGGTGGTTTTGGCAGGTTAGGCCAGCAGCGTGTGGCCGTAGGCGTTGGCGGCCTTGATGGCGGCGGCGAACTTCTCGTCGGTGAAGGGCTCCGGGTTGCCCTGCTTCCACTCATTGGTGGCGTGCGCGTACTCGCACAGGGCCGGGATGTCCGTCTCGGTAAGACCGACCTGCTCAAGCGTCACGGGCAGGCCCATCTGCTTGTTAAAGGCAGCGTAGCGCTCAAGGTTCTCGGTATCGCCCGTATAGGCAAACAGTACGAGCACGCCCAGGCTCACGACCTCGCCGTGTAGATACGATCCCTCGCGCGGGATGCTGCAGGTGGCGTTGTAGAACGCGTGCGCCACGCTCGAGTTGTAGTAGTAATCGTTCTGGTTCGTGAGGTTCGAGACATAGCCCGTATTGACCACGATGTCGAGTGCGATCTGCTTGACAGCCTCACTCGACAGGTCCTGACGAACATCCTCGAGGCCCTGGACGCCATAGGTAAACAGCGGCTCGGAGCAGGTGTGGGCAAGTGCCAGGCCAAGGCCGGCTGTGTGCTCCAGGTTGCCGGCGCTCGTGGCATACTCGACCTCGGGCTGCTTAGACAGGGCGTCGCCCACGCCGGCCCAGAAGTACTCCGCCGGTGCCTCGGCGATGATCTTGGGATTGATGAAGATGTGCGCGGGGCGGTTGGGATACGAATAGCCCTCGAGCGAGCCGTCGTCGTTGTACACGACGGCAATGGCGGTCGCGGCAGAGCAGTTGGAGCAGATCGTCGGGACGGTGAAAACGATCTTCTTGAGCTCGATGGCCGCGGTCTTAACGGTGTCGAGCGCCTTGCCGCCGCCGCAGGCGATGAGCACATCGGCCTCCTGGCAGGCAGGGGAGTTCACGACCTTGGCTATATTGGCACGCGTGCTGTTGGTACCGTAGACGCGTGTCTCCAGAACCTCGATATCGGTGCCCTCAAGTGCCGCCTCGATACCCGGCAGCGCCGCGGCCAGGGCGCGCTTGCCGCCAATGATGGCAACCTTCGTCGCTCCGTACTCGGCCAGCGCGGCGGGCAGCTCGGCAAAGCAGTCCTCGCCAACGGTGTAATCGCTCATTCCAATGGTGCGCATAGCAACCTTCTTTCGCTCGATAAAGTGCTTTCAGGTATTTTGCTCCAAGAGAAGGCACTCAGCCGTGGGAAATTTCGAACGTATAAAACCAGTGTTGAGGGTTTTTCGCCGGCGCGGACCGTGCTACCATACAGCGCATAAGCGTTGATGGGGACGAGTAGTCGGCCATCCGCATGCCACAGAGAGCGGGGAGTGCTGAGAACCCGTGCGTGCGACCGATGAAAATCACCCCGGAGCTGCGGTCCCAACGGACGTGCCGAACAGGTTCGTCTTAGTAGACATCGCCGAGATGGTCGTCGATACAGACCAGCCGAGTAACGGATGCGAGCGCGCGGCGACGCGGGCGAGGGCATCTAAGCTGGGTGGTTAAGCGAAGAGCTTTTGCGGGCGCACGGCCCGTTTTGTGGCGCTTCGTCCCAGCTTGCAGGGACGGGCGCTTTTTTGGTGCCCAGAGGGCGTGCGCGCCCACGACAAGAAAGGGGTACCGTGGCAAACGAGTACAAGCAGACGATGAATCTGCCCAAAACCGGATTTCCCATGCGTGCCGGTCTTTCCAAGTCCGAGCCCAAGCGACTCAAGGACTGGCAGGACAACAAGGTCTACGAGCAAGTTCTGAAGAAGAACGAGGGTCATAAGAAGTTCGTGCTGCACGACGGCCCTCCGTACGCCAACGGTCCGATCCACATCGGCCACGCCATGAACAAGATCTCCAAGGACATGATCAACCGTTACTGGATGATGCAGGGCTGCGAAGTTCCCTATGTCCCCGGTTGGGACTGCCACGGTCAGCCGATCGAGCACAAGGTCGAGGAGAAGCTCGGCACCGAGAAGTTCAACCAGACTTCCACGGCTAAGATCCGCGAGCTCTGCAACAAGTTCGCTGTCGAGAACATCGAGCTGCAGAAGGCCGGTTTCCGCCGCCTGGGCGTGCTCGGCGACTGGGACAACCCCTATCTGACGCTCTATCACCAGCACGATGCCGCCGACATCGAGGTCTTTAAGGCCATGTTCGATAAGGGCATGATCTATCGCGGTCACAAGCCCGTCCACTGGTGCAAGCACTGCCATACCGCTCTTGCCGAGGCCGAGATCGAGTACTCTGACGAGACGAGCCCCTCCATCTTCGTGCGCTTCGAGATGACCTCCAAGCCCGCCGGCCTCGAGAACTTCGACGGCCCGGTCGACTTCATCATCTGGACGACCACGCCGTGGACCATCCCCTCCGACCAGGCGGTCTCCCTCAAGCCCGGCGCCGCTTATGTTGCCGTTGAGCACGACGGTCGCGCCGAGGTCATGCTCGAGGACCTGGCTCCCAAGTGCTGCGAGGAGTTTGGCTGGGAGTACACCCCGGTCATGGTCGACGGCAAGCCCTATGTGGTCCCTGCCGAGACCTTCCACCACATCCACTACAAACAGCCGATCTTTGACGGTGTCGAGGGCGTGGCACTGCTGGCCGATTACGTCGGTGTGGATGACGGTACCGGTATCGTCCACAACTCGCCCGGCCACGGCGTTGACGACTACTTCGCCTGCCTCAAGGAGGGCATCACCGACATCTGCATGCCGGTCGATGACGACGGCAAGTTCTACACCGGCGAGGAGTTTGGCACCGGTGGCCCCTTCAGCGGTATGGATACCGACGAGGCCAACCCGCACATCATCGAGTTCCTGCGCGAGCGTGGCACCCTGGTCCTCGAGAAGAAGATCACGCACAGCTATCCGCACTGCTGGCGCTGCAAGCACCCGGTGCTCTTCCGTGCCACCGACCAGTGGTTTGTCTCGATGGACAAGACGGGTCTGCGCGAGCAGGCTGGCAAAGAGGTTCGCGAGAACGTCAAGTGGTACCCGGCTCATGCCGCCAACCGCATCGGCGCCATGGTCGAGCAGCGTCCCGACTGGTGCATCAGCCGTCAGCGCAACTGGGGCGTGCCTATCCCCAGCTACACCTGCGCCGACTGCGGCGAGAAGGTCATGAACGACGCCACGCTCGACGCCGTCATCAAGCTCTTCCACGAGAAGGGCTCCGACGCCTGGTTCACCGATGCTCCCGAGAGCTACCTGGGCGAGGCCTGCGTCTGCCCCAAGTGCGGCGGCCATCACCTCAAGGCCGATAAGGACATCCTCGACGTGTGGTGGGACTCCGGCGTGTCTTGGAAGGCCGTCTGCGAGTACCGTCCCGAGCTGGAGTATCCGGCGGACGTGTACCTCGAGGGCTCCGACCAGCACCGCGGTTGGTTCCAGAGCTCGCTGCTCACCTCGGTGGGCGCCAATGGACACGCTCCGTACAAGGCGGTCGTCTCGCAGGGCTTCACCCTCGATGGCCAGGGCCGCAAGATGTCCAAGTCGCTCGGCAACGTCATCGACCCCAACAAGGTCTGCGACGAGATGGGCGCCGACATCATCCGCCTGTGGGTTGCCTCCGTCGACACCAGCTCCGACGTGTCCATCGACCACGAGATTCTCGCTCGTACGTCCGATGCCTACCGTCGTTTCCGCAACACGCTGCGCTTCCTGCTCTCCGAGCTCGAGGGTCAGTTTGAGCCCGAGACCGACGGCGTCGCCTTTGCCGACCTGCTGCCGCTCGACAAGCTCATGGTTGCCCGTTTGACCCAGGTCCAGGCCGAGGTCGACGACGCATATGCCAGCTACGAGTTCCCGCGCGCCTACCGTGCGCTCTACGACTTCGTGGTCACCGAGCTTTCCAACGTGTACCTCGACGCCCTGAAGGACCGTCTTTACTGCGACAAGCCCGGCTCGCTCGAGCGCCGCAGCGCCCAGACCGTGCTGGCTGAGCTCTTCTCGATGCTCATGCGCGACCTGCAGCCGATCCTGTCCTATACGGTCGACGAGGCCATGGCCTATGCGCCCGCCGGCTGCGTCGATCACCAGAAGTACGCTGCGCTCCTCGATTGGTACAAGTCGCCCATCACGGTCGACGAGGCCAATGAGTTTGAGGGCGTGCTCGAGGTTTCGCTCGAGCTCCGTAGCGCCGTGACTAAGGCTCTTGAGGATGCCCGCTCCGCAGGTACCTTCACCAAGAGCCAGCAGGTCCGCGTCAAGGCGGTCGTTCCCGCCGAGATGTACGCGCTGCTGACCGGTGACAAGGCCGTCGACCTGGCCGAGTTCTACATCGTTTCCGATGTTGAGCTGACCCAGGGCGAGGAGCTTTCCGTTGCCATCGAGGCTGCCGAGGGCGAGTGCTGCGACCGTTGCTGGAACTACCGCACCACCGTCGGCGAGTACAACGGCCACGCGCATATTTGCAAACGCTGCGCCGAAGCCCTTTAAGGCACGGTAATCTAGCATTTTAGTTATTGGGCGAATTTGGGCGTCTTTGGTCCATTTGCTCCGCTGACAATAAGCGACATTCCGTTCTTCGGAATGTCGCTTTTGTTTTGTGCTAGTTATTTGGCTTTCGTTGGTGAATATGCTGCGCGTTTGGCGTTTGTCACTATAAGATGATTACTTGCACTAAACGGAATTCAAGTTCTTGAGGTTAGGGGATTGATTTGGGTCGTACTGGGGATATGACGCCGCCTTTGCGTTGGCGGTTGGGCGTTGCTGGTGGGGTGGCGTTGGCTGTACTGTTTCTTGACCAGCTGACTAAGCTTGCGGTTCGTGCCGTGGGCGATGCTCTGCATGTGACTGTTATCCCTGGCGTGATCGACTTCCTGTTTGTTCGCAATATCGGCGCTGCCTTTAGCATGGGCGAGGGGTATGGCATTGCATTTGCCGTGCTGGCGCTGGCGGTCATTATCGCCATTGCCGTGTATCTCGTTCGCGCACCTCAGCTTGCTCACCTGGAGGTTGTGGGCATGGCGATGGTTGCCGGCGGTGCTATCGGCAACGCTATCGACCGTCTGGCCTTTGGCTTCGTGACCGATTTTATTGCCACCACCTTCATCGACTTTCCCATCTTCAATGTGGCCGATATCGGCATTACCGTGGGCGTCGTGCTCGCCCTCTTCGGCTACATGTTCTTGAGCCCTGCGGCCCGCGAGGTCGATGCGACCGCCGAGCTCAACGCCCGTGACGAGGCCCGCGCCAAGCGCAAGGCTAAACAGCGTGGGGAGCGTGCCCGCAAGATTCGCGAAAGGAACGAGCGCTAATGGCCGACATCCATATTCTTGTTGCCGACGATACCGCTGGTCAGCGTCTTGACGCCTATCTGGGCGCCAACGATGGCTGCCCTACGCGCTCTGCCTGCGCGCATCTGATCGAGGGCGGTGCCGTTGCCGTCAATGGCGAGACCTGCCTGTCCAAAAAATACGCCGTGCGCGCCGGCGACCGTATTTCGGTCGATCTGCCCGAGCCGCACGACCCGACCGATGTGATTCCCGAGGCCATCCCGCTCGACATTCGCTATGAAGACGACTACCTCATCGTGCTCTCCAAGCAGCGTGGCCTGGTGTGCCATCCTGCCCATGGCCATGAGAGCGGCACGCTTGCCAATGCCCTGGTCTATCACTGCGGTATCGATCATCTGGGTACCGTGCAGGGCGAGGACCGCCCCGGTATCGTGCATCGTTTGGATCGCGATACCTCTGGGCTCATGCTCGCTGCTAAGGACGACGACACCCAGCGCGCGCTTCAAAACCTTATCCGCACGCGAACGCTCGACCGTCGCTACATTACGCTCGTTCACGGGCACATCGCTATGGATGAGGGCACCATCAACACCGGTATCGCCCGGTCCACGCGTGACCGTGTCAAGATGGCGGTGTCTGACGATCCTTTTGCGCGTCAGGCCATCACGACCTTCAAGGTCCTCGAGCGTTTCGATTCCACCCGCTTTGACGATGGCTATACGCTCGTCGAGTGCCATCTGTTTACCGGCCGCACGCACCAGATTCGCGTGCATATGCGCCATATCAATCACGCCTGCGTGGGCGATCCGCTCTACGGCAAGTGCGATGCGCGCGCCGATCAGGGCCTGACCAGGCAATTCCTGCATTCGTGGCGCGTGGCGTTCGATCATCCCGTGACGGGGGAGCTCATTGAGTGCCGCGATGAACTACCGTGGGATCTTGCCGCCGTCTTGGACGATTTGGCCCCACGCTCGCTTGGCCGAACCGCTGCTGGCGACGAAATCGTTCCGCAGCTCGGTCTGCTCGAAGCCTAGCCAGTATTAGGTGGTTTCTTGAACTCGATAAGCCTGCGGTAAGATATACGGTTGTTTACGTAACGCGTTCTCGGGAGCCTGCATGCTCGCCTTTTTGCAAACCAACACGCCCATCGTGATTTTTAACCAGATTGTGGTTACGCTGCTCACGTTTTGCTTCCTGTATCAGGTGGTCTTCTTTGTCATTGGCGCTCTCCGCGGTGAGGTCGCGCCACCCAAGGCCAAAAAGCTCCATCGCTACGCCTTCTTCATTGCGGCGCATAACGAGGAGGCGGTAATCGCCAACCTCGTGCGCTCCATTAAGGACCAGGATTATCCGTCCGAGCTTATCGAAGTTTTTGTCGTCGCCGATGCCTGTACCGACAACACCGCGCAGCTCGCGCGCGAGGCCGGCGCTATCGTCTACGAGCGTAACGACCTTGCCCGCAAGGGTAAGAGCTGGGTCATGGACTTTGGTTTCGATCGTATCCTCAACGAGTATCCCGACACGTTTGAGGGCTACTTTATCTTCGACGCGGATAACGTTATCTCCCGCGATTACGTCTCCAAGATGAACGATGCCTTTGACCAGGGTTTCCATGTGGTCACGAGCTATCGTAATTCTAAGAACTTTGGCAGCTCATGGATTTCGGCCGCCAACGCCACTTGGTATCTGCGCGAGGCGCGCTTCCTCAACAATGCGCGCAATATCTGCAAGACGTCCTGTGCCGTTTCGGGTTCGGGTTACCTGATCTCGGCGAGCGTGATCGAGGGTATGCACGGTTGGCAGTTCCATACGCTGACCGAGGACATCCAGTTCACTACGTTCTGCGCCATTCACGGTATTCGCATTGGCTATGCGCCGGCAGAGTTCTTTGATGAGCAGCCGGTGACGTTTAAGGCCTCTTGGAAGCAGCGTATGCGCTGGACCAAGGGCTTCTACCAGGTATTCTTTACGTATGGCAAACACCTGGTCAAATCGACCTTCCGCTATCGCCGCTTTGCTGCCTACGACATGTTCATGACCATCGCGCCGGGCATGCTACTGTCCCTGATTTCCATGCTCGCCAACGCGACCTTTCTCATCGTGGGCGGGCTCTCGCACGGCTTCTTGGCTACCGAGGTCGAGATGCAGGCTTGTGCCGCCTCGCTCATCATGACCTTCGCGATGATGTACCAAACCTTCTTTATTCTGGCGCTGCTCACGACCATCTTTGAGTACAAACACATTCACTGTGCGCAAAAATGGCGCTTGGTGACCAACCTGTTTACCTTCCCGATCTTTATGTTCAGCTATATCCCCATCACGGTGGCCGCGCTGTTCCTGAAGGTCGACTGGGTCCCGACGCAGCACGCCGTCAGCGTCACCCTCGACGAGGTCATGCAAGGCGCCAAATAACCACCACCAAAACCACCACAAGGGGGACAGGCACCTTTGTGGTGGTTTTTGCTTTCGCGATACAGCTCGAGGAGGTGTCCGATGTTCTATATCCCGTTTTGGTTTTGCGCCATCGTTGGCGCCGTTATCGATTTGCGTGAACGGCGGTTCCCGAATGTGCTTGCCGGGGTTTGTGCCGTGGCAGCGTTTGCGGGGGTTTGGCTCGATCGTGGCATGGACACGGCTCTTGACCATGCTGGTCCTGCCGTTATCGTCTATCTTGCGCTCGTGCTCACCGAGTCTCTCTGGCGGCGCCTTCGCCAAGCCCCAGGGATTGGCATGGGGGATGCCAAGGCGCTCTTCGCGCTTTGCACGCTTGATCCCATGGGCGGCATCGTGGCATTTGCCGCCGCGCTCCTGGTCCTCGCCCTCTCCTGCCTCATCACAAAATCGCGCTCCCTGCCATTGCTACCGTTTTTGGTGCCGATTTTTGCCATAATCGAGGTCGTGGGCTGCACGCTGTAACCGATTGCGCATCCTTCTTAAGGAGCATGCCATGGCAACTAATCAAGAGACGGCCGCCATCAAGGCGCGCATGGACCGTATTCCCTCGGCGTTGTCGCCCGAGCTTATCGAGCGCATTGCCGCAGATCGTGCTTCGGGCGCTGTCAATCCGTATCGTTGTAATGACGACCAGGTCGTTCGTCGCATCGACCGTGCCGCAGACAAAGGCACGCTTATGCGCCCGGCGTTTATGCGCGACACCGAGAAGATTCTTCATCTTCCGGCATACACCCGTTATGCAGGCAAAACACAGGTCTTTAGCTTTCGTAGCAACGATGATCTGTCTCGTCGTGGTCTGCATGTGCAGCTTGTCTCGCGCATTGCGCGCGATATCGGTCGCGCCTTGGGGCTCAATTGCGATCTGATTGAGGCAATTGGTCTGGGTCATGACCTGGGACATACGCCCTTCGGCCATGCTGGCGAGCGCTTTCTCAACGATATCTATCACGAGCGCACCGGACGCTTCTTTTTCCATAACGTGCAGTCGGTGCGCGTGCTCGATGCGCTGTACGGCCGCAACGTGTCGCTCCAGACGCTCGATGGCGTGCTGTGCCATAACGGCGAATACGAGCAGCGCGTGTTCGAGCTTTCGGACAAGGCTTCCTTTGATCAGTTCGATCAGACAGTCGAGGACTGTATCGCTACGGGCTATAGTGCGATTGAGCATCTGCGTCCCATGACGCTTGAGGGCTGCGTGGTGCGCATTTCGGATATCCTCGCCTACGTCGGTCGCGATCGCCAGGATGCTATCGCGGCAGGCCTGCTTTCGCCCGTCGCTTTTGACGATGGCTTGGGCGGCGCCTATAACAGCTGGATTCTCACACATGCTTCCATCGATATCGTGGAGCATAGCTACGGCAAGCCGCGTATCGAGATGAGTGAGGACCTGTTTGAGGAGATTCGTCGAGCCAAGCGCGAGAACTACGAAAAGATCTACAGCAAGGGCGGCATCGAGGGCGATTCGGAGGCGGAGCTGCACGAGGCGTTCGAAAAGCTCTACGACCGTTGCCTGCAGGATTTAAATGATGGCGACGAGTCCTCTTACATCTTTAAGCACCACATTTCGCGCATTGAGCAGCAGCTTTCCTACTACGATCGCACCTATGCCTGGCAGGACGACAAGAATCAAGCCGTGGTTGATTACATTGCGAGTATGACGGACGGTTATTTCTGCGAGCTGACGAGCAAGCTATTCCCGGGTCTGAAGTTTCCGCATCGCACCTATATTAACGAACGGTAGTTCGTATCCGTTCGGTATACTGTTGGTGAACAAAGATTTTGATGGATGTACAGGATGGCTATGGACGACCTTTTTTCTGCCTCGACGCGCGAGCGCTCCTTTAAGAATGCGCCGCTCGCGGTGCGCATGCGCCCCAATTCGCTCGACGAGTACGTGGGCCAGCAAAAGGCCGTGGGCAAGGGTTCTTGGCTGCGCGCTGCAATCGAGCATGATGTACTGTCGAGTGTGATCCTGTACGGGCCCGCCGGTACGGGCAAGACCACGCTGGCACATATCATCGCTAACCATACCAAGAGTGAGTTTGTCGAGGTCAGCGCCGTAACGGGTACCGTGAAGGACCTGCGCCGCGTGATCGACGAGGCCAAGACGCGCCTGAATACGTACGACCGCCGTACCATCCTGTTTATCGATGAGATTCATCGTTTCTCAAAGTCGCAACAGGATGCGCTGTTGCATGCTGTTGAGAACCGTACCGTTATTATGATCGGTGCCACGACGGAGAACCCGTACTTTGAGGTCAACTCGGCGCTGTTGTCGCGCGGGCGCGTGGTGGAGCTTGAGCACCTAAAAGACGAGGATATCGCTACGCTCATCGAGCGTGCGCTCGAGGCACCGCAGGGCTTGAACGGCAAGTTCTCGGCCGATGAGGATGCGGTCAAAACCATCTGCACGCTGGCTGCGGGCGACGCTCGCTCGGCGCTCACAACCCTTGAGCTGGCGAGTGAGATCGCCGTGACGCGTCCCGATACCGAGGGTACGCCGGCTCCGACGGCGGGGGAGCGTTATCCCATCACGGTCGATGACGTAAAGATCGCTAATCCTCGCCGTGGGTTTTCGTATGACAAAAACGGTGACATGCATTACGACATTATCAGTGCGTTTATCAAGTCTATGCGCGGTAGTGACCCCGATGCCACCATTTATTGGCTCGCGCGCATGATCGATGCGGGGGAGGATCCAAAGTTTATTGCCCGACGCATTATGATTCAGGCTTCCGAGGATGTCGGTAACGCCGATCCGCAGGCGCTGCTGGTGGCAGATGCCGCGTTTAAGTCTGCCGAGGTCATTGGCTATCCCGAATGCCGCATTAACCTGGCACAGGCTGCGCTCTATGTGTGCCTGGCACCCAAGTCCAATGCCTGCGAGGCATCGATCGATGCTGCGCTTGCCGATATCCGCAGTAGCGGTCTGCGCGAGGTACCGAGTTACCTGCGCGATCGTCATCGTCCCGGCAGCGATGAGTACGGTGTATACAGGTATCCGCACGATTATCCCGAAGGTTGGGTAGATCAGCGCTATTTGCCCGAAGGCTTGGAGCGCGGCGCGTTTTGGCAGCCTGCCGGCCGAGGCTGGGAAGAATGGCGTGTGGAGCAAAGCGAGCGCGACCGCAGCGGGAATGCCCCGAAGTAGCTGCTGATATTTTTGTCCCACGCTGTAGCCCTTGGCATGTTCCGCTCCCTTTGGGGTACCATGAAAAGCGTCTGTATTTCGATTCCTTTGGGAGGCTTGTATGAGTCCCATTCAAATCGCCCTGCTGGTGCTCGCTGTTGCCGGCGTGTGGGCCGTCGTTGAGCTTGCGCTCACCCTGCGCAAAACCCGCACCGTTGTCGATTCGCTCGACAAGACGGTGACCGACCTCAACAACACCATTGCCGAGGCGCAGCCCGTGGTCGCAAAGCTCGATGGCGCCGTTGACGAGCTCACGCCCGCGCTGGCGCAGATGGAGCCGCTGCTCAAGTCGAGCAAGACTGCCGTAGACGCCCTGACGTCCAACCTCGTTGAGGTTGAGGCGGTCGTTCGCGACATTTCTGAGGTCACGGGCAGCATGGCCGAGGCTAGCAGCGCCGTGTCGAGCGTGACTGATTCTGCCGCCGGTGCCGTGCAGAAGCTCTTTAACAAGGTGAAGGCTCCTGCAGCCGACGCTGAGCGCAAACTCGCCGCTGCCGCCGCGGACGCGGAGCAGCCCACTGAGCGCGTCCTGATTGGCGAGGCCGAGGACGAGGTTGCCGACGGTACGAATGCGGCTCAGAAGTCTGCGGCCAAGTCGGCTCAGTATTACACCTATACGCCCTCCGAGACTGCCGAGGAGTCCTGCGATGAGTAGTGAAGCAACCTGCCCCATCACGCTGACTGTTGCCGGTGATCCGCGTCTGGCGCGCCTGGTGCGTATGACGGCCGCCAACGTTGGCGCTCTGTGCTCCATGTCCGTTGATCGCATCGAGGACATTCGCATGGCTGCCGAGGAGGCCTTCATCTTTGGTTGCACCGCGGTCGACTGCGATGACATCACCATCAACTTCGATGTCGACGAGACCCACGTTGGCATGACCTTTACCTTCGGCGACCAGGCGACCGTCGATGAGGATGATCAGGCTGCCGTGTATGCCGAGCTCATTCTTGCAAGCGTGTGTGATTCCTACGAAAAGACTGCGGCGCCCCTGACGCTATTCCTCGACCTCAAGGCGGATATTTAATATGACCGAACGTTCCCGGAGCGGTAAGACCGCTTGGGACAAGGAGAAAACCCGCGAGCTTTTCCGTCGCTATAAGGAAACCGGTGATCCGGATGCCCGCGAGCAGCTCGTCATGTCCCACATGAACCTGGTAAGGTTTCTTGCCAATAAATTTAAGAACCGCGGCGAGCCCCTCGACGACCTCATGCAGGTCGGTTACCTGGGTCTGCTGAAAGCCATCGATCGCTTTGACCCCGAGCGTGGACTTGAGTTTACGACCTTTGCCACGCCCACCATTCTGGGCGAGATCAAGCGTCACTTCCGCGATAAGGGCTGGAGCGTGCGCGTGCCTCGTCGCCTGCAGGAGCTCTCGGCCAAGGTCAACCAGGCTACCGATAAGCTCACCAACGAGCTGCAGCGTTCGCCCAAGGTTGAGGAAATCGCCGAATACCTAGACGTGACCGTTGACGAGGTCCTCGAGGCCATGGAATCGTCCTCGGCCTACACCTCGGTGCCCATCGAGGCTCCGGGTGCGTCCGATTCGGACGATGCACCCTCGATTCTCGATCGCTATGCCGACGTGGATAATGAACTCGACTTTACCGATGACCGCTTGGTGATCGAGGAGGCCATTCGCGATTTCTCGCCGCGCGAGCGCGAGGTGATCGAGCTGCGCTTTGTAAAGGGTATGACCCAGATCGAGATCGCCAAGAAGCTGGGTATCTCCCAGGTGCAGGTCTCGCGCCTGTTGCGCCGAACGCTTAAGAAGATTCAGGACAAGATCGACCCCGACGGAGTGATGATTCGTTCATGAGTGAACACCCCCAACAGACCGACCGCACACTGCGTGATACCCGTATTCTGACCCTGCGCATCTGGGCCGTCGTCGGCTGTATCGTGATCGCCGCCGTCATTTTCAACCTTATGGGTATCCTGGCGCCGGTCATTGAGTTTTTGGCTGTCGGTTCCATCATCGCCTTTGTGATGTCGCCGATCACCAACTGGCTCGAGCACCATGGTGTGAATCGCGGCATTGGTTCGCTCATTGCGCTTATCGTGGTCGTTGCCGTGCTCGTCGGCGTCGTCTGCATCCTGTCGCCGATTCTGTTCGGCCAGATCATGGAGGTCTTGAGCCGCCTGCCCGAGCAGCTGCGCGCTGCGGGTGGCGACCTCAACGAGATGGTCTCGCGCGCCAAGACACTCAACAACACGCCGCTCAAGGAGTACTTGGACGACAACCTGTCCTCGCTCGTTACCGTGGCATCGAAGTATGTATCCCAGATTGCCGCTGAACTTGGCCGTGGCGTGTTCCCGCTCATTACCAGCACGGCGTCGCAGCTGTTCGTCATTTTCCTTGGTCTGGTGCTTGCCTACTGGCTTGCCTGCGATTATCCCCGCATGCACCATGAGGTTTGCACCATCCTCGGCCAGGAAAAGGAGACTTCGTATCGCTTTATGGTCGCCATTCTTTCGCGCTCAGTTGGTGGCTACATGCGTGGCATGGTCGTGACGTCCATCTGCGGCGGCATTTTAGCCTTTATTGGCTTCACGATCATCGGACATCCGTATGCGGCACTCATGGCTATCTTTACCGGCATCATGCACTTGGTTCCGGTTGTCGGTCCCTGGGTGAGTGCTGCGATTGCCACGGTGCTCGGCTTTATGTTCAGCCCCATGCTGGCGTTGTGGACGCTCATCGTGACCATGATTGCGCAAAACGTCACCGATAACGTGATTTCGCCCAAGGTTATGCAGAGCTCGGTGCAGGTGCATCCCATCATGAGCCTGACGGCGCTCGTTATCGGTTCGGCGCTCATGGGTCCCATCGGCATGGTCATTGCCATTCCGCTGTGCGCGGCGCTCAAGGGTATCTTCGTGTATTACTTCGAGAACGAGACCGGTCGCCAACTCGTGGCCTACGACGGCGCCGTGTTTAAGGGCACGCCGTATCGTGATACCGAGGGCAACCCGGTTGCCGCCTACGATGCGCTCGGCGATGACTCGTTTATCTACGAGTCTGAGCTTATCGGCAACGAGACCGCGCCCGAGGCCCAGGCCATGCCCAAGCCCGAGCTCGATAATCCCTGGATTAAGCTCTCGGGCCTGCAGCCCGATGCCACAGGCTTCTTCAAGAACCCTTTCGCCAAGGACGACGATTCCAGCACGGACGACACCAAAACCGGCATCGACGGCTCCATGGACGATTCGGATTCTAAATAGGCCTTGTTAGCGTTTCTTGATGTTGTAAATGACAAGAAGCGCGAGCAAAGCGATTGATAAGGGGCCGGCTACATAGAAAAAGAGAACGTCAATTGCGCGTAGAGCGTAATAAGTCTTATTACCGGACGTTACTGCATACAATGCGTAGCCAAATGCTGGCTGGTTTGCGTACCAGTAGGAGAAGGACAATAGCGCTAAAAGTGCTACTACCAGAAGTGCATTCAGGATAAATCGTTTGCTTTTCATCGATCGCTCCTTCCGGATGAGCCTTATATGTAATTCTACAGCAGTCATTTGTTTTTCAAAGAATTTGACAGCTCTAAATAACGTGCACTTTCGCTGGAGGGTCGCTGTTTGGCGGCCCTCTTTTTTGCACTGGGGCGGTGGGATGGTAATATCGTTACGTTTGAACTGTTTCGATGTGAAACCGAGGAGATTCCCTCTATGAGTGCTGACTACCCGTCAATGACTACGGCCGAGATCCGCTCTAAGTTCCTCAACTTCTTTGAGGAGCGCGGTCTTAAGCTCTATCCTTCTTCGTCCCTCGTTCCCGACGATCCTTCGCTGCTGCTTGCCAACGCCGGCATGAACCAGTTTAAGGAGTACTACCAGGGCAAGAAGACCATGAAGGAGATCGGCGCGATCTCCTGCCAGAAGTGCGTCCGCACCAACGATATCGATTGCATCGGCGAGGATGGCCGTCACCTGTCCTTCTTCGAGATGCTCGGCGATTTCTCCTTTGGTGGCGTCTCCAAGCAGCAGGCATGCGCCTGGGCTTTTGAGCTCATTACCAAGGAGTTCAAGCTGCCGCTCGACCGCCTGTACTTCACCGTCTTTACCGAGGACGACGAGACCCACGACGTGTGGCGTTCCCTGGGCGTTGCCGAGGACCACATCTCCCGTCTGGGCGAGGATGACAACTTCTGGGCCGCTGGCCCCACCGGCCCCTGCGGTCCGTGCTCCGAGATCTACTTTGACATGGGCGAAGAGGTCGGCTGCGGTAAGCCCGACTGCAAGCCCGGCTGCGACTGCGACCGCTTCCTGGAGTTCTGGAACCTCGTGTTTACCCAGTACGACCGCCAGGAGGACGGCTCCATGCCGGAGCTGCCGCACCGCAACCTCGATACGGGCATGGGCCTGGAGCGCATGGCCGCTATCATGCAGCACAAGACCGCCAACTACGATGGCGATCTGATGCAGCACCTCATCAAGCTGGGCGAGGAGATCAGCGGCAAGACTTATGTCGCCGACGATTACTCCGGTGCCAGCCGCTCTCTGCGCATTATCGCCGACCACTCCCGTGCCGTCGACTTTATGATCTCGGACGGCATCCTGCCCGGTAACGAGGGCCGCGAGTACGTCCTGCGCCGCCTGCTCCGTCGCGCCGTGTTCCACGGCCGCCTGCTGGGCATTGAGGGCGCCTTCCTGACCAAGTTTATCGACGAAGTCAACGCTCAGATGGGCGAGGCCTATCCCGAGCTGCTCAAGAACGTCGCACTCGTCAAGGGCATTGTTGCCTCCGAGGAGGAGCGCTTCTCCACGACGCTCGACAACGGCCGCGTCTACCTGGACGAGGCTCTGGCAGCGCTTTCCGAGGGCGCCGTCCTTCCGGGCGATGTTGCCTTTAAGCTGCACGACACCTTTGGTTTCCCCATCGACCTGACCGTCGAGATCGCCGGCACTGCCGGTCACGACGTCGACATGGACGGCTTTACCGCCTGCATGGAGGATCAGAAGGCCCGCGCTCGCGCCAACGCCAAGGGTGATGCCTGGGGCAGCTTCAACGACGTGTGGGTCGAGCTTTCCGACAAGGTCGCCGCGACCGAGTTCGACGGCTATGACAACGATGTGATCGAAGGCGCCAAGGTTGTCGCCATCGTGCGTAACGGCGAGTCCGTCGAGTCCGTTGCCGCCGGCGAGGACGTTGAGGTCGTGCTCGATCGCACCCCGTTCTACGCCGAGATGGGCGGCCAGCAGGGCGACGCCGGCGAGCTTTCCGCCGAGGGCGTTGTGCTGACCGTTGTCGACACCAAGAACCACAACGGCCTGTATGCCCACGTCGCACACGTTGCCGAGGGCACGCTGACCGTCGGTGCTGCCGTGACCGCCGCTCTCGACGCCGAGCGCCGTGGCTTCCTGCGCCGCAACCACACCGCCACGCACCTGCTCGACGCCGCCCTTAAGCAGGTCTTGGGCGAGCATGTCTCCCAGGCCGGCTCGCTGGTGACGCCCGAGCACCTGCGCTTTGACTTCACGCACTTCGAGGCCCTGTCTTCCGAGCAGCTCAAGGCTGTCGAGGACCTGGTCAACCAGCAGACCTTTGCTTCCAAGCCGGTTGTGACCCGCGTCATGGGCATCGATGAGGCCAAGGCCGCCGGTGCTGTCGCCCTGTTTGGCGAGAAGTACGGAGACGTCGTCCGCGTCGTCTCCGTGGGCGCCGAGGACCAGCCGTTCTCCCGCGAGCTCTGCGGTGGTACGCATGCCGCCAACACTGCCGAGATCGGCCTGTTCAAGATCATTTCCGAGTCCTCCACGGGCTCGAACGTCCGCCGTATCGAGGCCGTGACCTCCAAGGGCGCTCTCGACTACATGGCCGATCGCCTGGCACTCGTTGACGCCGCTGCCGCTGCGCTCAAGTGCCGCGTCGACGAGGTTCCCGCCCGTGTGGAGAACCTGCAGGCCGAGCTGCGCGAGACTTCCAACAAGCTCAAGAAGGCTCTGACCGGTGGCTCCTCCGATGCCATCTCCAGCGCCATCGACGGCGCTGTCGAGCTCGACGGCTACAAGCTCGTTGTCGCTGAGCTTCAGGGTCTCGAGGCCGCTGACCTGCGTAACGTGTGGGACACCGTGCACCAGAAGGTTGCTGGCCCCGTCGCCTGCGTCGTCGCCAGCGTGACCGAGAAGGGCACTCCGGCCTTGCTCGCCGCCGGCTCCGACGATGCCGTCAAGGCCGGTTTCCACGCCGGTAACGTGATCAAGCAGATTGCGGGCCTCGTCGACGGTCGCGGTGGCGGCCGTCCCAACATGGCCCAGGCCGGTGGCAAGAATGCCGCCGGTATCGCCGATGCCCTCGCGGCCGCCAAGACCGCGCTCGGCGCCTAAGAACTTAAGTAGTCGCTGTGGTCGCGCTCGCACTGGACATAGGGGAGACCAGGATTGGCATTGCCGTCTCGAGCCGTGATGGCAAGATGGCGATGCCCGTCAAGGTGCTCCCGGCTGCCGAGGTCACTGGTATGGCCAAGACGTTTCGCTACCTGGTCGAGGACTATGAGCCCGACATTCTGGTAAGCGGACGTCCTCTGACCATGGCCGGTGAGCCCGGTCCCCAGGCCGAGCGCGTCGCCGCCGTGGCCCAAAAGATTGCCGACGAACTCGATCTTCCGCTGGAGTTTGAGGACGAGCGCCTGTCCTCGCAAGAGGCCAAGCGCATCCTGCGCGAGCAGGGACTCAACGAAAAGCAGATGAGGGGCAAGATTGACATGATCGCCGCCAGCCTGTTCTTGCAGACGTGGCTCGATCGCAAGAACGAGGAGGTCCATCATGTCTAGCGCTTCCGATCCGCGCCAGCCGAATCGCCAGGGTCAGCCCGCACCGCGCCCCGCACAGCCCGGTCAGCGTCCGGTGCAGCCGACCCAACGTTCAGCTCAACAGCCGACCGCCCGCTCCGCGCAGCCCGCTGGTGGTGCACGCTTTAGGCAGCAGGCGCCGACGCAGCGCGTGCAAACGCAGGCTCCGCAGTCACGCTCCCATGCACATCATGCCCATGGCACGCATGGCGTAGCTCCGGCCACGCGCTCGAGCTATAACTCGCACGCTCGCCGCGGTGCCCAAAAGAAGAGCTCCCCGGTGCCCATGATTATCGGCGCCGTGGTGGCCGTGCTCGCGCTTGTGGCCATCGCTTTCTTTGTCGTACCGGCCGTTAAGGGTCTGTTCGCCGGCGAAGATGCGGGCGTCACCGCGGGCCAGCAGGTCACGATCACGATTCCCGAAGGAGCTTCGGGCGACACCATCGCCTCGATTCTCTCCGAGAACCATATCGTCGAGAATCCCAAGGATTATTACGCGGCGGTTAAAAAGCTCAACGCCGACATGTCGCTCAAGCCCGGCACC
Organism: uncultured Collinsella sp.; assembly: GCA_934654835.1. Taxonomy (GTDB): domain Bacteria; phylum Actinomycetota; class Coriobacteriia; order Coriobacteriales; family Coriobacteriaceae; genus Collinsella. The sequence goes on from CAKUGY010000005.1 coordinate 83,357, forward strand.
TACTCGTTCACCACGCTCATGGACGCGACCAAGGTCGTCCAGCAGCTCATGGAGGGCCCCAATGCCGGCTTCGACGCCCTGACGATCCCTGAGGGTCTGACGGTCGACCAGGTTGCCGACCGTGTTGCCGCGGCATATGACAGCATTTCTAAGGAGGACTTCCTTAACCAGGCGAAGGCTTCCAACTACGTGGACGATTACAGCTTCCTCGAAGGCGCTGTAAACGACTCGCTCGAGGGTTTCCTGTTCCCCAAGACCTATTCGCTGGGTACGGATCCGAGTGCCGATGACGTAATCCGCGCCATGCTCGATCAGTTCAACACCGAGTACAAGACGCTCGACTTTGCCGGTTGCGAGGCTAAGATCAAGGAGCGCTACGGCGTGGAGATGTCCGATTACGACATCATCAACCTGGCTTCCATCGTCGAACGCGAGGGCCTCAACGCCGAGCAGCGCGCGCATGTTGCTTCGGTGTTCTACAATCGCCTCGCCGGCAAGCTCGATGGCCTGCGCTATCTCAATAGCGATGCGACCATGATGTATGTCACCGGCGGCGAGGTTACTGCCGATGACCTGCAGAGCGATAGCCCGTACAACACCTATAAGCACGAGGGCCTGCCGCCCACACCCATTTGCTCTCCGTCGCTCGAGGCGCTCAAGGCCACGCTTGAGCCCACGGACTCCGATGACCTGTATTTCTACATCACGCAGGACGAGGAGTATTTCTCGCAGACCTACGAAGAGCATCAACAGTCTTGGAATTAATCATGAGGATTTTCAGCCCCAAACGATACGTTGCCTCGGTCGACCGCATCGACCTCGATACCCTGTGGGCCGACGGCAAGCGCGCCATTTTGCTCGATCGCGATAACACCCTGGTGCCGCGCGATACCGAGCAGGTGCCCGCTGCGGTTTCCGCCTGGCTCGAGTCTGCCCACGCCAAGGGCTTTAAGCTGTGCATGGTGTCCAACAACTGGCATCGCGACCAGGTCATGGCATCGGCTCACGAGCTGGGGCTCGAAGCCATCAGCCATGCCATGAAGCCGGCTCCGTTTGCCCTCAAGGCCGGTCTTAAGCGCTTGGGCGCCACGGCCGACGAGGCCGTGTTGATCGGCGATCAGCTGTACACCGACGTGTGGGGCGGCAACTTTGCCGGAGTCGATACGATCCTGGTAAAGCCGCAGGCTACTCAGGACCTGTGGTATACGCAGATTTTCCGTATCTTTGAGCGCCGGGCTCTGCGCGACCTTCCCTGCGAGGAATAGGTTTCGTCATGTCCCAGCACACCAAGCACGGCTGCGACCATATCTTCTTTATCGGCTTTTTGGGCGCGGGCAAATCGACGCTGGCGCGCAACGTGGGCACTATGTTCAAGCGTCGGTTTATCGATACCGATCGCCTGGTCGTGCGCCGCTGTGGCAAGTCGGTAACCGAGATTTTTGAGACCGAGGGCGAGGAGCGTTTTCGCGAACTCGAGACCTCGGCACTGCGGTCCCTCCAAAGCGAACGCAGCCTGCTGGTTTCGTGCGGGGGCGGCATTGTCGAGACACCGGTGAACATTGAACTCATGCACGAGATGGGTACGTGCGTGTACCTCGAGGGCGACTTTGAGGACTCAATACGCCAGATTCGCCGTTCCGACACACGCCCCGATTTTCGCTCGCCCGAGCATGCGGCGCGCCTGTTCGAGCATCGACGCCCGTTGTATCGTCAAGCGGCCGACATTACCCTCGATATTCGCAATAAGTCCTTCGAGGACGTTTCCTATGTTTGTGCCGAGATGCTTTTGGAGCGTGGACTGCTATGATTCGCCGTCAACTTATCAATTTTCAAAACCGCAGCGTCGATGTTCGCGTCGGGTTTGGCGCGTTTAGCGAGCTGTCTCGCATGTTTGCCTCGGTCGTGGGCAAGCCCAAGCGTGCGATGGTGGTCTGGAATGCCGTCATGTCAGAGCGCTTTGGCGAGGCCGTTGAGCATGCGCTGATCGATGCGGGCTTTGCCTTCTCGCAGCTATCGCTCGAGGTTTCGACCGCCGGTGCGACCCTGGCCGACGCCGATGCTATCTTTGGCGCCCTTTCGGCCAATGGCATTACCTGCGACGACCTTGTTGTCGCCGTTGGCGATGCGGCGACCTGTTCGGTCGTTTGCTGGTGCGCCAACCAGTGGTGCGGTCGCACCGAGTGTGCCCTGCTGCCGACGACCTTCGACGCTATGCTCACCGCCGCCACGACCATGGAGCCGCTGGTTGCCTCGGCTGCGAATGCGCTTCCCGCTATCGCGTTCCGTCCCGAGCCGGGATTGGTCGTGTGTAACCTCGATCTTGTTCTCGGGGCCGAGTCCGAGGACCTTAAGCGCGGGTATGCCGTGCTCGTTGGTACTATGCTTTCGAGCAGCAAGTCGCGCTGGAACCAGTTTACCGAGACCGTCCCCGAGATTCTTGCGGGTGAGGAGGTCGCGCTCGTCAATGCCGTGCAGTGGTCCCAGACCGCGCGCAAGGACGTACTGATGGCAACGAACCCCAGTGCTCGCCATGCGCTCGACTTTGGCAAGACGGGGGAGCGCACGCTGCGCGTCTGCCTGGGCGATGCTGCGGTGGACATTCCTGCGTATCAGCTGCTGTCCGAGGGCATGCGTTTTGAGGCGCGCCTTGCCCACGATGCCTGCGATTTCGATATCGATTACGTCTTTGAGGTCGATGACTGCCTGGAGGACTTTGGTATCGAGGAGCTCGCCTTCGATCTGGAGCCTGCCGCATATATCGAGGAGTTCCGCAAACAGCAGTTTGCGCGCTCGAACCGCAGCATGCTGCCGTTGCCTGCGGCACTCGGTGCCATCCGCCTGACAAATGTCGAGGATGAGGTTCTCGAGCGTCATGCTCAGGCATACCTGGCTTCTCGCAAGGAACTTCTCTAAGTTTATTGACATCCATCGTCTTTCGTATCATGTTGAGGGGCGGGTTCAATCGGGTGCGGATCGCGTGCGATTTCGCCGCTCGGCTGAGACCCGTCCCGTCTTTATTGAGGACAACAAGAAAGGAATCTGCATGTCTGAGTTTGCTGCCGGTCCTGCCGGTCGTATTGAGCGTGTCCGTGCCCTGATGGTCGAGCGCGGCTACGACGCTATCGTGGTGCGTGACGAGGCCAATCTCCGTTGGCTCACGGGCGTGAAGGGCGTCTTCGACTATACCTTCGAGTTCCCGCACGCCGCGTTTATTACGGCCGACCAGTGCCTGTTCCACACCGACTCGCGCTATCTCAACAGCTTTGAGGAGAATACGCCCGCCGGCAGCCCTTGGGTCTACGACATGGACGAGGGCACCATTCCCGGTTGGGTCGCCGGAAAGATCGCGGCCAACAAGTGCCGTGTCTGCGCCGTCGAGGACGACATGCAGATCAACTTCTACCAGGGCATCCAGCGTGGTCTGGAGGACCGTTCCGTCGCCTGCATGTTGCCGCTGATGCATGACGACATCCGCAAGATGCGTGCCATCAAGGATGCCGAGGAGATCGAGCTCATGCGCCACGCGCAGTCGATCACCGACGCCGCCTTCCAGCACATGCTCGGCTTTATTAAGCCCGGTATGACCGAGAAGCAGGTCCGCAACGAGCTCGAGAACTTTATGTTTGCCAACGGCGCCGACAGCCTGGCCTTCGGTTCCATCGTGGCGAGTGGTCCCAACACCGCCAACCCGCATGCCGTCCCGAGCGACCGCGTGATCGAGAAGGGCGACTTCGTCCTCATGGATTACGGCGCGGGCTACTGCGACTATCGCTCCGATATGACGCGTACCGTCGTGATGGGTGAGCCTACCCAAGAGCAGCTCGACCTGTACGCGCTCGTTCGCCGTACGCACGAGGAGTGCGTCGCCGCCATCCGTCCGGGCGTCGAGGGCAACGACATCTACAAGCTCTCCAAGAAGATCATCGGCGATGCCGGTTATGGCGATTACTACAACCATGGCCTGGGCCACGGCGTTGGTATCGACATCCACGAGCTGCCCAACTTCAACCGCAGCAAGAACATCATCGAGGTCGGCTCGGTTGTCACCATGGAGCCCGGCGTCTACCTGCCCGGCGTGGGCGGCGTGCGCCTGGAGGACTACGGCGTCGTCACCGAGAACGGTTACGAGCCCTTCACCAAGACCCCGCACGATCTCCACGTCATCGATTGCTAATACACCTCGGTAGATTTTAAGGCATGTCCCAAAAATCTACTTTTGTGGTGCGGGGCGTCCGAAATGATTCGGGCGCCCCGCGTTCTCTTTTTATGCGCTCGCTGCAGGCGCCGTCTGCAAGTGTATAATTTCGGTCGTATGTAATTTGGACGCTTGTGCGTTCTGCCCATAACAAGAAAGGTCGCTATGCCTACCATTTCTACCGCCGACTTCAAGAACGGCCTCGGTCTCCGCATTAAGGACAAGGTCTACACCATCGTCGAGTTCCAGCACGTCAAGCCGGGCAAGGGCGGCGCGTTCGTGCGCTACAAGACCCGCGACATCAAGAGCGGCCGCGTCGTCGAGAACACCTGCAACGCCGGCACCAAGTTCGAGAGCGTCATGCTCACCACCCGTGAGTTCCAGTACCTCTACAACGACGGTTCCGACTACATCTTCATGGACAACGAGTCCTATGAGCAGGTTCCCGTTCCCGAGGACATGGTGGGCGAGAACTCCAAGTGGCTGCGTGAGAACGACACCTGCCAGCTTCTCTTCGCCGACGATGAGCTTATGGGCGTGACCCCGCCGATGTTCATTGAGACCACCATTGTCCAGACCGACCCGGGCTTTAAGGGCGACACCGTCCAGGGTTCCACCAAGCCGGCCACCATCGACACCGGCGCTGTCATCCAGGTCCCCATGTACCTCAACGAGGGCGAGGTCATCAAGGTTGACACCCGCGACGGCAAGTTCGTCTCCCGCGTCTAGCAACCAACTCTTCTAGGAGGACTCATGCCCCAGGAAATCAAGATTGACGGTATCGGCATTTCGCCCGATGTTCTGACCGCCATCGTCTCGCGCGCCGTGTCGGATGTCGAGGGCATCGCCTCCGTGGGCGTCAAGGACCTTGCCACCAACCTTGTCTCCATGATGCTTTCGTCCAAGGCCCCGGCTTCCGAGCCGGCGGTCGAGGCCGAGGTCATCGGCGACAAGCTTGCGCTCACTGTGCGCGTCGTGGTGTTCTTTGGCTATCCGTTCAAGAAACTCGCCGAGGCCGTTCGCGCCGCCGTGGTCGCCGCCATCGATGCCCAGGTGGGCGTCGAGGTCGAGCGCGTTGACGTTTGTATCGACGGCCTCGTTTTCCCCAAGGAGTAACCTTTGAGCCTTAAGGTTTATCGCGGGCGTACGCTTGCCCGCAGTCAGGCGCTGCAGCTGCTGTTCCAGGCCGAGGCCACGGACAGCCCGCTCGAGCGCGTCCTCGAGGGCGATTTCCTGATCTCGAAGGGTCCCCTCGACCCCTATGCGCTGGAGCTTTGCCGCGGTGCCTATGAGCACATCGATCGCATCGACTGTGCCCTGCGCGCCGTTGCCAAGAATTGGGATCTTATGCGCATGCCCGGCGCCGACCGCAACCTGCTGCGTATCGCCGTCTACGAGATGCGCTTCCTCACCGATGAGGAGGTCTCGGACGCTATTGTGATCAACGAGGCTGTCGAGATTGCCAAGGCTTACGGTACCGACCAGTCCGCGTCGTTTGTCAACGGCGTGCTGGGCAAGATCGCCCGCAGCGAGGAACTGCCGGGCGAGGACCTGTACCAGGAGCTGCTGGCCGAGGATCGCGCTCGCGAGGAGGCCCAGGCTGCCGAGGCCGCCGTTAAGGTCGCTGCCGCTCAGGCTGCTGCCGGCGTTCTTGCCGATGATGCTGAGGTTGCCGAGGCTGATGTCGACGACGTCGAGGAGTAGTCATGCCAGAGGGTTCCGTTCGCAACTTCGACGAAATTTCGGACCGTCTGGACCAGATTATCGCCACCGTTCGCTCCAAGGATACGTCCCTGGAGCGTTCGCTCGATTTGTTTGACGAGGCGATTGAGCTGGGCTCCCGCGCGGTCGATATGGTCGACAAGTTTGAGCTGACGCCGCGTGAGGCCGATAAGCTCGAGCAGGAATATGATGAGGATGCGGCAAACGAATCCCAGGATAGTCAGGCTGCATCTCCGGATACGAATGGTTGATGGCATTCATGAAACGCGTGCGTCTTGATGACGAACTGATTTCACAGGGCATCTGCGCCGATCGCGCGGATGCCCTTCGCACTCTTATGGCCGGCTTGGTCTCGAGCGGTGGTGAGCGCTTGACCTCTCCGGGACTCAAGGTGACGCCGGGTCTGCCGCTGCATGTGAAGGGCCGCATCCCCTACGTTGGTCGCGGTGGTCTTAAGCTCGAGGGCGCGCTCGATGCGTTTGGCATCGACCCCACGGGCCTTGCCTGCCTGGACGTGGGGTGCTCTACCGGCGGTTTTACCGATTGCCTGCTCAAGCGCGGCGCCGCTACGGTCGTTTCGGTCGACGTGGGCCGCGCTCAGTTTGATTGGTCGCTGCGCCAGGACGATCGCGTGACGCTCCACGAGCGCACCAACGTGACGCAGTTGCCTGAGCTGGGTTATGCCAGCGCCATCGACTTGGCTGTGTGCGATGTTTCGTTTACGAGCATCGCGAATATTATCGATGCGGTGCTGGCGTGCCTGACACCTACCGGCTCGTTCTGCACACTGGTGAAGCCGCAGTTTGAGGCCCCGGCGGCGCTGGTGGGCGAGGGCGGCATTGTGACGGACCCCACTGTGCGTGTCGATACGCTCGTGGCGGCGATTGAGCTCTTTGCCGCCAAAGGCCTGTTCCCGATCGATGTGTGCGTGTCGCCTATTCATGGCGCCAAGGGCAACGTGGAGTATTTCCTGTACGGCACGAGGTTTGCTGCGGGCGAGCGCTCCGATGACGAGCTGCAATCCCAGGTATCGGTTTTGAGCGAGAAAGCTGCAACGCTATGAAGGTCTTTCTGGTTCCCAATTATTACAAGCAAGAGGCGGTCGAGAGCGGCCTGATGCTCGAGCTTTGGCTGACGCGCCAGGGTTATGAGGTCGCATGGGCGGCCGACCAGCGCTCTAAGATCCAGAGTACGCCCGACGTGGACGATGCCGACCTGGTCATCACGCTTGGTGGCGACGGCACGCTGCTGCGCGCCGCTCGCATCCTCAACTACCGCGAGATTCCTATTTTGGGACTTTCTTATGGTCACCTGGGCTTTTTGACGGCGGCCAGTCCCGAGGAGCGCGACATTTTGCAGGTCGTAAGCGACGCCCTGTCCGGTGAGCTCCATGTGAGCCGTCGCGCCACGATCGCTGCGGATATCGTGTCCGTACGCGACGACGGGACCAAGGACGTGGTACGCGCCTTTGCCCTCAACGACATGGCGCTTACGCGCGGGCCGCTGTCCGATATGGTCGAGTTCGACATTACCGTTTCGGGCCATCATATCGATCGCCTGCGCGGCGACGGCGTGGTCGTGTCCACGGCGACCGGCTCTACGGGCTATGCGCTCAGTGCCGGCGGCCCTATCGTGAGTCCCGATTACGCGGGCATGGTTTGCGTTCCCATCGCGCCGCACACCATTCAGGCTCGTGCGTTCTTGACCTCGCCGAGCGATGTCGTCGAGATCTTTATGTCCGATGACCGCCCGAGCGTGCCGGCTATCGCTATCGACGGCCAATTCATTACCTGCGACGGCACCGTCGAGAGTGTGGCTGTGCGCCGCGGTCCTGGCGATGTGCTGCTGCTCGACTACGGCCCCGAGAGCTTCTACAACTCGGTGAGCCGCGTATTCTACGGAGTTCGTCATGATCGATGAGCTTCAGGTTTCTAACATTGCACTCATTCGCGAGGCGACGCTGGTGCCGAGTGCCGGCTTAACCGTCCTGACCGGTGAGACGGGTGCCGGCAAGACCGCGCTGCTGTCTGCGCTCAAGCTCATTTTGGGCGAGCGCGCCGATTCGTCGACGGTGCGTGAGGGCGAGGCGCTGGCTAGTGTCGAGGCTCGCCTGTTCGACGGCCCTCACGACGCCGAGGGTTTCACCGTGCAGCGCAGCCTTTCTGCCGAGGGCCGCAGTCGTGTGAAGATTGATGGCCGTATCGCCAGCGTGCGCGAGCTTTCGGAGCGCGTGGGCGTGATGATGGACCTGTGCGGTCAGCACGAGCATCAGCGCTTGCTCGATCCGGCGCATCATGTTGCCATGGTCGATGCCTGGGCTGGCCGTTCCGCGCTCGAGGCACTTGACCGTTACCGCACCTGCTTTAAAGCGTCGCGCGCGGCTGCCAAGGAGCTTCGCCGTGTGGAGGAAGCCTCACGCGCGCAGGGGAGCCGCGTCGAGGAAGCGCGTTTTGCCCTCGAGCGGATTGCCGAGGTCGATCCCAAGCCAGGCGAGTACGAGGAACTCGAGGAGCTGCTGCCACGCTCGGAGCATGCCGAGGTTCTGGTGGCCACAGCCAACGAAGCCCATGCATCGCTTGCTGCCGAAGGGGGAGCGCTCGATGCCGTGAACAGCGCCGCAGCCGAGCTTTCACGTATGGCGACCGTTGACCGCAAGCTGGGCGACATTGCTGACGCACTTTCGGACGCCTGTATCTCGCTCGAGGATTGCGCCAATGAGCTGCGTGCTTATCGCGATGGCGTTGCGTTTGATCCTCGCGAGCTCGCTCGCATGCGCGAGCGTTATTCCGACCTCAAGGGACTGCTGCGCCAGTGGGGTCCCACCATGGACGACGTCTTTGCTATGCGCGAACGCTCGCAAGAGCTGTTGTCGCTGGTGGATGATGGCGACGAGCGGATTAGGAAGGCGCGCGAAGCGCTTGGTGCGGCTGAGCGCGAGTTGTTTGCCGCTGCCAAGGCGCTGAAGCGCGCACGCAACACGGCCGCCCCTCGTTTTTGTCATGAGGTGGGTCGTCAGATGGCACGCTTGGAGATGGGCAGTGCCGAGCTCGTCTGGGAGTCGCGCGATCTGCCGCGCGCCGAGTGGACGCCTGCGGGTCCTTCGAGCTACGAGCTGCTGTACCGCAGTGGCGCCGGACTGACGCCGCGTCCTTTGCGTCGCATTGCCTCGGGCGGCGAGCTGAGCCGCGTGATGCTGGCGAGCAAAGTTGTCCTCGGTAACGCGGACGGTGTCGATACATTGGTATTTGACGAGGTCGATGCCGGTGTCGGCGGCTCCACCGCCCGTGCACTGGCCGCCGTGCTGGCAGATCTTGCCGCCACGCACCAGGTGATTGTCGTAACTCACTTGGCGCAGGTCGCCGTTATGGCCGACAAGCATTACGTGGTCAGCAAGGAGCCCGGCGACGTTCCCCAGACGCACCTGGACGAGGTGACCGGCGAGGCCCGAACCGCCGAGATCGCCCGCATGCTCAGCGGCGACCAATCGGAGGCGAGCCTGGCCCACGCAAAGCAGATGCTCGATGAAGCGCGGGGATAATTTTGTCCCAACACGTGCCTGTCCGGCACCGCCCGCCACGAAATGCGGCTATCTCCTACGTTTAATAGGGTACCGGCCACCATACCAATATTTGCAAATAGAAAACCGCAGGTAGAACGCCTGCGGTTTTCTTTTAAAACGCGATGCGGTCACACATTGCGATTTCATCGTAGTAAACCGGCATAGTTTTGTGGGGCAAGCAACTAACGACCCACTACAAAGCTTACTCCACGACCTTATCCGGCTGGATGAGTTCCTCGTAGTAGCTGATGTGCTCGCGCGCGTCCTCAATCTCGGGCAGCAGGAAGTTGTAAATGACCTCGATGATCATCGTGGCGCTGATCTTGGAGAATGCAAAGTCGCCCGTCGTGAGCAGCGCTTCGTGGTTCACCGTATTAAAGGTATAGTCGGCCAGGCGCGCGAGCGGGGATTTGTTGTCGCCACTGATGACGACCACGGTGGCGCCAGCCTCGCGTGCGGCCTTGGCCATGCGGTTAAGACGGCGCGACTTGCCGGAGTTCGAGATCAACACGATGACATCGCCAGGTTTCAGTGTCAGCGCAAAACCGATGGCAGTTTCACTGATGGTGCTCGCCATGCAGCGCAGGCCCAACTGTGAAAACTTAAACGTCGCATCGAGCGCGACTGCGTTCGTGTTGCCCACGGCGGCGAACTCGATAACGCCGGCATTCTTAAGCGCGTGCACAACTGCTGCCAGCGTATCGTGATCGATGCCGTCGATCGTCGCGTTGAGCTCGCTCACCTTGGCGGCGAGGATGTTCTTAAGACTTTGCTCCATGTTGTCGAGCGAGACCTCGTCGGTCAGGCCCTCGTTGCGCTGGCTTTCCAAGTCGCGCGCCAGCGAAAACTGAAAGCTGCGAAAGCTGCCAAAGCCCAGCTTGCGGCAAAAGCGAGAAACCGTCGCCTCGGACGTGGCGGCGGCTCGTGAGAGCTGGGCGGCGGTCAGGCGCGGTGCCTCGGACTGGTGCTCCAGAATATAGTCGACAATGCGCTGCTCGGATTCGCTGTATCCCTTGTGGGTGCTAATAAGGGAGAGCGCGCTCTTGCTGCTATCGGACATGGACGGCTCCTGGTTGGCATGAAAATCGGACTTGTTTTTCATGCCATAGTATACGGGCATTTTCAATTACAAGATACACCTTGCCGTTTCAAGCGATGATGATAAACTTTCACCTACCGTTTACGGTTATGAAAGAACCTTTCACCGGAGAATTGCGCCTTGTCTCTTCTCACGCAAGCGGTGGGTTGGTATCTTTCAGGTGTGGAAAAACGCGCAAGAAGCGCGTGTAGGGGAGCGCCCGCGGGCGCAGTACTCAAGAAGGAGGGACACATGGCTAAGTTTGACATCATCGCCGCCACCGGTTGCCCGACCGGTATCGCGCACACCTTCATGGCGAAGGAGGCGCTGGAGAAGGCAGCTGCCGAGCGCGGTCTGACCATTAAGGTTGAGACCCATGGCCAGGTCGGTGTCGAGAACGAGCTCACGAAGGGTGAGATCGCTGGTGCCAAGGCCGTCGTCGTCGCAGCCGACAAGGATGTCCAGGCGGAGCGTTTCGCCGGTAAGCCCATGGTTTCCGTTGGCGTTTCCAAGGCCCTGTCCGTCGAGGCCGCCGGTAAGCTGATTGACCGCGCGCTCGCCGCCAAGGGCGACAGCTCGGTTGCCGCCGCAGCCGATGTCGAGGACGAGGTCGAGGAGAAGGAGTCCATCGGTCACGTCATCTACAAGCACCTCATGAACGGCGTCAGCCACATGCTGGTCTTCGTCGTCGCCGGTGGTGTCCTGACCGCCGTTTCGTTCCTGTGGGGTATCACGTCCTTCGATTCGACGGCTTCTGACTACAACACCTTCGCCGCGATGCTCAAGATCATCGGCGGTATTGCCATGAACCTCATGGTTCCCGTGCTTTCCGCCTACATCGCCGAGTCCATCGGTAAGCGCCCGGCGCTCGTCCCCGGCTTCGTCGCCGGTATGATCGCCATCCAGGGCCTGCCCGTTAATGCCGAGACCGGCATGATCGACGCCGGCGGCGCTGGCGTGGGCTTCGGCTTCCTGGGTGGCATCGTCGGCGGCTTCCTCGCTGGCTATGTCATCCTGCTGCTCGAGAAGGTTTTTGCCGGTCTGCCCAAGAACCTGGACGGTCTCAAGGCAATCTTCCTGTACCCGCTGTTCTCGACGGCTATCGTCGGCCTCGTGATGCTCGGCATCTCCGGCCCCATGGCTGCCATCAACACTGCCATGATGGACTTCCTCAAGGGCCTGTCCGCCTCTGGCGCCGTTGTCCTGGGTCTTGCCATCGGCTGCATGTGCGCCTTTGACATGGGCGGCCCGGTCAACAAGGCTGCTTACGTCACCGGTACCGCTATGCTCACCGAGGCCCTGGCCGCCGGTGTCGGCACCGAGACCTACAACTTCGGCACCAACTTCATGGCTGCCGTCTCCGCCGCCTGCATCGTTCCGCCGCTGATCACCACCTTCGCCGTCGTCGTCGGCAAGAAGTACTTCAGCCAGGAGGATCATGACGCTGGTATCGTCAACCTCATCCTTGGTTGCACCCACATCACCGAGGGCGCCATTCCGTTCATGACCAAGAACATCTGGCCCGTCATGCCCATCATGATGCTCGGCTCCTCCATCGCTTCGATCCTGACCATCATGTTCAACGTCCACGATCCGGCGCCCCACGGCGGCTTCCTGGTCCTGCCCGTTGTCGAGAACGGTCCGCTGTGGGTCCTCGCGATCCTCATCGGCGCCGTGGTCGGTGGCATCCTGTTCGTGGCCTTCAAGAAGTATGACTTCGAGAAGAACCAGAAGGTCGCTCCCGCCGCTCCCGCCGCCAAGTCGGTTGAGGCTCCCAAGGCCGCTGCCGTCGAGGCCCCCAAGGCCGAGGCTGCCGACTTCGTGAAGGTCGAGAATGTCTTTGTCGCCGAGGACTTCGCTTCCCGTGACGAGGCCCTGAGCTTTGTCTCCAACCAGGCTGTCAAGGCCGGTCTCGCCAACGATGCCGACGCTGTCTTGAATGCCTTCCTGGCCCGCGAGGCCGAGGGCACCACGGGCATGATGGAGGGCTTCGCCATCCCGCATGCCAAGTCCGATGCCATCACCGAGGCCGCCGTCATCGTCGTCAAGGACGAGTCCGGCGTGACCGGTTGGGACACCATGGACGGCGCTCCCGTCAACGTGGCCATCGCCCTGCTCATCCCCGGTGCTCAGGCTGGCACCACCCACCTTAAGATCCTGTCCAAGGTCGCCGAGGCGCTCATGGACGAGGACTTCCGTGCCACCGTCAAGGGTTCCACCGACGCCGCCGAGATCGCCAAGACGATCAACGCCCGCCTGGTCTAACCCCACAGCCAGCGAATTCAATCGCCCCCTGTAACAAAGGCGAGGACTCCACCAGGAGCCCCCGCCTTTTTTATGCCGCCCAACCGAAGTTGCGGTGAAATAGGGACTATTTAACCGTTTCAACCCCAAATTCAGTCCCTATTTCACCGCAACTTACAGAGATGGGCATAGAAGGTTCTGCCTGCCGAGTCATCAGCGCGAACAGATCATCAGCCAGAATTCCGTTCGCACGTTATTTCTTGGACACAATAACGTTTCCGCAGCTTGCTCGCCGGGCGGGGCGATTAAGTTTGTCGCGAGTTCCGCACGCAAAGGAAAGCACTTAATGTGCTTTCCGTCTTGCGCAGGACTGTAGAGCAGCAAACTTAATCGCCCCGCCCGGCGAGCAAGCGGCCAGCAACGACATCTGTCCAACAATTCGTGCGAAACACAATGAAAAACCGTTTGATGTGAGTTAATATAAACAACGTCGTGAATCTGACTCCTGCCGCATGGTTGACAGGGGTTAAACACAAAAAAGGAGTCAATTATGGTTTCTGAGAAGGCTACCCTCGTCAATCCGCAGGGTCTTCACATGCGTCCGGCTGGCCTCTTCGCCTCCACCATGGGCAAGTACGCCTGCGACGTGACGGTCGTCACCCCCGAGAAGGAGGTCAACGGCAAGTCCCCGATGGCCCTCATGGCTGCTGGTATCCCCTGTGGTACCGAGGTCGAGGTCAAGTGCGATGGCGCTGACGAGGCCGAGGCTCTGGCTGCTGCCATCGAGCTCATCAAGAGCGGTCTTGGCGAGTAGAACTCAAACGGGTCGCATGTTGAACAATTAAGTTCATATTTGGGGGCGCAGTGACCTGTTCAGGGTAACTGCGCTCTTTTGTCATGGATATGGCAAAACGCTTTATCACATGACACGGAGAGAGGAATGGGAATGTATCAGGGAGTCAACGCATCCGAGGGCATCGGTATCGGCACCGTCATGGTCGCCGTCGATCCCGACTTGACGTTTGAGCCGCACGCGGTTGCCGATACTGCAGCCGAGAAGGAGCGCTATCAGACCGCTCTTTCGGTCTTCTGCGAGAAGACCCAGGCTCAGGCCGACCACATGAAGGAGACGGTGGGCGAGGCCGAGGCCGAGATTATGAGCGGTCACATTGTCCTGGCTCAGGATCCGGGCATGACCGATGGCATCAACTCCGCCATCGACGCCGGCACTTGCGCTGAGCAGGCACTCGTGGACACTTCGACCATGTTCGAGAACATGTTCCTGTCCATGGACGACGAGATGTTCCGCTTGCGCGCCGCCGACATCGCCGACATCCGCACCGGTATTCTTGCCGAGCTGCTGGGCAAGGAGGTCGTCGACCTCTCCGTCCTGCCCGAGAACACCGTCGTTGTCGTGCATGACCTCACGCCGTCCATGACCGCCACGATCGACAAGGCTCACGTTGCCGGTATCGTCACCGAGACCGGTGGCCGCACGTCGCACTCCGCGATCATCGCCCGTGCGCTGGAGATCCCGGCCGTCCTTTCGGTCGCCAACAGCTGCTCTGCGCTGCGCAACGGCATGACCGTCATCGTCGACGGTGGTAAGGGCGTCGTCGAGGCCGATCCCGATGAGGAGACGCTCGCCGCCTACACCGCCAAGGCCGAGGCTTTCGCTGCCGAGAAGGCGGCCCTCGAGGCCTTCCGCGGCAAGCCTTCTGTGACTGCCGACGGCATCAAGAAGATCATCGCCTGCAACATCGGTAACCCCGATGATGTACCCAACGCGCTCGATCACGACGCCGAGGCCATTGGCCTGTTCCGCTCCGAGTTCCTGTTCATGGACTCCGCCGAGCTTCCTTCCGAGGAGGAGCAGTTCAACGCCTACCGCAAGGTCGCCAGCGCGCTCAAGGGCGCTCCGGTCATCATCCGCACGCTCGACGTGGGTGGCGACAAGGAGATCCCGTACCTGCACATGGTCAAGGAAGAGAACCCCTTCATGGGCTTCCGCGCCGTGCGTTACTGCCTGGCCAACCCCGATCAGTACAAGGTCCAGCTCCGCGCTCTGCTGCGCGCCAGCGCCTTCGGTGACGTCAAGATCATGATCCCGCTCGTCACCTGCGTCGAGGAGGTCGTGGCCGTCAAGGAGCTCGTCGAGCAGTGCAAGGCCGAGCTCATCGAAGAGGGCCGCAAGTTCAACGAGAACATCGAGGTCGGCATCATGGTCGAGACGCCTGCCGCGTCTCTGCTCGCTGACCGCCTGGCCGAGGTCGCCGATTTCTTCTCCATCGGCACCAACGACCTGATCGGCTACACCATGTGCGCCGACCGTGGCAACGACACCATCTCCAACCTGTACCAGGTTTACTATCCCGCCGTGCTCCGCTCGCTCAAGAACATCATCGAGAGCGGCGTGAAGGCCGGTATCATGGTCGGTATGTGCGGCGAGGCCGCTGCCGATCCGCTGCTCGAGCCGCTGCTGATCAGCTGGGGCCTGGAGGAGTTCTCGATGAGCGCTCCGTCGATCCTGCGCGCCCGCAAGACCATCAGCCAGTGGACCAAGGCCGAGTGCGACGAACTCGCCGAGAAGGCGCTCGCCTGCAACACCGCCGCCGAGGTCAAGGCGCTGCTCGAGTCTGCCGCTCGCTAATTTGGTATCAGAGGTAACCGCGTGGCTGGAATGGGCCGGCCACGCGGCCCTCACGTATACAGGGGGTACTGTAAATGTTCTACACGCTAACCGCTAATCCGGCTGTCGACATGACGGTTTCGAGCTCTCCGCTCGAGCCCGACGAGAACGTCCGCACCGGCTCGGCCAGCTACACGGCTAACGGCAAGGGCCTCGACGTGTCCTTCGCCTTTAAGAAGATGGGTGTCGACACCGTCGCGCTCGGCTTCTTCGCCGGCTTCACGGGCAAGTTCATCGTCGAGGAGGTCATGAACCTGGGTTGCCTGTGCCGCCCGGTCTGGACCGATGGCATCACGCGTATCAACACCTACGTCAACGATGGCCAGCATGAGTACGGCATCCTCAACCCCGGCGCCCCGATCACGCCGGAGCACCAGAAGGAGCTCTACAACATCCTGGACACCGCGGGCGACCTTGAGTGCCTGATCGTCTCTGGCTCCGTGCCTCCCAAAGCCACGTCCGACTTCCTGGCCCAGGTCATGGAGCACGCTCAGGCCCGTGGCGCCGACGTCGTCCTGGACCTGTCCTCCGACAAGCTCAAGGAGCTCGCTCACAAGAAGCCGCTGCTCATTAAGCCGAACCATCACGAGATGAAGGCCATCTTTGGTGTTCCGGTCGACACCGACGACGAGGTCCGCGTTGCCATGAAGCTCGCCCACGAAGCTGGCGTCCAGAACGTGCTGCTCACCCGTGGTAGCCGCGGCGACGCCTACTTCTCCAACGGCGAGGACATCTGGTACGCCAAGCGTGAGTTCAACATCAAGCTGGTCTCTTCCGTCTGCGCCGGCGACTGCACCCTCGCTGCGTTCCTGCACAAGTGGTACAGGGATCGCGACAACGTCGAGGAGGCCATGAAGCTCGCTATGGCCACTGGCGCCAACGTCGCCGAGTCCGTCGGCATCGGCGACTTTGGTCACGTCGACGAGTACAGCAAGCGCGTTGCCGTCCGTAAGCTCGATCGCGAGTAAGCGAAACGCGACATATTCGTGCGCATACGGCGCCCCGGTTTTCCGGGGTGCCGTTTTTTATCGTGAGGGAGTGACGGATTGCGCCGTCCTTCACGCGTTACACACCGTTCGCCGAGTTGCTATAGCCTTTTACGGATGCGTGGAATATACTTTCACTAACACGTTGCTTCGTGAAAGGAACATTCATGATTTACACGCTCACTGCAAATCCCGCTATTGACTATAACATTTCCTGCGACGGCCTTTCCGCCAACACTGTCACGCGTACCCGCAACGCGGTCTACACCCCCAACGGCAAGGGCCTCAACGTCTCGTTTACGCTCGATCACTACGGCGTCGACACCACGATTCTGGGCTTTTTCGCCGGCTTCTCGGGCGAGTTCATCGTTAAGGGCGCCGAGGCCCTGGGCGTGCCCGTCAAGCCCGTCTGGACCGATGGCATCACGCGTGTCAACGTCTTCCTCAACGCTGGTCCCGACACCGAGTACAACATGGTCAACGCCGGCGCCGCCATCAACGAGGCCAACGAGCAGGAGATGTTTGATCTCATCGATTCGCTCGACGACATGACCTGCCTGGTCATCAGCGGCTCGCTGCCCCCCAACACCTCCGAGGGCTTCCTGGCTGAGGTCCTGCGTCGCGTCAAGGCCAAGGGCGCCGAGTTCGTGCTCGACATCTCGAGCCATCAGCTGGCCGACCTCATTGCCATGGAGCCGCTGCTCATTAAGCCCAACGACGATGAGCTGCTCGACATCTTTGGCATTAAGGTGAGCGGTGGCGACGATGAGTCCGTCAAGGGCGCTATGGCCGAGCTTCACGTCAAGGGCGCTAAGAACGTGCTGCTGACCCTGGGCGGCGCCGGCGCGTACTTCTCCAACGGCGAGCACATCTGGTTTGCCAAGCGCGACTTCGAGGTCAACCTGCTTTCTACCGTCTGCGCGGGCGATTCCTCGCTGGCCGCCTTCCTGTCCGTGTGGCACGATGCTCCCGAACGCGTCGAGGACGCTCTGCGTCTGTCGATGGCCACTGGCGCCAACGTGGTCGAGTGCCCGGGCCTGGGCGACTTTGCCAAGGTCGAGGAGTATAAGAAGGGCATCGCTATCCGTCAGGTTTGCTAACTTCGGCGTAAAGCTTGACTATTTCGAGTAGTTCGCATCCGTCTTGGGAACAGGGCGGATGCGTTTTTGTTTATCGGACTTGCGTGTGCAGGGGAGGCTGTTTCTTGCTAGACTTCTTGCAGACGCAATCGACAACCAATTTGATAGTCGCAGGAGGCCACAGGTATGTGCAATGTTTCGCTCAACGGTACGCAGCCGACCGATGCCTCCCTGCGAGTGCTGCGCGCGCTCGAGACAGCCGGTCTTGAGGCCTGGTACGTGGGCGGCTGGGTGCGCGATGCCCTGATGGGATGCCCCAGCCACGATGTGGACATGTGCTGCAGCGGCCTGTGGCAGGAGTCTAAGGTGGCGCTTGAGGCCGCCGGTATTGCGGTCGTGGAGTCGGGCATTAAATTCGGCGGCATCACGGCCATTAGCGATGGCGAGCGCATCGAGGTCACCACGTACCGCCTGGATGGCTTTTATACCGACGGCCGCCATCCCCAGAGCGTGGAGCGTGCGGCTTCGCTCGAGGACGACCTGGCGCGTCGCGATTTTACAGTCAACGCTATGGCCTGGCATCCCGAGCGCGGTCTTGTTGACCGTTATGACGGTCAGGGCGACTTGGAACGTAAGCTGATCCGTGCCGTCGGCGACCCCAAGCGTCGCTTTAACGAGGACGCGCTGCGCATGCTGCGTGCGGTGCGTTTTGCCTGCCGCCTGGACTTTATGATCGAGCCCCAGACAAAGCTTGCCCTTGCCGAGTGTGCGCCGCTGCTCGATGCTGTGGCGCGCGAGCGCGTGGGTATTGAGCTCGAGGGCATTCTTTCGACCGGCCATGGGGGAGACGCGATGCTGCGCTATCCCGAGCTTATTTGCGCCTCCGTGCCCGAGCTTGCTGCGGGTCGTGGATTCGACCAGCGTAGCGTCTACCATGCCTTTAACGTGTACGAGCATATCGCCCGCGTACTGACGGTGGCGGGGGAGTTGGCGCTGTGCGACGGCGTTGCGCCCTCCTCGAGCCTGATGTGGGCGGCGTTTTTGCACGATGTCTCTAAGCCCGAGTGCTTTACGGTCGATCATGCCGGCAGTGGCCACTTCTACGGTCATCCCGAGCTTGGCGCCAAGAAGGCACGCGCCATTATGGATCGCCTGGCGCTTTCGCACGGTCTGGTGCGCGACGTGTGCCTGCTGATCAAATACCACGACAAGCCGCTGCGCCCTGAGCGCTCCTGTCTGCTCAATATGATGCGCGCTCTTTCGGGCGAGGGTATCGACACGCCGCGGCTGATGGACGAGCTTATGGACCTTAAGCGTGCCGATACACTCGGCAAGGCTCCATCTTGCTTCTATTACGTCGAGACGATCGAGGAGATGCGCGCGCTCGTGCACGAGCTGCTGGCGGCGAGGGAGCCCTATACGCTCAAGATGCTCGCTATCAACGGCGGCGACCTGATTCGTGCGGGCGTCAAGCCGGGACCGGAGCTGGGACAGTTCCTCAATGCCGCCCTCGACGCCGTGATCGAACACAACATTCCCAACACCCGAGAAGTCCTTCTGGCCTATCTCAACCTGGAATGATTTTTCTGGGACGTGTCTAAAATATCATTTTACGTAAACGTTCACGTTGCAGGGTAGCTAAATGATTTTTTAATCCCCGTCCCAGAAAAATCAACGCTACCCTTTTGACCTGCGGCATCCATAACCTGCCGACAATTTTTCGGCAATTTGGAATTTCTTCTTGCGCTTGGGTTTTTTGTCCCGTAATATATGTCCTCGCAGCACGGCAGTGCAGATGCCATGTGGCCCGTTCGTCTAGCGGTTTAGGACGCCGCCCTCTCAAGGCGGAGATCACCAGTTCGAATCTGGTACGGGCTACCACTTCTTTTCTGCTGAGGCTTATGGCCCGTTCGTCTAGCGGTTTAGGACGCCGCCCTCTCAAGGCGGAGATCACCAGTTCGAATCTGGTACGGGCTACCACGCATCTGATACCCGGACTTCTCACGGAAGCCCGGGTTTTTTATTATCGAACCAACCGTCTGCAATTCCCGTTTGAACCAGAGCTTTACGTTCTCCTTATGGCCCTTACGGGTACAATAACCAAGATATTTTGACTGTTAGAAGGAGCCTCATGACGGAGTCCTCTCAGCATACATCCAAGCCCCAGGTCGAGGTTGAGGTCTCGGGCGGCGATGACAATAAGAGCGCACGTCGCGGCGCCATTTTTATCGGCGTCGTGCTGGTGGGCTATATCGTCTATCTGGTTGTGACCGGGCAGATGGGGCAGTTCTGGGCCGCCATGGCCAGCGTACAGATGTCTTGGCTTCTCGTAGCGTGCTTCTGTATGTTCATGTATCTGTTCTTTGGCATCGTGGCGTACGCGATCGCCGTCTGGCTCGATCCCAACTCACCCGTCGGCATCCGCGACCTGATTTCGGTCGAGGCGAGCGGCATCTTCTTTGGCAATCTGACGCCCATGATGATGGGCTCGACTCCTGCCCAGATCTACCGCCTGACCAAGGCCGGTCAAAATGTGGGTGAGGCTGGCGCCACGCAGTTCACGCGCTTTATCGTGTACCAGTTTGGCCTCGTAGCGTGGGGCGCTATCCTGCTGCTCGCCCGCATGCCGTTTTTCGCCGAGCGCTATGGCGACATGACGCTGCTGTGCGTCTTTAGCTTTGGCGGCCACTGCTGCATTCTGCTGGGCATCTTCGCCGTCGCGCTCATGCCCAAAACCGTTACGCGCCTCGCCCATTGCATCATCAATTGGCTTGAGCGCATGGGTGTTTCCGCCACCAAGATCGAAGGCTGGCGCACGTTTGTCGACGGCGAGATCTATTCGTTCTCCGAAAAGTTCAAGCTTTCGGCCGGTCACTTTTCGTCCATGCTGCTCACGGTGGTTATCACCATGCTGCAGCTCGCGTTTTTCTACCTGGTACCGTACTTCCTGATGCTTGCCTTCGGCCACCACGAAGTCGACTTTTTCTCGGTCATGGCTGCCAGCGCCTTTGTGCAGCTGCTGAGCTCCGCGGTTCCGCTGCCCGGTGGCACTGGCGGCGCCGAGGGCGGTTTCGCTTTGTTCCTGGGTCATTTCTTTGGATCGGCTTCGACCGCCGGCTATTTGCTGTGGCGACTCATCACGTTTATCGCGCCGACCATTTTGGCCGCGCCCCTGCTGGGGCTTAAGAGCGCTCACAATGAGAGCATCCATGCACGCTGGGATCGCGTGATGCGTAAGCTCGGTCGCACGCCTCAGGCGCCGTCTGCGCCCGCTAAAGCTCATCTTGCATCCCAGGTTACCGTTGACCCTAAGCAACGTGCTCAGAAGGCTTCTACGGCTTCTAAGCCGGCTCGTAAGGCCTATGTGCGTCAGACGGGTGACGGTATTCGCGTTTCTCCGTCGGCACTCAACAAGAAAAAGCATCCCAAGGCGTAGTAGGGCAGTCGTGCACTCTTTATGATGCAGGGCATTTTTGTACTGTATGGGGGATAATCCTCTTACGTAGATTAACTCTCATCTGTTGATGAATGCTCGCATATTGAAGGGACATGCCCATGGCCACCAGCAAACCGCGTCTTGACCGCCGCATCGTTCGCAGCCGCAACGCCATCCTTTCTGCCTTTGAGCACTTGCTCATGGAAAAGCCGCTGGCAGATATTACGGTGAGCGCCATCGCGCGCGAGGCAAATGTCGACCGCAAGACCTTCTATGTGCACTTTGGTACGGTCGATGGCTTGCTCGATGCCATTGCCGTTGATGTGGTCGAGATGATTGTCGACTCGGTCGAAAAGACGCTTTCTTCCATGGGCGGTGACACCAACGAGCGCGCGCTGGGCGCGGCGGCGACCTTCTTCAAAACCGTTAACGAGGCACTGTGCAATAACCTGGTTCTCAATCGCCAGCTCATCGAAAACATTCCGCTCGATGACTTTATGGCTCGCCTTCGTGTGCCGCTGGAGCATGAGATCGCCGAGCGCGGTCTGCTGCCCGAGGGCCTTAAAGACGAGATGTTCGATTACTACCTGGCGTTCTTGCTTTCGGGCATTATCGGCATCTATCGCACCTGGGCACTGTCCGACGGCTCGGTTCCCATTGAGCGCGTATCGGCGGTCGCCAACGACCTGACCCTCAACGGTTTGTCGAGCTTGGAATCTAAGCTCGGATAGCTCAGGCTCGCGTCTTCGAAAACACATGGGCCCATGACCTTGCAATTTGGCGCGGTCACGGGCCCATTTTGTTGCGTATTTGGGATTGCGTATTACTGATATCTCAGGCACTCGACGGGGTCGAGCTTCGCGGCTCGGCGGGCGGGGTAGAAGCCGAAGATGACGCCGATGCCGACGGATACGGCAAAGGCGAGCAAAACGGTTGTAAGCGAGAAACTCGGCGTAATCGTTCCGCTGGCTCCGAACTCGCTCATAATGCCCGAGTTGGCAGCAAAGAACGTAAGTCCCCAGGCCAGCAGATAGCCAATTACGACGCCCAGAATGCCGCCGGTGATACAGAGCGCCGAGGACTCGGCCAAAAACTGCGCGGTGATGTCGCGACGGCTTGCTCCCAGCGCGCGGCGAATACCGATCTCGCGGATGCGCTCCGTCACGTTGGTGAGCATCATGTTCATAATGCCGATGCCGCCCACGAGCAGCGAAATGCTGGCAACGGCGCCCATGATGAGCGAGAAGGCGCCCATAAAGGAGTTGAGGGCGTCGATGGCGCTTTTCATCGAGGTCGCCGATACGCTGTCGTATTCATCGTCGTCCGCAATGCCCTTCATACTGCGCACCTTGGATTCAATCGTTTTGCAGAGCTCATCCATGTCGGTTCCCTCGACGGCGAGCGCCGTCACGCTGGGGAATGAGGGGTTCTCGTCACCAAAGAGGCTGGCAATGGTCTCGCGCGGCATATACAGCGTGAGGGAGCCCATGGAGTCGTTGCCGCCGTCGATGACGCCGACAATTTGCACCTCGCCGTTGGACACCTTTATGGTCTTACCCAGCGCGTCCTGCTCGTTGCCGCACAGCTGATCGGCGCCGCCGCGGCTGATGAGCGCCACGCGTGCGCCCGATTGGGACTCGGTCTGGGTGTAGGTGCGCCCCGCGACGAGCTTGCTGGCGCCCACCGCGTCGAGCATGTCGCTGTCGACGCCCTGCGCCATGACGGTATAGCTTTTGTCACCGGCCTTGTACTCGGTATAGGCGCTGTCTACGATGCCGATCTGCTCAATCTGCGGCATCATCTTGCGGAGTTTCTCGACATCCGAATCGGTGAGCTCCTGGGACGAATAGATCTCTACCATGCGCGCCGCATTGAGGCCCAGGCTGTTGACCAGGCTGTTTTGAATGCCACCGATGAGCGACGTCATGGCGATGACGGATGCGATGCCAATGACGATGCCCAAGATGGTGAGTAGGCTGCGTCCCTTATTGGCCTCGAGCGAGTGAAGGGCTTCCTGGACAAGATCTCGCGTACTCATGCCTTCGCTCCTTTCGGCAGGTCGGTGGATGCGGAAATCGTTGGCAGCGCGTCCAGGGCCCCGTGTAGCGTATGCGGCGTATTCGCGATATACGCACCGTCGTGGATCCGCCCGTCGCGAATGGTCGCGGCGCGGTCGGCCTCGGCGGCAATGCCGGGATCGTGCGTGATGAGCACGATAGTCTTGCCGCGCTCCTGGAGCTTATGGAAGGTCTCCATGACAAGCGCCCCGGTTGCAGAGTCAAGGTTTCCTGTGGGCTCGTCGGCCAAAATGATAGGCGGGTCGTTGACGAGTGCACGCGCGATGGCGACGCGCTGCATCTGTCCGCCCGAGAGCTCTGATATGCGATGGTCCCAGTGATCGACCGGTAGCGTGACAGCCTGCAGCGCGTGCACGGCGCGCATCTCACGCTGAGTCCGCGGCACGTTGGTATACGACAGCGGCAGCATGACGTTTTCGATGACCGAAAGGCGCGGTAGCAGGTTAAAGCTCTGAAAGACAAAGCCAATGCTCAGCGCGCGGACTTCGGTGAGCTCGTCATCGTCGAGCTCCGCCACGTTGAGGCCCTGGAGGTAATAGTCGCCTGCCGTCGGCTTGTCCAGGCAGCCCAGGATGTTCATGAGCGTCGACTTGCCCGAGCCCGAGGGGCCGGTGATGGCGACGAACTCACCGGGGTTCACCGCCAGGCTCACGTTATGCAGGATATGCGCGCAACCGGCCTCGCTCTCAAAGATGCGGTGCACGTTGCGAATGTCGATGACGGGGCGCATTACATGCCCTCGTCGGCAGACATGCTATCGCCGCCGTCTGCCGTCATGTCCGAGCCGGTATCCATAACGAGGGTGTCGCCATCGCGCAGCTTAGTGACGGGCACGTTCGGGTTAATCTCGTTGCCCTGGTCATCGCGCTTGACCTGCGTCTTGCCGACCACGGCGTCGTTGTCGTTTTGCGTCACCACGGTAACCTTCACGCGGCGCGTTTCCTTGCCCTCGTCATCGGTGGCCAGGTTGACGTAGTGGTTCTCGCCGTCTTCGGTCATCAGTGCCATGGTCGGTACCATGACCACGTCGTCGAGCTGCTCGGTCACAACCGATACCTCGGCGGTCATACCGGGCTTAAGGCGGCTGTCGGGAGCCTCAATGAGGATGTCGACGTTAAAGGTCACGCTGCCGCTTCCGCCATAGCTAGCGTCGACATTTGCAACCGAGGCGATGGCCGTGACGGTGCCCTGGCTCACGATATCGGGAAACGCGGGATAGGTTACATTGGCGCTCTGTCCCACGGCGATCTTGGCGATATCCTTTTCACCCACCTGAACCGTCACCTTCATCTTGGAGAGGTCGGCGATTTGCATGCACTGCTTGCCGCCACTTGTGTCGCCTTCGCCCATGACCACGCCGCCGGCCACCGTGGCGCCCACCTTGGCGTTGAGCTCGACGATGCTGCCCGAGCTAGGGGCCTTCACGGTGCGCTCGGCCGCCTTTGCATTTGCCTGCTCGAGCGTTGCCTGGGCCGAGGCCAGGTTGCGCTGGGCGCTCGAGACGGCGCTCGCGTCGGCTGAGGTGTCCGTTGGGACGGCTGTTCCATCTGCGTCCATCGCCGGCGCGGCCTGGGCGGCGGCGAGCGCCTTCTGTGCGTTGTTAAGATCTTCCTGGGCGGCGGCGACCGCGCGCTGCGCCTCGGCAACGGCGTTATCGAGTTCGTCGTTTTTAATGGTCATGAGCACGTCGCCCTCGTTGACGGTCTGCCCTGCCTGCACGTTGATCTGTGCCACCGTGCCGTCGACGGAAGGGGAGACGACCGATGCCGAAATAGGCTTGAGTTGGCCTTTCGCCTCGACCGTTGTGGTAAACGTGCCCTCCATGACCATGTCGGTCACGGGTCCGCCTGCAGATTGCGGCTGCGCATTGAGGACAAAGCTCACAATGATGGCGATCAGGATAATGCCGCCGACGATACCTGCTGCAATGCCGCGGCGGACGAGTTTTTTATGCCGGCGCTCGGCACGCTTGACCTTGAGCTTGGCGTAGGCCTCGTCGGCGGATATCCCGGCGCCACCTTGCTCGGTGCCGTTTTGCTGTGCGGTATGAACGCTCGTGATGAGCGGCAGGGTTTCGGTAGCACCTTCCGGCGTGTGCCCGGTGTTGTCCGGGCCCGGGGTGATGGTGGGGACATTCGGCATAGCGTCTCCTTTATAGAGTGAACCGTGATAAGTATATGCGCCCACCGATTGGGGCGGGCGCATATACGCGTTTCTTTCAGCATTGAAAGGTACGTGTCGCTTGGCTTTGTTGTGTTGCGCGCGATGTGCTACGAGTGCACGACCACGCACAGGCCGACCTTGATGCAGTCGTGCAGAGCCTTGGCATCGGCCAGGCGCAGGTTGATACAGCCGTGACTGCCGCACCACTTGTAGGAGTTGGGATCGTCGAAGCTCTTGTCGTTTTGCCACGTCGCATCGTGGAATCCGACCATATTGCCTTCAAACGGCATCCAATAGCTTACCGGGCTCTCGTATTTGGGCTTTCCGGTCTCGGGGTCCTTGGTGCCGATAAGCGTGGTGCCGCCATCGTTGCTGTTGATCTGCCATACGCCCTCGGGGGTGGCGTCCTCGCCTGGCTTGCCCGAGATAAAGTTGGCCTCCCACACGATGTTGCCACTCTCGTCGTAGTAGCGCGCGTGCTGCTCGGAAAGGTCGACGTCAATGTAAGCCTTCCAGTCGGGCTCACCCTTGGCGGTAAAAGTATCGGCCTTGTTGGAATACGAGATCTCGATATCGCCGGTCTGCTTGTTATTGATGGCGTCTTCGACCTGCTTGGCGAGCGTTTTGCTGTCGATGGACCAGCCAAAGTCACCGCCCTCGACGACGCACTCCTTGCCGTCGGCGCGCGTCCACCAGCGCGTGGTGCCCACGGTGTTAAAGCTGTTGGCGAGCTCGGCCGCCCAGCTGCTGATCTGGGAGGTGTCGAGCGTGGGGTTGGCCGGGTCGGCAAAGCTGATCCACTGCAGCACCGAGCTGCCGTCGACCTTGCCGGCCTCCTCGCCATTGAGCTTGAGGCTCACGTTGACGCCCAGGAAGTTGTTGGCGGCATCGCATGCGGCCTGGATCTGGTCGTTGGTCAACGTGCCGTTGAGGGGCTCGTAGGCATCGTTGCCGATCGTGGTGATGTCGACGGACTCGGCCAGCGATGCGAGCTCGAGCTCGGCATACTTGATCACGTGCTCGCGATTGAGCTTCTCGTTGGAGCGGGCCTTCTCCACGGTGAACTTGCCGGCCTCATCGTCATAGGAGCTTGCGGCCTCAAAAGTGCCCGTGCGGCCCTCGTTAAAGGCGTCGATGGCGCTGCCCAAGTCTTCCTCGAACTGCTTTTGGTCAAAGGCGTCGGAAAGCATGGACAGATCGACCTTTTTATCGAGGTCGATCGTTTTGTTTTCGGCAGCGGCATCGGTTTTGCCGGTGAGCGAAGCGATAAGGCGGGAGGGCCAGAGCAGCGGCTCGTTGGCCTCGATGATTTCGCGTGCCGCGGCCTCGCCATCGACGATAGGCTCGTCGGATTCGGGCTGGTAGGTCCAGCTAAAGTCGTCGCCCGACACGGTAAGCTTGTAATGCTTCCATGCCGAGTTGACTTTGGTGGCGGCAGACGAGGCGTTTGAGAACGAGACATCGACGCCGGCGATCGTGGTGTTGGGGTAGGCGACCTGCGAGAAGGCTACGACGCCCACGATGTACACGATGGCGACGAGACCCAGGACCACAAAGAGGGTCGTCTTTCCGCCGAGTTTTTTGCTGCTGTTCGGTTTTTGGGCGGCGTTGTGGTTGCCGCGTGTGTGCGACGGCGCTTGCCTGGGCGTGTTGCCGTTTGCGGCGTGCTGTTGATGCTGCTGACCCGGGCGCCGGGAGGCGTTTGACGCACCGCGCTGCTGACTGTGGTTTGGTGCAATCGGACGCGGCGACTGGACACCACCTGCAGGCCTGGAGGGCTGTTGCGGGTCGGGGATCAGTTGGGTGCGGTCGTTTTGCGACATCGTATGCATATCCTTCGAGTTTCGCCTTGCGGCTCATCGTGTTTTTACTGGGCTTGCATTATAGCGACTGCCCCGCTGTTTGTGGCATGAAAACAGTGCCATTCGCGATAGGTGGGACAAATGTCCCACCTAATAGGTGCGTTTGAACGCTATCCGCACACGCCGCATTTGGCGCAGGCCGAAAGCGCGGCCGGGGCCTGCGCGATACCGCCCTTGGCCGTCTCGCGCAACGTTGCCGGCAGGGCGTGGCCTACCGAGAGCATGACGTGCGCCATCTGGTCAAAGGGCACCAGACTCTTGATGCCGGCTAGAGCGAGCTGCGCCGAGCTAAACGCCGCAGCCACCCCGATGGCGTTGCGGTTTTGACAGGGCACCTCGACCAAGCCGCCCACGGGGTCGCACACGAGGCCAAGCAGGTTGCTTAGTGCGATGGAGCTGGCGTCGAGCGCCTGCTCCGGCGTGCCGCCCAGCATCTGAACCAGTGCAGCGGCGGCCATGGCGGCGGCGCTTCCCACCTCGGCTTGGCATCCGCCCTCGGCGCCGGCGACGCAGGCGCTCGTGGTGAGGTTGAGGCCGATGGCGGCGGCACAGTAGAGGGCATCCATGACCTGCTCGTCATCGAGCTGCAGATGCTCGGCCAGCGCCAGCACGCACCCGGGCACGACGCCCGCAGAGCCTGCCGTGGGGGCCGCGACGATCACGCCCATGGTGGCGGAGCGCTCGAGCACGGCCATGGCGCGGGCCACGGCATCGGTCTGCACGGTGCCCATTAAGCTGGAGCTCAGGTTGTTGCGGCCGGTGGCATCGACGAGTTTTGCTTCGCCGCCGATAAGCCCGCCGAGCGAGCGCTGCGGGTTGGCGATGGGCGCTGTGGTCTCGTCGCGCATGACCTCGAGCACGCGGCGCATGGCGGCGACGGCGTGGGCCTCGCCGGTCAGGCGCGCCTCGCGCACGGCCATGACGGCACCGATGTTGAGCCCCAGCTCGGCGCAGGCATCGAGCAGCTGGGCGCCGTCGTCGAAGATTTCCTTGGCCGAGACACCGGGGGAGAGCGAAGAGGCCGAACCCGGAAGCTCAATAAAGGTGGCGTAATCGACATTGTCGAGCTTACGCAGCATGGGGATGACGGTGTCGTCGGGCGCGCCGTCAGTCTCAAAGACGGAGTAGGCCTGGCCGCCCACCTCGGTGCGGTAGGTGCGGCAGAAGGCGATGTTTACATGAGCGTAGGCGAGGAGGTTCGTGAGCGCGGCGAGAACGCCAGGGACGTCGTAGTGCGCCACGAAGAGTGTGGAGTACATGCCCGAGATGTCAACGCCGACGCCATTGATGCGGCTGATGCGCATCTTGCCGCCGCCCAGGCTCTCGCCGCGGACCTGCGCCGTGGCGCCCGTGTCGTCGACCATGTCGATGTCGACGGTGTTGGGGTGGATGGAGGCGTCGTCGCCCTTGATGTCAAAGTGATATTCGAGGCCCTGCTCGCGTGCGAGGTCGAAGGCCTGCTTAATGTTCTCGTCGTCGGTGTCGAGGCCCAAGATGCCCGCTACGAGCGCGCGGTCGGTGCCGTGGCCACGGTAAGTGTGGGCGAAGGAGTTCCACAGACCAAAGGCGACCTTGGTGATGCGGCCCTCAAGCAGGCTGGCGGCCACCTGGGCGCACCGCAGGGCGCCAGCGGTGTGCGATGAGCTGGGGCCGACCATGACGGGGCCCAAGATCTCGAATGCCGAGGTCGTAGCTAGTGTTTGCGGCTTGCCTGCCATGGCTGCTCCTTTAATCTATCCCGTCGTCCCGAGGGGCGGGGCATAAGGTTTCCTGCTCGGGCAGTCCTGCTCGCACGAAGGCCACATTAAGTGGCCTTCGGCTCGTGCGGAACTCGCGATAAACCTTATGCCCCGCCCCTCGGGACTAAGGATACATGGTAGAAGCGCTTGTGCTGCAAAATTCATCGGCTGGTGACTTATTCCGTGTCCCGTGTTGGCTCATCTTCGCCACCGGGTTAATAAAAAAGAAGTACCGCTTGGGGGCGGTACTTCTTTTGAAAGCGTGTGTGTTGTTGCGACCTTAGCGGTTCTTAATTAGAGACCGCAGGCTGCTTTGAGTTCTTCGACTCGGTCGGTGTTTTCCCAGGTGAAGTCGGCGTCTTCGCGGCCGAAGTGGCCGTAGGCTGCTGTCTTCTCGTAGATCGGACGGCGCAGGTCCAGGTCGCGGATGATGGCGCCCGGGCGCAGGTCGAAGGTCTTCTCTACGGCCTCGACGATCTTGGCTTCGGCGACCTTGGCGGTGCCGAAGGTGTCGACCATGATCGACAGCGGCTTGGAAACACCAATGGCGTAGGCCAGCTCGACTTCGCAGCGGTCGGCCAGGCCGGCGGCGACCACGTTCTTGGCGACCCAGCGCGCGGCGTACGCGGCGGAGCGGTCGACCTTGGTGCAGTCCTTGCCGCTAAAGGCGCCGCCGCCGTGACGGCCGTAGCCGCCGTAGGTGTCGACGATGATCTTGCGGCCGGTCAGGCCCGTGTCGCCCATGGGGCCGCCCACGACAAAGCGACCGGTGGGGTTCACGTAGATGTCGGCGCCGTCCCACGGCATGTTCTCGGCAGCCATGACCGGCGTGATGACATGCTCGATGAGGTCGGCCTTGATCTTGCCCATGTCCTCGATCTCGGCGGCATGCTGCGTGGAGATGACGATGGTCGTGACCTCGACGGGCTTGCCGTCCTCGTAGCGCACGGTGACCTGGGTCTTGCCGTCGGGGCGCAGGTAGGGCAGGGTGCCGTCGTGGCGCACGGCGGCCAGGCGCTCGGCCAGGCGGCTTGCCAGGTAGTGCGGCATGGGCATGAGGGTCTTGGTCTCGTTGGAGGCGTAGCCGAACATCATGCCCTGGTCGCCGGCTCCGATCAGGTCGATCGGGTCGGTGGTGGCGCCGGTCTGGGTTTCAAACGACTCGTCGACGCCTTGGGCGATATCGGGCGACTGCTCGTGGATGAGGCTCATGACACCGCAGGTATCGCAGTCAAAGCCGAATTTGGCGCGGTTGTAGCCAATGCGACGGATAACGCCACGGGCGATCTCCTGCACGTCGACGTAGGCCTGGGTACGGATCTCGCCGGCGACGATGACGGTGCCGGTGGTCACGAGGGTCTCGCAGGCGCAGCGGACGTTCTCCACGTTGGCGGGTACGCCGTTGGGCGCAATGTAGCCCTGCTCTTGGAGCTCTATTTCTTTGGCGAGGATTGCGTCGAGGACGGCGTCGCTGATCTGATCAGCGATCTTATCGGGATGGCCTTCGGTCACCGACTCCGACGTAAACACAAAGGACCCCTGCTGGGGCGGGATGGAACGAAGTTCTTCTGACATGATTGTCCTTTCAAAAAAACGTGTCCCGGCGACCGTTACCATTCCGCCGGGCTCTCTATGCAAGGGCACATCATAGCGCGTAAATCAAACATTCACACCCTTTCCGCACCTACTCATTGGGTACTCATTGGGGACAGACTTAAATGACCAGCCGGGCACTCATTGGGGACAGACTTAAATGACCAGCCGGGGACAGACTTAAATGGCCAGCCTTACCTAAGTGCCGACAGGTTACCCAAAGACTGGTCATTTAAGTCTGTCCCCAATGAGTGCCCAATGATTAGGTCGGTGCCCTTTGTGCGGAGGTTGCTTTGTTGCTTTATACTGGTGCGGTTAGACATCCATCCTGCAATCGAGGAGATTTCCATGGCATCAGACGTTCGCGTCCGCTTTGCACCCTCACCCACGGGCAAGCTGCACATCGGCGGCGCCCGCACCGCTATCTATAACTGGGCTTTCGCCCGCGCAAACGGCGGCACGTTCATCCTGCGCATCGACGACACCGACCCCACTCGCTCCACCGACGAGAACACGCAGATCATCCTTCGCGCCATGCGTTGGCTGGGCCTGGACTGGGACGAGGGTCCCGAGGTGGGTGGCGACTTTGGTCCCTACGCCCAGACCGAGCGCCTGGACCTGTACAAGCAGGCCGCCCAGAAGCTCTGGGACGAGGGCAAGGCCTATCCCTGCTTCTGCACCAAGGAGCAGCTCGACGCCGACCGCAAGGCCGCGCAGGAGCGCAAGGACCCCTTCCAGGGCTATCAGCGCCGCTGCCGCGACCTTGATCCCGAGGAGGCCCGCCGCCGCATCGAGGCCGGCGAGTCCTACGTCCTGCGCATCAAGGTGCCCGAGGACCGCGGCGACGTCGTCATCCACGATGCAGTCCACGGCGAGGTGACCTTCGACGCCAAGGAACTCGACGACTTCGTCATCTTCCGCTCCGACGGCACGCCCACGTACAACTTCGCGACTGTCGTCGACGACGCTATGATGAAGATCACCCACGTCATCCGCGGCGACGATCACCTGTCCAACACCCCGCGTCAGGTCATGGTCTACGAGGCTCTCGGCGCGCCCGTGCCCACCTTCGCCCACATCTCCATGATCCTGGGCGCCGACGGCAAGAAGCTCTCCAAGCGCCACGGCGCCACCTCGGTGGAGGAGTACCGCGACGCCGGCTACCTGTCCGATGCCTTCGTCAACTACCTGGCGCTGCTCGGCTGGTCGCTCGACGGCGAGACCACGATCATCCCGCGCGACGTTCTGGCCAGCAAGTTCTCGCTCGACCGCATCTCCAAGAACCCGGCGACCTTCGACCCCAAGAAGCTCGACTGGGTCAATGCCGAGTACATCAACGGTATGTCCGATGCCCAGTTTGCCGATGAGGTCATGATCCCCGAGCTTCACGAGGCTGGTTTGATCGAGGGCAATGTTGAGTACGGCGAGGACTGGATCGACGCGCTTGCCGACATCGTCAAGCCGCGCACTAAGATGCCTGCCGACGCCGCGACCGTCGCCGCTCCCATCTTTGCCACGGCCGAGACGCTTGAGTATGACGAGAAGTCCGTCAACAAGGGTCTGGCCAAGGAGGGCATGGGTGCCATTCTGGACGCCGCCAAGGCCGCGCTCGAGGGCGTAGACGAGTGGACGGCCGCCAACATCGACGCCGCGCTTGAGCCGCTGCCCGAGCAGATGGACCTCAAGAAGCGCGTGGTCTTCCAGGCTGTGCGCGTCGCCGTCTGCGGCAATATGGTGAGCCCTCCGCTGGGCGAGACCATGGCGCTCGTCGGCCGCGACGACTGTCTGGCGCGCATCGACCGCGCCCGCACAATGGCGCTGTAGTAGCTGCGCAAACGCATCTATCCGAGCCCCGTTCATCCCGAGCGGGGCTCTTGTTTCTGTAGACGTATGGGGTGGGAGGCAAAGGGACCATGGCCGAGCAACTTTCGCTGTTTGGTTCGCCGGAACCGGAGGAGACTGCGGCGGTGCCGACTCGCTCGGCCGAGCAGACCAAGCTCGAGCCCGCCCCCGAGCCCGTTGCCGCCTTCGCAAGCGTGGTCCTCGACATCCCGACCCGCGCGTTGTCCGAACCGTTCGCCTACGGCGTCCCGCAGTCCCTTGCCAACGAAGCCCAGATCGGCTCTACTGTTCTGGTCCATTTTGGCAACCGCGCGGCCGCCGGCTACATCGTCGACATCGCGCCTGAGCTTGCCGACCTGCAAGGCAACGACGCCCTCGACCCCGCACGTATTAAGCCCATCGAGGCCATCCTCAGCAAGTCGCTCTTTACCGCCGAGGCTGCCCGCATCGCGCGTTGGATGAGCCGCGAGTACGTCGCGACCCTGTCCGAGTGCCTGCGCCTGTTCCTGCCGCCGGGCGGAAGCCCGCGCGTTGTCAAGGGCGATGATGGCATATGGACCGTCGAGCGCCCCACCGTCAAACCTATCCAAAATCGCTGGGTCATGCTCACGCCCGAGGGCTTCGACTATACGCCGCCCAAAACGGCGGTTCGCCAGCGCCAACTTATCGAGGCGCTCCAGTGCGGTCCGGTCACGACGCGCGACCTCAACCTGCTCTACAACAGTATGTCGGCCACCATCAAGGCGCTCGAAAAACGCGGTGTCGTCGTGGTGGAGGAGCGTCGTGCGTGGCGCGGCTGCAGCGAGCAGACTACGCTGTCTTCGGCAAGCGGTAAGGCACCGGTTGCGCTCACCAACGGCCAGCAACAGGCGCTCGCACAGATCGAGCGCGCCCGCCTGGACGCCCACGGTGACGTGGTACTGGTCGATGGCGTCACCGGTTCCGGCAAAACCGAGGTCTATCTCTCTGCCATCGAGCGCGTGCTGGCGGCCGGCCGTTCGGCCTGCGTGCTCGTCCCCGAGATCTCGCTGACGGCCCAGACCGTCGGCCGCTTTCGCTCGCGTTTTGGCGAGACGGTCGCGGTCTTTCACTCGCGCCTCTCGGCCGGCGAGCGCCTGGACCAGTGGGACATGGTCGCCAGCGGTGCCGCCCGCGTGGTCGTGGGCGCCCGCTCGGCACTCTTTTGCCCGCTCAGCGACCTCGGCCTCATCATTATCGACGAGGAGCATGAGACCAGCTACAAACAGGGCTCCAGCCCGCGCTACCATGCGCGTGAAGTGGCGGCCGAGATGGCGCGCCGTTATCGCTGCCCGCTCGTGTTGGGCTCGGCCACTCCTTCTGCCGAGGCGCTCGATCGCTGCCATCGCGGCACGTACAACGGCGCCACTTGGACGCGCGTCGAGATGCCCGAGCGCCCCGGTCATGCGGTACTGCCCACGGTCCGCATCGCCGACCTTCGCCGTGAGTTCGCACACGGCAGCCGTTCTATGTTCTCAAAACCCCTGATGGAAGGCCTTGAGCGCGTTGTCGAACGCCGTGAGAAGGCCGTGCTCCTGCATAACCGTCGCGGCTTTGCACCCTTCCTGATGTGCCGCGAGTGCGGTTGCGTCCCCACCTGCAACCATTGCTCCACCGCCCTCACGTACCACGAGCGCACCCATACGCTGCAGTGCCACACCTGTGGTTCGTCCTGGCGCGTCCAGCCCTATCCGGCGCCCACGAGCCGCTGCCCCAAGTGCGGCAGCCGCTATCTGGCAAAAATGGGCCTGGGCACGCAACAGATTGAGGACGCACTGCACCAGATGCTGCCCGACGACGTCGCCATCATTCGCATGGACGCCGATTCCACGCGCGGTAAGGATGCGCACAAAAAGCTACTCGAGCAGTTCGATGCCGCCGACTGTGCGGTTCTGTTGGGCACCCAGATGATCGCCAAGGGTCTCGACTTTCCCGAGGTCACGCTCGTGGGCGTGATCAATGCCGATTTTGCGTTGAAGCTGCCCGATTTTAGAGCAGGGGAGCGCGCCTACGATCTGCTGGAGCAAGTCGCAGGCCGCGCCGGTCGTGGTGATCGCCCCGGCGAGGTCATCATTCAGACCTATCTGCCCGAGGTTCCGGTCATTCGCGCCGTCGCCGAGCACGACCGTTCCATCTTTACCGACTACGACCTGGGCCAGCGCCGCGACGCCCTGTATCCGCCGTTTGTA
Organism: uncultured Collinsella sp.; assembly: GCA_934654835.1. Classification (GTDB taxonomy): domain Bacteria; phylum Actinomycetota; class Coriobacteriia; order Coriobacteriales; family Coriobacteriaceae; genus Collinsella. Next base: position 117,829 of record CAKUGY010000005.1, read on the forward strand.
CGCCTGGTCAACATCTTGGTGTGGTCGGCGAGCCAAGACGACGCGCAAGACTACATCGGGCGCATCGCGAAGTTTCTCAAACGCCGTTGGCATGCCGCCGCGCCCGACTTTTTGCGGGCGGGGAGTGCCGTGCCGCAGGTGCTGGGCCCGGCTTCGTGTGTAATCGAGAGAGCCAAGGACCGTTACCGCTTCCATCTGCTTGTAAAGTCGCCGGTAGGGTACCATGTCTCTGATGATATCGACGCCTGTCTCAAAGAGGTGGGCTCCGTGCGCGGCGTGAGCGTGAGCGTTGACGTCGACGCGTATGATTTGATGTAACAACCCGAAAGGATGGCCATGGAAGCCAACGGAATCGTACTGTCGCCCGACCCTCGTCTGCGCCAGGAGTGCGCCGTCATCGAGGAGATCACCCCGGCGATCGAGGCGCTTGCCGAGAAGATGAAGAAGATGATGTTCGAGAACGGCGGTTGCGGTCTTGCTGCCCCGCAGATTGGCGAGCTCATTCAGCTCGTCACCATCGACTGCGATTACAGCGACAAGAACGACTACGACCCGTATGTGCTCATCAACCCCGTGATCGTTGAGCAGAGCGACAACCTGGTGCCGTTTAGCGAGGGCTGCCTGTCCATTCCCGGCATCAGCTGCGAGATCGAGCGTCCGGATCACGTTGTCGTCGAGGCATACGACCTGGATGCCAACCTGATTCGCTATGAGGCCACGGGCGACCTGTTCTGCGTGTGCCTGCAGCACGAGATTGATCACCTGCATGGCAATACGATGTTTGAGCGACTGAAGCCCATGCAGAGGCTCAAGGCCGTCAAGGAGTACCAGGACGCCCTGGCCCGCGGCGCTCGACCGGGCGAGACTGAGTAAGTCGTCCGTCCCTGGGGCGCCCGCCTATATCATCCCGTGCTCAAACATTCTCGCTTTGCTGCGAAACTGCGCGCGGGACGATATGTGCGGGCCCTGCCCGGGGGACTGCGTTGTCCTGGCTCCTTTTTCGCCCGGGTGCCGTCGGGCCAGGGAAGGGCGTCTTCGCTGATATTTGCTTTGTTGAGAGGGCTGCTTTTGATGCAGTCCTTTCTTTGGTTTTGGGTATATTTGTTCTTGTTGGACTGTTATTGCGGATGGCTAGGGACTTCGCTTTCCGCTGTTATTTGTAGCCGTCTCGGCTCTTGTTGAGGGGAGACATTCTTTATGCGTATTGTGTTTATGGGTACGCCCGATTTTGCTGTGCCTTCACTGACTTCGCTTGTTGAGGCTGGGAACGAGATTGTGCTTGTTATTACGCGCCCCGATGCTGTTCGTGGGCGTGGTAAGAAGCTTGAGCCTTCTCCTGTTAAGGCCAAGGCGCTGGAGCTGGGGTTGCCAGTTATTGAGGCTAATCGTATGACGCCTGAGGTTATTGAGGCGCTCCAGGCTGCGCAGGCTGATATTTTCTGCGTGGCTGCCTATGGCTGCATTTTACCTGATGAGGTGCTGCATATGGCGCCGCTTGGTATTGTGAATGTTCATGCTTCGCTGCTGCCGCGCTGGCGCGGCGCTGCCCCTATTCAACGTGCCATTCTTGCTGGTGATGAGGCTGCAGGCGTTTCCATTATGCGTATTGGACATGGTGTGGATACGGGCGCTTATTGCGCTCAGGCATCCACCTCGGTTGCCGGTAAGCATGCCGAGGCGCTTACGATGGAGCTTGGTGAGCTGGGCGGCAAGTTGCTTGCCGATACGCTTCCTTCGCTTGCCGATGGTACTGCTGTTTGGACCGAGCAGGATGAGACGCTCGTTACCCATGCTGCGAAGATTTCCAAGCAGGAGATGCGCCTGGATCCGCAGATGACGGCGCTTGATTGCGTGCGCCATGTGCTGGCTTCGTCCGATACTGCGCCCGCTCGTTGTGTGATCGCCGGCAAGACCGTGCGTGTGCTCGATGCAGCGCCGGCTGATGTATCGCTCCCCGAGGGTCAGGTGCTTGTTAAGGCCAAGCGTGTTTACCTGGGGCTTTCCGATGGTGCGGTTGAGCTGCTCGAGGTTAAGCCCGACGGTAAGCGTGCCATGGCTGCTTCTGCCTGGGCTGCTGGCCTGCAAGGCGCCGACCTTACGTGGGGTGTTTTGTCATGAGCAAGCTGTCTCCCGCGCGCAAGCTTGCGCTCGACGTGCTGATGGAGGCCGATCGTCGCGGCATGTATGCGCGCGACGTACTGTCCTCCCGTGCTTCGGCTAAGGCCATTGACCAGCGCGATTCCGCTTTTGCCGCTCGTCTTGCGTTGGGCGTTGCTGCCACGCAGGGCGTTTTGGACGAATTGCTCGACCAGTTTCTGGATAAGCCCAAAAAGGTCGCACCGCGTGTTCGCATGGCGCTTCGCATCTCGGCCTTCGAGATGCTCTACCTGCACACCCCGGGTCGCGTAGCCGTAAGCCAGGGTGTTGAGCTGGTGCGCAGCGGCGCTAAGTCTGCTGCGGGCCTGGCGAATGCCGTGCTGCATAAAGTTGCTGATAACGTTGAAGACTTTGCCACGGCTTCTGACGTTGATGAATCCGAGCGTCGCCTGGTGCGCCTGTCACGCTTGATGGGTCTGCCGCGTTGGTTGTGTGCCCGCATTATGGCGTCGTTCGATACGCCCGAGGGCGCGCTCAACTTTGCCGGCAATCTGGCGCCTGCGCCGCTCGCCCTGCACGAGAATGCGTTTGCCACCAAATCCGACCCCTATATTTCGCAGCTTGTTGCGCCTGTGTTCCCGGGCTGTCATGCGCCGGTCGATGCGCAGGTCACGGTTGCGTCTGGCGTGTTTGAGCGTGCGGCGGCCGTGGTGTCGGACCTGAATGCTCAGCTTATCGCTACCGCGGCGACTCGTCCCGGCCGTTGCCTGGAGATCGGAGCCGGTCGTGGCACGAAGACCTATGTGATGATGTGCCAGGCCAAGCGTGCCGGCTACGAGCGCCAGCATACGGCGCTCGACCTGCACGATCGCAAGTGCGATCAGAATCTCGCGCGTCTGCGCAAGGCGGGTATCACAGGTGTGCGCACCGTCTCGGGCGATGCCTGTGAGCTCGATGCGGTTTTAACATCCTTTGACGCTATGCTCGGCGAGCCCGCTCTGTTCGATACGGTGTTTATCGATGCGCCGTGCTCGGGCACCGGCACCATGCGACGTCACCCCGAGATCCCGTGGCGCTTGACTGAGAACGACGTGACGACTGCGCTGCCCACGTTGCAGTTGACGATGCTCAAGGAAGCCGCTCCGCGCGTTGCCATCGGCGGTGAGCTCATCTACGCCACCTGCTCGGTGTTTGATGAGGAGAACACGCAGGTCATCGATGCATTCCTGGCTTCGCCCGAGGGCCAGGGCTTCTCTGTAGAGCCGCTTTCCGAGGCACAGATCCTGCAGCTGCCCGAATTTGCCCAGGCAAAGAAGCTCGTCTCCGTACGTCAAAACGACCGAGGCCTCTTCCAAAGCGTCCCGACAAACGCCGACTCCTACGACGGCCACTTCTGCGCCCGTCTAGTCCACAAGTAACTTCTAAGTTGCGGTGAAATAGAGATTGATTAGCGGCATCTACCCGCCAAATAGTCCTTATTTCACCGCAACTTACGAGGGCGGCCCTGCGACCGATTGTTGGTCGCAGGGCCGCCCTCGTGCGTTTTGTTGTAGACAGCTGTTAGTGGTTGTGCGGGCAGTTGGCACAGCAGCCGCTGGTGGCGCTGGTGCTGGAACCGCCGCTGCGCTGGTCGGTGTTGTAGAAGCCGCTGCCCTCAAACTTAATACCGCTGGCCGAGAACGTCTTGGCGGCCGGAGCGCCGCAGCTCGGGCACACGACCTCGGGGGTCTCGGACATGGGATGCTCAACCTCAAACACGTTGCCGCAGCTCGAGCACTTGTAATCGTAGCGCGCCATAATACTTCCTTTTCAGCACAAAGCGGGCAGATCGCTCTGCCCGCATAAATTCAAACGTCTGTAACTGTACCCTATATCGGGGGTTTTATCACGCTTCGCTCCAGAATCTATGGGTGCTACGCAGGAGCTGTGCAGTTTTATCCTCAGCCGCCTCAATATCAGCCTCTTTGGCCTGCCAGGTCCAGTTGCCCGTGGCGACACCCGGCACGTTCATGCGTGCATCGTCGCCCAACCCCAGCACGTCCTGCAGCGGCATCATCACGAGGGGAGCGTCGCTTGCCAGCGCGTCGCCCATCAGCTTGCCCGCAAACTCCTTACCGCTCGGCTCGTCGCCGCCTGCAAAGGAGCGCGTGCACCATCCAGCAAGCGTCGACGTATCGTGCGTCGAGGTGTACAGAATCTTGCCAGCCGTGGGATGAATCCCGTTACGCACGTCGTAATCGCTAAACTCCAGCACGTCCATACCGGGGAAACCGCAGGTCGAAGCCATGGCACGAACGCCGGGTGTCAGGTAGCCCAGGTCCTCGGCGATAAAGTTGAGCGGACCCAGCTCGTCGTAGGCAGTCTGGAACAAGTCCTTGCCCGGGCCGGCCAGCCAGCGGCCGTCGGCGCAGGCCTTTCCCGCGGGAATGCTGAAGTAACTGTGGAAGCCCAGGAAGTGGTCCAGGCGTACACGGTCGTAGAGCGAGAACGCACGACGTAGACGGTCCATCCACCAACGATAGCCGTTCTCCTTCATGTGATCCCAGCGGAACGTCGGGTTGCCCCACACCTGGCCCTCGGGTGCAAAGTTGTCGGGCGGCGCGCCAGAAATTTCAATCGCCTTGCCGGTATCGGACAGCCAGAAATTCTCGGGCTCACTCCATGCGTCAGCTGAATCGTCGGACACATACATCGGAATATCGCCGATGACCTCGATGCCCTTCTTGTGCGCATAGTTCATGAGCTCGCACCAGGCCAGGTCAAAACGATACTGCATGTACGCCTGCAGCTCCGCCTCGTCGTGGAAGCGCTTGTCGTCGATCAAATGCTCGTTGTAGCGCGCGACATTGGCCGGCCAATCATGGCGCGATTCGCCTTCAAAACACTTTTTGACGGCCATGTAGACGCAGTACTTCTCGAGCCAGTCGGCATTGCGATGCTTAAACGCGGTGTAGAGCGGGTCGGCATCCTCGCCACCGCGGGCCTTCCAGGTCTTAAAGTCGGCGGCCAGCTCCTCGTGCGACTCCGGCAGCAGGTCGATATTGCCTGCAAAGGCCGAAGGACCGGCGTAAGGGGAGCGGAAAAAGTCCGTCGGGTTGACGGGCAGGACCTGCCAATAGCGCATGCCCATAGCGGCCAGATGGTCGATAAAGCGACGCGTGGGCGCGCCGATCGTGCCGGGCTTGCCGTCATCGGTCGGCACCGAGGTGATGTGGCACACGACGCCCGCGCCGTGATCGAGCGGCTCCTGCAGGCGTTGCTCGGCGTGATGATAGATGATCGACGAACCCAGCGGATACAGATCGAGCGTGACCGTGCCGTTGTGGATCACGCACTCGTGGCCGCTAATGACGTCGCTTGCACATTCGCCGAGCGCCGGGATCGTCACGCGGTGCGAATTGCGCAGGCTGCGGTTGATGATGACAGTCGCGGACTCGCCGTCCTTGCCCGTGCGGTTGTAGGCCAGCACCTCGTCATTGAGCGCGAAGGCTTTGATCTCGCCGTCGATCATAAACGGCAGGGCGCGGCGCACGGCCGAGGCGTTCTTGACGATAGCCAGCGTGTCGAAGTCGTGCAGGTCTTCCTTGGTCGGCAGCGTGCGGCGGTTGCCCGGGTCGGTGAGGCCTTCCAGGCCATACTCGTCGCCGTAGTAGATCGAAGGCACGCCGGGGAAGGTCATCTGCATGAGCGTCGCGAGCCAAAAGCGGCTCTTGGCCAGGCCCATTGCGCCTTCGTCCAGACGCCATTTGCTGCGCTCGCACTCGGGCAGCTGCGACTCGTCGGGACCGCCGCCGAGCACCGAGATGATGCGCGGGCGATCGTGGCTCGATAGCAGATTGAGCGCGCAGGACAGAGCCTCGCGCGGGTAGTTCTCACGCAGGGTCTCGATATCCTTGGCTGCCTGGTAGGCATTCTTGTACCCCATCAAAAATCCGATGACCATGTCGCGGAAGGGGTAGTCCATGGCAGAATCGAGCTCGGAGCCCTGCAGGTAGCGGCGCAAATGACCGTAGCTGACCTTGTTGGAGGCGTCTTCCCAAACTTCGCCGAGCAGCAGTGCGTCAGGCTTTTCGGCAAGGACTGCCTTCTTGATCTCAGCCAGGAAGTCGTCGGAGAGCTCGTCTGCGACGTCCAGACGCCAGCCATGGGCACCGGCGCGCAGCCATTTGCGGATGACGCCGTCTTTGCCCAAGAGCTTCTCGCGCACGAGCTCGGAGTTCTCGTTGATGGCGGGCATATTGCCCACACCCCACCAGCAGTCGTACGAGCCGTCCTCGTGGAAGGTAAACGCCTCGCGCCACGGCGAATCCTCGCTCTGCCAGGCGCCCACACCGGGGTAGTTACCATAGCGGTTAAAGTAGATCGAGTCATCGCCTGTGTGGTTGAAGACACCGTCCAAAATGATGGAAATGCCCAGCTTCTCGGCCGCCTGGCACAGTTCGGTAAAGTCCTGTTCGGTGCCCAGAATCGGGTCGATCTTGGTGTAGTCGGCCGTGTCGTAGCGGTGGTTGCTCGCGGCCTCAAAGATGGGGTTGAGGTAGATGGCCGTAAAGCCCAGCTCGGCGATGCGGGGCAGGTCTTCCTGGATGCCCTTGAGCGATCCTCCGTAGAAGTCCCAGGTCTTAATGGAGCCGTCCTCGGCACGCTCGTACACGGGCGGCTCGTTCCAGTCCTCGACCATGCGGCGCTTAATGCCCTTACGCGGTTTTTCGACCTCAGCCAGCGTGCGCTCGCGCCAGTGCTCGTCGCGGGCGTAGCGGTCGGGGAAGATCTGGTAGACCATGCCGCGTTCGTACCAAGTGGGACGGTTCTCGCGGTGCTTGTAGACGGTAATCTGGAAGGACGGAACCTCGGCGTAGTCGTAGGTTACGCCCTCGCCGCCGGTGCGACCTTGCGGTGCGCCCAAGCGGACCTCGGGCTGGCCCTCGATATTGCATATAAAGCTGTACCAGACAAGACAGGGTTCGGGGCACGGAAGCTCGCCGGTAAAGATGCCGTCGCCTTCGTGCTCCATGGGGATGAGGGTCTCGCCGATGCCGTCGACCCAGGTGCGCAGGGTAAGCGTTGCCTGGTTGGGATCGGCGTCCTCCAAAATCACCGAAAGCGCAACGGAAGTTCCAGTGGTCACAGCGCCAAACGGAGTGCGAAACTGCGGCAGGCGGCTGTTGTGAATCAATCTCATAGTACGGTCCAGTTCTATACAGTCATGGCCAACGGGCCATGGGCTTAACGCACAGTACTTAAGTATATCGTTGCACTTTAGTTGTATAAACCACAGCCGTTCACTATCGGCGAACGGTTGTGCTAGAAAATCGTTTTACCACACAAATTATCGCGATATTCAAAAACGCCTATACCGATACTATTTGTAGCCAACCTAAAGTACCCCGGTTTACTACGATAAATTGAATGATCTAAACCACAGTCATTTTGGTGATATCAAAACCGCAGGTAGAAGCGTTGTTAATTTCGACGATTACTCGCCGAGGTCGGCCAGAGTCATTTTGTCGTAGTAAACCGGCCCTCTTTTAAATATGAAGTTTAACCAAGAAGAGGGCGCCTGGTTGGGGCGCCCTCTTTTGCGTTGAGGATTGAGTTTTAATCGTCCGGATTAGCGGCGCTTGCGGGTGGACGTGGCCTTGCGGACGGAAGTCTTCTTGGACGGTGCCTTTTCCTCGGCCGGAGCGGCGGGGGAGACCGGAGTCTCCTTGGCGGGCTCGACCTTTGCCTCAGCCTTCGGGGCAGCCTTGACCTCGGCAGCCTTCGGTGCCGGGTCGGCCTTTACCTCGGGCTTGGCCTCTACCTTGGGCTCTGCCTTAGGAGCAGCTGCCTTGGTCGTGGTCTTCTTGGCCGTCGTCGTGGTGCGCTTGCGCGTGGTGGTCTTGACTGCAGGCTTAGCTTCGACGGTTGCCTCGGCCTTGGGCTCGGCGGGCGTCTCTTCGACCTTGGCAGCCGACTTTGCGGCAGCCTTCGTCGTGGCGGTCTTGGTAGCCGTCGTTTTCGTAGCCGTAGCCTTCTTGGCAGCGGTGGTCTTAGTCGCGGTCGTCTTCTTGGCAGCGGTCTTTGCCGGAGCCTTTGCCGCGGGCTTGGCCTCAACAGCAGGTGCCTCAGCCGTTGCCTCGGCCTTTACCTCGGGAGTGACTTCAGTCTCGGCGGCCTTCTTGGCGGCAACGGTCGTGCGCTTGCGCGTAGTCGTTGCCTTGGCAGCGGTCGTCTTGGCGGCAGTAGCTTTGGTCGTCGAAGCAGTCTTGGTGGCAGTCTTCGCGGTCGTAGCCTTCTTGGCCGTCGTCTTACGAGTCGTGGTCTTCTTGGCGGCAGGCTTCGCAGCCGGCTTGGCCTCGGGCTCGGGAGCAGCCTCTGCTGTGGCCTCGGCCTTTATCTCGGGAGTAGCCTCAACCGGCTTCTCCTCGATCTTAGGCTCCTCGGCAGCAACGGGCTCCTTGGCAACTGGCTCAGGCGCAGCCTCAACCACAGCCGCCGGCCTCTCAATCTCCGGGTGCATAAAGAAGTACAGGTCCAGATACTTATCCGCCGAGCGCGTCCAGCTAAAGTCCTGGCTCATGGCCTGCGTGACCAGCTGGTTCCATGCATCGCGGTTGTCCCAGAACAGGCGTGCCGCGCGGAACACGGCGTCGCCCATCTCGTCGCCGTTAAAGTTGCTAAACGAGAAGCCCGTGCCCTCGCCGGTAAACTCGTTGTACGGCTGCACGGTGTCCTTCAGACCGCCGGTCTCGCGCACGATGGGAAGGGTGCCGTAGCGCATGGCGATGATCTGCGACAGGCCGCAGGGCTCAAACTTCGAAGGCATCAGGAACATGTCGGCGGCGGCGTACATGCGCTGCGAGAGCGCCGGATCGAACTCGATACGCGCGGCCATGGTGCCGGGGTACTTGTCCTGGAAGTAGCGCAGGCCATCCTCGTAGTCGCGGTCGCCGGTGCCCAGCACCGCCACCTGCACGCCACCGGCCAGGATGCGGTCGAGCGCATACATGACCAGGTCCATGCCCTTCTGGCGCGTCAGGCGCGTGACCATAACCATGAGCGGACGGTCGTCGCGCACCTCGAGCCCCAGCTCTTCCTGCAGCTTGGCCTTGCACACGGCCTTGCCGGAGCGGTCCTCAACCGTGTAGTTCGCGGCAATGCGCTTGTCGGTCGCCGGATCAAAGCCCGCGACGTCAATGCCGTTCAAAATGCCTTGCAGCGCGTAGGAGCGCTCGCGCAGCACGCCGTCCAGGCCCTCGCCAAATTCGGGCGTCTGGATCTCGCTGGCATAGGTGGGGCTTACCGTGGTGATGGCATCGGCATAGCGCAGCGCGCCCAGCATGTAGTTGATGCTGCAGGCGTCGCAACGCAGTTGCGAGGCGGCCGCCGGAATATGCGCCACACCCAGGATGTCCTCCATCACGGTGTCGCTAAACTGGCCCTGGAACGCCACGTTGTGGATCGAGAACACGGTCTTCACGCGGTCGTACAGCGGCAGGCCCTGGTAGAACTCGCGCAAAAACACGGGCGCCAGTGCCGTCTGCCAGTCGTTGCAGTGCAGGATGTCGCACTCAAAGCCGGCCGGCAGGTGCTGCAGGCTCTCGGTGATGGCCTTGGAGAAGAACGCAAAGCGCTCGCCGTCGTCAAAGAAGCCGTATGGATAGTCGCGCGCAAAGTAGCGCTCGTTGTCGATGAACATATAGGTGACGCCGTCGTGCTCGAGCTTCTCCAGCCCGCAGTACTCATTGCGCCAACCCAGGCTCACGTAGAAGTCGGAGAAGTGCTCCATCTGCGCCTTGTACTCGTCCTTGATGGTGGCGTACTTGGGCACCATCACGATGACTTCGGCACCGGCGCGCACAAGCGCCGAGGGCAGCGAGCCTGCCACGTCGCCCAGGCCACCGGTCTTAACAAACGGTGCGCACTCGGCTGAGGCAAACACGATCTGCATCTTTTTGCTGGTTTCTGCCATATTGTCTCCCATGTTGCAATTCGAGAATAGCCGCCAGGCACTAACCGGGCGGCTATTCTTCAGTTTACGTGCGATTATGCGACGCCAATGTTAACGAGCGATGGTGGTATCGGAAGTTAACGGAGCCTTGCCCAGCACCAGGATGTTCTCGGGCGTGCCGCGAAGCTCGGTGTTGGTGGGCACCACGTTGTTCTTGTCCAGGATGGCGTTCTCAACGCGGGCGCCGCTCTTGATGATGCAGCTCTGGTTGATGATCGAGTTGGTCACCGAGGCGCCTTCCTCAACCACAACGCCGCGCGACAGGATCGAGTTGCGCACGGTGCCCTTGATGATGCAGCCGGCCGAGATGATCGAGTTGCACGCGTGGCTGCCGGTCGCGTAGCGCGAAGGCGGCACGTCGTGGGCCTTGGTCAGGATCGGGCGCTCGGGATCAAAGAGCTGGTCGGCCACGGTCTGGTCGAGCAGGTCCATGCTGCGGCGATACAGCGACTTCTCGCTAAACACGCCCACGACCTCGCCCTTGTACTCGTAGCTGCACACATCGATGTTGCCAAAGTCGCCCTGAAGTGCCTCGAGCAGGTCCAGGTAGTCGGCGGCCTGGTAGTGATCGATGATCTCGAGCAGCGTCTCGCGGTTGACGATACAGCAGTCCATGGACGCGTTGTCGCCGTACACGACGCCGGCGCTCACGCCCGTCAGGCGGCCGTTCTCGTTAATCTCGAGCTTGGTCTCGTCCTCAACGTTGCGCGTGGCCTTGCAGTACACCACGGTCATCTGGGCGCCGGAGTTCTCGTGCGCCTCGATGATGGTGTTGAGATCCATGTTAAAGATGATGTTGGTGCCCATCATCACGACATAGGGCTTCTCCGAGCGCTGGAACAGCGTCTTGTTGGAGATGATGTCGCGCAGCAGGAAACGCATGCCGCCCTTGGTGGTGCCATACGCGTTGCCGGGCACCATGAACAGGCCGCCCTTCTTGCGGTCCAGGCCCCAGTCCTTGCCCGAGCCCACGTGATCGATCAGCGAGCGGTAGTTGCCCGGCATGACGACGCCGACGGTCTTGATGCCGGCGTTCATCATGTTGGACAGCGGAAAGTCGATCAGGCGGTAGCGGCCCAAAAACGGAACGGACGCGATGGGGCGGTCCTTGAGCAGCACGCTGCCGTAGGTCGAAGAGTAGTTAGCGGTGATATAACCGATGGCCTTGCGATTGATCATCGGATCATTCCCCCTTCCCGATAACGACGTCATTTCCAACGACGGCCGTATCCTTGGTGGTATCGACAGAGCCGAGCTTCACGCCCTCTTCGACCGTGGAGTTCTCGCCCAAAATAGCGCGGCAGATGTGCGCGCCGCTCTTAACGTGCGCGCCCGGCAGCAGCACGGAGTCCTCGACCACGGCGCGCTCCTCGATGATGACATCGGTCGAAAGGATCGAGTGGCGAGCGGTGCCGTAGATCTTGCAGCCGTTAGAGACCAGGCAGTCGTCCAGGCGGCCGTCCGGGCCAATGTAGTGCGGCGGACGCGTGGTGATGTTGGACATGATGGGGAAGTTCTTGTCAAACAGATCGAACTCGGGGTTGTTGCCCAGCAGGTCCATCGAGGTCTCATGGAAGCTGGCGATGGTGCCGACATCCTTCCAAAAGCCGTGGAACTCGTAGCTGTACAGGCGCTTGTTCTCGCCGAGCAGCTTGGGGATGATGTCCTTGCCAAAGTCGTGGCTCGAGCGCTGGTCCAGAGCGTCCTCCTCGAGCGCCTCGATCAGCACGTCGGCCGAGAAGATGTAGATGCCCATGGATGCGAGGTTCGAATCGGGCTTCTCGGGCTTCTCGGTGAACTTGGTGATGCGGCCGTCCTCGGGGTCGGTGGTCAGGATGCCAAAGCGGCTGGCTTCCTCCCACGGCACGGGCATAACGCTCACCGTGAGGTCGGCGTTGTTCTCAATGTGCGTCTTGAGCATCTTGCGGTAGTCCATGCGATACAGGTGGTCGCCGGAAAGAATCAGGACGTACTTGGGGTCGTTGGCCTTGATGTAGTCCAGGTTCTGCGTAATGGCGTCGGCCGTGCCCGCATACCAGGCCCCGCCGGTCTGCGTCTCGTACGGCGGCAGGATCGACACGCCGCCGTCGCGGCTGTCCAGATCCCACGCCTCGCCGGAGCCCACGTAGGCATGCAGCAGGTAGGGACGATACTGCGTCAGAACGCCCACCGTGTCGATGCCCGAGTTGGAGCAGTTGGAGAGCGAAAAGTCGATAATGCGGAACTTGCCACCAAAGCTAACCGCCGGCTTTGCGATCTTTTGGGTGAGTGCCCCCAATCGGCTGCCCTGTCCTCCTGCGAGGAGCATCGCGATGCATTCTTTCTTACTCATCGATTTCTCCTTCTGTCATCGATGTTTCTAAATTCATTAGCGGTGGGCGCGGAGCCTATTCGCGCCCACCGGGTAATGCCTTGCTGGCAAAGGGAGCTCGCGTGCGCCGCTACGCGTGCCAGATCTCGTCGCGGTACTCGCGAATGGTGCGGTCGCTCGAGAACCAGCCGCTGGACGCGGTGTTGAGCAGCGCCTTGCGGTTCCAGGTCTCCTGGTCGCCGTAGCTGTTCGTAAGCTTCTCCCACGCATCCACGTAGCTGCGGAAATCGGCCATGACCAGGTCGGGGTCGTTGTTGTTCATGAGCTCGTTGTAGATGCTCTCGAAGTTGCCCGAAAGACCCGCAAAGGTGTTGTCCTTGAGCTCGTCCATCACGCGGCCCAGACGCTCGCGATCGCCGTTGAGGGTATCCCATGCAAAGTAGCTGTTGGATGCCCAGAGCTGCTCGACCTCGGGAGCGGTCAGGCCAAAGATGGCCTCGTTCTCGCGGCCGGCCAGGTCGGCGATCTCGATGTTGGCGCCGTCGAGGGTGCCCAGCGTAATGGCGCCGTTCATCATGAGCTTCATGTTGGACGTGCCCGAGGCCTCCTTACCAGCCGTGGAGATCTGCTCCGAGATCTCGGCGGCGGGGTAGATGAGCTGGGCGTTGCTCACGCGGAAGTTGGGGATAAAGCAGACCTTCATGACCTCGTTCACACGCGGGTCGTTGTTGACGACCTCGGCGACGGAGTTGATGAGGCGGATGGTCTCCTTGGCGAAGGTATAGCTCGAGGCAGCCTTGCCGCTAAAGATGAAGGTCGTCGGTGTCACGTGGAAGTTGGGGTCGGCGATGCGACGGTTGTAGATGTCCATCACCTTCATGATGTTCATGAGCTGACGCTTGTAGGCGTGGAAGCGCTTCACCTGAACATCGAAGACGGTGTTGGGATCGATAACCAGGCCGGTCTCGGCCTTAACGTAGGCGGCCAGGCGCTCCTTGTTGGCGCGCTTGGAGGCACCCACGGCCTTCAGGAACTCGGTGTCGTCCTTAAACTCCTTGAGCTTCTCCAGCTCGAAGGCGTCCTTGAGCCAGCCGTCGCCAATGGCCTCGGTCACGAGCTTGGCGTAGGTGGGGTTGGCCTCGGCAAAGAAGCGACGGTGCGAGATGCCGTTGGTCTTGTTGTTGAACTTCTCGGGCGTGAGGGCAAAGAAGTCCTTGAGCACGATGTTCTTGATGATGTCGGAGTGGATCTTGGCCACGCCGTTGACGCTGTGACTGCAGATCACGGACAGGTTGGCCATGCGAATCTCGCCGTCCCACAGAATGGCGGTCTGGCGCAGGCGCTCCTGCCAGCCCTCCTGCGTGGTGTCGAACGACTCGTGCCAACGACGGCTGATCTCGTCGATGATCTGGTACACGCGGGGGAGGAGCTTGGAGAACGTGCCGATGGGCCACTTCTCCAGAGCCTCGGGCAGGATGGTGTGGTTGGTGTAGCTCACGACCTGCGTCACGATGTTCCAGGCGTCGTCCCACTCGAGCTTCTTCTCGTCGATGAGGATACGCATGAGCTCGGGGCCGCACATGGCGGGGTGCGTGTCGTTGGTGTGGATGGCCACAAACTGCGGCAGCAGCTCCCAGTTCTCGCCGTGCTCCTTCTCAAAGGTGTCGAGCAGGCTGTAGATGCCGGCCGACACAAACAGGTACTCCTGCTTTAGGCGCAGCAGACGACCGTGCTCGCCGGCGTCGTTGGGGTAGAGGATGGCGCTGATGGCCTCGGCCTCGGCGCGCTCGGCATCGGCCAGGGCATAGTCACCGCGGTTGAAGGCCTCCAGATCGAAGTGCTCCACGACCGGCTCGGCAGCCCAGACGCGCAGCTTGTTGACGGTTTCGCCAGCATAGCCAACGACGGGAATGTCGTAGGGAACGGCGAGGATGTCCTGCGTGTCCACCGTGCGGTAGAAGGTGCGGCCGTCCTCCTCAAAGCCCTCAACATGGCCACCGAACTTGATGGTCACGGCCTTGTCCTGACGACGGACCTCCCAGGGATAGCCGTGGGTGAGCCACTCGTCGGTGGTCTCGACCTGGCTGCCGTTGACGATCTCCTGCTTAAACAGGCCGTAGCGGTAACGCATGCCGTTGCCGTAGCCGGCGATGCCCTCGGCTGCCATGGAATCCAGGAAGCATGCGGCAAGGCGGCCCAGGCCACCGTTGCCCAGAGCCGGATCGGGCTCCTGGTTCTCGATGACGGACAGATCGAAGCCCATGTCGTCGAGCGCCTCGGCGACCATGTCGCGCACGCCAAAGTTGAGCAGGTAGTTGTCGAGCAGGCGGCCGATCAAAAACTCGATCGAGAAGTAGTACACGCGCTTCTTGCCCTCGGCGGTGGCGCGGGCGTCACTCTTGGTGGCAACAGTGCGGGCCTTCTCGGCCACGAGCTTGGCCAGGGCGTTAAAGCGGTCCAGGTCGCTGGCGGCCTCGACGCTCTTGCCGCTGATGCTCATGACGGCATCGCGATAGAGCTCGGTAAACTCCTGCTTGTTGTCGAAGATCTTATTCATACGTTCCTTTCCCCCGGGGATATCTCCCGGAACGGTTATGACTTGTATCCTACGCCCCAACGGGGCGGGTGATTACAGCGGTAACGGCTTTGTTACGCGTCCTTGGCGGCCGGCTTAACAGAAGCAGACTTTGCCTTGGTTGCGGTCTTTTTGGCAGCCGGCTTCTTGGCCGCGGACTTGGTTGCCTTCGCCTTAGCAGAAGCCTTCTTGGCAGTCGCAGCCTTGGGCTTCACGGTCGACGTGCGCTTACGCGTGGCCTTCTTAGGCTCCTCAACTACTGGCGGCTTATAGCTGCTGGGACCGCGGCGCTTAAGCACCACGCCAGCCAGGCCGGGCACCTTGATCTCGATGGAGTCCATCTGCCCGTTCCAGGGATAGGGCTCGCTCGAGCAGGTGTAGGGCTCCTCACCGGCATAGCCGCTGCCGCCAAACTCGGGACGGTCGGAATCGAAGATGACCTCCCAGTCACCCTCGCGCGGCACGCCCACGCGGAAGCTCTCGTAGCTCGCCGGGTCAAAGTTGATCAGAATCACCAAGTCGTCGTCGACGTCCTCGCCCTGGCGCACAAAGCTCACGATGGACTGCTTGGAGTTGTCCGCGTCGATCCAGGTAAAGCCGTCGTCGGTGTAGCCGCGCTCGTACAGGGCGGGCTCGGCGGTGTACAGGTGGTTGAGCGCCTTGATAAACGCCTGATGATGTTTGTGGGTCTCGTACTCCTCGGTCAGGAACCACTGGATGGACTCGTAGTAGCGCCACTCGATAAACTGGCCGATCTCGTTGCCCATAAAGTTGAGTTTGGCACCGGGGTGCGTCATCTGGTAGAAGGCCAGCGTGCGCAGGCCGGCAAACTGGCGCCACCAGTCGCCCGGCATACGGCCGATGAGCGAGCACTTGCCGTGCACGACCTCGTCGTGGCTCAGCGGGCAAATAAAGTTCTCGGTAAAGGCGTACATGATGGAGAACGTCAGCAGGCCGTGGTTGCCGGGGCGCCACGGAAAATCGGTCTGCATGTAGTGCAGGGTGTCGTTCATCCAGCCCATGTCCCACTTGTAGTGGAAGCCCAGGCCGCCATCCTGCGGCGGATAGGTCACGAGCGGCCACGCGGTGGACTCCTCGGCCATCATCATCACGTCGGGGTAGTGAGCCTCCACGGCGCAGTTGACCTGGCGGATAAACGCGCTGGCGTCCAGATCCTCCTCGGTACCGTACTTGTTGAACTTCTTTTGGCCCGGATCGTCGATGCCAAAGTTGAGGTACAGCATGCTGGACACGCCGTCCATGCGGATGCCGTCCACGTGGAAGTTCTCGAGCCAGTACAGCACGTTGGAGACCAAGAAGGAGCGGACCTCGCCGCGGGCGAAATCGAACTTATGCGTGCCCCAGTTGGGGTGAATCTCGTGCTCAAACAGCATGTGGCCGTTAAAGGTGGCAAGGCCGTGGGAGTCGGCGCAAAAACCGCCGGGCACCCAGTCCATGATCACGCCGATGCCCGCCTCGTGGCACGCATCGATAAAGTGCATGAGCTGCTGCGGGTTGCCGTAGCGCGACGTGGCGGCATAGTAGCCGGTCGTCTGGTAGCCCCAGGAGCCATCGAAGGGATGCTCCATGAGCGGCATGACCTCGATGTGCGTATAACCCATGTCGCGCACGTAGTCCACGAGCTCCACCGACAGGTCGTCGTAGGTGTAGAACTCGCCGCGCTGCGCGGGGAAGGGATCCATGGGGCCGGGGTAGTTGCCGTATTCGTCCGGCTCGCCCTGCGGCGCGTCGCCGTGGCGCTTCCACGAGCCAATATGCACCTCGTAGATGTTCAGCGGCTTCGACATGTGGTTGTGGCCGGCGCGGCGCTTGAGCCACGCGGCATCGTTCCACTTATATCCGTCCAGGCTCCACAGCACGCTCGCCGTACCCGGAGGGCACTCGGCCTTAAAGGCGTACGGATCGGCCTTGTAGAGCTTTTCACCCTCGTTGGTCTCGATGAGGTACTTATAGAGCTGGCCCTGCTCGGCGCCAGGAATAAAGCCTTCCCAGATAGCGCTCGTATGCACGGGCACCAGCGGGTTGGCTTCTTCATCCCAGTCGTTAAATTCGCCTATGACATGCACGCTCTTTACGTCGGGCGCCCAAACGCAAAAACGCCAGCCGCGCGTACGGTTCTGCGTATCGGGGTGCGCGCCCATCTTTTCCCAGCTGCGCTCCCACATACCAATGCCAAACAGATAGACATCGTCCTTAGAGAGCTCCGGTGCGTGCGGAGCGGCCTTGCGGGTAGCGGGCTTTTTTGCCGTTGGCTTTAGCTTTGTATCGCTCACGTTTGATCCCATCATGACGCGGCAGCGTGTTGCCTTGGTGACTAAATGCGAAAGGTCCAGGGCTGCACGAATCGAAGGGACGGCGATAGTTCTATGATTCGTTCCACCTCGCGTGCTCGGTGGAACTTTCGGCAGAATCTACGATAACACCTGTCCGTTACTTTTATGGAGGAAAGTAGTTTTGCGGCGTCTTTTAATCGGTGAGCGCCATGTTTAGACCACTGGCAGAATTGCGATGGTAAAACTCTTGACAGTTTTACCAATTAGGGTTTTTAGATTGTTAGTTTGACGTTTGGTAAAACGTTTTTAGCAGGATGTTTACCATTTGACATCGAAAGGTTCGTTTATGTCCCAGACCGCCGCCCACCATGTCGCTTTTATTTTCGATTGCGACGGCACGCTGGTTAATAGCACCCCCGTTTGGAAGTATTCCCAGCCCGAGCTGCTTCATCGGCACGGCATTAGCGCCACGCCCGAGGACGTTGCCGAGTTTGAGCACCTGGCGCTGGAGGATGAGTGCCAGGCCTACCACGACAAGTGGGGGATTGGCGCCGATGGCGAGGAGCTCTATCGCGAGCTGAGCGAGATCCTTGTTGACGGCTACTCCAAGGTGCCGCCACGCGAGGGCTTGGTTGCTTTCCTAGAACGGGCGAAGGACGCTGGCATTGCCATGTGCATCGCCACGTCTACGCCTAACGAGCTAGTGCAGGTTGCGCTTAAGGGCGCCGGGCTCGATGCCTACATGGAGTTTGTAACTACCACGGGCGAGGCCGGACGATCCAAGCAGTTCCCCGATGTATACGAGTTGGCGCTGCGCCGTCTTGAGGAGCGCCACGGGCACAAGTTTGAGCGTGTCTGGGTGTTTGAGGACGCGGTCTTTGGCCTTAAGAGCTCTGGTGCCGCTGGCTTTAAGCGTGTGGGTATTCATGATCCCGAGGGTCGCATGGAGCGCAACGAGGTTCGCGACAACTGCGACATCTTTATCGATAGCTATGAGGACCTTGATCTGTCCCGCGTGCTGATGTTTGAGGAATAGGCGAGAGCCGTGGCTTGCAAAGTATTAGTGGTCTGCGGCTCGCCCGTGGTGGCAAGTGCGGATCTGCTGCACCAGCTGGCAGGGGAGTGCGACCATGTGGTAGCCGTGGACCGCGGGCTCGATGCGCTGCTGGGCGCGGGGCTTGGCTGCGATGTATATATTGGTGACGCCGACACGGTAAGCGACGCCGGCCGCGCGCTGGTCAATGCTGCTACCGATTTTGAGGTAGAGCGCCACGACCCCTACAAGGACTATACCGATCTGGCACTGGCGCTTGATTCCATCCGTCGCCGCTGGCCGGGCGCCGAAGTGGTAGCAACCTGCGCCACCGGCGGCCGCCCCGACATGGCCCTAAGCGTCCTAGGCCTACTGGCAATCTACGACGACGCCCCCGTCTGGATCGTCGAAGACAAGGTGACCGCAAGGATACTCCACGCAGGCGAATCCTGGACCATCCAGGGCGCCGAAGGCAAAACCTTCTCCATCATCGCAATCGCCCCCAACACCCAGGTCAGTGAGCACGGCCTTGAGTGGGAGTTAGATCACGACTCGTTAGGTTTACTGGCCGACACCGGCATCAGCAACATAGTAAGAGGAGCAGCCAAAATCCAAGTCCACACCGGCTCCGCCATCGCCTACCTCTACAAGTAAGGGCCATCGCATCAGGGTTTTATCGGGACGGCGGATAAAAATAATCGCTCGTAGAGTGATTATTTTGCCCCGTCCCAGGAAAACCCGTAAGTGCGAGATTCAACCCAAAAAAGTCCTTGCATCAAAGAAAGACTTCCCCTATAGTATCCACCTGTCACGGGGGCGTAGCTCAGCTGGGAGAGCGCTTGACTGGCAGTCAAGAGGTCAGGGGTTCGATCCCCCTCGTCTCCACCATCGTGAATGCAAAGGCTTTCGGTTCCCGAAGGCCTTTTTTCGTATGAAAAGACATTGCACCTCAACGCAACAGTCCAACCAACGCCCGCACCACAAAAAGTTGCGCAACTAACTCCCCAGTTTTGTACATAGTTTGTTAGCCAAACGTAATTCATATAACAATTCACGCCGCCAGCTTTGCAATTCAGGCAGCGCACGCCAGCCCACGCACCCCCATAAACCTGCGTCAATGTGAACAAGTTGGCAAAATAACCCCTCTAAGCACGCCAAATGAACGAAATGTTGCCGTGCACGACCTAAATCGTTTTAGCGTCACCTTGTGCTAGGATACCTAACGTCACATGGGCTTAACTGTACTCACGGCTCCATCAAGCCGCAAAGGACAGGGCAGATCAGCATCCGGCCGTAACGGCGGTGCCAGAAAAACCACGGGCTCCAATAATGTCTGTCATGCGTCAGTGCATTGTATTGCAACGCGGTCTTACATTTCCGCAAGCAATTGCGAAGCAGTAATCGCATGTCAAAACGCAGCAGTCCTTCAGCTGTTTGCGCGCGGTTCAGTTTTGCACCCGCTCGACTGTGCCGCGCGCAGCCAGCTGGAGTTGCGGTCTTTTGCGATACACGTCCGCGACTCTAGCAACTGCACGCATACATACCGTTCACGGTGGGGCAGAGCCACGTGCTTGTCTAACTGGGCTCAGGGTTTGAATATGGAGCGCCTTTGCGCACAAGCGCCCTGGCGAAGCCATACCCAAACCCCGTGAGCCACACGTAAGACAGCAAGGGGGTGGTGCTCGTGTGGTATGTGATCCAGGTTATTAACGGTCGCGAAGACGTAATGCGCGAGCGCATCGAGCGCATGGTGCCGGCTAGCGCCATGCAGGAGCTCTTTTATCCCCAATATCAAACCGAGATCAAGGTTCGCGGCGAATGGGTCACCACGACCAAGCCGCTCTTTCCCGGTTATCTCATCTGCGATACGGCAGATCCCCGCACCGTGCAACAGTATCTGCTGCGCATGGACGACTTTGCCCGGGTGCTTTCCCAGGACGGTCAGTTTGTGCCGCTGGCAAAAGAAGAAGCCCAGCTCATTGGCAGTTTTACCCATAGGGGAGACCGCGTAGTGCCCATGAGCGAGGCCTTAAAAGACGGTGACCAAGTTGTAGTGACGGCCGGTCCGCTGCTGGGCCACGAAGGCCTTATCAAAACCATTAACAGACGCAAGAGCACGGCTTTTTTGGAGCTCAACCTGTGTGGCCGACGCGTAACCACCCGCGTTGGCCTCGCCGTGCTTTCCAAAGAGCAGCGTGTCATGCGAAACCTCAAAAAGGCGATCGCCTAAATGCGGGCGACTGTCTAACGGAACAGGGAGGATCCCCGGGGGCGGGGACGTAGGTTTGAAGGAAATAGTGCTAGATAATCAAATAGGAGAAACAGCAACTGTTGCTGTAGCGCAAGTGGATAGGCGAAGGGCCGCTAAGCTCCAAAATGCGGGAAAACACGAGCCGAAGTTGACCGAAAACGGTATTCCAGCAGATGTGCTGGAGAAGCTGCTACCCGGTAATGACATTGTTGAATTGGAAAAGCCAGTCGTTAATGGCGGACTGTTCTATCGTTTTATTAAGCGATCTTTTGATATTGTTTCCTGTGGCTGTGCCTTGATTCTACTCGCCATTCCCATGGCGGTCATTGCAGTCAAGATTAAAACCGAGTCCGAGGGCCCCGTCATTTACGCGCAGCGTCGCGTAGGAAAAGACGGAAAAGTATTCAATATCTACAAGTTCCGTAGCATGTATACCGATGCAGAGTCTCGAGGTGCTCAGTGGGCACAAGATGAAGATCCGCGCGTTACGCCTTTCGGTAAGGTTATGCGTAAGACTCGACTGGATGAGATTCCGCAGTTCTGGAATGTCTTTAAGGGCGACATGAGCTTGATCGGTCCGCGCCCCGAGCGTCCTGCGTTCTGCGAAGAGTTCGAAAAACGCATCCACGGCTGGCGATACCGAACTATGGTCCGTCCGGGCATCTCCGGTCTTGCCCAGGTGACTGGCGGGTACGACTTGCTTCCCAGCGAGAAGGTCATGTTTGACCTCCAGTACATCAAAACGAGAAATATCAAAATGGATATTGTTATCATGCTCAAAACGCTTGGCGTTGTGAGCACTGGCGACGGCGCACGCTAATGAAGATACTTGTTGTTTGCCAACACTATTGGCCGGAACCTTTTAACACTTCTGATGTATGTGAGGAGCTTGTTAAAAGGGGTCACAAAGTTTCCGTCATTACCGGCCTGCCTAATACGGGAATGCCCAACTCAGACATCCCCGAAGATTATCAGGGTAAAAACAAACGGGTAGAGATGCATAATGGCGTGACCGTGTATCGCGCCAACTTATACCCTAGAAAAACAGGTGCGCTAAATCGCGTAAGGAACTATATCTCTTTCTGGCATAACGCGAACCAGCTTGCTCGATCGCTAAATGAAGAATTTGATGGTGTTCTAGGGTATCAATTTTCACCCGTTATGCAGGTGGATCCCGGTCTTGTCTATGCTCGCAAGCATCAAAAAAAGATGCTGTTGTATTGCTTTGATTTGTGGCCAGTGAGTCTTACGGCCGGTGGTTTTTCAGAAACCTCGTTGCCTTACAAATGGATGGCAGCTGTCTCGAAAAGGATTTATAGGCAGGCTGATCGTATCGCCGTTACCTCACCTTTGTTTGACGAGTACTTTTCAAACAGTCTTGGAATTAATCGTGAGTCCTCGGCATACCTACCTCAATATGCTGACGACGCCTTTTCCAGCTGTGCTAAGTGCTCCTGCGAAGGTTACGACTCATCAAAAATAAATCTAACGTTCGCCGGCAATGTGGGACAAGCACAGTCCGTTATAACCATTGTCGAAGCCGCCAGCATTGCTCAGAACAATCAGGACCTTGTGTTTCATATTGTTGGATCGGGGTCACGTTTGGAGCAATGTAAATCGAGGGCTTCGGAACTAGGCCTAAATAACATCGTGTTCCACGGTCGCAAGCCAATTGAGGATATGCCCAAATATTACGGTGCCTCCGATGCAATGGTTGTCACTTTTGAAGACAGCCCCATGGCCACGTACACCCTTCCTCGAAAAGTAACAACTTATATGGCCGCTGGAAAACCGATTTTGGCAGCGCTTTCAGGTGAAACCAAACGAGTAATCGAAGATGCAAAATGCGGTTTCTGCTGCGATATCGAAGATGCCGAAGGCCTTGCACGAATTGCCTCGCAATTTGCTGGTCTTTCCGACACAGAGCAGCTTGGCAATAACGCAAAAGCTTATTACGAGCGTTATTTCACGAAGAAGCTGTTCTTCGACAAGCTCGAAAAACTACTTACTCAACTAGTGGAGGATTAATTTATGACAGGCACTTCCGCATTCAAAGACAAGACCCTCATGATCACGGGCGGCACCGGGTCGTTCGGCAACACCGTGCTCAAGCACTTCATGAACACCGACCTGGCCGAGATCCGCATCTTCTCGCGCGACGAGAAGAAGCAGGACGACATGCGCCACCGCCTGCAGGAGAAGTCCCCGGAGCTCGCCTCCAAGGTGCGCTTCTTCATCGGCGACGTGAGGAACGCCCAGAGCGTCCGCGACGCCATGCACGGGGTGGACTACATCTTCCACGCCGCCGCCCTCAAGCAGGTGCCCTCCTGCGAGTTCTTCCCCATGGAGGCCGTGCGCACCAACGTCATCGGCACGGACAACGTGCTCCACGCCGCCATCGACGAGGGCGTGGACCGCGTCGTGTGCCTGTCCACCGACAAGGCGGCCTACCCCATCAACGCCATGGGCAAGTCCAAGGCCATGATGGAGTCCATCATCTACGCCAACGCCCGCAACGGCGCAGGCCGCACCACCATCTGCTGCACCCGCTACGGCAACGTCATGTGCTCGCGCGGCAGCGTCATCCCGCTGTTCATCGACCGCATCCGCAAGGGCGAGCCGCTCACGGTCACCGACCCCAACATGACCCGCTTCCTGATGAACCTGGACGAGGCGGTGGACCTGGTGCAGTTCGCCTTCGAGCACGCCAACCCCGGCGACCTGTTCATCCAGAAGGCCCCCGCCTCCACGATCGGCGACCTCGCCGAGGCCGTCCAGGAGGTCTTCGGACATGTGGGCACCCAGGTCATCGGCACCCGCCACGGCGAGAAGCTCTTCGAGACCCTCATGACCCGCGAGGAGCGCCTGAGGGCCGAGGACATGGGCGGCTACTACCGCGTGGCCTGCGACTCGCGCGACCTGAACTACGACAAGTTCGTCGTCGACGGCGAGGTGGAGACCCAGGCAGACGAGTCCTACACCTCCCACAACACCGAGAGGCTCGACGTGGAGGGAACCATCGCCAAGATCAAGACCGCCGAGTACGTGCAGCTGGCCCTCGAGGGCCGCGAGCACGAGGCGGTGCAGTAGGGTGCGCGTCCTCGTCACCGGCGCCAGGGGCTTCGTCGGGAGGAACCTCTGCTGCGCGCTCAAGAACATCCGCGACGGCAAGGACCGCCGCGCGAAATACCAGCCCCTCCTGCCGCTCGAGGTCATGGAGTACGACATCGAATCGGCGCCCGGGGAGCTGGAGGACTACTGCTCCCGAGCCGACTTCGTCTTCAACCTTGCCGGCGTCAACCGACCCAGGGAGCAGTCCGAGTTCATGGAGGGCAACTTCGGGTTCGCCTCGACGCTGCTCGAGACGCTCGAGCGCCACGGCAACAAGTGCCCCGTCATGCTCTCCAGCTCCGCGCAGGCGAGCCTGTCCGGCCGCTTCGAGGGCTCTGTCTACGGCGAGTCGAAGCTGGCGGGGGAGGGCCTGTTCCGCGAGTACTCCGAGAGGACCGGCGCGCCGGTGCTCATCTACCGCTTCCCGAACCTCTACGGCAAGTGGTGCCGCCCCCGCTATAACTCCGCCGTCGCCACCTTCTGCGACGCCATCGCCAACGGCCGGCCCTACACCGTGAACGACCCCTCGGTGGAACTCGAGCTCCTCTACATCGACGACCTGGTCGACGAGATGCTGGGCGCCCTGCTGGGGCAGGAGCACCGCTGCGGCTACGAGGGGCTGGAGCGCGTCGAGGGCGACGGGTTCTGCTACGTCCCTAAGACCGACGTCAAGTCGCTCGGCGAGATCGTCTACCTGCTGGGATGCTTCCGCGACAGCCGCGAGACGCTCTCGGTGCCCGACCTCGCGGAGGGCTCCTTCTCCAAGAAGCTCTGGAGCACGTTCCTGTCCTACTACGAGCCTGGGCACTTCGCATACGGCCTGAAGCCCAACGTCGACGGCCGCGGCTCGTTCACCGAGTTCCTGCGCACGCCGGAGCGCGGCCAGGTCTCCATCAACGTCTCCAAGCCCGGCATCACCAAGGGCAACCACTGGCACATGAGCAAGTGGGAGAGGTTCCTTGTGGTCTCCGGCACCGCGAGCATCAAGCTGAGGAAGGTGGGGGAGGACGCCGAGGGCGAGCCGTTCCCCGTCGACGAGTACGTGCTCTCCGGCTCGGACATGCGCGCCGTTGAGATGATCCCCGGCTACACGCACTCCATCACCAACCTGTCCGACACAGAGGACCTCGTGACGGTCATGTGGGCCAACGAGCCCTTCGACCCCGAGAACCCCGACACCTACTATGAGGAAGTTTAACGTGACGGTCTACGCCCACATAAACACAGTGTCTAACGGTTCAACAGGCGGCATCATGATGAAGGAGCATGAGGAGCTGCTTGCCAAAGGCGATGACTCGTATGCGTTCTGGGGGCGCGGGAGGACTGCCCAGAACGATAGAGAAATGCGTTTTGCGACTGATATTGATGTCGGCATCGACGCGCTCCAAACACGCCTAGACGGCAGGGCTGGCTTTCATTCGAGGGCTGCGACCAAACGCTTGGTTGAGCGCCTGGGCGAGATATCCCCCGATGTTGTGCACCTGCACAACCTTCATGGCTACTATGTAAATGTGGAGATGCTATTCGAGTGGCTGTTGCAGCACGCATGCCGCGTGGAATGGACCCTCCACGACTGTTGGGCGTTTACGGGTCACTGTGCGTACTTTACCTACGCGAAGTGCGATCAGTGGAAGAGCCAATGCGGATATGGCACACCTTGCCCACAACTGAACAGGTACCCTAAGACATTTTCCAAACGTTCGTGCGCAGTAAACTTCGAGGATAAGCGCCGCATCTTCTCGAGCTTACAGCCCGATCGAATGACGCTTATAACTCCCAGTCAATGGCTGGCCGACCTGGTGGGGGAGTCGTTCTTGGCTAAATACCCCGTTCAGGTACGCCCCAACACCATCGATGTGTCTGTGTTCAGACCCACTCTGAGCGACTTCCGTGAGCGTTACGGCATCGGCGACCGATTCATGGTGCTCGGTGTGGCCTCTCCTTGGACCGAACGAAAGGGTCTTCATGAATTCGTTCGACTAGCGGACGAGCTGGACACAAATAAGTTCGCCATCGTCCTCGTGGGCGTGTCCGATAAGCAAAAACATGCTCTTTCTGAGGATGTAATCGGCATAGGGCGCACTGACTCCCGCGAGCAGCTCGCTGCGATCTACAGCGCAGCTGACATCTTCTTCAACCCCACGGCCGAGGACAACTACCCCACGGTCAACCTCGAGGCCGAGGCATGTGGCACCTCCGTTGTTACCTACGACATAGGTGGCTGCCCTGAGACCGTCTCCCGCCACGATTCGTTCGCGGTCAGGGATTTTGAACAGGCACTATTGATAATCAAGGAGTTGGCAGCATGAAACGTTGCGTAGTCGAGTCTGTCGCCTGGGACGAGGCGAAGTCTACCGGTGTGAATGTCTCCAAGTCTGGTGGCCCCCGAGAGTATTTCGAGTGCGCCTGCGTCTCGATGCACTCTGTGGCCCAGACGAATCCCGGCGTCGATAGGGTTCTCGTCACGAATATCGAGCTGCCTCGGGACTGCAAGGAAGTTCTCGATAGGGACGGCGTGCGCATCGTAAATCAACCTTTTGACAAGTTCGCCTTCAGCCGCGATGTCGACTGGCACCTTGCCTACTACAAACTCTGTGCCTTGCAGGCTGTACTAGATGAGGACACCTACGACGAGCTGCTCATGCTCGACACGGACACTTGGGTTCGAAAGCCCCTCGACGGCTTGTTTGCTGAAATTTCCTTGGGGGGGGGTCGGGTTCTATGACCTCGATGCGAGAAATGACAATCCAGTGATGACTAAGATGACGCAAACCGCCCAGGCATTGGGGTTTGAGGTTTCTTCGGCGACGTGCTGGGGAGGAGAGGTCATCTGCGGGTCCTCCGCCGAGCTGGGCTCGCTGTTGGATTTCTGCGAAAGTGTTCAGCGACGCATGGAGCAGTTCGGCGTGTATTCCGATCGCGGCGACGAGTTCCTCCTCTTCGCCGCCGGGGCCGCAGGATTGCTGCCCGCTGTCCGCAGGCTGAACCCATACATCGCACGAATTTGGACGGGGCGCTACTTTACTCCCTGCGAATGGGAGTCCAAGACGGTCCTGCACCTCCCGAGCGAGAAGGGCTACGCATTTCCACTCGCATTTAAAAAAATCGCTGGGGGTAGCGACCTATTTGAGAACAGCTTTGAGCGCCTGTGTGGCCTTAGGCCGTCAAGGAGACCTCTCGACATCAGGTGGCTCGCTCACGGTGTGCTCGTCAAGGCAAAGCCACCTCAGGCGACTTGGATAGACGAAAGACGAAATTGAAATGAAAATCTTACAGATAGAGGACTTCTTCCACCCCGACGCAGGTTACCAGATCAACGTGCTCTCGAAAGTGCTCGCCGAACGCGGCCATGACGTTACAATCGTGTGCGCTGCCAACCTCGACATCTTTCCCGAGTCGCTTACGTCCTTCTTTGGAACCGAAGGCATCGTCGAACGCGATGCAGCGTACAGCAAGAAATACGGCGTCAAGATCATGCGCGTTCCCGCGATGGGCTACTACAGCGGACGTACGTTCTACGCTGGTAGCGTTTACAAACAGATAGAGACTCTTGACCCCGACATCCTCTTTGTGCACGGTAACGACAGCGCTTCCGGCTTTCGTTATACCCATAGGGCGATGAAGCTGCCGTTTCCGGTGATAATGGACAGCCATATGCTTACGGTGGCCACACGAAATAGGTTCGCCAATGTCTACCGCGAGGTCTACCGCAGGATTTACGCCCCCATAATCAACAAGCGCGGCCTCAAGGTCATCCGGGTGCAGGATGACCCCTATGTCATTAAGTCTCTCGGAATCGATGAGGACAACGCCCCCTATATTGGGTTCGGCACTGATACAGGTTTGTTCCACCCCGATGCGCAGATTAGGGCGGTAGGGCGTGAAAAACTTGGCATCCCTCAGGATGCCACCGTCGTCCTCTACGCCGGTAAGCTCGATGAGTCCAAGGGCGGCATGCTGCTCGCGCATGCGCTGCTTAGTCGCTTCGATGATCGTTCACTCGTTTTCGTGGTTGCGGGTAACGCGTCGGGTTCTAAGGCCGTCGAACTCGAGGAGACTCTCTCACGAAGCGAGAATCGCGTATTGCGTCTTCCTACGCACAAGTACCCCGATCTACCGGCGCTTTACCAGGTCGCTGACCTTGCGCTCTATCCAGCGCAATGCAGTCTCAGCTTCTACGACGTTCAGGCCACGGGTCTGCCCGTTGTGGTGGACAACGGCACCCCTGTCAACATCGCGCGCGTCGCGCACGGCAACGGTTTTCTGTTCCAGGCAGGATCGGTTGAGGGCCTGCGCGGTTGCATCGAACGCTATGCGTCCCTAGACGCCCATACGCGAGATGCGCTCAAGGACGCATCCATCGCTTACATCGGCACCGAGTATTGCTACGACAACGTTGCCAAGCAGTACGAGTCGTGCTTCGAAGAGGTAATAAAGTCTTTCAAGGAAGGAAGATAATAATGGTTAACGTTATCGGACTCGGCTACATCGGCTTGCCCACCGCCCTCATGATGGCCTCCCACGGCGTGGAGGTCGTGGGCACCGACTATAATGAAGAGCTCGTCGCCACCCTCAACGCGGGCAAGACCACCTTCAAGGAAGAGGGGCTGGACGAGCTGTTCGCCGACGCCCTGGAGGCCGGCATCAAGTTCTCCACCGACTACCAGGTCTGCGACACCTACATCGTCTCGGTCCCCACGCCCTACGACAAGCTCGACAAGAAGATTGACCCGTGCTACGTCGTGGCTGCCTGCAAGACCGTCCTCGAGGTCGCGCCCGAGGGCGCCGTGCTCGTCGTCGAGTCCACCGTGTCGCCCAACACCATCGACCGCTTCGTGCGCCCGCTGCTTTCCGAGGCCGGCCGCGACGACGTCAGGCTCGTCCACGCCCCCGAGCGCATCATCCCGGGCAACATGGTCTACGAGCTGCTGCACAACAACCGCACCATCGGCGCCGACGACCCCGAGGTGGGCGAGGCCGTGGCCAAGGTCTACGCCAGCTTCTGCCAGGGCGAAATCTCCGTCACCGACATCCGCACCGCCGAGATGACCAAGGTCGTCGAGAACACCTTCCGCGCGGTGAACATCGCCTTCTCCAACGAGCTCGCCAAGATCTGCCGCATCGGCGGCATGGACGTCGCCGAGGTCATCCGCATCGCGAACAAGCACCCGCGCGTCAACATCCTCAATCCCGGCCCGGGCGTCGGCGGCCATTGCATCCCGGTCGACCCGTGGTTCCTGGTCGGCGACTACCCCGAGACGGCGAACTTCATCCGCCTCGCCCTTCAGACCAACGCCTCCATGCCCGAGTACGTCATGCACCGCGCGCACGAGGTCATGGCCGAGCGGGGCATCAAGGATGCCTCGAAGGTCGGCGTCTACGGCCTCACCTACAAGGAGAACGTCGACGACGTCCGCGAGTCCCCGACGCTGCAGATGCTCGAGTCCATGTCCGAGCACCTCTGCGCCGGCTACGTCAAGGTCTACGACCCGTGGGTCGAGCGCGACGAGGTCCCCGGCCAGGTCCACTCTATGGAGGAGTTCCTGGACGGCCTGGAGATGGTGATCGTGATGGTCGGCCACTCACAGGTCAAGGACAACCCCGGCATCTTCGGCGACCGCGTTCTCATCGACCCGCGCAACGTCTGCGGCGACGGCGAGAACGTCTACAAGCTGTAGGATCTATTAAATCTTCAGGGAGAATCCAGTTTGAAGAAGGTAATGCTCGTCTTCGGCACCCGCCCGGAGGCAATCAAGATGTGCCCGCTTGTCAACGAGCTGAAGGTGCGCAAGGATGAGTTCGAGACCGTCGTGACCGTGACCGGCCAGCACCGTGAGATGCTCGACCAGGTGCTGCGCGTCTTCGGCGTGACGCCCGACCACGACCTGGCGATCATGAAGCCGGGCCAGACGCTGTTCGACGTGACGTGCGACGTTCTGCTCAAGCTCAAGGCGGTCCTCGAGGAAGAGAGGCCCGACGTGGTGCTGGTCCACGGCGACACCACGACCAGCTTCGCCGCGGCACTCGCATGCTTCTACCTGCAGATCCCCGTGGGCCACGTCGAGGCCGGCCTGCGCACGCACGACATCTACAGTCCCTGGCCCGAGGAGTTCAACCGCCAGGCGGTCGACATCGTGAGCGAGTACTACTTCGCGCCCACTGAGGCCAGCAAGCAGAACCTGCTCGGCGAGGGCAAGCCCGAATCGAAGATCTGGGTCACCGGGAACACCGGCATCGACGCCCTGCGCACCACCGTGCGCGAGGGCTATACCCACCCCGAGCTCGAGTGGGCGGAGGGCTCCCGCCTTATCCTCATCACGGCGCACCGCCGCGAGAACCTGGGCGAGCCCATGCACCGCATGTTCCGCGCCATCCGCCGCGTGATGGAGGAGCACCCCGACACCAAGGCGATCTACCCCATCCACATGAACCCGCTCGTCCGCAAGGCCGCTCATGAGGAGCTCGACGGCTTCGACCGCCTGCACATCATCGACCCGCTCGAGGTTCTCGACTTTCACAACTTCATGGCCGCGAGCCACCTCATCCTCACCGACTCGGGCGGCATCCAGGAGGAGGCGCCCAGCCTGGGCAAGCCGGTGCTCGTCATGCGCGACACCACCGAGCGCCCCGAGGGCGTGGCCGCCGGCACGCTGAAGCTCGTCGGCACCGGGGAGGATGTCATTTTCCGCGAGTTCAGCCGCCTGCTCTCTGACGAGGCCGAGTACGAAGTTATGAGCTATGCCTCGAATCCTTACGGCGATGGGCATGCGAGTGAGCGCATTGCGGATGTGCTGGAGGGCAAGTGATGACACTTAGGGTTCTTCATGTCATAGACAATTTGGGGCAAGGCGGCGTTCAAAGGTTTCTAGTCGGCTATCTGGAGCGAATGGATAGGTCGGAAGTCACTTTTGACTTCGTTGTGCAGACGGAGGAGGTTGGTTCGCTTGAAGAAAAGGTTTGCCGCCTTGGCTCAAAGGTTTTTCATCTCCCTTCTTTCATCAATCAGCGTTCAGAATTCGGGAAACGCCTCTATAGCGTTCTTCGCGACGGTGATTACACTATAGTCGAGGCTCAT
Source organism: uncultured Collinsella sp. (assembly GCA_934654835.1). Classification (GTDB taxonomy): domain Bacteria; phylum Actinomycetota; class Coriobacteriia; order Coriobacteriales; family Coriobacteriaceae; genus Collinsella. The sequence continues at coordinate 148,569 of CAKUGY010000005.1, forward strand.
CAAAATCATCGTTGCCTTTATCCGCTTCTGATTGCAAAGCGCGCCGGAGTTCCCGTGCGAATTGCACACTCGCATAATTCTTACCCTGCTTCATCTTTTCTTAAAGGCATATACCGTTCGTATTTCAAATTAAGAGTTCCTCACGTCGCTACCGAGCTTTGGGGCTGTGGAAATTACGCGAACAGATGGCTATATGGGGATAGATTGTTGCCCCGAACCGTGGTCATTCCCAACGCCATAGACACCAAACGGTTTACGTTCAATGAAGGTTGCCGCCATAATGTTCGTTCTATTTACGGAATCGCCGGACCATGTTTAGGGCATGTGGGTGCGGGTGGAGTTGCTAAGAACTACCCGTTCATATTCGATCTTTTCGAGGAGATGCTGCGGCGCGATAGTTCTGCGCGTCTTCTATTGGTCGGTTGCTCTGCTGAATCTCAGAACGGTTCGATAGGTAGAGAAATCGAAAATCGACGGATAGCTGACAAGGTTATTCTCACGGGCTCCGTGAAAGATCCCGAGAGCTATCTAAACGCAATGGACGCCTTCGTTCTGCCCTCCTTGTTCGAAGGTTTCCCCATTGCTCTCGTCGAAGCGCAGGCAAATGGACTTACACCCATAGCCGCCGCAGGCGTCGTCACCGATGAGACAAACGTGACGGGCCGGGTCCGTTATATCCCGAACGACGCTTCCCATATCATCGAATGGACAGAAGTCGTGATGGAGCTGGCTCGTCAGCCAAGGGTCTTGGAAACAGATTCTATTTTGAAGAGTGGCTATGACATTGCCAGTGCTGCTAAATCTCTTCAGGACCGATACTTGAGGCTTGGAAGGTTGGCTAATCAGTGAGAGACCGTCTCATAATACTTAACTATCAGCGTGAGATACCCCCGTTCATGCTTTCGCAGATAAAATATGCTGCGCTGCAGTACGAACAGATCTTTTACGTTACTCGTGACTTGGTTAATGATAATTCCGAGTCATGCGACGCTGACAATTTTACAGTTGTTCAAGTTGGTTCTGCTCGCGGAGGACTAAGGGCAATAAAGGCAATCGGTGGCGCATTGCTACATGGAACGGCTTGCTGCATCGCGGATGCTTTGCGCAAGAGGCGTTTCAGCGTTAAGTTTTTAAAAGCTCAGCTTCAAAACGATTCTGGCTCCTATTTATTGTTCCGTACCGCCTCGAAATTGATTGAGGAGCTCGGTCAGGAGAACTGCACGGTTCTCGCGACATGGTTCATGTCTGAAGCATATGCAGCTTCCTTGTTGAAGAATAGGTTTCCTGACATTCAGACCGTCTCCTTCGCTCACTCCTTTGAGGTGCAGAAATTTAGGGATCCCGACCTGGACCTCAGGCATATCGTCGAACGCCATGCCAACATCGACAGGATATTATTCATTTCTCATACTGTTCTCAATCGCTACAAGAATGAATACATGGTTCCGTTAGGCCTTCCTTCTGACAACGTCAGTGTTTATTACCTTGGTTCGGAGCCGAACGAGGCCGAGGGCGAGGGCTATTCTCATGATGGTATTTTCAGATTGGTTTCTTGTGCGGGAATCTCAAAGGTGAAGAGATTAGACCTCCTCATTGAGGCCCTGAGCGAAATCGATGAGGAACATGCCAACAAGCTGGTGTGGACGCATATAGGCTCAGGTCCGGATGAGGACTTAATACAAAAGCTTGCCGAAGAACGGCTCGATCATCTATTAAGCTTTGAATTTACGGGCTATATGCCGAATTCGTCCGTGCATCGTTATTACGAAGAGTGCCCATGCGACCTCTTCGTTAACGTCAGCTCTATGGAGGGGCTTCCCGTCTCTTTGATGGAGAGCATTAGCTACGGAATCCCCGCAATCGCCACAAACGTCGGCGGTTCCGGCGAAGTGGTTATAGACGATACGTCGGGACTGCTGCTTCCGTCGAACCCGACACCTGAGGAGATTCGAGACGCTTTGGTCATGTTCATGGACATGCCCCTCCCCAAGCGAGAAGAATATGCCCACAACTGTAAGCTTCTCTGGGCTGAGCGTTTTGACGTATCCAAAAACGCTAGGAGTCTGTATCGGACCCTAAGGACTTGCGATGCGCTCTAAGAACAATCAATCTCTTCCCTTCTTCAAGAAATGGCCGGATTCAGGGCTCGGAGCCTTCGAAACTTTCCTTTGCGCTGCCCTGTTTTTCATCTCACCTTTCGAGGCTTATCTAGTCTCAACAGTCGGCGGTGTCGTAAAGTATGTGCTCCTATTTGCCATACTGCTCATCCTGTACAAGGATATTTACACCAAAAGAAACGTCCGACTCTATTGGTACGTTTCCTTTTTCGTCGTGTGGCTCGTTTATAAAATCATCACCATTTTCTGGACCTCTGATCTGACAATCCCCATGCTGCATTTCGCCTCGCAGCTGGGCATGGTCGGCTTTCTCTTCGTGCTGGCTTCGGTGGACGTCGGTTCTCGTCAGCGGGATATGCTTCTTGGAGGGTATTTCTGGGGGTCCGTCGCCTTTAGTCTTCTATCGCTAGTTTTCATGGAACCATCAGGTAATTATACCCAACGGTTTGTGCTCACTTTATTCGGCGTCCAGGTCGACCCTAACAACGCTGCGGCATGTGCTCTTCCGGCGTTTGGGTTAGGCATTTATTTCTGTACCCGTGTCTCGCGCATTTTGCACAAATGCATATACGGCCTTCTTAGCGCAGCGGCGGTTTACGTGGTCCTGATGACTGGTTCCCGCGGAGGAATGCTCGCCGTCGCCGCATCAGCATCCGTCTTGCTCGTCTTTTCTACTGATCTGAAGGTCTATCAAAAGGCGGCTGTCACGGCACTCTTGGCCGTCGGATGTATCCTTGTTCTGGACCTTCTTCCCCAGGCTACGTATGCTCGGCTATTTCAGGATAACTACACTGACGGAAGTGGTCGGACGGAATTATGGGGCGTGGTCTGGAAAGCCTTCTTGACCAACCCCATCTTTGGGGTTGGATGGGGTACAGCAACGAGTCTCAACAGGGGCATGGCGACCCATAACACGTTCCTCTCGATGTTGTGCGAGCAGGGTGTACTCGGTACCGCATTTTTCGTTGCGCCCATCGTTTACGCGGTGGTTGCCTCCTTTCGCGGCAAAAACGTCCTTCCGATCATCCTCATCGTCTGCGCCGTTTTCCCAGCGTTGACGATTGACGCGATCAACAAAAGGTTCGTTTGGTATGGGCTAACACTCGCGCTTGTCTTCCTCGGAAGGGTGAATGAAGATTCAAACAGCCTCGGAAATAGGGAGTGATGATTTGCTTCGACTTAAAGGAATGGTCTCCGGCGCGGCGGTGGATTCACTGATTCTTTCCTTCGTGAAAATCGTGACCACCGTTTCGGGTATTGTTTGCACGATGATACTATCGAGGACTCTTACGCTTGCGGAGTACGGCACGTATTCGCAGGGCAATCTCGTCGTCACACTTGTGTCATCCATGACGGTGTTGGGCCTTACCGATGCTAGCAACTATTTCTTCAATAGAGCCGAGTACGGCAAACGTTACATTTCCAACATCCTTTACATTGAAGCTGCAGTCGGTTTAATCGCGGCCATTGCAATTGTCGCTTTCAAGGAGCAGATAGGTTTATACTTCGGCAACGACGCCGTAGCTGGTCTTGCAGTGTTCCTTGCGCTCCGCCCTCTCCTTTCCAACGCTCTCGCCACGTTACAAGTTGTTATCATCTCTCTCGGCAAGAGTAAGATGCTTGCGGTCAGGAATCTTATCGTCTCCGTTTTGAAGGTCTTTATTGTCTGTTTTGTCGGTTTCATCTATAAAAGCCTCTCTGTCATCTTCTTCGCATACCTGTTGATTGATGCTCTTAACGTTTTCTGGTTCTTGGCGATTTACGTTCGGGATGTAGGCTGGCCGCGGCTTGGGGATTTCGATACAGGTGCGATAAAAACTATTTTGCGTTTTAGCCTTCCTTTGGCCGTTTCGGTCTTCGTGTCGGCCTATTCGAGGCAGATGTCGAACCTAATCGTAGGCGCGCTTAAGTCCACTGAGGAGTATGCCATTTTCGCCAACTGCTCTGCGCAGCTGCCCCTGGACTTCATCTCTGCATCCTTCATGACCGTACTGATGCCCATCTTGACAAGGAACATTGCCGGCAGAGACATTAGAGGCGCGAGGGGTGTTTATTGCGATTACCTGCAGATCGGTTATATGCTTGTTTGGCCATTCGCCGCCTGTCTCGTCGTGGTTTCCCCCGAATGCGTCGCGCTGCTCTATGGCGAGAAGTACATTTCCGGCGTGCCGATATTCGCAATCTACTTGCTCACCTACGCTACAACCTTTTTCTCTTCCACGCTCGTTCTCACCGCGGGAGGAAAGACGCGTGCCGTGATGGGGATTGCTGTCCTTTCGCTTATCGCAAATGGAGTATTTTGCTATATTGCGTGTCTCTTCTCTGGTATCTTCGGGGTGGCGGTCGCTTCGGTCGTGGTGAATTTTGCCACGGCGATTGCTATTTTGTTGGCGAGCTGTCGCTTTTTAGGTGGGCAGCTTCTCGGCCTTGTCGCTGTTAAAAAGATGGGACGTTACCTCGCCCTTTTACTTTTGATTGCCATCCCCATTCTTATCCTGAGGCTTGCGCTTGTTTCCATCGGTGTGCCGAGCTTCATTATAGTTTGCTTTGCATCGGCGGCCTATTTGGGTGCGTTTTATTTCCTTGAGCGAAAAGACCTGCGTTCGTTGTTGAGCCGCATTAATCGCTTGAAATAACCTATATAAGGAGAAACTGTCTATGTTGCGTTCACTTAGGTTGATTCCAATTCGCATGAAGGAGCGGTATAAAAGGGGCCAATTCCTTAAATATGCCACTTGCGGAAAGAACCTCAGGGTCTCTGCGACTGCTGGCTGCGATTCCGCCGACCAAGGCTCAATTGTGATTGGGGACAACTGTGACATCGGAGCCCATCTTTCTGCCAAGAAAGATGCTCGAATTTCGATTGGCAATCGCACGACAATTCGCGGAGGCCTTGTAGGCGCGGCAGCCTCGATAACCATCGGGAATGATGTAATCATCAGCAACGGCGTCCACATCTACGACAACAACAATCATCCTACCGATCCCAAGCGGCGTCTCGAGATGACACAATCAGGCAGTTTTTACGGCCCACTTTGGGAATGGGGCAGGTCTTCTAGGTCGTCAATCGTTATCGAAGACAACGTTTGGATTGGTGAGCGTTCTACAGTTCTTAAGGGAGTGACAATTGGAAGGGGGTCTATCGTCGGATGTGACTCCGTTGTCACAAAAAGCGTTCCGCCCTACAGCGTGGCATGTGGAAACCCCGCCAAGGTCGTTAAGCGTCTTAATGGGGAGTAATGTTCGGCTTAGGGCTGCTTTGAAAGGATTGAAAATGCTTGAATCTATCAAGTTCAAGGACGATGGGCGTTTGAAACTGTTAATCATCGTGGGAACCCGCCCCGAGGTCATCCGCCTGTCCGAGGTCATCAAGAAGTGCCGCCGCCACTTCGACTGCCTGCTGGCGCACACCGGGCAGAACTATGACTACACGCTCAACGGGATCTTCTTCCGCGACCTGTCGCTGGACGACCCTGACGTCTACTTGGACGCCGTCGGCGCCGACCTGGGCGAGACCGTGGGCAACATCATCGCCTCGAGCTACAAGCTCATGGTGCAGGTCAAGCCCGACGCCCTCCTGATCCTGGGTGACACCAACAGCTGCCTGTCCGCCATCGCGGCCAAGCGCCTGCACATCCCCATCTTCCACATGGAGGCGGGCAACCGCTGCAAGGACGAGTGCCTGCCCGAGGAGACCAACCGCCGCATCGTCGACGT
>CAKUGY010000006.1 GCA_934654835.1 uncultured Collinsella sp.
AGGCACTTGAGTTTTAGGATTCAAGGGTCTCCCTCTTTTTTGTAGGAGGCGATTCTGTTGTCACAGTTCACCGATATTAGCCGCATCAACGTGTGCGGCGGCGACGGCGGAGCCGGATGCATGTCGTTTAGGCGTGAGGCCTTTGTACCTAAGGGCGGCCCCGATGGCGGCGACGGCGGTCGTGGCGGCAATGTCGTCATCCAGGCCGATGCTCAGCTTTCCTCGCTGATCGATTACCGCTTTAAGCATCACTTCCGTGCCGAGCGCGGCACGCACGGCCAGGGCGCCCGCCGCAACGGCAAGAGCGGTGAGGACCTCATTCTGAAAGTCCCCATGGGTACCGTGGTGCGCGAGCTCGATCCCGAGACGCAGACCCCGATGTTCGAGATTGCCGACCTGGTGCACGATGGCGAGCGCGTCGTCGTGGCGCCCGGTGGCGCCGGCGGTCTGGGCAATACGCACTTTGTGACGTCGGTGCGCCGCGCGCCCGCCTTCGCTCAGCTGGGCGAGCCGGCCGAGGAGCACTGGATTGAGCTCGAGATGAAGCTCATGGCCGATGCCGCACTCGTGGGCTTCCCTTCGGTGGGCAAGTCCTCGCTCATCGCGCGCATGAGTGCCGCCCGCCCCAAGATCGCCGACTACCCGTTTACCACGCTCGTGCCCAACCTCGGCATGGTGCGCGCCGGCGAGTACTCCTATGTCGTTGCCGACGTTCCCGGCCTCATTGAGGGCGCGAGCGAGGGCAAGGGCCTGGGCCATCAGTTCCTGCGTCACATCGAGCGCACGGCTCTGATCATGCATGTCGTCGATATGACGGGCGGCTTTGAGGATCGCGATCCGGTCGAGGACTATCGCATCATCAATCGCGAGCTCGAGCAGTATGGCGCCGAGCTTTCGGAGCGTCCGCAGATCGTCGTTGCCAACAAGTGCGATGCGCCGGGTACGGCCGACAAGATTGCCGACCTGAAGCGCGCTGCGCTCGATGACGGGCATATGTTCTTTGCCGTGTCAGCCGTGACGGGTGCCGGTCTCAATACCCTGATGCTCGCCGTGGGCGAGCAGGTGGCCAAGCTCCGCGCCGAGCTGGCGGTCTCGGATGAGCCGGTCGATCTTCGTGATGATGAGTGGGAGCGCCGCCGCCTACAGCGCGAGAAGCGTTTCCGAATTGTCCAGGAAGAGCCCCGCGCCTTCCGCGTCGTGGGTCGCGCCATCGAGCGTATGGTCATTCAGACCGACTGGGAAAACGAGGAGGCCGTCATCTACCTGCAGCATAAGTTTGCTCGCATGGGCGTTGACGACGCGCTCGAGAAGGCCGGTTGCCGTGCGGGCGACGAGGTCCGCATTTGCCAGCGCGCCTTTGACTTTGAGGGCGCCGAGGACTTCTCGGAGTACGAGGATGAGCTCGAGGATGCAGGCGTTGACGTCGTTGAGGTGGCAGATGCCGCAGATGAGAGCGTCGAGGTTGTCGATGCTGCGGACGTCGCCGACGATGCTGAGACCCCGGAGGGCGAGTAAGCCATGTCGCTGCGCGGTGGAATCGGTTTGCCCGAGCTGCCCATCGAGGATGGGCGGGAGTATAGGCTTGGCATTATGGGCGGTACCTTTGACCCAATTCATTACGGACACCTGGTGACCGCCGAGCAGGCGCGCGAGTCGCTCGACCTGGATGCTGTGCTCTTTATGCCGGCGGGCTTTCCTGCCTTTAAGCTCGACAAACCGGTGACGCCGGCTGAGGACCGTTATGCGATGACGGTCCTCGCCACTGCCGCTAATCCAGCGTTTTTGGCGAGCCGATTCGAGATCGATCGCGAGGGTGTCACTTACACAGCCGATACGCTGCGCGCCCTGCGCGAGTTTTACCCGCCGCAGGTAAAGCTCTACTTTATTACGGGTGCCGATGCGATTATCGATATTGTGACCTGGCATCATGCCGATGAGATTGCCGAGCTGGCAACTTTTATTGCCGCGACGCGCCCCGGCTTCGATATCGATACGGCCCGTGCGCGGATCAAGGAGTCGGGCTTGCCGTTCGACGTGCGCTATATCCAGATTCCGGCGCTGGCGATCAGCTCGACGAACATTCGTAAGCGAGTTGCCCGCGGCATGAGCGTGCGCTATCTTACGAGCGAGTCCGTGCTCGGCTACATCCGCAAACGCGGCCTGTATGCCGATCTTGGCCAAGAAGATTTTGAGTGATGGGGGAGAACGTTGTCGGTAGAGGACCAGTTTGAGGGCGATGAGCGCGCGCTGCTTAAGCGCATTCAAGAGCTGCTCGACGTGCGCATGAAGGATAAGCGCAAGCGCTATGCGCATTCGTTGGGCGTTGCCGAGACTGCGTTACATCTTGCCGAGGTGTATGGTGTCGATCGCTTTGACGCCGCTGCCGCCGGCCTGATCCATGACTGGGATAAGGTGCTATCCGATGACGAGCTGGTGGCCCGTGCGCTGCACTACGGTATTAAGGTCGCCGGCTCGCCTTCGGCCGCGACGCCACTGCTGCATGGGCCGGTCGCCGCTTATGAGCTTCCACGGCTCTTTCCCGAGCTTTCGCCGGCGGTCTTTCAGGCTGTCGACCGTCACACCGTGGGTGCTTGCGATATGACGCCGCTCGATATGGTGGTCTTCGTGGCCGATGCCATCGAGCCCAATCGTCACGGTGATTACGCCCATGCGCTGCGCAAGATGGTGGGGGAGTCGATGCTCGATGAGTTGTTCTTCTCCTGTTTTGCGCAGGGTCTGGTCTATGTGATTCAGTCCGGACGTTATCTTTATCCCACGGCTATTACGATTTACAACCATTACGCCCAGCTGCGCTAGCTCGGGCTGTCTAGAAAGAGGTATTCCATGGCCGACGAGACCATGACCGACGAGCAGATTCTTGATGGCGAGGAGCATAAGAGCTTTGTTGCCACGTCCGATCGCACTGCCGCTTCGCTGTCCACGAGCGGTGTCGCCGCCGAGGACGTTGCCCGCGCTGCCGCGCAGGCCGCCTACGACAAGAAGGCCGAGGACGTTCAGGTGCTCGACCTGACCGAGCTTTCGGACGTGTGCGACTACTTTGTGCTCGCCACCGGTACCAACAACCGTCAGGTCGATTCGATCGTCGACGAGATCGAGGAGAAGGTCGCCGAGTCTTGCAGCGAGCATCCGTTCTCCATCGAGGGCCGCGAGCAGAAGACCTGGATGCTCATGGACTACGGCTCGGTCGTCGTCCACGTCTTCACCCCCGAGGCACGCGAGTTCTACCGTCTCGAAAAGCTCTGGGGCGACGCCCCGCAGCTCCCCCTCAACCTCCTCTAGTAGTTAATTTGGGACGGGGCTTTTTTTAGCTACCCTCAAGCATTTCGCCGGGCAGTTGCGTTTTCCGCAGCCGCCCGGCTTTTTTTGCCAAAAAGTTGCTAATCGTTAAAGCGGGATTGGCGGCCGAAGGATAGGGCTGTGTCGCCGAATTTGTCTCGGACGGCGTCGATGGCGACGGAGAGGTCTCGGCGGTCGCTGGATTGGGCTCCGCGGTCGTCGACTTCGCAGAACAGGTCGGTCTGGATGCCGCCCTGGTGGTTGAAGTCGCTCATGCCGATGCCGGCTAGGCGCACGTGCATGCCTTCCTGCCAGATGTTATCGAGCAGTTCGAGCGCTACGGCCACAAAGATATTCTCGTCATCGGTGGGATGGGGAAGTCTGCGCTGTGCCGTGCGACCGCTGCCATACGAATACTTGAGCTTAAGTGTCACCGTGGCGCCTGTAAGCCCCTGACGGCGCAGGCGTCGTCCGACCGATTCGCCCAGCAGCGCGATGGCGGCCTCGATGTCTCCACGCTCGGTTAAATCCTTGGCAAAGGTACGCTCATTGCTCACCGATTTAACTTCACGCTCCTCATCTAGGCTCGTGACCTCGGAAATCTCGAGTCCGAGCGCGCGTTGACGCATGCGCTCGCCGTTGACGCCAAAAATCGAAGCCAAGGTGGACTCCGGTGCGCGAGAAAGCTCGCCCAGCGTATAGATGCGCATGCGGCGCAGACGCTCCTCGGCCGAGCGCCCGATACCGCTCATGGCAGACACCGGCAGCGCGGCCAAGAAGCGCTGCTCGGTCCCGGGACGCACGATAGTCAGGCCAAATGGCTTATCGCGTTCGCTGGCAATTTTGGCCACCGTTTTATTGCAGCCGACGCCAATGGAGCAGGTCACTCCCAGCGCCGCAACGCGATCGCTAATGCGCCGCGCCACCAGTAGTGGATCCTCAGGCGCAAAGCGACCTGGCGTAATGTCGATAAAGGCCTCATCGATGGACACGCGCTCCACGCGCGGCGTTTCGTCGGCGAGAATCGCCATGACCTGCGCGCTGACCTCGCGATAGCGATCAAAATGCCCGTGTGTCCAAATGGCTTGTGGGCACAGGCGCCGCGCCTCGGCCGAGGCCATGGCGGAATGCACGCCAAAGCGGCGCGCCTCATACGAACAGGTGGACACGACGCCACGCGAATCGGCATCGCCGCCCACGATGAGCGGTTTGCCGCGCCACTCGGGATGGTCGAGCATTTCAACACTCGCAAAAAACGCATCGAGGTCCATCAGGCCCACCGCCGGACCCGTCCAGGGCGGCGGCGTGACGCCCGCAGCATCCTCATAACCGTATGTATGTTCGCGTCTATCCATGTCACGAGTATACCGCGCAGCTCATGTGGGGTGCGTGGATGTGCTTGCAAATCGCGAATTCTTGTCTAAGATATGGATTTGCCTTCGACTACACCGAAGAAGTTGGTCTCACGGACTTCACCTGCCCGCGTCGATGGCGTATTATATTCAACTGTTTGTTTGTAGTTGCAGCCTAAAGCTGCTTGGTTGGAGGAGTTTCCTTTGGCAGTCAAGATTCGCCTTGCTCGTCACGGCGCTAAGAAGCGTCCGTACTACCGTGTCGTCGTCGCCGATTCCCGCGCCCCGCGTGACGGTCGTATCATCGAGGAGGTTGGCCGCTACAACCCGATGACCGCCCCCAAGACCATCAACCTCGACCTCGAGAAGATCGCCGACTGGCAGTCCAAGGGCGCTCAGCTCACCGACGCCGTCGCCGCTCTGGTCAAGGCCGCCAACGAGGGCGAGAAGACCGAGACCGTCGTCAAGAAGTCCAAGAAGCAGCTCGCCAAAGAGGCCGAGGCCGCTAAGGCTGCCGCTGAGGCCGCTGAGGGCGCCGAGGAGTAAATCGTGCCTGAGGTTGACGCTGCACAGCTCGAGGGTGAGGCAATGCTCTCAGATCGCATCGCCGATCTCGTCGAATATCTCGTTGTTCAGATCGTCGACGACCCGGATTCCGTGAGCCTTGAGGTCATCGATGGTGACGACGCCTCTACGATTGAGGTTTCGGTTGCCGAGGATGACGTCGCTAAGGTCATCGGCCGTCGTGGCCGTACCATCAAGGCCATTCGCACGCTCGCCCGTGCACTGGCCGCTCGCCTCGACACCGCTGTCGAGGTAGAGGTTCTGGGCTAGGACCTTGAGGTCCCAGTACAAAAACATCGCCCGTGTGGTCAAACCGCACGGAAGGAAGGGGGAGGTCCTCGCGCAGCCGCTGCGGGGGCTTCCTTCTGTATTGGAGCCGGGTATGCGTGTCGCCTTGACACCGCCGGCGCTCAAACGCGACCGTTTTTGCACGGTCGCTTCCGTCACCGATACGGGCGATGGCGATCTGGTCTCGTTTGAGGGCATTGACGACTTGACGGCCGCCGAGGGCATCACGGGATGCTACGTGCTGGCTAACCGTGACGACTTTGAGCTCGATTCGCTCGACGCCGCCTATACCGACCTGATGGGTCGCGAGGTGGTCGACGAACGATTCGGTTTGCTCGGCACGATTGTCGAGATCATGTCGACGCCTGCCAACGATGTTTGGGTTGTCGAGGGCGATCGGTACGGCGAGGTGCTGATTCCCGTGATCGAGCAGGTTGTGCTCGATCTTCCCGATCAGGGGGCAATTTCCGTCCATGTTATGGACGGTCTCATCGATATGGACAAGTAGGGAGGACAACATGCTGATCGAGACCCTTTCGGTCTTTCCCGAGATGTTTGAGCCCGTCATGTCCACATCGATTTTGGGCCGTGCCCGCAAGGCCGGCCTTTTTGATTTTAAGGCGTATAACCTGCGCGACTGGACGCACGACCGCCATCGCACCGTCGATGACGAGCCGTATGGCGGCGGGCAGGGCATGCTCATGAAGGTGGAACCCATTGCCGAGGCCATCGAGGCCATTGGCGCTGAGGGCCCCAAGCCGACGGTGGTGTTCTTCACCCCCTGCGGCGAGCCCTTTACGCAGCATGTGGCTGAGCGCCTGCTCAAAAGCGAGCGCCTGCTGTTTGTGTGCAGCCGCTATGAGGGCGTCGACGAGCGTGCATATGCGTATGCCGACGAGCGCCTGTCGATTGGCGACTACGTGCTCACGGGCGGTGAGCTGCCCGCCATGGTCGTTGCCGACGCCGTCGTGCGTCTGATTCCCGGCGCCCTGGGCGACGAGATGAGCAACGTCGATGAGTCGTTCTCGACCGCTGAGGACGGCGGCCTGCTCGAGTACGCGCAGTACACCCGTCCCGCCGAGTTCAACGGCGAGGGCGTGCCTCCGGTGCTCGTAAGCGGCGATCACGCCAAGGTCGATGCTTGGCGCCGCAAGAATGCCATCGAGCGCACCTGTCGCTGGCGTCCCGACCTGATCGAGACGGCGCGGCTTACGCCCGAGGAGCGCGCATATGCGCAAGAGATTCTGGACGCGTCGTATTCGCAGAGCGAGGAGTGAGAATGGTTCCGTCGCAGCATTCCGTGCTAAAGGGTGCGTTTGAGTGGGTCGTGGTCGTTGCGATCGCGCTCGTAGCCACCTTTTTGATTCGCTCGTTTGTGGTCGAGCCCTTTGTTGTGCCTACCGGTTCCATGGAGTCCACAATCGAGATCGGCGACCAGATCCTGGCGCAAAAGGTGAGCCTCGAGCTCGGACAGCCCGTCAAGCAGGGCGACATCGTGGTGTTCCACAACCCCGACGGCACTTCCGAGCACGATGTGCTCGTCAAGCGCGTTATTGCCACCGCCGGACAGACGGTCGATCTGCAGGACGGCAAGGTGGTCGTTGACGGCCAGGCGCTCGACGAGGACTACACGACTGGCATGAGCTGGCCGTTATCCGTCCAGGCTCCCGGCGCTCAGGTGAGCTATCCCTACACCGTTCCCGACGATTGTGTGTGGGTGATGGGCGACAACCGCGAGAACTCAGCTGACTCGCGCTACTTTGGTCCCGTCGATCGTTCTGATCTGATCGCCGTAGCGCTCGTGCGCTATTGGCCGCTCAACCGCATCGGCGCCATCGACTAAAAACCGCTATAGTACAGTACCTAACCGTGTAATCGTTTCGACGAGGGGATATTAGAGGCATGAACGCTTCATCGCTTTCCTTCCAAGACATCATCCTGCGCCTCCAGCAGTACTGGGGCGAGCAGGGCTGCGTCATTATGCAGCCCTATGACTCCGAGGTCGGCGCCGGTACCTTCCATACCGCGACCACGCTGCGCTCGCTCGGTCCCGCCGAGTGGCGCACCTGCTATGCGCAGCCCTGCCGCCGTCCCGCCGACGGTCGCTACGGCGAGAACCCCAACCGCATGCAGCACTACTATCAGTTCCAGGTGCTTATCAAGCCGTCTCCGGTCAACGCCCAGGAACTCTACCTGGGTTCGCTGGCCGCCATCGGCCTGGACCCCAACGACCATGACGTCCGCTTTGTCGAGGACGACTGGGAGAGCCCGACGCTCGGTGCTTGGGGCCTTGGCTGGGAGGTCTGGCTCAACGGCATGGAGGTCACGCAGTTCACGTACTTCCAGCAGGTGGGCGGCATCGAGGTCGACCCCGTGCCCGTCGAGATCACCTACGGCCTGGAGCGTATCGCCATGTACGCACAGGGCGTCAACTCTGTCTACGACCTGGTGTGGAGCTACCTGCCCGATGGCACGCCTATGACCTATGGCGACGTGTTCCTGGAGAACGAGCGCGAGTTCAGCGCTTACAACTTTGAAGTCGCCAACGTCGAGATGATGCGTCAGAAGTTTGACGACTATGAGGCCGAGTGCCACTCCTGCCTTGAGCGCAAGCTGCCGCTGCCGGCTTACGACTGCGTCATGAAGTGCAGCCACGCCTTCAATCTGCTCGATGCCCGCGGTGCTCTGTCCGCGGTCGAGCGTGCCAACTACATCTTGCGCGTCCGCGCCGTCGCCAAGGCGTGCTGCGAGACCTACATGGCCGAGGTCGCCGGAATCAACGAGAATGCCGACCAGGAAGGCGAGGTGGCGTAAGCCATGGCAGACGCTAAGGATTTCCTGTTTGAGATCGGTACGGAGGAAATGCCCTCTGCACCGCTGAACAATGCCGTCAAGCAGCTTGGCACCATGATTGCCAAGGGTCTCGACGAGGCCGGCCTTGCCCATGGCGAGGTCCGCGTTATCTCGAGCCCGCGTCGCCTGGCAGCGCTTGTGGCCGACGTCGCCACCGCGACCGATGAGGTCCACGAGGTCAAGCGTGGCCCCGCGGCAAATATTGCCTTCGACGCCGACGGCAATGCCACCAAGGCCGCTCAGGGATTCGCCCGCAAGTGCGGCGTGGCTGCCGAGGACCTGGTCCGTCGCGAGGACAACGACGGTCGCGAGTACGTGTTCGCCGAGAAGAACATTCCTTCCGCTCCGGCTACCCCGATCCTGACGGCCCTGTGCGAGAAGACCATCGCCGGCCTGCAGTGGCCCAACTACCGCTCCCAGCGCTGGGGTCATGAGCATGCCACGTTCGTGCGTCCGGTCCGCTGGATCTGCTGCCTTCTGGGCGAGGATGTTGTGCCCGTGTCGTTTGCCGACGTGACGAGCGGTAACACCACGCGCGGCCATCGCGTGCTTGGCCCTGGTGACCACGTGGTCGACAGCCCTGCCGTCTACGAGCAGGTGCTCGAGGACGCCGGCGTGCTCTCTGCCGAGCGCCGTCGCGAGGCCATCCTCGCCGGTATCGCCGAGGTCGAGGCCGCCCGTCCTGGCTGCCATGTCGACACGCCCAAGAAGGTCTTTGAGGAGGTCATCAACCTCTGCGAGTGGCCGACGGTGCTCGTCGGTACCTTCGACGAGGAGTTCCTCAAGGTCCCGCACGAGATCATCTGCGAGTCCATGCTCACCAACCAGCGCTACTTCCCGATCTATGACGGCGAAGGCAAGCTGACGCGTGAGTTCGTGGTCGTGTCCAACAGCAAGCCCGAGAACGCCGAGCGCGTGATCGACGGCAATGAGCGCGTTGTGCGCGCCCGCCTGGACGACGCCAAGTTCTTCTACGAGGAGGACCTGAAGATCTCCCTCGACGAGTTCCGTGAGCGTCTGGCCAAGGTTGCCTTCCAGGAGAAGCTCGGCAGCGTGCTCGCCAAGTCCGAGCGTATTGAACAGCTCGCGCTCGCTATTGCCCGCGAGGCTCACTTGGGCGCCCACCTGGCCGCCGATGCCGGCCGCGCCGCACACCTGTGCAAGGCCGACCTGGTTTCCAACGCCGTCGTCGAGTTCACGAGCCAGCAGGGCGTGATGGGCGGTTACTACGCCACCGCGATGGGGGAGAACGACGAGGTCGCCCACGCCATCCGCGATCACTATCGCCCCCGCTTTGCCGGCGACGAGTTGCCCGAGGGTACCGCTGGCTGCATCGTGGCCTGCGCCGATAAGCTCGATACCATCGCTGGTATCTTTGCCATTGGCGAGCCCCCGACCGGCTCTTCCGACCCGTACGCGCTGCGCCGTGCCGCCATCGGCATTATCAACATCCTGCGTGACCGTCTGCCGATCGACCCCACGTCGCTCATCGACTTCGCGCTCGAGCTCTATACCGAGCAGGGTATTGAGTTTGACGCCGCCGAGGTCGCCCAGCAGGTCCGTGACTTCTTCCACGGTCGCCTGGTGAGCATGGCCCGCGACGAGAAGATCCCGGCCGATACCGTTGCCGCCGTCTCCGCGGTGCACATTATCGCCCCGTCGGTCTTCTTCGCCCGCTGCGCTGCCCTCGATGAGGCCCGCAAGAACGATGCCGAGACCTTCGACAACCTTGCTACCGCCTATGCCCGTGCCGCGCACATCTCCAAGCCCGAGCTGGGTGCGGAGTACGACCGCAGCCTGATGGGCGATGTCGAGCTTGCGCTTGCCGACGCCTCCGAGGCCGCTCAGACCGCTGTTGATGCCGCTCTCGCCGCCGAGGATTACCCGGCAGCGTTTGCCGCCCTGGCAGCCCTGCGCGCGCCCATCGACCGTTTCTTCGACGAGGTTATGGTCATGGACAAGGACGAGCAGCTCCGCGATAATCGCCTTAAGCTGCTCAACCGCTTCGAGGCCGTTTTCTCCGGCATCGCCAACATCGGTGAGCTTGCCCGCAAAAAGTAAGTTAGCCTGCGCGTAAGCGCAAAAGGAGCCCCGCATGGATTGCCCGGTCACCGCTCGTCCCACCGTTATCGTTATCTCCGACTCGCTCGGCGATACCGCTTGTGAGGTGGTGCTTGCGGCGTCCGGGCAATTTGATGAAGGGGCTATTCGTGTTTTACGTCTGCCTAAGGTGACCTCGGTTGAGCAGGTCAAGTCGTTTGTTGGGCCACGCGTCGATGCCGACCATCGCGATATCGCTGTGTTCCACACCATCGTCGACCCTGCCCTGCGCGCTCGCGTGCTCGACTACTTGGGCATGCTGTATATTCGTTCGGTCGACCTGATCGGCCCGACGCTTGCGGTGCTGTCGTCGCTTATTGGTGTGCCGCCCAAAGGTGTGGCCGGTGTGATCCATAAGACCGACGATCGTTATTTTCATCGCATCGAGGCCATGGAGTACTTTGTCGAGCACGATGACGGACGCGGCTGCGATGATCTATCGGGCGCCGACATCGTGCTGCTGGGTGTGTCGCGCACGTCTAAGACGCCGCTGTCAATGTATCTGGCCTATCAGGGCTACAAGGTCGCCAACGTTCCGCTGGCGCACGGCATGGAGCCGCCCAAGTCGATTTACGAGGTCGATCCGATGCGCCTATTCGGTCTGATTTCGACCGTCGATGTGATCTCCGAGATTCGCGATAGCCGTCTGGGCGATGACTATGCGCGTGCCGTCGCCGGCTCCTACGCCGAGCCCGAGAGCGTGCGCAGCGAACTTGAGGAGGCCCGTGCCCTCATGAAGCGCTTGGGATGCTTTGTGGTGCGCACCGACGGCAAGGCGATCGAGGAGAGCGCCTCCGAGATTATTGCTCATCTGGAGGAGATCCAAGAAGCAAGGGCCCGCCGCGCCGCTCGCCGCGCGCAGCAGTAGCAATCGCTGAGCAGTCTTTTTGGGACAAATACTTCTGATAGATTTGTCCCACCTGGCAATTGAGTATTTTCGCAACGTTCAATATCACATTATATTGGCCTCTTTGCTAAAGCGTTTTAGCAGTTTATACCGCTTTTGACCTGCAATTACGTTGTACTGGTATCTTCATAAGGTAACCACCTTTACCTACCGTTTACCGCCAGTTTTAGCACGTTTACCAAACCGCGCAGCCTCTGCTCATGCCCGCCCAAAACCCGCCGTATAGTTCCCTCACGGCCCGCATCCGGCGGGTCGATTCGTTACCACGGTCGTGCGCGAGAGCGCATGGAAGGGGAAGTATCGTGAGCGATTGCAAGAGGGTTTACCGTTTTGGAACCGACGCCCAGGGCACTTGTGTCACCGAGGGCGACAAGTCTATGAACTTCGTGCTTGGCGGCAAGGGCGCGAACCTTGCCGAGATGAGCCGTATCGGCCTGCCGGTTCCCGGCGGCTTTACCATTACCTGCCAGACCTGCGTCGAGTACTCCGGTGCCGGCAACGTGTGGCCTGAGGGCGCACTCGACGAGATCGTTGCCGCCGAGGCCGACCTCGAGGCCCGCTGCGGCAAGAAGCTCGGCGACGCCAACGATCCGCTGCTCGTGTCGGTGCGCTCGGGCGCTCCGTTCTCCATGCCCGGCATGATGGACACGGTCCTCAACCTGGGTCTCAACGACGATTCCGTCCAGGGCCTCATCGCCCAGACGCAGAACCCGCGCTTTGCCTGGGACAGCTATCGCCGCTTTATCCAGATGTTCTCCAACGTCGTTATGGGCGTCGACGCCGACCTGTTCGAGAACGCCCTGACCCAGGCCCGCCTGGTTGCCGGCGTCCGCGTCGACTCCGAGCTTTCGGCCGAGGACCTGCAGGAGCTCGTCGAGACCTTCAAGGGCATCTTCTCCGACAACGTCGAGGCCGCCCTGTATCCCGAGCTCGAGGTCGCTGATGGCAAGCCCGTCTTCCCGCACGATCCGGAGCTCCAGCTGCGCCTTGCCATCCAGGCCGTCTTTGGCAGCTGGATGAACGAGCGCGCCTGCATTTACCGCAAGCAGCACGGCATCTCCGATGAGCTCGGTACCGCCGTCAACGTTCAGGCCATGGCATTTGGCAACAAGGGCGAGACCTCCGCGACCGGCGTTGCCTTCACCCGCAACCCGGCCGACGGCACCAAGGAGTTCTACGGCGACTTTCTGGTTAACGCCCAGGGCGAGGACGTCGTCGCCGGCATCCGCAACACCGAGCCCATCGCCGATCTCAAGACCACCCCGGGCCTCGAGTCCGCTGGCGAGGAGCTCGAGCGCGTCTTCCTGACGCTCGAGGATCACTATCGCGATATGTGCGATATCGAATTCACCATCGAGCAGGGCAAGCTCTGGATGCTCCAGACCCGCGTGGGCAAGCGCACCGCCACCGCCGCCCTGCGCATTGCCATCGAGATGGTCGAGGAGGGTCTGATCACCCGCGAGGAGGCCGTGAGCCGCATCGATCCCGCTCAGCTCGACCAGCTCCTGCACCCGCAGTTCGACTCCTCCAAGAAGTACGAGGCGCTCGCGACCGGTCTTAACGCCAGCCCCGGCGCCGCCGTGGGCGAGGTCGTGTTCTCGAGCGACGACGCCGTCGCGCGTTCTGCCGAGGGTCACAAGGTCATCCTGGTCCGCTGGGAGACCAACCCCGACGACCTGAAGGGCATGGTTGCCGCCGAGGGCATCCTGACGAGCCATGGCGGCAAGACGAGCCACGCCGCCGTTATCGCCCGCGGCATGGGCACGCCCTGCGTCTGCGGTGTCGAGCGCTTCCATATCGACGCCGCCGAGAAGGTCGTGCGCATCGAGGGCAGCGATCGCGTGCTGCGCGAAGGCGACATCATCTCCATCGACGGCACCCAGGGTATCGTCGTCGACGGCGCGGTCGACCTGGTCTCCGCCGAGCTCACGGGCGACCTGGACACTATTCTGTCCTGGGCTGACGAGATTCGTCTGGACGAGACCGACGGTCACGCCAACCATGTTCGCGTCAACGCCGACAACCCCGAGGATGCCGAGCTCGCGCTTGAGTTTGGCGCCGAGGCCATCGGCCTGTGCCGCACCGAGCATATGTTCCTGGGCGATCGCAAGAACATCATCCAGAGCTTCATTCTGTCCGACGACGAGGCCGTAAAGCAGCAGGCGCTGGCTGATTTGCTCAAGGTCCAGACCGAGGACTTCCTGGCTATGTTCAAGACCATGTCCGGTCGCGACGTAGTCGTTCGCCTGCTCGATCCGCCGCTGCACGAGTTCCTGGACGATCCTCGCGAGCTCGAGGTCGCCATCACCAAGAAGGAAGCCGCTGGCGCTCCCGAGGATGAGCTCGCCGCCCTGCGCGCCCGTCTGCGTCGCATCGACGGCATGGTCGAGTCGAACCCCATGCTGGGTCTGCGCGGCGTGCGTCTGTCTGTCGTCTTTGGCGACCTGCCGCTTATGCAGGTCCGCGCCGTGGCCACGGCTGCCGCCCGCCTTATCAAGGAAGGCGTCGACCCGCGCCCCGAGATCATGGTCCCGCTCGTCTCCATCACGGCCGAGCATGTCCAGACCCGCGAGGTCATCGAGCGCGTGATCGCCGAGGTTTCCGCCGAGGAGGGCGTCGAGCTCAACATTCCCGTGGGTACCATGCTCGAGCTTCCGCGCGCCTGCATGGTCGCTGACGAGATCGCCCAGCACGCCGACTTCTTCTGCTTTGGCACCAACGACCTTACGCAGACGACCTTCGGCTTCTCCCGCGACGACGCCGAGGCCAAGTTCATCCCGCTGTACATGCACAAGAAGATCCTGAAGGACAATCCCTTCGAGACTATCGACTCTGCAGTACTTGAGCTGGTGCGCATGGCCGTTGAGAAGGGCCGCGCCATCAACCCTGACATGCACTTTGGTGTGTGTGGTGAGCACGGCGGCGACCCCAAGTCCATCAAGGGCCTGTTTAACGTGGCCGACGTTGACTACGTGTCCTGCTCGCCCTATCGCGTGCCCCTTGCACGTCTTGCTGCCGCCCAGGCAAAGCTCGAGGCCAAGCGTAACGCTTAACATCATGCGTTTCCGCGCGTAACGGAGCCCCCCTTCATGCCGCCCGTCTCATTTATGAGGTGGGCGGTTATCATGTGCGGGTTTTGTCTTTTTGTCTGCGCGAAAAATTGTTCTTGCAGCCAAGGTTACGGCGTGTATACTCAATTTCGTTTGTTCAACTACGTGCCGGCCAAGGTGGTACGGCACCTCTAGAAGAGTAAGGAATTGCACATGGATTACATCCGCGCAATCGAGCGTCAGCAGATCCGCGAGGACATTCCTCAGGTTCGCGTCGCCGACAACGTCAAGGTTCACTACCGCATTAAGGAAGGCGACCGCGAGCGCATCCAGGTCTTCCAGGGCGACGTCATCCGCATGGCCGGCGCCGGTGCCCGCGAGACCTTCACCGTCCGCAAGATGTCCTTCGGTGTCGGTGTTGAGCGTACCTTCCCGCTTCACAGCCCCAAGATCGCCAAGCTCGAGGTCATTCGTCATGGTCGCGTCCGTCGCGCCAAGCTGTACTACCTCCGCGACAAGGTGGGCAAGGCTGCTCGCATCCCCGAGAAGCGCTAAGAAGATCGCAGCGTCTGTCCACTCGTTTGGACACAAGGGTCACCTTCGGGTGGCCCTTCTTTTTATCTGATTTGCATGCAAGGAGGGCCTGGTATGGCCAACATGACGAGCTCGGTTTCGGCATCGCAGGTTGCCGGCGAGTTGGCGAGCGCCACGTTCGAGGAGATACCCGCCCTCGTGGAGCATTATCGCGAGGATCCTCGCCAGCAGGTGATTAAGGCTTGCGAGCGCGCCCTTAAGCGCCATGCCAAAGAGCTTGCCGAGCGTGAGCGCGTCAATGACATGTACGAGCTCATGCATGAGCTCGGCGGCGATGGCGTGGTCGTGGGTGTCGACGAGGTGGGCCGCGGCTCGGTGGCGGGCCCCTTGACCGTGTGCGCCGTGTGCCTTCCGATGGAGCCGCGCGTCTGGGGCATCAACGATTCCAAAAAGCTCACGCCAGCCCGCCGCGAGCTGCTCTCGGTGAAGATCGCCGAGGTGGCGACCGCCATCGGATTTTGCCATATCGCACCTGAGGATATCGATGATATGGGTATGGCCCGCGCCATCCGAGCTGCCGTCGCGGGGGCCGTTGCCGATACGGGACTTGAACCCGATTGCGTACTCATGGACGGCAACCCCCTGGGTGCCGTGCCCAATGAGCGCGATGTGGTAAAGGGCGATGCCAAGATTGCCTGCATCGCCGCCGCCTCCATTATGGCCAAGGTCACGCGTGACGAGATGATGGTCGAGTACGATGCCGAGTATCCCGAGTACCATCTGGCTGAGTCGAAGGGCTATGCGAGCCCCGAGCACATCGAGGCCATTCGCAAACACGGTCTTTCTCCGCTGCATCGCGTGAGCTTTTGCGGAAACTTTCTGCAGACTGAGCGCCTTTTCTAGGCCAATTGTGGAGACAAGGACCTTAAGGGTTCTATAAACCTGCTGGTAGGGGCCGTGCGCAACGCTATTGTTGCGCGCGGCCCCTCTTTTGTTTGCGTTTGGTTGGCTTTTGGTTTGTTTCCGGTACTTACCCGCATGAAACCTGCCCTCATTATCGGGGCAATGCAGGGAGCGGGAAAGGAGACCCCATGTGTGCCGCAGGCAAAATGAGCAAGACGCAGCAGCTCAAGGAGCGTTGGGAAGAGGGGGAGCTCGATTGCGGGTCGATCACGCCCGAGTTTATCAAGGGGCTCAGTCCGCGTGAGCTCGGTATGCTGGGCGAGCTCATCGCTATCGACTACTTTAACGAGCGCGGCTACGCATTGCTGGAGCAGGGCTATCGCTGCTCGGAGGGCGAGGTAGATTTGGTGTTGCTCGACGAGCTCGACGATGTCGTGGTGATGGCCGAGGTCAAGACCAGGCGGGTTGCGTTGGATTGCGATACACGGGTATTCCCCGAGGAGGCGGTGAACGCCCAAAAGCAACGGCGCTATCGTCGAATCGCGAGTTGCTATCTCATGGAACACTATCCGCTCAAGGCGATCCGCTTCGATGCCGTGGGCGTCACCATTCGCGGCGGGCATATCGCCGAAATCGAGCATCAGTACAACGCGTTCGATTGGCAGGTGTCGTGATGGCGTTCGATACCTTTGCCGTTCACGCGGCCTGTATTCGCGGCGTCGAGGCGATTCCCGTCACGGTTGAGGTGTCGCTTGCGGGCGGCATTCCGGGTATCCAGATGCTTGGCATCCCGAGCATGGAGGTGATGGAGTCGCGCGGGCGTATTCGCTGCGCGATGCGCTCTGCAGGGTTCGAGATCCCGCGCTCGGGCATCACCGTCAACTTGGCGCCCGGCGATATCCGTAAGACCGGCAGCGGCTTCGATTTGCCGATCGCCATCGCGGTGTTGG
Source organism: uncultured Collinsella sp. (assembly GCA_934654835.1). GTDB lineage: Bacteria > Actinomycetota > Coriobacteriia > Coriobacteriales > Coriobacteriaceae > Collinsella. Next base: position 16,799 of record CAKUGY010000006.1, read on the forward strand.
CTGCCGACGGGCAGATTCCCCGCGATAATCTCGATCGCTGTCTCATTGCCGGCGAGCTTGGCCTGGACGGCACGGTGCTTCCCGTCAAGGGCGAGGTGGCGTTCCAGCTGCTGGCGCGCGATATGGGGCTTTCCTTTATCGCCGGCAGGTCCGATCAACATGTTCCGCTTGCGGGGGTCGACTGTGGGTTTATCGATCATCTGTCGCAGCTTGCCCACGGTATGGGCGAGGCGGCTCGGCACTATCTGGATTCCGAGGGTATCGAGGCCACCTTTGAGCTCGAACTCGATTATGCCGACGTGCTGGGGCAGGAGGTGGCCAAGCGCGGTATGGCGCTTGCAGCGGCAGGGGAGCTCGGCTTACTGATGATCGGGTCCCCAGGATCGGGCAAGACTATGCTGGCGCGCCGTATGACGGGCATCTTGCCCGAGCTTTCCGTTGAGGACCAGCAGGAGGCGCTGTGCATCCATTCGGTCTTGGGCGAGAATATCGATGGCCTGTTGGCGGGCCATCGGCCGTTCCGAAGCCCCCATCACAGCATTTCGACTGCCGGCCTCATTGGCGGCGGACGCCCGGTGCACCCGGGCGAGATTAGTTTGGCCCACGGCGGCGTGCTCTTTTTGGATGAGCTTGCCGAGTTTCCCACCGGTGTGTTGCAGACGCTTCGCCAGCCCATTGAGCGCGGCTACGTGAGGATCGTGCGTGTTGACGGTGCCTTTACCTTTCCCTCGCGCTTTCAGCTTCTTGCGGCGAGCAATCCCTGTCCCTGTGGCTTTTTGGGCGACCGCGAAGTTCCGTGTCGCTGCTCGGCATCGATGGTCGAGCGCTACCGGGCTAAGCTGCGCGGGCCTTTGGCCGACCGTATCGATATGATGCTCGACGTGACCCGCCCCGATCCCCAGGTGATTATCGAGGGTGCCGAGGGCATGTCATCGGCAGAGCTACGTGATTACGTCGTGCGCGGGCGGGCTTTTCGTGCCTGGCGCGAGGCCCATATGGACGATGCGGACGCCGAGGCCGAGGACGATGAGTCTCGCTCCATCGATGGCGTCGTGTCGACCTTTGTGCTCGATGGGGCGGCGGAAAAGTGTGTGCTCGGTCTATCGAAGCGCACGCATCTTACGGGCCGCGGCATCGTGCGCCTGGTGCGTATCGCACGCACCATCGCCGATGTCGCCGAGAGCGAACGGGTGACGCAGGACCATGTGCTCGAGGCCGCGATGTATCAGGGAAGGAGGGATCAGTGATGGGCGAGGCCCGCTTTGAGCTGCATCCCGGGGATGAGCTGTACCCATCGACCGTTCTCGAATTATCGGATGTCCCTCAGACGCTCTACGTGCGTGGCGACCCAGAGGTGCTTTCGACGCCGGCGCTTTCGATTATCGGTGCGCGCAAGGCGTCTCCCTACGGTCTTGCCGTGGCGGAGCTCGCGGCCAAGGTTGCCGTCGAGGCGGGGGTGACGGTTGTCTCGGGCGGCGCGGTCGGTTGCGACCAGGCGTCGGGCTGGGCCGCGGTCAATGCCGGCGGCAAGCATGTCGTGGTCTTGGGAACGGGCGCCGATGTGGTCTACCCGCGCTCGAGTGCGGGGCTCATCACGCGCACGCTTGATACGGGCGGCGCGGTCGTGTCGATCTCGCCGTGGGGTATGGGGCCGCGCAAGTTTGCCTTCCCGCGGCGCAATCGCGTGATTGCCGCACTATCGCAGGCGCTCTTTGTGTCTGAGGCGGGCATGCCCTCGGGTACGTTCTCGACGGCCGAGGCCGCTATGGACCTGGGACGCGAGCTGCTTGCCGTGCCGGGCTCAATCTTATCGCCCGAGTCGCGTGGCACGAATTACCTCATTGCGAACGGAGCGTGCTGCATCGTGGACGAGGAATCCATCGAGATGGCCATCTCGCGCATCTACGGCACGCTGCGCTATTCGCGTCCCGATGCGCCCGGCATCGCCGATTTGGACCCCACGCAGCAGGCCGTGATGCATGCGCTCATTGCCTCGCCGCTCAAGGTCGACGACATTGCCGCGCTCGTCTCCCTCGATGCCGTTGGCGTGCTTAAACTCCTGGGCTCGCTCGAGCTTGAGGGGCTCATCGAGCGCATGATGGATGGAAGGTATGCGCCCTCAAAGTTTGCGCTTCACGCTCAGACGCCCTTCGGTCACAATGGAAAGCGTGTCAATTAGAAAGGTGTTTGCAGATGCTGTTTGATCAGGTGACGGTTATCGGTGGCGGTCTGGCTGGATCGGAATGTGCGATTCAACTGGCGGATCGCGGGTTCGCCGTAAAGCTGTGCGAGATGCGCCCCCAGGTGAGTTCTCCGGCCCATCATACCGATCACCTGGCGGAGCTCGTCTGCTCCAATTCGTTTAAGTCGACCCGTCCCGATTCTGCCGCCGGCCTGCTAAAGGCCGAGCTTGAGCGTATGGGTTCGGTGCTGCTCGACTGCGCGCATCGTGCGGCCGTTCCCGCCGGTGGAGCCCTGGCGGTCGACCGTGTCAAATTTTCCGAGCTCGTCGAGGCCGAGGTTGCCGCACGCCCCAATATCGAGGTCGTCCACGGCGAGGTCACCCAGATCCCTGAGGGCCACGTGGTCATCGCCGCGGGTCCCTTGTGCTCGCCGGCGTTGAGCGAGGAGGTCATGAAGCTCGTCGGCGGCGATGCCATGGCGTTCTTTGACGCGGCGGCCCCGATTGTGGATGCCTCGACGCTCGATATGGACGTGCTGTTCTCGCAGTCGCGCTACGAGGAGCAGGGGAATGGCGACTATCTCAACGCCCCGCTCAATAAGGAAGAGTACGAGGCCTTTATCGAGGCGCTTACCACCGCCGACCGCGTGGTGCTAAAGGATTTTGAAGGAGGCGACCTGTTCCAGGCCTGCCAGCCTGCCGAGGAGGTTGCGCGCACCGGCAAGGACGCCATCCGCTTTGGCGCCATGAAGCCCGTCGGACTCACCGATCCGCGTACCGGTCGCCGTCCCTGGGCGGCGATTCAGCTACGCGCCGAGAACAAGGAAAAGACCGCCTATAACCTGGTGGGCTTCCAGACCAACCTGACCTTTGGCGAGCAGAAGCGCGTCTTCCATATGGTTCCCGGTCTGGAGAACGCCGAGTTCTTCCGCTACGGCGTCATGCACCGCAACACCTTTGTCGATGCGCCGCACGTGCTCGACGGCACTTTTGCCGTGCCCGGTACGAGCGTGCGCCTGGCTGGCCAGATCACCGGCACCGAGGGGTACATGGAGGCCGTGGCGACCGGTCTGCTCGCCGCGCTCAACACTTATGCCGAGGCTATCGGGGCACAGCCCGTCGAGCTGCCTCGCGTGGGCGCCCTGGGTGCGCTCGTGGGTTATGCGACCGATCCGGCTACGGTGGGCTACCAGCCCATGCATGTCAACTTTGGCCTGGTGCCGCCGCTCCAGGACGGCAAGCGCCGCAGCAAGCGCGACCGTTACCAGGCTTATGCGGACCGTGCCCTCGAGGCCCTCGATGCCTACTTGGCCACGCGTTCCGACTTGTTTGGGGGCGACCGGTCATAGCATTTGACCTGTACGATGCCGTCGACTCGTTCATAGCCTATATCGCACGCGTCGAAGGGCTCGCCCCCAATACCGTGACTGCCTACGCTTCTCGGTTGGAGCGTTTCACCGCATGGTGCGAACGCGAAGACGTCGACGCTCGCACCGTCGGCGTTAGGACCGTTCGCTCCTATTTGGCCGAGCTGTCGCGTGACCAGGTGGCGCCTCGCACGCTTGCGGCGCATCTGTCCGCCATTCGTTCGCTCTATCGGTGGATGGCGGCCGAGGGAATTGTCGAGGGCGATGCGGTCTCGGCGATATCATCGCCCAAGCTTCCGCGCGATCTGCCCGGAGTGTTGACGACCCGGCAAGTCGAGGCGCTGCTCAGGGCTCCTGACACCTCGAAGCCCGCGGGGCTGCGTGATGCGGCGATGCTCGAGCTGCTTTATGCCTCCGGTGCGCGCATCTCGGAGCTCGCGGCGCTCAATGTGGAGTCCGTCGCATGGTCCGAGCGCACGCTGCGGCTTTGGGGCAAGGGCAGCAAGGAGCGCATCGTGCCCCTGTATCGACGCGCGCTCGAGGTGACCCGCACCTATATCGAGGAGGGGAGACCGGCGCTGCTCGCCCAGGCAAAGCGCCGAGATGTCGCAAACGGTCCGCATCCGCTGTTTATATCTGCGCGCGGCAACCGCATGAGTGCCGCTATGCTCAGGAGGCGGTTTCATATGCTCGCGACACTCGCCGGTATTCCGGCCGACATCGCCCCGCATGCGATGCGCCATACCTTTGCGACTGATCTGCTCGAGGGCGGTGCGGACTTGCGCTCGGTTCAGGAACTGCTGGGACATGCGAGCCTGTCCACGACGCAGATCTACACGCATCTCACGCCCGATCGGCTCAAGCGGGCCGTGAGCCAGGCCCATCCCCGCGGCGAGTAGCAGAGGTGTCACCGCGTCGCACCGAGGTGTGTGGTTTTGATTGCGGGTTGGCAGGAAGAAGTAATCCTGCTATCATTCATCGGGTTGCTTCACGGCAACAGGTTTTTATCACGCACGCGCGGCTACTTCATACCGTGGTGCCCGGGCTTTGGTAGCACATGTCCGGGTTGGTTTTGGAGGATGACCCCGCGCGGAGGCAAACCACAGGAGGTTTAACATGGCTACCAAGATTAATATCCGCACCCTACTCGAGGCCGGCTGCCACTTCGGTCACCAGACCCGTCGCTGGAACCCCAAGATGAAGCCGTTCATCTTCGGTGAGCGCAACGGCATCTACATCCTCGACCTCAAGCAGACCATCCTCGACGCCGACCAGGCCTACACCTTTGTCAAGAACGTCGCCAAGGGTGGCAACGTGCTGTTCGTCGGCACCAAGAAGCAGGCTCAGGAGGCCGTCAAGAACGCTGCTGAGCGCGCCAACATGCCCTACATCAACCAGCGTTGGCTCGGCGGTATGCTGACCAACTTCGTGACCATCCGCTCCCGCATCAACCGCATGGAGGAGCTCGAGGCCATGGTCGAGGACGGCCGCATGGCTGTTCTGCCCAAGAAGGAGCAGGCTGTTCTGGGTAAGGAGCTCACCAAGCTCCAGACCAACCTCGGTGGCGCCCGCGATATGAAGGGTCTGCCCCAGGCTCTCTTCGTCATCGACACCAAGCGCGAGGAGAACGCCATCAAGGAGGCCCAGCGCCTGAACATCCCCGTCGTCGCTCTGATCGACACCAACTCCGATCCCGACGAGGTCGAGTACGGCATCCCCTGCAACGATGACGCTATTTCCGCTGTCACCCTTATGTGCGAGCTCATGGCTGACGCCTGCCTCGCCGGCTCCGGCAAGGAGCAGGTCTCCGAGGCCGAGATGGCCGCTGAGCCCAAGGCCGAGTAAATCAGTCTTAGTTCATTCTTTTTCATCTCTTTGAAAGGAACCACAATGGCCCAGATTACCGCCGCTATGGTCAAGCAGCTCCGCGAGATGACCGACTCCCCGATGATGGAGTGCAAGAAGGCTCTCGTCGAGGCTGACGGCGACATGGACGCCGCTGTCGACGTTCTGCGCAAGAACGGCCTCGCCAAGGCTGCCAAGAAGGCTGGCCGTGAGACCAACGAGGGCGCTGTCGCCGCGTTCGTCTCCGAGGACGGCAAGTCCGGCGCTCTGCTTGAGCTCTCCTGCGAGACCGACTTCGTCGGCTCCAACGCCAAGTTCACCGGCTTTGCTTCCAAGGTCGCCGAGGTTGTCGCCACCACCGAGCCGGCTGACGTCGACGCTCTGCTCGAGAAGCCGATGGGCGAGGAGACCGTTTCCTCCGAGCTCACCGAGATGATTCACATCATGGGCGAGAACATGAAGATCGCTCGTTTCGCCGCCCGCAAGGCCGAGAACGGCGCTCTCGCTTCTTACATCCACATGGGTGGTAAGATCGGCGTCCTCGTCGAGTTCGCTTTCGAGAAGGCCGAGACCGCTCAGGCTGAGTCCTTCAAGACTTTTGCTCACGACGTTGCCCTTCAGGTTGCTGCTGTCGCCCCGATCTGCGCTACCCGCGATCAGGTTCCGGCTGAGACCGTCGAGCACGAGAAGCAGATCTACATGGCTCAGGCTGCCGAGTCCGGCAAGCCCGAGGCTATCCAGGAGAAGATGGCTGTTGGCCGTCTGGAGAAGTTCTACAAGCAGTCCGTGCTCACTGAGCAGGAGTTCATCAAGGACAGCTCCCTCACCATCAAGAAGTACGCCGAGCAGGTCTCCAAGGAGCTCGGCGACACCATTACTGTCGTTGCCTTCGACCGTCTGGTCCGTGGCGAGTAAATAAGCTCTTGTAGCTGGTAATGAGCAGGCTGTGGGTTTTACTCACAGCCTGCTTTTTCATGGCTCTTATCAGAGCCTTTGCTATCATATTGAGAGTCTAATTAAAGGAGGATCGCTTTGTCCGACATCCGATATAAACGCGTGCTTCTTAAGCTTTCCGGCGAAGCACTGATGGGCGACGGCCACTATGGTATCGACCCCAAGGTTACCGACCATCTTGCCAAGCAGGTCAAGGAACTGCTCGCCGTTGGCCATGAGGTCGGCGTCGTTGTCGGCGGCGGCAATATTTTCCGCGGCATGGCCGGTGCTGCCGGTGGCATGGAGCGTGCTCAGGCCGACTACATGGGCATGCTGGCAACCGTTATGAACGCGCTTGCCCTGCAGGATGCCTTTGAGCACAACGATGTTCCCTGCCGCGTGATGAGCGCTATCCAGATGAACGAGATCTGCGAGCCCTATATTCGCCGTCGCGCCATCAACCACCTTTCCAAGGGTAATGTCGTTATCTTTGCCGCCGGTTCGGGCAATCCGTACTTTACGACCGACACCGCCGCGGCTCTTCGTGCCTGTGAGATTGGTGCCGAGATTCTTATCAAGGCCACTAAGGTCGACGGTATCTATGACAAGGATCCCGTCAAGTGCGCCGATGCCGTCCGCTTTGACAAGATCACCTATCACGAGGTGCTCGTCCGCGGCCTGCAGGTTATGGATTCCACGGCTACGGCACTGTGCCAGGATAACCGTATGCCGATTTTGGTCCTCAACATCGATGGCGAGGACACCGTCAAGCGCGCGCTCGCGGGTGAGCCCGTCGGCACGCTCGTCTATCAGGAGGATTAAGCATGGCAGAGAACATCACCGCCCACATGGACAAGTCGCTCGAGTCCCTCAAGCACAACTTCTCCAAGGTCCGTACTGGCCGCGCCAACGCCAACATTCTGTCTGACATCACCGTCGATTACTACGGTGTTCCCACGCCGGTCACGCAGGTCGCTGCCGTTAAGACCCCCGAGGCCCACATGCTGCTTATCGAGCCGTGGGACAAGGCGCTCATCAACGCCATCGTCAAGGCCATCAGCGCCTCCGATCTGGGCATTACCCCCAACTCCGATGGCACCGTCGTGCGTCTGCCGTTCCCGGCTCCCACCGAGGAGCGTCGTCGCGAGCTCGTCAAGGAGTGCCGCGAGTACGCCGAGCAGGCCAAGGTCTCCATCCGCAACATCCGTCGCGACTTCAACAACAAGCTCGAGCGTGACGAGGAGCTCACCGAGGACGATGTCCGTCGCGAGCAGGCCAAGGTCCAGAAGCATACCGACGAGTATGTCGCCAAGGTCGAGGAGCTTCTGAAGGAAAAAGAAGCCGAGGTCATGGAGATCTAAGGTGCAATACGACGAGAACAAACTGGTCGAGTACTTTGCCGACGCCCCCGCGGGCGTCGGTTTTTCCGACCTTGACCTCAATAATATTCCGCATCATATCTCGTGCATCATGGACGGCAACGGTCGCTGGGCCACGGCTCGCGGTCTTGCTCGTACCGAGGGCCATAAGGCCGGTATCGTCTCCCTTCGCGAGATCATTACCGCATGCGTGCGCCTGGGCGTTGATGTCCTTTCTGCCTATGCGTTTTCCACCGAAAACTGGAATCGCCCACAGCACGAGGTCAATGTCCTGATGCATCTGTTTGCCAAGACGTTTATCGACGAGCTGCCGCTGCTCAAGCGCGAAAACGTGCGCGTCGTCTTTTTGGGTGATATTTCTGCGCTGCCCAAGAAGACCCGCGACGTCTTTGATCGTGGCCTTGCCGAGTGCGCCGACCACACTGGCATGACGCTGGCACTTGCCGTCAACTACGGTGCTCGTGCCGAGATCACCCGTGCTGTCCGTCAGCTTGCATTCGATGCCGCCGCCGGTAAGATCGATCCTGCCGCGATCGACGATGACATGGTTGCCTCGCACCTGTATACTGCCGGCCTGCCCGATCCGGAGCTTGTGATTCGCACCTCCGGCGAGCTTCGCCTTTCGAACTATCTGCTGTGGCAGGTTGCCTATTCCGAGTTTTATGTCACCGATACCTATTGGCCTGACTTTGATCGCTGGGGCCTTGTCGACGCCATTTTGGCCTACCAGGGCCGCGACCGTAGGTTTGGTGGACTCAGCAAGACCGAGGAGGCTTAATCGTGTCCGATCGTCCCAAGGCGTCTGCTCCCAAGGCGCCTGCCGCCAAGAGCGGTGCCGCTGCGACTTCGTGGTTGGCCGGTTTTATCACTCGTGCCGCCGCGGGCATCGTCTACGCCGTCTTATTTATCCTTTGCCTGGTTCTTGGTATCGTTCCCACGGCCATCTTTGTCTCTGTCATGAGCGGCCTGTGCTGCTATGAGTTCTTCCGCATGACGAGGCTCGATGGCAAGGTGGCCAACGAGCGCTTGGGCATTATCGCCGCCGTGCTCTTTCCGCTTTCTGCCCTTGGCGATTCGCTGCTGCTGAATGCCCTGCTGTTTGCTCTGATGCTCGCGGTGGGTATTTGGTATGTCTGGTCGCCGCGCACTCGCATCTCGGACGTTGCCGTGACGCTTATGGGTCCCATCTACACCGGCTTTATGCTGTCAGCCATCGTGCTGCTGCGCGACGCCGTGCCTGGCTTTCCCGGTGCGCTGCTGTCGGTCGGTGTGTGTGCGTCCCTTTGGGTTTCCGATTCGTTTGCCTATATCGTGGGCAGCCGCATCGGCCAGCACAAGATGGTCCCCAAGATCTCTCCCAAAAAGAGTTGGGAGGGCTTTATCGGCGGTATTCTGGGCTCGGTTTTGATCTGGCTCATCCTGTGGGCTACACACTTCTACAAGCTGAGCCTGCCGTATGCCCTTCTGTGCGGCGTTGTCGTGTCGATTCTGGGCGTTATCGGCGACCTTATCGAGTCGCGCATCAAGCGCGGCGTCGGTGTCAAGGATTCCGGTAACCTGATTCCGGGCCACGGTGGCATGCTCGATCGCAGTGATTCGCTTATCTTTGGTTGCATTACTGCCCAGCTTCTGTTGATGGTCGGGGGCGTACTGTAATGGCGTTCCAGACGACGTATGGCCCCGATGGCCGTCTGCGCGTTGCTATTTTGGGCTGCACGGGTTCTATCGGTACCCAGGCGCTCGATGTGTGCCGTCAGCATGCCGATCGCCTGCAGGTGACGGCGCTCTCCGTTAACTCCAGCACCTCCGAGCTCGTTGCGTTTGCTCGTGAGTTTTCGGTTCCGGCGGTTGCCGTGGCCGATGATGCTCATGGCGATGACGCCGTGCTGCAGGAGCTGCCGGAGGGCACTGAGCTCGGTATTGGCGCTCAGGCGGTTTGTGAACTTGCGCGTCGTGATGACGTCGACTGCGTGCTCGTGGCCATTGTGGGTGCGGCCGGTCTTGAGGCGAGCCATGCTGCCTTGACTTCGAATAAGCGCCTCGCCCTTGCCAATAAAGAATCGCTTGTCGTTGGCGGCGACCTGCTCATGCCTCTGGCGCAGCCGGGTCAGCTTATTCCGGTCGATTCCGAGCATTCTGCCATCTATCAGTGCTATTTGGGCGAGAATCCGCGCGAGGCTCATTGCATTTGGCTCACTTGCTCGGGTGGTCCGTTCTTTGGCCGTACGCGCGACGAACTAGACCGCGTGACCCGCGCTGATGCCCTGGCGCACCCTACGTGGGCTATGGGCGCTAAGATCACCATCGACTCCGCCACCCTCATGAACAAGGGCCTAGAGCGCATCGAGGCCATGCATCTGTTTGGCTGCGATCTCGACTTCATCAACGTGGTTGTGCAGCGCCAGTCTAAGATTCACTCGATGGTCGAGTTCGCCGATGGCTCTGTGATGGCGCATCTCGGCGCCTCTGACATGCGTATTCCCATCCAGTTTGCGTTCTCGTATCCCGAGCGCTGGGATACGCCGGCGCCGCGTATCGATTTCCGCGAGCTGGGGCAGCTCACCTTTGATGCTGCCGACATGGATACGTTCCGTTGCCTCGCGCTCGCCGAGCGTGCCGGCAAGACGGGCGGTACTATGCCGTGCGTACTCAATGCCGCCAACGAGGTCGCCGTTGACGCCTTCCTGCATGATGCTTGCAGCTTTACCGATATCGACCGTATCGTGGAATCCTGCATGGACGCCCACGAGGTCCAGGCAGTTGTCTCGTTTGAGCAACTCGCCGATATCGATGCTTGGGCGCGTGAAAAGGCCGCGCAGGTGCTCGCTGCAACCCGCTCCTAACCGTAAGGATTGCTTTTTCGTTTTATGGATACCGTTCTGAGCGTTCTCTCATCGGTCTTTTGGGGCCTTCTGATGCTTTCTGTCCTCGTGTTCTTGCACGAGGGCGGTCACTTTCTGGCAGCGCGCGCATGCGGCGTACGCGTGACGGAGTTTTTCCTGGGCCTTCCGTGCCGTTTTGACATTCATCGCACATCGCGACGCATCGGCACCAAGTTTGGCGTGACCCCGCTGCTGTTGGGTGGTTATGCGGCCATCTGCGGCATGGACCCGACTGATGTCTCGTGTGCTGACCGCGTGCTTGGGGCGATCTATCGCCATGGTCGCGTTTCGGTTGCTGACCTTTCTGCTGAGCTTGACCTGCCCGAGGAGGAAGTTCTGGAGGCCTGCGCCTTGCTCTTGGGCTGGGGCTCCATTGCGCCTTGGTATGAGGAAGGGGAGAGGCCCTCGCCCAGCTACTATCCCACCAAGTACCAGACGCTGCCGCGCGACGCGTCTGGCTACACCACCTTTGACGGACGCCGGTTCGATCGAGAGCATGCGACTGCCGAGGGCGATGTGTGGGAGCTGCCGGTCAGCGAGTCCGAGTTCCTCGCGCAGGAGCGCTCGCATACCTATTTGGGCCAAGGGTTCCTCAAACGAGCCTTTATGCTGCTTGCCGGTATCCTCGTCAACATTTTGACAGGCTTCTTGTTGCTCATGAGCATCTATTCTATTGCCGGTGTTTCCGTACCGGTCGATAGCAACGTGATCGGTCAGGTCGACGAGGGCTCAATCGCCGCCAAGGCGGGTATCGAGGCCGGCGACGCGATTCTTTCAGTCGATGGCGTGTCCTGCTCTACCTGGATGGACGTGTACGATGCCATCGGCGACGCTGCGGGCAAGGACGATATCGCCATTGAGTATGAGCGCGACGGTAAGCAGCATTCAACCTCGGTGGCGCTCAAAGAGGATGAGCGATTGGGTGTATATGCCCCCACGCAGGTGGTTCGTCTAGATCCCATCACGTCGGCTCGCCTGTCGTTCTCCTATGTCGCGCAGACGGCTGGGGGCGTTATGCGCCTGCTGCAGCCGCAGCATACGATGGAGATTCTCGATCAGTCTACCTCCATTGTGGGTATCAGCGTCATGTCCTCGCAGGCGGCGGCTGCCGGCCCTGCAACGTTCTTGACGTTTGCTGCGCTCATCTCGTTCTCGTTGGGCTTTATGAACCTGCTTCCTATTCCTCCGCTCGATGGCGGCAAGCTGGTCATCGAGATCATTCAAAAGATCGCCGGTCGCGAGCTGCCGCTCAAGGTCCAGACGATCGTGAGCTATGTGGGCATCGCACTCTTTGCGCTGCTGTTCGTCTATATGCTTCGTTCCGACATCCTTCGATTTGTCCTGTAGGGGAGTGTTTGGATTGTCTCTATCCCATCCTTTGCCTCGTGAGCTGACGCGTCCTGTGCATGTGGGCGGCGTGCAGATCGGTGGCGGCGCGCCGGTCGTGGTCCAGTCCATGACCTGCACCGATACCGCCGATGCCCAGGCAACGCTTGCACAGGTCAATGCGCTTGCCAAGGCGGGTTGCGATATCGTGCGCGTGAGTGTACCCACCGAGGCCGCGCTCGAGGGCTTTCGTGCCATCTGCGCCGAGTCTCCGGTGCCGATTGTCGCCGATATCCACTTTAACCATAAGCTCGCTATTGGCGCGGTTGAGGCCGGTGCGTCCAAACTGCGCATCAATCCCGGCAATATCGGCGATTGGGCCAAGGTCGACGCCGTGATCGACGCCGCGGGCGCCGCGGGCTGTGCGATTCGCATCGGCGTCAATGCCGGCTCGCTTGAGCAAGATATCGCTGAGCGCGACGACCTCACGCAGCCCGAAAAACTCGTGATGTCGAGTGAGCGTTTCGTCAAGCATTTTGAAGACCGCGGTTTTACCAACATTGTGCTTTCGGCCAAGGCCCATAGCGTGCAAACGACGCTCGACACCTATCGCGCCCTGTCGCGCGAAATCCCCCATGTTCCGCTCCATCTGGGTGTGACCGAAGCCGGCACCAAGTTGCAGGGCACCATCAAGAGCTCGGTGGGTCTTGGCATTCTGCTTTCCGAGGGCATCGGTGACACCATGCGTGTGTCGCTTACGGCCGATCCGGTCGAGGAGCCGCCGGTTGCCTGGGGCATTCTGCAGTCGCTGGGTCTACGTCGCCGTGGTCCCGAGATCGTCTCGTGCCCCACGTGTGCCCGCTGCCAGGTCAACCTGATTCCCATCGCCGAGGAGGTCACCGAGCGGCTCAAGAACTACTCCGCGCCGCTTTCGATTGCTGTGATGGGATGCGCGGTCAATGGCCCCGGCGAGGCCTCTGACGCCGACTTGGGCGTTGCCTGCGGACGAGGTCAGGGCTTGCTCTTTTCGCACGGCCAGATCATTGGTAAAGTAGCTGAGGACCAAATTGTCGACGCGCTTATGGCCGAGGTCGACAAGCTTATTGAGGAGAAATAAATGACTCGAGCAATGTATATGTCTAAGCTTTATGCGCCGACGCTCAAGGAGGATCCGGCCGACGCCGAGCTTGCAAGCCACCGCCTGCTGCTTCGTGCCGGCATGATCCGCAAGGAGGCCGCCGGCCTCTATTCCTACCTGCCGCTCGCTTGGCGCTCGATTCGCAAAATCGAGAACATCGTGCGCGACGAGATGGACGCCGCTGGCGCCCAGGAGCTTATGATGCCCATCATGGTCGATGCCGAGCTGTGGCGTGAGTCCGGTCGTATCGACGCCTATGGCAAGGAGCTCGTGCGCTTTGATGACCGTCATGGCCGAGAGTTCGTCCTGGGCCCCACGCACGAGGAGACCGTCACCGCCCTGGTGCGCAACGAGCTGCGCTCCTACAAGCAGCTGCCCATCAATCTGTATCACATCCAAGACAAGTTCCGTGACGAGTTCCGTCCCCGCTTTGGCCTGATGCGCGGTCGCGAGTTCATCATGAAGGACGCCTACAGCTTCTCCGCCACGCAGGAGAGCCTGCAGGAGGAGTACGACAAGATGAAGCAGGCCTACGCCAACATCTGCGAGCGCTGCTACATCAAGGCCCTGCCCGTTGTCGCCGATTCCGGCGAGATCGGCGGCGACACCTCTGTCGAGTTCATGGCGCTGGCCGAGGCTGGCGAGGCATCCCTGGTCTACTGCGACGATTGTGGCTTTGCCGCCGACGACGAGGCTGCAAGCACCAAGGTCGTCGTGACCGAGGGCCCCGGCGACGGTACGCTCACCAAGGTCGAGACTCCGGGTATGGGTACCATCGAGGCCGTTGCCAAGTTCTTCGGCTTCCCCGAGAACGGTACGCGTAAGTCCCTGGCTCTGATTGACGCCGAGGGTAAGCCGGTCGTTGCCATCGTTCCGGGCGACCATGAGCTCAACGACTGCAAGGCCGAGCATGTCTTTGGCAAGGGCTACCGCATGATGACCGACGAGGAGCTCCAGACCTACGGTCTGCACAAGGGCTTTATCGGACCGGTCAACCTGCCCGGGGGCATCCGTCTGGTGTGCGACGAGAGCCTGCGCGAGTCCAAGTCGTGGGCCTGCGGCGCCAACGAGGTCGATTATCACTTTACCGGCGCCTGCCCCGAGCGCGACTTTACCGTTGACGAGTGGGCCGACCTGGTCACCGTCGTCGCCGGCGATCCCTGCCCGCACTGCGGCAAGCCGCTTTCTGCTGCCCGCGGTATCGAGGTCTCCCAGGTGTTCCAGCTGGGCACCAAGTACTCCGAGGCCATGGGTGCCACCTTTATGGACGAGGACGGCAAGGAGAAGCCGCTCATCATGGGTTGCTACGGCGTGGGCGTGTCCCGCTCGCTCGCTGCCGTCGTGGAGCAGCACAACGACGAGCACGGTATCGTCTGGCCGGTCTCCGTTGCTCCCTACGAGGTCGCGGTGATTCCGCTCGACCCCAAGAAGGAGGAGTGCGCCACCGTCTGCGACCAGATTGTTCAGGGTCTGTGCGCCGAGGGCATCGAGGTCGTCGTCGACGATCGCGACGAGCGTCCCGGCTTTAAGTTTGCCGATAACGACCTCATGGGCTTCCCGTATCAGGTCGTTCTGGGCAAGCGTGGCCTTAAGAACGGCACCGTCGAGCTTAAGGACCGTGCCACGGGCGAGCGTGAGGATGTCGCGATCGATGAGGTCGTTGCCAGGGTCGCCGAGCTTGTGAAGGCAGCCCGCCGTTAATCGACGGCATTGCCAATAGCTGTATTGCGGGACAGACCCGCATTTCTCCGAATAGGGGAGATGCGGGGCTGTCCTTTTATTCACCGATATGTTTAAAAGCTAAAAGGAAACCCCACAGCCCATGCGAGCTGCGGGGTTTCCTTTGTGCCTCCGATGCGAAATAAATCGCTCAGATATTACTGATAATCGACGACGTCGATCCAGTTCTTAAGGAACTCATCGTTCACGTTGCGCTTGCGAGCGAGCTCGGAAGCGGCGACGATGCTCGTCCACTGACGCACGACCTGCATGGGCATGTCGGCGCGGTCGCAGTAGAGCTCCAGATAAGCCTCGGCCTGATCCTTGCTGTTGAGGGCAAAGAGCAGGTAGGTGGTGGCAACGTCGGCGGCAGGGGAGCCCTGGGTGGCGTGTGCCCAGTCGCACACGTAGAGCTGGCCGTCTTCACCGACGATGACGTTGGAGGGGTTGAAGTCGCCGTGGCAGACCTTGAACTCCTTGGTCATGCCGTCCAGGCGCTCCTGAAGGTTGTAGCGCGTGGTGGCATTGAGCTGATCGAGGCTGTCGATCATGCGGGCGAACTTGTCGCGCTGACGGTTGAGCAGCGGGGAGGTGTAGCCGTGGATCTCGATCTGGAGGTCGACGAACATCTCGAGGTACTCACCGAAGCGCTGGGGCTCAGCAGTCATCTTCTCGGCGAGGGTGGTGCCCGGGACCTTCTCGGTCACAAGCGCCCAGCCGTTGGCGTTCTCGAGCTGGGAAACCTCGAGAGCCTTGGGGCTGCGGATGCCGCACTCATTGATGCGGGCAAGATTCAAAGCCTCGTTGAACACGTCGGAGACAGGCTTGGTCTCGTTGAAGACCTTGACGATCTTGTCGCCCAGGTCGTAAACGACCTTGTTGCCACGGCGGACGAGCTCGGTCTTGGAATCGGGTAGCAGCATGGTTGCATCCTTTCAACGATGCGATAGAAGCGACGGCGGGGGTGTGTGAAACACCCGTGCACCCCCGCCGTTAAAAACCGTGCTAGAACTAGCAGACGGCGTAGTCCTGGGGCTCGCGGCCGTAGTAGGCGTCCAGGTAGAGCTCCTTGATCTCGCTCATGAGCGGGTAGCGCGGGTTAGCGCCGGTGCACTGGTCGTTGAATGCCTGCTCGGTCATCTCGTCGAGGGTGTCGAGGAAGTACTGCTCGTCAACACCGTAGTCGGCGATGGTCTTCTTGACGCCGATGAAGTCCTTGAGCTCCTCGAGCTTCGTGATGAAGTTCTCGAAGGTCTCCTTGTCGTCCTTGCCCTCGATGCCGCAGTACTTGGCCATCTCGGCGTAGTTGTGCAGCGCGTTCGGGTAAGGATACTGGGAGAAGGTGCCCATCTTGACGGGGGCCTCGGCGGCGTTGTAGCGCATGACGCGGGTCAGGATGACGGCGTTGGCGATGCCGTGGGGCAGGTGATGGAAAGCGCCGAGCTTGTGAGCCATGGAGTGGTTGAGGCCCAGGAAGGCGTTGGCGAATGCCATACCGGCCATGCAGGAGGCGTTGTGCATCTCCTCGCGGGCGTGCGGGTCCTTGGCGCCGTTCTCGAAGCTGGAGGGCAGGTTCTCAAAGACGAGCTTGGCAGCGCGCTCGGAGAGGCCCTTGGTGTAGTCGGAGGCCATGATGGAGACGTAGGACTCGATGGCGTGGGTCATGACGTCGATGCCGGAGGCAGCGGTCAGGCCGCGCGGGGCGGTCATGCAGTTGTCGGCGTCGACGATAGCCATGTTGGGGAGCAGCGCGTAGTCGGCGAGCGGCCACTTGATGCCGGTCTCCTTGTCGGTGATGATGGCGAACGGCGTGCACTCGGAGCCGGTACCCGAGGAGGTCGGGACGGCGACGAAGTAGGCCTTCTTGCCCATCTCGGGGAAGGTGAAGATACGCTTGCGGATGTCCATGAAGTCCATGGCCATGTCCTCAAACTTGCACTCGGGGTGCTCGTACATCATCCACATGATCTTGCCGGCGTCCATAGCGGAGCCACCGCCGACGGCGATGATGACGTCCGGCTCAAAGAGAGCCATCTGCTTGGCGCCGCGACGTGCGCACTGCAGCGACGGATCGGGCTCGACGTCGTAGAAGCAGTCGTGGGCGATGCCCATCTCGTCGAGCTTGGCCTCGATGGCGCGGGTGTTGCCATTCTTGAAGAGGAACTGGTCGGTGACGATGAAGGCGCGCTTCTTGCCCATGACGGTGCCGAGCTCGTCGAGAGCGACGGGCGTGGAACCCTTCTTGAAGTAGACCTTCTCGGGAGCGCGGAACCAAAGCATGTTCTCACGGCGCTCGGCCACAGTCTTAACGTTGATCAAGTGCTTCACCCCAACGTTCTCGGAGACGGAGTTGCCGCCCCAGGAGCCGCAGCCCAGGGTCAGAGACGGCTTCATGCCAAAGTTGTACAGGTCACCGATGCCGCCGTGCGAGGACGGGGTGTTGATGACGATACGGCAGGCCTTCATGACGTGCTCGAACAGGCTGATCTTCTCGGCCTGGGCGGGGTGCACGTACAGAGAGGCGGTGTGGCCCGGGCCACCGGCGAGCACCAGGTGCTCGGCCTTGTCGACGGCCTCCTGGAAGTCCTTGGCGTGGTACATGGCCAGGACCGGGGAGAGCTTCTCGTGGGAGAACTCCTCCTTGGCGGGGTCGGTGGAGGTGACCTCGGCGATCAGGATCTTGGTCTTGGCGGGAACCTCGATACCGGCGAGCTCGGCGATCTTGGCGGCAGCCATGCCGGGGATGCGGTGGTCGAGAGCGCCGTTCTTGAACATGGCGGCACGCAGGGCCTCCATCTCGGCACCCTGCTTGACGAAGTAGCAGCCGCGCTTCTGGAACTCGGCCTTAACCTGGTCATAGATGGTGTCGATGACGGTCACGGACTGCTCGGAAGCGCAGATCATGCCGTTGTCGAAGGTCTTGGAGTGGATGATGGAGTTGACGGCGAGCAGCACGTCGGCGGTGTCGTCGATGATGACCGGGGTGTTACCGGCACCGACGCCCAGGGCGGGCTTGCCCGAGGAGTAAGCGGCCTTGACCATGCCCGGGCCACCGGTGGCGAGGATGATGTCGACGTCGCGCATAACCATGTTGGTCAGCTCGATGGAGGGGACATCGACCCAGCCGATGATGCCCTCGGGGGCGCCGGCCTTGACGGCGGCGTCAAGTACGAGCTTGGCGGCGGCGATGGTGCACTTGGCGGCTGCCGGGTGCGGGGAGATGATGATGCCGTTGCGGGTCTTCAGGCTGATCAGCGTCTTGAAGATCGCGGTGGAGGTGGGGTTGGTCGTCGGGATGACGGCGCCCACGATGCCGATGGGCTCGGCGATCTTGGTGATGCCGTAAGCCTCGTCGCGCTCCAGGACACCACAGGTCTTGGTGTTCTTGTAAGCGTTGTAGATGTACTCTGCGGCGTAGTGGTTCTTGATGACCTTGTCCTCAAGAACGCCGCGGCCGGTCTCCTCGATGGCCATCTTCGCCAACGGGATACGAGCCTTGTTGGCGGCCATGGCGGCCTCGTAGAAGATCTTGTCGACCTGCTCCTGCGTGTACGTAGCAAAAAGCGCCTGGGCCTCTCGCATCTGAGCGAGCTTAGCCTCAAGCGCCTCTACGTTGTCCACAATTGCGGGAGTAGTGTTTTCCGGTGACTTTTTCACCATTTGTGTCTCCTTGCGATCGGAGATTTACCCTACGCCTTGCATAATAGCAATAAATAATTCGGTGAGTGGTAAGATTCCCGTAAAAGGCACACTAAAACGCTTCAATAAACTGAAGCGTTTTAACTAAAACCACCTGTTCGCATGGCCGCTCATTGGGGACAGACATACATGAGTGCTTTCACTCATTTGGGACAGACATCGATCTGCCATTTTTCCGTTCTGGGCCTGTTTTTGCCACTCATTGGATATAAATAGGTTGCAGGCTCAGCATTTCGCGTTCCTTCTCTCCTTTTAGGTGTTGCCTGTACAGTTTGTACAGTTTGAAAGGAGAGGCAATGCCCCGATGCGCCCGCGCCGTTTCGCTCACCGGCTATTACCATGTCTATGACCGCGGCAATTCCAAACAGATTATTTTTGAAGATGACTCCGACCGTTATCGTTTCCTATCGGATATCTCGGACAGGTTCGCGTGCCATGAAGTGGCGGTGTTGGCTTGGTGCCTCATGGACAACCACTTCCACTTGATGGTTGACGATCCATTTGACAACCTTTCAAAGGCAATGCAGTGCGCACTGACGGCGTATGCTAAGTATTTCAATGGGAAAACGGGAAGAACGGGACATCTGTTTGACAATCGCTATTCGCGGGTCGCGGTTGAGTCGGACACGCAGGCGGTTCAACTGCTCGACTATATTCATCTCAATCCCGTGAAAGGTGCGCTCGACTCGCTCGAGGCGTACCGCTGGTCAAGCTTCAAGGCATATCAGCTGGGCTACGATCCCTTTGACATCTGCGACGCGACCCCTATGCTCGATATTGTCGGAGGCTCCCGTTGCTATTGCGAGCATCTCGAGGAAGTTGCCGGGCGCATCTGGTCGGTGGAGGTTCTTCCACGCCGACGGATTCCTGATGAGGAGGCTCTTTCCGTTGCGCGCGAAGTCCTGCCGAGCATAGATCCTGCACTGCTCAAGGCCCTGCCACGCTCCGAACGCGATGCCTGTCTGCTGAGGCTCAGGCGGGCGCATCTCACGGTCAAGCAAATTGTCCGCATTACCGGCATTGGCGCTACAAGTGTGACCAAGGCCACCACAGGCTGGAACGAGGCGGCGTGAGGCGGGGGTGAGGACCGCTGCCTCACGCGTCATGTCTGACCCAATGCGTGAAAACACTCATGTAAGTCTGTCCCCAATGAGTGCAAAAAGGCGCCCTCCGTATTGGAGGACGCCTTTGGTAAGTTCTATGTGAACGCGAGGTCTTTGACCCGGAGAGTCCGAGGTACTTGTTGGTAAGACCTTATTTAGGAGCGCGCAACCTTGCCGGACTTGAGGCAGGTGGAGCAAACGTTCATCTTGCGACGGTGACCATCGACGACGACGTAGACGCGCTGGATGTTGGGGCGGAACTTACGGTTGGTGACGCGGTGAGAGTGGCTGATGGAGCGACCGGCAACGGGGTGCTTACCGCAAACTTCGCAAACTTTGGACATAACTGACCCTCCTTGGGCGACAAACGAACATGTCGCGTTAACAAACAAGCCTGAACTATAGCACAGAAGCAGCTCCCTGTGCGTAATCTACACAGAGATATTCCTCTTTTGGCGATAGTGCCCACGCCACGGCCCTGGACGTAGATCCGATTTGCGTGCAGCAGAGGGGATTATGCCAGCTCGTGCGCGCGTTTTCAAGCTCGTCCCACAAATATATATAGGTTTATGGAACGATTGCCCCCGTTTACGGATTGCACGATATTTATGCTCGCAATTGAGCTCGAGGTTGGCTACACTATCCCTTGACCATTAAAGGGGTACGAGATACCCACATGGAATTACATAGCTGCCGTGAGAGCAGCCCTTCCTGTGGGTGTCTGGTTCCGCTTTGAGCGGTCGGGCATCTATTTTTTTGACTGTGTCAGCAGTCAAGACATGTGAGGAAGGAGATCGATGGGCACGACTTCCCCCAAGGCGGTCATCATGGACGAGACCGCCGTCAACCGAGCGATGACCCGCATCGCGCACGAGATCCTCGAGCGCAACGAGGGCTGTGAAGACCTCGCTCTAGTCGGCATCGTCACGCGCGGCGACCTTCTGGCAAAGAAGCTCGCCGAGGAGATCAAGGAGATCGAGGGTGTCGACGTTCCACTCGGCAGCCTGGACATCAGCTTCTATCGCGATGACTATGCGACCAATTTCGCTCCCGCGATCCATGCTACCAACATTCCCTTTAGCGTCGACGGTAAGCGCGTCGTGCTGGTAGACGACATCCTGTACACGGGTCGTACCATCCGCGCCGCTCTCGATGCCGTCATGGACCTGGGCCGTCCGAGCCGCATCGAGCTGGCAGTGCTTGTTGACCGCGGTCACCGCGAGCTTCCCATCTCGCCGGACTTTGTCGGCAAGAACGTTCCCTCGTCGCATGAGGAGAACGTGCACCTATATATGAAGGAAGTCGACGGCCGCACCGCTGTCGAGATCAACGACGTCGCGCCGGGTTCCCACGTGGGCTCCGCGCCGCTGGGAGGTGAGTAGTACCGTGGCGTTCAACCATAAGCACCTGATCGACATTACCGAGTACTCCGAAGAGGACATCAAGCTCATCCTTGAGACCGCTAAGGCGTTCTCCGAGGTCAACGAGCGTGCCATCAAGAAGGTCCCCACGCTCAAGGGTAAGACCATCGTCAACATGTTCAACGAGCCCTCGACGCGTACCCGCAGCTCCTTCGAGCTCGCCGAGAAGCGTCTTTCGGCCGACAGCCTTAACTTCGGCGGTTCCTCGACCTCCACGGTCAAGGGCGAGAGCCTCGTCGACACCGTCGAGACCCTCAACGCCTACAAGATCGACTGCATCGTCGTGCGCGACAAGCATGCCGGCGCCCCCTACATCGTCACGCAGAACTCGCCCGCGAGCGTCATCTGCGCCGGCGACGGCAAGCACAACCATCCCACGCAGGCCCTGCTGGACCTGTACACCATTTGGGAGCACAAGGGTGACTTCCACGGACTGAAGGTCGCTGTCGTTGGCGACATCGCCCACTCCCGCGTCTGCGGCTCGCTGATCCCCGCCCTTAAGATCATGGGCTGCGAGACCTATGCCGTCGCTCCCGGCACGCTGCTTCCGCCGGCGCCCGAGGTCCTGGGCTGCGACCACGTGACGAGCGACCTCGATTCCGTCCTGCCTGAGCTGGACGTCGTCTACATGCTGCGCGTGCAGCAGGAGCGTCTCGAGGGTGCTCCGTTCCCGACCATTCGCGAGTACCACAAGCTCTTCGGCCTGACCAAGGACCGCGAGAAGCTCATGAAGTCCGACGCGATCATCTGCCACCCGGGCCCCATCAACCGCGGCGTCGAGTTCGACTCCTATATGGCCGACCACCCGCAACGCTCCGTCATCCTGGAGCAGGTCTACGCCGGTATCTGCGTGCGTATGGCTATCCTGTATCTGCTGCTTGGAGGTGCCGATAATGGCCTTGCTTCTTAAGAATGCCCACGTCGTCGACCCGTCCGTCGAGCTTGACGGTGTCGTTGACGTCCTGATCGACGGTGACAAGATCGCCGAGGTCGGCGAGAACCTCGCCGCCGAGGGAGCGGAGGTCCGCGACCTTTCCGGCAAGTACCTCGTCCCTGGCCTGGTGGACATGCACGTCCACCTGCGTGAGCCCGGCTATGAGGTCAAAGAGGACATCGAGAGCGGTACCCGCGCTGCTGCCAAGGGCGGCTTCACCGGTGTGTGCTCCATGCCCAACACTGACCCCGTTACCGACAACGGCACCGTCGTGGAGTTCGTCAAGTCCCGCGCTGCCGAGGTCGGCCATTGCCGCGTCTATCCGTCGGGCGCCATGACCCGCGGTCTTAAGGGCGAGGCCATGTCCGAGATGGGCGATATGGTCGCCCACGGCGCCGTCGCCTTCACCGACGACGGTCGCGGCGTGCAGGGTGCGGGTATGCTCCGCCGCTGCATGGACTACGGTAAGATGTTCGGCAAGGTCTTTATGAGCCATTGCCAGGACGAGGACCTGGTCGGTCACGGCCAGATCAACGAGGGCAAGGTCTCGACCCGTCTGGCCCTCGAGGGCTGGCCTGCCGCCGGCGAGGAGCTTCAGATCGCTCGCGACATCGAGATCGCCAAGCTGACCGGTGCCAAGCTGCACATCCAGCACATCTCCACCGCCCACGGCCTGGAGCTCGTTCGTGCCGGTAAGGCCGCTGGCGTGCAGGTCACCTGCGAGGCCACCCCGCACCACATGTTCCTGACCGAGAACGACCTGGACGAGACCTACAACACCTCGCTCAAGGTCAACCCGCCGCTGCGTACCGACGAGGACGCCGAGGCTATCCGTCAGGGCGTCATCGACGGCACCGTCGACGCTATCGTCACCGACCACGCTCCCCACACCCCGTGGGAGAAGGCCCGCGAGTTCGAGCTTGCGCCCTTTGGCATGATCGGCCTCGAGACCTCGCTGTCGCTTGTGCTCACCGAGCTGGTCAACACCGGCAAGATGGGCATGGGCCGCATGGTCGAGCTCATGGCCATTAAGCCGCGTGAGATCCTGGGCCTTGACCAGGTTCAGGTCAAGGCGGGCTCCGTTGCCGACCTGACCGTCTTTGATCCGTCCGCCACTTGGACGGTCGGCGAGGACGGTTACGAGTCGCGCGCCGAGAACTCCGGTTTTGCCGGTCGCACGCTCACCGGTCGTGCCACCGATGTATTTGTCGGCGGTAAACAGACGCTTGCCGACGGCTGCATCTGCTAGCATAGCCTTATCGCTTTTGTGCGCGGCGCCCTTGCGGTGCCGCGCTTTCTGTTCGTTTGGTCCATGCAACCGCATGGGGGATTGGAGCGTCTATGCCCACACCTTCCACTGCACGCATGCACGACTTCGAGGTCGTCTCGAACCAGGAGATTGCCGACGGCATCTTCTCGCTCGTTATCTCGGCCCCCAAGCTTGCTAGTGCGCTCAAGCCCGGTCAGTTTGTGAACATCGCCGTGCCCGGCGATGCGTCCTCGCTGCTTCGCGTGCCCCTGAGCTTCTATCGCGCCGACGCCCAGGCCGGCACCGTCGAGCTGTGGTACGCCGTCGTGGGCGACGACACCCGTCGTCTGTCGCAGATGGCTCCCGGCTCCACCTCCAACCTGCTGGGCCCTGGCGGCCGCGGCTGGCTCGTGCCCGAGGGCACCAGGAAGGCGCTGCTCGTCGCCGGCGGTATCGGCGTTCCGCCCGTGCTCTGCCTGGGTGGCATGCTTGCCGAGCAGGGCGTGGACGTCGACGTGTGCCTGGGCTTTGGCACCGCGTCCAAGGCCGTGGGTGTCGATGAGTTCCGTGCGCTCGGCGCCACGGTCAACGTGTACACCGACGACGGCACGCTGGGCACGCACGGCTTCTGCACCGATCCTGCCGCCGAGCTGCTTGGCGAGGGCGGCTACGACTACGTCGCTAGCTGCGGCCCCGCCGTCATGATGAAGAAGGTCGCCGCCGCTGCCGCCGAGGCCGGCGCATATTGCGAGGTGTCGCTCGAGCGCATGATGAGCTGTGGCTTTGGCGCCTGCAACACCTGCAACGTCGAGACGGTCGACGGTATGAAGGGCGCCTGCATGTGCGGCCCCGTGTTCGATGCTTCCAAGGTGGTGGTCTTCTAGTGGGTACCGTGAACATGGCCGTCGATTTCGGCGGCGTCAAGATGCAAAACCCCATCAATACCGCAGCTGGTACCTTTGGCTACGGCTGGCAGTTCCAGAACTTCTTTGATGTCTCTCAGCTGGGCGCCATCACCACCAAGGGCTGCGCCGCCGAGCCCTGGCCCGGCAACCCCGCGCCCCGCATGGCCGAGATCCCCGGCGGCATGATCAACTCCGTGGGCCTTCAGAACCCCGGCGTGGCCGCTTTTGCCCGTGAGTCCGGCCCGTGGCTCGAGCAGCTGTCCAAGGACGGCTGCCAGGTCATCTGCCAGGTCGCCGGCCACTCCGTCGATGAGTTTGTCCGCGCACTCGAGATGTATGTCGAGCTGTGCCCCTGGGCTGCCGGCTATGAGATCAACGTGAGCTGCCCCAACATCGCCGCCGGCGGTGCCGCCATGGGCTCCACGCCCGAGGGCGCCTCTGCCGTCATGGCCGCCTGCCGCAAGGTGACCGATAAGCCGCTGTTCGTGAAGATGGCTCCGGTCAACGTCGCCGAGATCGCCAAGGCCCTCGAGGCCGAGGGCGCCGACGGCCTTTCGGTCATCAACTCCATCCAGGGCATGGCCATCGACGTCCACACCCGCAAGTCGCGCGTTGCCAAGCCCAAGGGCGGCCTTTCGGGCCCGCTGTGCCACCACATCGCCGTGCGTATGGTCTGGGAGGTTGCCCAGGCCGTCGATATCCCCATCAACGGTGTCGGCGGCGTCATGACCGGTGAGGACGCGGCTGAGTTTATCCTGGCCGGCGCCACTTGCGTGTCGGTCGGTATGGCCAACTTCGTCGATCCGTGCGCCTCGATTAAGATCGCGCACGAGCTCGAGGCCTGGGCCGAGTCCCAGGGCGTAAAGGACATTAACGAGCTGGTAGGTGCTTTCGAATGCTAGAGACCGATACCCGCGACCGCGTTATCGTCGCCCTCGACTGCGACCGTGAGCGTGCGCTCGAGCTCGCCCGTGAGCTTTCGGGTCATGCCGTCTGGCTCAAGGTGGGCATGACGCTCTATTACGCCGAGGGCCCCGAGATCGTCAAGACGTTCAAGGATCTGGGCTTTAAGGTCTTCCTCGACCTTAAGTTCCATGACATTCCGCATCAGGTGCGCGGTGCCGCACGGTCGGCCTCGCTTGCCGGTGCCGACCTGCTTTCGGTCCACGGTCTGGGCTCGGGCGCTATGCTTGCCGCCTGCCGCGATGGTGCCGAGGAGGCGCGCGAGGACCGCGCCAAGCTCGTCGCTATCACCGTGCTTACGAGCATGAACCAGGATGCTCTGGCAGAGATTGGCGTCGAGTCGCCGGTTGCCGAAGAGGCCGCCCGCCTGGCAAAGCTCGCCCAGGCCAACGGCATCGACGGCATCGTGTGCTCGCCGATGGAGGCCCATGACATGCGCGAGCTGCTGGGTCCCGATGCGCTGATCGTGACCCCGGGCGTGCGTCCGGTTGGCGCGGCGCTGGGCGATCAATCCCGCGTGGCCACGCCTTCCCAAGCTATCGAGCGCGGCGCGAGCCATATCGTGGTGGGCCGTCCCATTACCAGTGCCGACGATCCGGTTGCCGCGTTTGACGCCATCGTCGCCGAGCTGGTCGAAAACGTCGCGTAAAAGATTCCCTTAAGTCACCACTTTTGGGTTTCATTAGCACAAATTAGCCCCTGTGCCTGCGTAAACTTTCCCATCCTTTGTGTGGAATCGCAGGTCAGGGGCTCATCTTTTAGCGCGATATATTGCACTTTTCGCAGGTATCGTCTAATCTATGGAGCCGCGATTGGGCATTTGGTACGTTTGACGTGCTAAAATGCCAAATATTGAATCAGATATAACCCAACTATTTGGAGGTACGAATGGCACTCCCTCAGCTTACCGACGAGCAGCGTAAGCAGGCTCTTGAGAAGGCTGCTGCCGCACGTCACGCCCGCGCTGAGCTTCGCGAGCAGATCAAGAAGGGCGAGAAGTCCCTTGAGTCCGTGCTCAACTCCGATGACCCCATCGCTTCCCGCATGAAGGTTTCCACCCTTATCGAGTCTCTCCCCGGTTATGGCAAGGCCAAGGCCGCCAAGATCATGGAGGAGCTCGGCATCTCCGCTACCCGTCGCGTCCAGGGCCTCGGCGTCCGTCAGCGCGAGCAGCTCCTCGAGCAGCTGACCAAATAAGTGAGCGCTCAGGATTCAAAGCTCTTTGTGATTTCTGGACCGTCAGGCGCAGGCAAGGGCACGCTCGTCACTCGTGTGCGCGAGCGTCGCTCCAACCTGGGCCTGACGGTTTCGGCTACCACGCGAGCACCACGCAAAGGTGAGGTCGACGGCGTCAACTACTTTTTCCTGACGCGCGAGGAGTTCGACCGCCGCGTGGCAAACAGTGAGTTCGTTGAGTGGGCCGAGGTCCACGGTAACTGCTACGGCACGCTGGTGAGCGAGGTCCAGTCCAAGCTCGCCTCCGGCTCGTCCCTGATCTTGGAGATCGATGTCCAGGGCGCCCTGCAGGTTAAGGAGCGTTTCCCCGAGGCCGTGTTGATCTTTATCAAGCCGCCCTCGCTCGAGGTGCTTCGCGAACGTCTGGTCGGTCGCGGTACCGAGACGCCCGAGACGATTGAGCTGCGTATGGCAAACGCCGCCGATGAACTTGCCCTTGCCGACCGCTACGACGACGTCGTGGTGAATGACGATCTCGACCGCGCGACCGATGAGCTCGTTCGCGTTCTCGATATGCATGAAAGGATCTGAGGTCCGTGTCCGTTGTAAAGCCTTGCATTGACGATCTTCTGGAGAAGACCGATCACAACCGCTTCCTGCTCGCTTCGCTTGCCTCCAAGCGCGCCTGCGACATCAATAGCATGCTGCGCGGCCAGCACAACCGCGTGCTTGCCGTTCAGGATGTCGATGACATTACCATCGGCCTTTCTGGTGCCGATACCATCTCGATGGCTATGGACGAGATCGTCGACGGCGATATCTCCTACGATGAGGCCCGTTACGAGAAGGCGCTCGGCCACAAGGTTGCTGAAGCCTAAATGGCAGCTCGCGTCTGCCTGGTCCACTATCACGAGGTTGGACTGAAGGGCAAGAACCGTGCACATTTTGAGCATATCCTCATGGATAACATCAAGGCGGCTTTGGCCGCCTTTTCCGTGAATGCCGTGTCTCGAATTTCCGGTTATATCCTCGTGACCTTTAACGAGCATCAGGCCGACGAGGCGGCGCGTGTCATTCGCACTGTCCCCGGCGTTGCCCGTGTGTCCCTGGCATACCACACCAACCGCGACCCGCAGGAGTATTGCGCAGCCGCCGTTAAAGCGCTGCGCGAGTTTGGTCCCTTCGAATCGTTTAAGGTGCATGCCAAGCGCTCCAACACCGACTACGAGCTTACCTCCATCGATATCAACCGTCAGGTTGGCGAGGTGCTGTGCGAGGCATTTCCCGATAAAAAGGTCCAGATGCACGACCCCGACGCGATGGTGCATGTGCTGGTGGTCCAGGGCAGCGTCTATGTGTATGCGCGCTCCGAGCGCGGCGTGGGCGGCCTGCCGGTGGGTTCTGCCGGCAAGGTTGTGACGCTGCTGTCTTCGGGTATCGATTCGCCCGTGTCGACGTGGATGCTCGCCCGCCGCGGCGCCGTGTGCGTACCGGTGCATTTCTCCGGTCGTCCGCAGACGCCCGATACGAGTGAGTATCTGGTGCAGGACATCATCCGTGCCCTTGCGCCGGGTGTCCAGATCGGCCGTCTGTACGTGGTTCCGTTTGGCGACTGCCAGCGCGAGATTTCGGTCACCTGCCCCAGCAACCTGCGCGTGATCATGTATCGCCGCATCATGTATTCGGTTGCCGAGCGCATCGCGCATATCGAGGGCGCCAAGGCTATCGTGACGGGCGAGTCGCTCGGGCAGGTTGCCTCGCAGACGCTCGAGAACATCATGGCTGTCAACGAGGCTGTGAAGATTCCCGTGTTCCGTCCGCTCATCGGTTCGGACAAGCAGGAGATCATTGCGCGTGCCGAGGAAATCGGTACATTCGACATCTCGACCGAGGCCGCGCCCGACTGCTGCACACTCTTTATGCCGCGCCGTCCCGAGACACACGCCAAGCTTGATGCCGTTCACGAGGCCTGGGAGCTGTTCGATCACGAGGAGATGATTGAGCGCTTACTCAAGCAGACCGAGTACATCGACTTCTCCAGCAACACGTATAAGGCTCCTAAGACCTTAAAGCGCAAACATTCGGAGCTTGCTCCGCGTGAGATTTACCAAGATCACAAGTAATTGTCTGCATAGACCGACGGTACGTTTGTATCGTCGGTTTTTTGATATCTGGGCATTTGGCATCAAAGTGCTCATTCGTTGACGTCTGCCTGAATAAATGGACACTTCTGCGCAAGTTTTTGGTCAGCTTTTGGTTTGACCGTGAAAATCGATTTTTGGCTGCGAACATTGCGTCTCTCATTTCCTGACACCATGGTGTTGGGAGGTTTTGCTATGGCGCAGCGCGAACAACACGAACGAGTTAAACGAATGGACCGCTGGGCGGAAAAGCTGCTTGGCCATAAAGCAGTGGTCGTGGCGATTCTGGTTGTCGTTGCCGCCGCGAGCGGCTTGGCGATGGCAAGCTTTGGTGACCGCTCCGGCAATGTGTCGTTTGAGCGCAATGATGGGTCGGCCACTTCGGTTGAGCGCGACGCTGAGGATGCACCTTCCGATGATGCCGGCGGGTCGTCGAAAAAGCGTTCTTCTGCTGCCGAGGTGTACGTCGATGTAGATGGTGCCGTCGCATCCCCGGGTGTGTACCGGCTTCAAGATGGAGCACGGGTGTCCCAGGCGATTGATGCTGCCGGAGGGCTAACGGCAGAGGCGGATGTGACGGGGCTTAACCGTGCGGCGAAAGTCACGGATGGACAAAAGATCTATGTGCCGACAGTGGGGGAGCAGCAGGCGGCTTTGGCGGCTGGCGGGGTCGAAGGCGGCGCTGCCGCGGTTTCTGGTGCGAGGGCCTCGTCGGGGCTCGTGAACATCAATACGGCAAGTGCGGCGGAGCTGCAGACGCTTTCGGGCATCGGGCCCTCAATGGCCCAATCGATTATCGACGAGCGGACCCAAAACGGCGCTTTTGCCTCGGTCGACGACCTGATGCGTGTGTCGGGAATCGGCGAGAAGAAACTCGCCAAAATCAAAGATTGCATCTGCGTATGAGTGCGACCGAGCGTGAGCACGTGCTGCCTCCACGGCCATTGTTGCCGTGGACGATGGCCCTTTGTGCCGGCTTGTGTGCGAGTTGCGGCTTGGTGCTTAACGTGGCGGCTGATGCGCTACTGGGAGAAGGACTGACTTCCGTCACGTTACTCTGGGACATTCCCGTTGTGGCTGTGGCGTTCGTCGTATTGGCTCGGTCTTGCATGCGTCTTGTGCGATGGAAGCGATGGCTGTATGCCGCGGCGGTCGGACTCGTGGCGGGAGCGATCGTGTCCGCGGGGTGGGCGATAGGTGCCCTCCGAGTTTCCGGCGCTCTGGATGGACGGGCTGCAAGCAGTCTTGAGTTCGTCGTTCAGAGCGATCCGTCTATCAACGACGATGCGTATTCCTATACCTGTGACGCGATCGCGGACGGTAAGCGCGTGGGCGCCGTGCGCCTGTCATGCGATCGCGAGCTCAGTGCTGGGTCACGCGTGCGTGCCATCGGCCGCGTTTCGCGCTTCGAGAATGATGCGTATGGGCGTTCGCGCGTACTTCGGGGTGAGCTGCGCAAGGTTAAGGCTGTCCGGATTGTGTCGATCGAGGGGGGCTCTCCAGGGCCGTTGCTTCGGTTGCGAAATGAGCTGCTTGCCGCCATTGCTCCCGCGACCGATCCAGCGCGCTCGCTCATTGCCGGCGTTGTCTGCGGACGTTCGTCCGAGCTGCGCGCTCAGCCGGCGGGCGATTGGTTTTCGGTGACGGGAACGGCACATCTCATCGCCGTCTCGGGAAGTCATCTGGCTATCGTGGGCTTTGTAATTGAGAGTGCTCTGCAAATGTCTCGTTGCTCGCGTGGGTTGCAGCGGGCGCTTCTGGCGGTAACGCTTGTGGCCTATGCTGCCTTTACGGGCGCTTCGCCCTCGGCCGTGCGCGCGTGCTGCATGGTGGCGGCGACGCTTGTCTCCAACGGCGCTGGACGTCGTCGGCACGGCCTTTCTGCGCTCTTTGTGACCATGTCTGTCTTTGTACTGCTGCGACCTACGGTGCTGTTCGAGATGGGCTTTCAGCTTTCGTGTGCCAGCGTCTTAGCCATCCTGTGCTTTTGCCCGTATGCCGCCTACGCTTTGGGGGAGTTGGGCGTGCCGACGGGCATTGCCGGCATTCTTTCCGTCACGCTCTGCTCGCAGCTGGCGACGCTTCCCATCACGATTCCGGCATTCGGTACATTTTCGCTCATTGCTCCGATTGCAAATGCCGTGATCGGCCCGGTGGTGAGCGTACTGCTTGCCGTTTCGGTTGTGCTGGTTCCCTGCTCGATTGTTCCCCTGTTGCGGCCCTGGGTGCTGATAGTGCCCATGCTTGCTGCCCGTTGCGCGCTGTTTTTCGAGCAGCTTTTTGCCGCCATTCCGGGCGCGTCCGTGAGCGTGCCGCCCGATTCCATCTGGATATACTTCGTGCCGTTGTCTTTGGCGGTCCTCTTGGTATGGTGGCCGCGACCGCGTGCGCGTCCCATGGCGGCGGGACTGCTGTGCTTGGCTCTCGCGGCGGTTGTCCCGTACGTCTACTGGGATCGATTCGCTCCACCTTCAGTGACGATTCTCGATGTTGGCCAGGCCGATGCCATTCTTGTCCGCCAAGGCGGTGCCGTGGCGCTTGTCGACTGTGGGCTCGACGAGCGTGTGGTGACGGCGCTGGTGCGCAACAACGTACACCATATCGATGCTGTGTTTGTAACGCATTGGGATGAGGACCACTGGGGTGGTCTGCCTGACGTGCTGGAACGGTTTTCGGTCGGAACGATTGTTGTGGCGGCGAATGCGCTGGAGGATGCCCCTGCCGAGGTATCGAACCGATCTGGCGTGGAGTATCGGCAAGTGCGGCGTGGAGATGCCGTTGACATTGGCGCATTTCGCGCCCGCGTGATGTGGCCATTCGAGTCCGTGGATGGCGAAGGCAATGAAGACTCGCTCGTCCTGCTGCTCTCCTATGCTCAGGAAGGCAAGAGCCTGCGTATGCTCCTAACCGGTGATGCTGAGCTCGATCAAGAGCGCGAGTTTGCACAAGAAGTGGGGGATATCGATGTCCTTAAGCTTGGCCATCACGGCTCCAAGGTCTCGGTTGACGGTGAACTGCTGGATGTCTTGAGGCCAGAGCTCTCGATCGCGAGTGCTGGCGAGGGTAACCGCTACGGTCATCCGTCGGATGCCTGCCGCGATGCCGTGAAAGTTGCTGGCGGCGCGTTCGCGTGCACGATCGAGCACGGTGACATCACCGTCAAGCCGACCGTGAAGGGGTTTACGATGCAATGCCAGCGACCGTGATGCCGTTGTTGGCGCGTGGAGGGCCCCTGGGCTAGAATGACACGGTGCGAACACGAGGGCCTGTGAGAGGGGAGCGCGATGTCTGAAACCGGTCTGCTGCCGGCATATCTGATCGTCGGTACCGACGGAGTCAAGCGCGACCATGCCGTCTCGCGTATGAAAGCTCGCTTGGAAAAGTCGGGCATGGTCGAGTTCAACCTCGACGAGCGCGACATGTCCAAGGACCCCGATATCGAGTCAATCATCGGCTCGCTCAATACTTTTCCCATGGGTAGCGAGTTTCGTCTGGTAATCCTCGACGGCTGCTCAAAGCTCGCCAAAGCGGTTTCCGAGCCGCTCGTTGAGTACCTCGTAAGTCCCAGCCCCACAACGGTCTGCCTTTTCATCGCCGACTCACTTGCCAAGAACACGCGCCTGTATAAGGCGATCGCCAAGATCGACAAAAAGGCCGTCATCGACTGCGCGGGCACTAAGCGCTGGGAGTTGCCGCGCCGCGTGCAGCAGATGGCGACGCAGCACGGCAAGTCTATCTCGACGGCCGCGGCCGAGGAGCTCGTCTCGCGCTCGGGCGAAAACACCCGCATGCTCGATAACGACCTGGCAAAGCTCGCCCAGATGGTCGAAGCGCCTCAGATTGAGCTTGCCGACGTGGAGCGCTGGATTGTGCGCACAGCCGAGGTTCAGCCCTGGGACTTTCTCAACGCTGTCTCGGCCCGCGATATGCGCCGATCACTCGAGCTCTTTAAGCTGCTGCCTGCCAAGAGCTACGTGTGGACGTACACGCTGCTGTGCGGGCGCATCCGCGAGCTGATCGTTGCCAAGGCGCTCGATGCGCGCGGGCAGGGGCGTGAGCTTGCCGCAACGCTCAAGCTTCAGGCCTGGCAGGTCAAGAATCACCTGACTTGGGCCCGCCGATTTTCGATGGCAGAACTCGTGGCGGCACTCGAGGGTGCGGTCGACGTGGAGCTTGCACTCAAAGGTTCGGCCGATTCGGAGACCGCACTTTTGCTCTGGATTACGGACATCTTGAGAAAATCGTGATGATACCTGCCTATTTGACAAATTCGTTCTATCCCTTTGAGGGGGAGCGTGCTATAGTAGGCGCTTGCATGACCTCACCGTGTCTCAGAGGTGTCATACATTTTTTGCAAGGAACTCGAAAGGAACTCCAGAAGTGGCAAACATCAAGTCTCAGAAGAAGCGTATCCGCACCAATGAGGCAGCTCGCATGCGTAACAAGGCTGTCAAGTCCGAGCTCAAGACGCTGACCAAGCACGTCCAGTCCGCCGTCGCCGAGGGCGACGCCGAGAAGGCCCAGGCTGCCCTCAAGACCGTCACCAAGCGTCTCGACATGGCTGCCGCCAAGCATGTCATCCACAAGAACCAGGCTTCCAACCGCAAGTCCGGTCTTGCCAAGCTCGTGAACAGCATCAACGCCTAAGTTGTAAATTTCACACCACACAGATTACGCGCATAAATGGAGCCTGTTTTATGGAACAGGCTCCATTTTTTGTACCGCTCGGGTAAGATAGTCCGCATGAATACTTCAATTGACATTTCCCACATCCGCAACTTCTCGATTGTTGCGCACATCGACCATGGCAAGTCCACGATCAGTGACCGCATTCTCGAGCTCACCCATACCGTCGACGAGCGCGACATGGAGTCGCAGCTACTCGATACGATGGACATCGAGCGCGAGCGCGGCATTACGATCAAGTCCAATGCCGTCCGCGTCTCCTATGATGCCGACGACGGTGAGACGTATCAGTTCAACCTGATCGATACACCGGGCCACGTGGACTTTACCTACGAGGTCTCGCGTTCGCTGGCCGCCTGCGAGGGCGCGGTGCTGGTCGTCGACGCCACGCAGGGCGTCGAGGCTCAGACCGTCTCCAATGCTACGCTCGCCATGAATGCCAATCTGGACATCGTGCCTGCTATCAATAAGATCGACCTGCCCTCGGCGCACCCCGATGAGGTCAAGACCGAGATCGAGGACGACCTGGCCATTCCCGCCGACGATGCCGTGTGTGTGTCGGGCAAGACCGGCGAGGGCATCCATGATCTGCTGGAGTCCATCGTCTTTCTGATCTCGCCGCCCAAGGGCGATGCAAATGCCCCTCTCAAGGCACTTATTCTGGATTCGTACTTTGATGAGTACCGCGGCGTCGTGGCCACGGTGCGCGTCTTTGACGGTTCCATCAAAAAGGGCGATACCCTGCGCATGATGCAGGCCAAGGGCGACTTTTTGGTCGACGGCGTGGGCGTCAAGCGTCCCGCCGAGACCCCGGTCGATGCGCTGACCGTCGGCGAGGTGGGTTGCGTGGTCACGGGCCTCAAGGACCCCGAGGCCGTGCGCGTGGGCGACACCCTCACCTGGGCGTCGAATCCCTGTCCCGAGCCGCTGCCGGGCTACCGCGAGGCCAAGCCCATGGTCTACACGGGCTTGTTCCCCATCGACAACAAGGACTACGAGAACCTCCGCGACGCTCTCGACAAGCTGCACGTCAACGACCCGTCGTTGGTGTGGGAGCCCGAGACGTCGGTGGCGCTGGGCTTTGGTTTCCGCGTGGGCTTCTTGGGCCTGCTGCACATGGAGGTCGTCAAGGAGCGTTTGGAGCGCGAGTTTAACCTGGACCTCATCGCGACGAGCCCTTCGGTGGACTATCACGTCTACAAGACTGATGGCGAGATGATCGATGTCCGCAGCCCGCAGGACCTGCCCGAGGCCACGCGTATCGAGCGCATCGAGGAGCCCTACCTCAAGGCCAAGATCATCTGCCCGCCCGAGTATACGGGTGCCGTCATGCAGCTTGCCATCGAGCACCGCGGCATCACGACTGATATGATTCACCTCACGAGCAAATCGGTCGAGATGCGCTTCGATATGCCGCTCGCCGAGCTCATCTTGGACTTCTTCGACCAGCTCAAGAGTCGCACCAAGGGCTATGCCTCGCTCGACTACGAGTTCAACGAGTACCGTCCCTCCGAGCTCGTCAAGCTCGATATTCTGCTTTCGGGCGACGAGGTGGACGCGCTTTCGTTTATCGTTCACAAGGACAAGGCCTACGGTCTTGCCCGCGGCCTGTGCGACAAGCTCAAGGAAATCATCCCGCGCCAGCTGTTCGAGGTGCCTATCCAGGGCGCCATCGGCAACAAGATCATCGCCCGCTCCACCGTCAAGGCGCGCCGCAAGGACGTTTTGGCCAAGTGCTACGGCGGCGATATCTCGCGTAAGCGCAAGCTGCTCGAGAAGCAGAAAGAGGGCAAGAAGCGCATGAAGGCCATCGGCTCGGTCGAGGTCCCGCAGGAGGCCTTTATGGCAATCCTCAAGGTGGACGAGTAGGTCCATGGCGCTTTCTGAATACAGCAAGCGGCTGCTGGGCTCCTATGCCGAGCAGCCGTTCCTTATGGCTCCCATGGCGGGCGTAACTGACCCCGCCTATCGCATTATGTGCCGCCGCCGCGGTGCCAAGCTTGCCTATAGCGAGATGGTGAGTGTGGCCGGCCTTGCCTATGCCAGCAACAAGACGTGGCGCCTGGTGCTGCCGGCAGACGAGGAGCAGCAGATTTGCGTGCAGCTCTTTGGCTCCAAACCTGATCAGTTTGCGAGCGCCGTCGCTGCCGTCGAGGAGCGCGTGGGCGATCGCCTGTCGCTCATCGATATCAACATGGCCTGTCCCGCCCGTAAGGTCGTTACCAAGGGCGAGGGCTCGGCGCTCATGCGCACGCCCGACCTGGCCGAAAAGATCGTCGAGGCGGCGGTGGGTGCGGCGCATGTGCCCGTGACCGTAAAGATCCGCAAGGGCTTTTATGCCGAGGACCGCAATGCCGCGACGTTTGCCCAGATGCTCGAGGGCGCCGGCGCCGCCGCAGTTGCCGTTCACGGTCGTTGCGCCACGCAGCTCTACACGGGCCGGGCCGATTGGTCAGTCGTCGATGAGGTGGCTGACGCCGTCGAGATTCCCGTAATCGGTTCGGGCGATGTGTTCTCTGCCGAGGATGCGGCTGAACATTTGAGCAGCTCGGGCGCCAGCGCGGTGTTTATCGCACGCGGCATCTACGGCAATCCGTGGGTGTTTGGCGATGCGCGAGCCCTTGCGCTCGATGGCACGCCGGTGCCTTCGCGCAGCTCGGTCGAGCGCCTGGACGCCCTGCGCGAGCACCTGACGCTCACGCACGAGCTGTTGCCGCTCATGTCGCGTGCTCGTACGTACGCGAGCTGGTATCTCAAAGGCATGCCCCATGCCGCCGCCTGGCGCGCCCAGGTGGTGCGTTGCTCCACGTATGAGGAGTTTATGGCGCTGGTCGATGATATCGAGCACGATGTGGTGGCCTGTGAGGCCGCACTTGCCGCTGGCGAGTCGGTGCCCGCTCATCCGCTGGAGGCCTAGGGGTGGCCGTTACCGCGCTGTACGTGCACGTGCCTTTTTGCGCTCAAAAGTGCCGCTACTGCGATTTTGACTCGCGAAGCTTTGCTCCGTGCGACTTGGACGCTGCGCTCGATGCCTATTTTGAGCAGCTGTATGCGCGCCTCGATGCCTTTGGCGACGCCGGGGCGCTTGCGCAGGTTCGCACCGTCTACGTGGGCGGCGGTACACCGTCGCTGACGGGGGAGCGCCTGGTGGAACTTGCTCGGCGCATCTCCATGCGGTGTAAGCCCGTTGAGTTTACCTGCGAGGCCAATCCCGAGTCGCTGACTGCCGAGCTTGTCGAAACCCTTGCCGTTTCGGGTGTTACGCGCATTTCACTTGGCGTGCAAACGCTCGATAATGACGAGCTTGCCGCTATCGGCCGCATCCACGATGCCGACCGTGCACTCGCGGCCATCGCGACGGTCAAAGACGCGGGGCTTGACGTGTCGTGCGACCTTATGTGCGGGCTTCCCGGTCAGACGGCTTCGAGTTGGCAACGCACGCTCGATGGCGTGCTTGCGGCTGCCCCGCATCACGTGTCGGTCTATCCGCTCACGCTCGAGGAGGGAACGCCACTCTATCGCATGGCGTGCCGCGACGAGTCGCTCGAGCCCGACGAGGATTTTCAAGCCGCGTGTATGGATGTGGCTCGAGAGCGTCTATGCGCTGCCGGCTACCATCCGTACGAGGTGGCGAGCTATGCGCTTAATGGGCACGAATGCGCCCATAACATTGCCTACTGGACCGGCCAGGGCTATCTGGGCCTCGGTCGTTCTGCCGCGGGGATGCTCGATGCTGAGGATTTCGATTGCTTGGCCGAGCTGTTTCCCGGCGTGTCGCCCCGAGGTGACGCGCATCGCGTGCGCCTGGTACAGCGCGACGATGCCGCGACGACGTTTGAGGCTGAGTATCTGTCGCAGCGTGAGGCGGTGGCCGAGGACTTGATGCTTGCCTGCCGCATGACGCGTGGCTTTGAGCCTGACCTTCTGGCCCGTGCGGCGAACACGATTCCTGCGGACGAGCTGACGGCAGCTTGCGATCGCGCGCTCGATCTGGGCCTTGCCACCTGGGCGCCCGATACCGACGAGGGCTATACGGGCCCCGTCACATCGAGTGATGTCGTTGCAGGTTGCGCCCGTGCCCGTCTGGCGCCCACCCACTTGGGCTGGCTCGATGGAAATGTGCTGTTCGAGCTGTTTTGGGGTCTAGCTTAGGCCGCTCGGGTAGAATTACCGCAATATATACGCTGCTGTGAGCAGGAGGTTGCCGCGCATGGCGACGATGAACGAAAAAGATTACTACGAGATCCTGGGCGTCTCCAAGGATGCTACCTCGCGTGATATTCAAAAGGCCTTCCAGCAAAAGGCCCGCAAACTCCATCCGGACGTTAACAAGGAGCCGGATGCCGAGGAGAAGTTTAAAGAGGTTTCCGAAGCCTATGCCGTGCTTTCGGACGAGCAGAAGCGTGGGCGTTACGATGCCATGCGCTCGGGCAATCCCTTTGCCGGTGCACCGACGGCTTCACCCTATGGCGGCGGCTATGCTGGCAACACAGGCTATGGCAATCCCTTTGAGGGCGGTTTTCCCTTTGGCGGCGCTTGGGGTCAGCAG
This sequence comes from uncultured Collinsella sp., assembly GCA_934654835.1. GTDB lineage: Bacteria > Actinomycetota > Coriobacteriia > Coriobacteriales > Coriobacteriaceae > Collinsella. Next base: position 54,396 of record CAKUGY010000006.1, read on the forward strand.
CGCCGCGGCCAGGCTGCCTACAACCCCGAGAACGGCGCCAACGTGGTCGTCGATATCAAGCTCGATGCCAAGGAGGCCAAGGGTGGTGCCCGTAAGACCGTCCGCTACACGCGTTTCGATACTTGCGGTCACTGTGGCGGCTCGGGTTCCGTTTCGTCCGAGCATGCGCACACCTGCCCGAGCTGCGGTGGTCGCGGCCACATTGATGTCGACCTGTCCTTCCTGTTTGGCGCGGGCACGTTCCAGTCGGTCTGCCCCGAATGTGGTGGTTCCGGTAAGGTCGTGGCCGACCCCTGCCCCGATTGCGGTGGCAGCGGCCGCACTCGCGTAACCTCCGAGCAGACGATTGAGTTTCCCGCCGGCACGCATGATGGCGACGAGGTCCGCATCAGCGGCATGGGCCATGCCGGCACCAACGGCGCCTCGGGCGGCGATCTGGTCGGTCGTGCCCATGTTGAGGCCGAACGCTTGGAAGGCAAGGCCCGCACCGGTTTTTACCTGATGGGCATCGTGGCGCCGTTTTTGGTGCTGTCGGCCATCTCGGGCGTGTTCTCGGCCTTTGCCATGATGTGCTTTATTCCGTTTACCATGGGCTTGTTCATGGTGCTCTCGGACGGCGTGCTTCACCGCAGCCTGCTGTGGTGGAAGCGCGGCGCGATGCAGTTTGCCAACGGTTTTGCCAACGGATTTATGTTTGCGCTCGTGTCGGTCTGGTTTGCGAGCTGCTCGCAGCGTGCCATGCTTTCGCCCTACGGGATGCAATAACATCAAACCCTCTGTTTGCGGCCGGCCCAGCTTGGGTATAGGACGCACTGTGACAATAATGAAAGTCGGAAGGATTCGGTCGTGTCGGAAAATAGGGATTACTACGAGGTACTTGGCGTCGACAAGGATGCCGACGCGCGGACGATCAAGCGCGCGTTTCTAAAAAAGGCCCGTACCGTACATCCGGACGTTTCGGACGACCCCGAGGCCGAGGCCAAGTTCAAAGAGCTCAACGAGGCATATTCCGTTCTTTCCGATGAGCAGAAGCGTGCAAATTACGATCGCTACGGTTCGCCCGACGGCCCCGGTGGCTCGGGCTATGTTGACATCAACGATATCTTTGGCGGCATGGGCATGGACGACCTCTTCTCGTCGTTCTTTGGCGGTGGCGCCGGCGGTGGCGCTCGTAACCGCCGCGAGCGTCGTCGCGGCCGCGACATGGCCATCTCGCTTTCGGTTACGCTCGAGGAAGCGGCGCTTGGATGCAAAAAGACGATCAGCTACGATCGCCTTGCTCCCTGCGATGATTGCAACGGTACCGGTAGGGCCGAGGGTGCACAGGAAAAGCAGTGCAGCCGCTGCCATGGCACTGGCTATGTCACGACGGTCCAGCGTTCGTTCCTGGGCCAGGTTCAGTCCTCCTCGCCTTGTCCCGACTGCCACGGTGAGGGCACGGTTATCGACCATCCCTGCGAGACCTGCGATGGCCAGGGCCGCACGCCTTCGCACGAAAAGATCGACATCGATATTCCCGCCGGCGTTTCGACCGGTCGCCAGCTGCGCGTGAGTGGCTTTGGCGAGGCCGGTCTTCGCGGCGAGCCCTCGGGCGATCTGATCGTCAACGTACGCGTTGCCGACCACGAGCGCTTTAAGCGCAATGGCGACGACCTGTACCTGGTGAGTGATATTTCGATCGCACAGGCCGCGCTTGGTTGCGAGATCGAGGTCGAGGGCATTATGCCCGACGAGGTCGTCAAGGTGACGGTCCCCGCCGGTACGCAGTACGGTGATACCGTGAGCGTGAACAACTTCGGCATGCCGCGCATTGGCGGTGGCGGCTCGCGCGGTCGTCTGGTCGTGCAGCTGCGCGTGGTCGTTCCCACCAATCTTTCCAATAAGCAGCGCGAGCTGCTCGAGGCCTTTGCCGCCGAGTCGGGCGATGACGTCGCGCGCGGCAAGAAATCGGTGACCGACCGTATCAAGAGTGCCCTCGACGACATCCTCGATTAAGGAGCCCGTGTGCTCGCACCCCATATCTCTGTTGTCAACCTCGGCTGCCGCGTCAACCGGGTTGAGTCCGACCGTATCACTGCCGATCTTATGCGCCTGGGTTTTGCGATGGTTGAGCCTCAGGATGCCGAGCTGATCGTCATCAATACTTGCGCTGTGACGGGCGAGGCCGAGGCCAAGACTCGCAAGGCCGTCCGTCACGCGCTGGCTTATCCGGGTGAGCCCTACGTGGTCGTCACCGGCTGCGTGGTCAATTTGCATCCTGAGGAGCTGCTGGAGCTTTCGGACCGCGTGATCGCCGAGCCGTCCAAGATCGATGTCGCCGAACGCGTCTGCGAGGTATTGGGCGTCGAGTCCGATAGCGTTCCCGCCTGTAGCGACGGCGAGGTGGTCGACGCGCTCGGTCGCTCGCGCCTGGGCGTGAAGATCCAGGACGGCTGCAACCATCGCTGCACCTACTGCATCGTGTGGAAGGCCCGCGGCCCCGAGCGTTCCGTGCCCGTTGAGTCCGTGCTCGAGCAGGTTCGCGAGGCGCAGGAGGCCGGCGTGCCCGAGGTGGTGCTGACGGGCGTGAACCTGGGTGCCTATGACGGTAAGAGCGCGACCGACGAGCATGTCGAGATCGACGAGCTGCTCGAGGCGATTATGGAGCGTACGTCTATTCCGCATGTACGCATTTCCTCGGTCGAGCCCATGGATATCTCCGAGCGTTTGCTCAAGGTCATGGCGCGCTATCCGCAACGCATCGCCCCGTTTTTGCATCTGCCCGTGCAGTCTGGCTGCACGGCGACCCTGCATCGCATGGGCCGTCCCTATAGCGCCGAGGCATTTGAGGACACGGTGCGCATGATTTGCGCCAATCTGCCGCAGGCATCGCTTTCGTGCGATGTCATTGTCGGCTTTCCCGGCGAGACGGACGAGGAGTTCGAAGAGTCGCTGGCGCTGTGCCGTCGCGTGGGCTTTTCGCGTATGCACGTGTTCCGCTACAGCAAGCGCCCCGGTACCCTTGCCGCCGACATGCCCGACCAGGTGCCGCCCGAGGTCATGGCCGAGCGCAGCCGCCGCATGCGTGCCGCGGCGCAGGAGCTCGCTATTGCCGATGCCCGTCGCCGTGTGGGCACCGTCGAGCGCGCCGTACTCGAATACGGTGACAACCTGACGCTCGGTTCGTTCCATCATGCCCGTCTTGACGATACCTGTGGACTTACAGCCCCGTGCCTGCTCGATGTTGCTATCATCGGGGTCGATGATTCCGGCTTGGTCCATGCACGCAGGGAGGTTCATGGAAGCCTCGAAGATTAGACTCACCGTTCCCGAGGGGATTGATCCCTCTCGCGTTTTGGGCGCCGGCGACGGCGTTCTTCGCGCACTCGAGAGCTTGGTTCGCGCCCACGTGGTCGCCCGTGGCGATAGTATTGCCGTGAGCGGCGACCCGGACGAGGTCGAGCTGGTCGCGCGTTTTTTCGAACATTGTTTTCGCGAGGCCGCTGCTGGGCGCACCCTGTCCGGCGATGATGTTTCGCGCTGCCTGGCTGTGCTGCGCGACGGCGAGCACGAGGCCACGTCGCTTCGCGATGACGTGCTCCTTTCATATCGCGGTCGTGTCATTCGCCCTAAGACGCTCGGTCAAAAGCGCTACGTGGATGCCATCCGCTCACATACCATCACGTTTGGCCTGGGTCCCGCCGGTACCGGTAAGACCTATTTGGCTATGGCACTCGCCGTCGCCGCGCTCAAGCGACACGAGGTGGGACGTCTGATCCTGACGCGTCCGGTTGTCGAGGCGGGGGAGAACCTGGGCTTTTTGCCAGGTACCCTCGAGGAAAAGATCGATCCCTACATGCGTCCGCTCTACGATGCCCTCTTTGACATGATGGATCGCGAGCGTACTGATGAGCTCATGGAGCGCGGCGTGATTGAGATCGCCCCGCTTGCCTACATGCGCGGTCGTACGCTGAGTGATGCCTTCGTGGTGCTCGACGAGGCCCAAAATACCACGCCCGAGCAGATGAAGATGTTCCTGACGCGTTTGGGCTTTAACTCGAAGTTCGTGATCACCGGCGATTTGAGCCAGCGCGACCTGGTGGGTCGCCGTGGCGGTCTGGCCGATGTGGAGCGTATTTTAGGCCGTGTCGACGATGTTGCGTTTTCGCATCTGGAACGCGCCGACGTGGTGCGCCACGCCCTGGTGGGCCGTATCGTTGAGGCCTATGATGCATACGACGATGCGCGCGAGCAGCGTGCACGCGATCGAAAGGAGTCCCGTTGAGTGTATTGATCAGCAACGATGCCGAGCTCGATACGCTGCTCGAAGCCCCCGAGGTGGAGCGCATCTGCGAGGTTGTGCTTGCCGCCGAGGGCGTTGAGCGTGAGGTCGAGATCTCCCTTTCGTATGTCGATGAGGACGAGATGCACGAGCTCAACCATGAGTGGCGCGGTATCGATCGCACGACCGACGTGCTCTCGTTTGAATGTGACTCGGCCTTTGACGAGGACATTCCCGCCGACGAGACGCTCGAGCTCGGCGATATTATCCTGGCCCCGCAGGTCATCGCCCGCCAGGCCCCCGGTTTTGGCAATAGCCCCGCCGATGAGTGCCGCCTGATGCTCGTGCACGGCATGCTGCATCTGCTGGGTTACGATCATATCGAGGACGACGAGGCCGAGGTCATGGAAGCTCGTGAGGACGCCATTCTGCGCGATCTGGCGCTCGAGCGCGGCGAGGACCCCAAGCTCGTCCATGTCGGCCCCATCACCAACCATGCCCACGACTAGGAGCCGCCCATGATTCCCGGATCGAACAAGGACCATCCGTCCTTTTTAAAGTCGTTCTCCTATGCCATGGAGGGCTTCGTCACGGCCGTCAAGACCGAGCGCAACATTAAGGTCATGCTCGTGGCGGGCGTGTGCACCGTCATTGCCGGCTGCATTGTGGGGCTCGATATTGCCGAGTGGGGCACGATTATCATCTGCTGCGGGCTGGTGATTCACGGCGAGCTGTGCAACACCGCCATGGAGGCGATCGTCGACCTGGCGACCCAGGAGCTCCATCCGCTGGCTAAGCGTGCGAAGGATATCGCCGCCGCCTCCGTCTACGTTCTTTCCATCACTGCCGCGATTGTGGGCCTGTTGGTATTTGCCCACGCGCTCGGTTTTATTTAGAAAGGGATTCCTATGTCCGACAATATGCAGCCTGCCGATGAGATTCTGGACGATGAGTCCCTGGACGCGGTGGATGGCGAGGAGTTTGAGGAAGTCGAGGAGTTCGACCCGTTTGAGGGCATGAGCGATGAGGAGCTCGACGCCCTGTGCGAGGAGGATGATAGCCCGATGGGCTTTGGCGACGTGGAGCCCGGCTTCCGCAGCGGCTTCGTTGCGCTGGTCGGTCGCCCCAACGCCGGCAAGTCCACGCTGCTCAACGCCTGCTACGGCAAGAAGGTCGCTATCACCTCGCCGGTGGCGCAGACGACTCGCCGCCGCATGCGAGCCGTCGTCAACCGCCGCGGCTACCAGCTAGTCTTTGTTGATACCCCGGGTATTCACAAGCCCAAGGACGGCCTGGGTTCCGAGCTCAACAAGAGCGCGCTGTTTGAGCTCAACGACGTTGACGTCGTCGCGTTTTTGATCGATGCCACCAAGCCCATCGGCAGGGGAGACGCCTGGGTCGCCGAGCGTGTTAAGAGCGCCCGATGCAAGAAGGTTCTGGTGCTCACCAAGGCCGACGAGGCCGACCCTGCCCAAGTTATGGAGCAGCTCAAGGCCGCTCACGAGCTCATGGAATACGACGACGAGATCGTGACGTCGTCGGTCAAGAACTTTAACGTCGACGCCTTTATCGAGACCGTCGCGCACTTTTTGCCCGAGGGCCCGCGCTGGTTCCCCGAGGATATGGGCACCGACGCCTCCGACGAGACACTCGTTGCCGAGTTTGTGCGCGAGAAGGTCCTGCGCCGCACCCGCGATGAGATCCCGCACTCCGTGGGCGTGATTTGCGACGCGCTCGAGCAGACCAAGAAGGTGCTGCGCGTGCACGCCACCATTTACGTCGAGCGCGAGGGCCAGAAGGGCATCATCATCGGCAAGGGCGGCGAGATGATCAAGCATATCGGTATCGACGCCCGTCGCGATCTTGAGCGCATCTTTGGCACGCAGGTCTTCTTGGAGCTGGACGTAAAGGTCAAGACCGGCTGGCGCGATGACGAGGCCCAGATTCGCCGCTTTGGCTACAACGCCGAGGACTAGTTTTCGTCAATGGCAGGCTCTCGCACATATCGCACGAAGGTGCTCGTGCTCGACAAGACCAAGCTCAAAGAGACTGACCTGATTTTGACGATGCTCGACGAGCGGGGGCGGCAGGTGCGTGCCGTGGCGAAGGGCGCGCGCAAACCTGGCGGTCGCCTGGCGGCGCGCTGTGAGCTGTTCTGTACCGTCGATATGCTTCTGGCGCACGGTCGCTCGCTCGATGTGGTGTCGCAAGCTGAGCTCATGGAGGCACCGCTCGGCGCCGCGCCCGATTACGAGACGACCTGCGCCGCAAGTGCGATAGCCGAGGTCGCGCGCGTGTGCTCGTTCGAGGATGCCGAGGACCCGTTTACCTTTGCCATCACGCAGCGGGCGCTTGCCCTGGTGGGAAGTGGGCTCGACGCGGCGCATATGGACCTGCTCGTCGCGGCGTTTGTCTTTAAGCTGCTGTCGCACGTTGGCTACCGGCCCGATTTTTCGGCTTGCGTCTCGTGCGGCGATCCCATGCTGTCGTATTTTTCGGCTCAGGCGGGCGGGCTTCTGTGCGGATCGTGTGCCTCGAGCGTTCCGGGCGCCGAGCTGGTGTCGACCGGCGAGGTCGCGTGGCTGCGCGTCCTTATGTCCATGACCTTCGATGCGCTCATGGCCGAGAGGATCGATCCCCATACCGCCGCCTTTTTGCTGGGACTTTCGCATGTGTGGGCGGCGACGCACACCGATCAGCGCCTCCGCGCGATGGAATTCATGTTGGGTCGGTGATGATGCGCAGGCGCGGGTTGCTTGTGGTAACATACCGACCTGTTGGTACCTCGACCTTGGATGCTCGCTCCACCGGCGGCTTCCCAGTCCGAGGCGAATAGCGTCGCCCGCGGGCGACAAGAAACGAAAGGTGAAACAATGACTGTTTCCAAAGAGCGCAAGGCGGAGCTGACTGCCCAGTTCGGTAACACCCCGGTCGACACCGGCAACCCCAAGGTCCAGGTCGCCATCCTGACCGAGCGCATCAAGGAGCTGACCGAGCACATGAAGTCCCACCAGAAGGACTTCCACACCCGTCGTGGCCTGCTCATGCTCGTCGGCCGTCGTCGTCGTCTTCTCTCCTACATCAAGAAGAACGACATCGTCGAGTACCGTGAGCTCATCAAGGCTCTGGGCATCCGCGACAACATCCAGTAACGGATTTGTACATGCTAAGAGCGTCCTGCGCAGCGGGGCGCTCTTTTTGTGTAAGGGCGTGAACAATCACGCTCTGAAGCGTGGCGGGGGCAGGGGGCCCGCGTCACATGAGAAGCCCGCAGGCAAGGGGCCTGTGGGGTAAAGGAGAACAATGACACTCGTATCCAAGACCTTTGAGCTGTACGGCAAGACCTACACCTTCGAGTCCGGCGAGCTTGCCAAGCAGGCCACCGGCGCCTGCCTGGTCAAGCAGGGCGACACCACGATGCTCGACACCGTGGTCGTCTCCAAGGAGCGCAAGAACTACGACTTCTTCCCGCTGACCGTCGACTTCAACGAGAAGATGTACGCCGCAGGCCGCATTCCGGGTGGCTATCTCAAGCGCGAGGGCCGTCCCAGCGAGAAGGCCACGCTCACGGCCCGCATGATCGATCGCCCGATTCGCCCGAGCTTCCCGGACGGCTTCCGCAACGAGGTACACATCGTCGCTACCTCGCTCGTCGCCGACCAGGTCAACCCCTTTGACGTCATCAACGTCATGGGCGCCTCCCTGGCCATGACGCTCGGCGGCGTGCCCTTCGAGGGCCCGCTTGCCTGCGTGCGCATCGGTCGCAACGTGGAGACCGGTGAGTTTATCGTCAACCCCACCTATGAGGAGCGTGAGAACTCCGACCTGGACCTTGAGCTGGGCGGTTCTGCCGACTTCATCTCGATGGTCGAGGCCGGTGCCGAGGAGATCTCCGAGGATGACATGCTCGCCGCTATGAAGTTTGGCCAGGAGGCCCTTGCTGCCTTCTGCCAGGCTCAGGACGAGTTCGTCGTCGAGTGGGAGCAGATCAACGGTGCCATCGTCAAGAAGGAGTACCCGCTCGACCAGCCCGTCGAGGAGGTCCAGGAGCGCATCTTCGCCCACTACGACGAGATGGCCGCTGCCCTGCGCGACGCCGACAAGCTCTCCCGTATCGGTAAGGTCGAGGCTCTGAAGGAGTCCATCCGCGCCGAGTTCACCGAGGATGAGCAGGCCGCTTGGGAGCGCGAGATTCCTGTGGCGCTCAAGAAGCTCGAGAAGAAGGCCATGCGCACCATGGTCGTCGAGACTGGCGAGCGCGTCGACGGCCGTGCCGCCGACGAGATCCGTCCCATCATGGTGAAGGACAACTACCTGCCGCTCGTTCACGGCTCCGGCCTGTTCCAGCGCGGCCAGACCCAGGTGCTCTCCGTCCTGTCGCTCGGCATGCTCAACGAGGGCCAGCGTCTGGATACCATCGAGCCCACCGAGGGCAAGCGCTACATGCACCACTACAACTTCCCGCCGTTCTGCACCGGCGAGACCGGTCGTATGGGTAGCCCCAAGCGCCGCGAGATCGGCCACGGCAACCTGGCCGAGCGCGCCCTGCTTCCCGTCCTTCCCGACGAGAACGAGTTCCCCTACGCCATCCGCGTGGTCTCCGAGGTCATGGAGTCCAACGGCTCCTCTTCGATGGCTTCGACCTGCGGCTCCACGCTTGCCCTTATGGACGGCGGCGTGCCCATTAAGCGCCCGGTCTCCGGTATCGCCATGGGCCTGATCCAGGAGGAGGGCAAGACCGTGGTCCTGTCCGACATCCAGGGTCTCGAGGACTTCCTGGGTGACATGGACTTTAAGGTCACCGGCACCACCGAGGGCATCACCGCCCTGCAGATGGACAACAAGGCCACCGGCCTTACCTTCGACATCCTGGCCCGCGCCCTGCAGCAGGCCAAGGAGGGTCGTGCGTACATCCTGCAGAAGATGCTCGATGTGATCCCCGAGCCGCGCCACACCACGCGCAGCACCGCCCCGCGCATCGTCTCCATCCAGGTTCCGACCGACAAGATCCGCGACGTCATCGGTTCCGGCGGCAAGGTCATCCGCGGCATCCAGGACGAGACCGGCGCTTCGGTCGACATCCAGGAGGACGGCACCGTCTTTGTCGGCGGCACCGGCGAGTCCGTCGATCAGGCCGTCGAGCGCATCAAGCTCATCATCAAGGTTCCCGAGCCGGGCGAGGAGTACACCGGTCGCGTTGTCTCCATCCAGCCGTTCGGCGCCTTCGTGAACCTGCTGCCCGGTAAGGACGGCCTGCTGCACATCTCCCGCGTCGCCAAGGGTCGCGTGGAGAAGGTCGAGGATGTCCTCAACGTGGGCGACGAGGTCAAGGTCGTCGTCATCGAGGTCGACGATCGCGGTAAGATTTCGCTCGATCGTCTGGACAAGCCCGAGGCTCCGGCTCGTGCCGAGGGTGCCTCCGAGGGCGACGGCGAGCACTTCCAGCGTCGTGAGCGTCCGCGTCGCGAGCGCTCCGAGCGCAGCGACCGTCCGCGCCGTCCCGGCGACAACGGAGGCCGCAAGCCCCGCCGTCACCACGACGCCGAGTAACAGCCGCACATAAGCAGCTCAGAAAGGGCGACTCCGAACTGGGGTCGCCCTTTTGCCATTCCCGGCGGGGCCGCGGGTAAAGTTTATCGCGAGTTCCGCACGAACAGGAGGCCACTTAATGTGGCCTCCGTCGTGAGCAGGACTGTAGAGCAGGAAACTTCATCAGTGCCCGCCCCACGGGAAACCGGCGGGATAGACGGGTCCAGATGGGACTTTAATGCATGGGTGGTCTGTGGCTGTGCAAATGGGTATCATATTGGGGTTAATGCGTCGACTCCGTGATGCATGTTTGTACGTTCCCGACGGTCGGTTTGCCAGAAGCGCCCCGTCGGTTGTTCCAGACCCGTTTCGAAGAAAGGAAACAACACTCACCTATGGCAGCTAAAAAAACATCTCCCTTGAAGATCATCCCGCTCGGCGGCCTTGATGGCATCGGCAAGAACATGACGGTCTTCGAGTGCGGCGACGACATGGTGCTCGTCGACGCTGGCCTCATGTTCCCCGACGACTCCCAGCCCGGTATCGACCTGGTGCTTCCCGACTATACCTATGTTCTTGAGAACGAGGAAAAGCTCCGCGGCATTATCGTTACCCACGGCCACGAGGACCACACCGGTTCGCTTCCGTACCTGCTGCAGGACCTCAACAACAAGGTGCCCATCTTCTCGAGTAAGCTGACGCTCGGCTTTATCGAGGGCAAGCTCTCCGAGTTCCGCATCCGTGCGCCTAAGTTCCGCGAGGTCAAGGGTGGCAGCCACGTCAATCTTGGCGGCATTTCGCTCGATTTCTTCTCGATGACGCACTCCATCCCGGGCGCTCTGGGCGTGTTTATCCGCACCAACCAGGGTACCGTCATGCATACGGGCGACTTTAAGCTCGATCAGACGCCCATCGATGGCGTCACGCCCGACTATGCCGCCATCAGCCGCTTTGCCAAGCAGGGTATCGACCTGCTGTTGTCCGACTCCACCAACGCCACGGTCCCCGGCTTTACTAAGTCCGAGGCCGAGGTTGGCCCCAACCTGCTGCATGCCATCAAGAATGCTCCGGGCCGCGTGTTCGTCGCATCGTTCTCGAGCCACATCCATCGCTTGCAGCAGATCTGCGATGCCGCCCGCAAGTGCGGCCGTAAGGTCGTCGTGACCGGTCGCTCCATGCTCACCAACACTCGCGTGGCGCGCGAGCTCGGTTACCTCAACATCGACGATGCGGATATCATCGATGCTTTTGATATCGATAACCTGCCCGACGACAAGATCGTCGTCATGTGCACCGGCTCTCAAGGCGAGCCGCTGTCGGCACTGTCGCGCATGGCCAACGGCGAGCACAAGACGCTCTCCATCCACGAGGGCGATACCGTCATCCTTTCGGCTACGCCGGTTCCTGGCAACGAGAAGGCCGTCCAGCAGGTCGTCAACAGCCTGGCCAAGCTTGGCTGCGACGTGTGGGATAAGAACCGTGCCCTGGTGCATGTCTCGGGTCACGGCAGCCAGGAGGAGCTCAAGCTCCTGATGGCCATGGCCAAGCCCACCTACTTTATGCCGGTTCACGGCGAGGCCGTGCATCTACGTGCTCACGCCCAGCTTGCTCGCAAGATGGGCCTCAAGGATGACCATATCTTTATCCTCGATAACGGTGACACGCTCGAGATGCGCGGCGGTATCGTCAAGCGCGGTACGCCCGTCGAGTCCGGCGTCGTCTATGTCGACGGTCTGCGTATCGGCGACACCGACCCCATCGTCCTGCGCGATCGCCAAAAGCTCGCCAACGACGGCATGGTCACGGCCGTCGCTATCGTTTCGCTTAAGCACAAGAAGATCGAGGCCATTGAGTTCTCGGGCCGCGGCGTTTCGTTTGCCATCGACGATCAGTTCTCCGAGGATGCTTCCGCGTCCATCATGAAGACGATTGAGAAGGGCAAGTTTAGCTTTACGAGCAGCGGCTCCGATGCTATTCGCAAGGCCGTGCGCGACTCGCTCTCCAACTTTATCTGGAGCCGTACGCGCACCCGTCCGATGATCATCCCGGTCGTCATGGAGGTTTAGTTTGGCGCGCGGATCTGCACAAAACGCCAAAGGCAATAAAGCCAACAACCAACCGGCATCTGCTAAGGGTGCCGGTTCCCATCTTCGTGCCAATAAGGGCCACGAGGCCGAGTTCGACGATTTTGAGCCTTTGGTCGAGCCTTCGGCCAACCGCGATATCGCCGGCGTGGTCATCGCCGTTTTGGCGATTGCGTCCTTCATTGCCGTGATTTCGCCGGCGACCGCACCTGTTACGGCTGCGGTTGCCGGTTTCTACCACTTGGGCTTTGGTCTGGGTGCCTACGTTTTGCCGATCGTCATCCTGCTGTTTGCCGCCACGCTTTTTTTGGGCGATGATTCGCCGCTCAACGTTCGCACTGTTGCGGGTGGCGCGGTGGTCTTTGTCGCCGTCGTCTCTATCTTGTCGCTTATGGTGCCGGGCACCAGTGACTCGTGCGACCTTATGTTCACGCCGCAAAACCTGTCTGCCTCGGGCGGTTACATCGGTGCGTTTATTGCGAGTGCGCTGCAGAATGCCCTAGGTAAACCCATCGCCATGGTGGTCCTGTTAGGCCTTGCCGTCGTGGGCTTGGTCATCATCGGCTTCTCGGTAGGCGGTGTGTTGCGCTCCGCCCGCGATCGCGCGGCCGATTTTGCCGAGCGCCGTCGTGCCGATGTCAATGCAAGCCCGTGGGGTGACGACGAGGCCCTGTCGGTTCCCGGCATCGCCCGTCCGCGCCTGAGCATTCTTCGTCATAAGGGCTCCGATGCTGCCGTGACCACGGTCATGGGCAACGATGTCGATTCGGTTTTGGATGATGACGACGAGGACGAGGACCCGTTTATCGACGTGTCCGATGCCGTGGAGGCCGAGCGTGCCAAGACCACGCTGCTGCCGCGTCGCCACGCTAAGAAAGGTAAGACCGCGCCCAAGCTCAACACGAGCGAGCCCGACCCTTCTTGGTCCGACAGTGAGATCGAACTCACCGAAGGCGATGACGAGGACGACGAGGCTTCAGTCGAGACGGCCAAGACCACTTTGCTGCCGCGTCGCCTAGGCATGCGCGGGCAGGTCACCGGACAGCTCTCGATGGAGGACGATCCAGATAAGGTCGACGAGTCCGAGCCCCCATTTGCCGTGAATCCGGTTTCGGCAGCTCCGCAGATTCCCGATTTCCTGAAGCATCCCAAGGTTGCTGACGCGTCTAATACGACGACTGCTGGTGCGCCCGCTGCCGCCAACGATGGGGGAGTGGACAACGCTTCTGCGAATACCGAGGGCGAAGAAGAGGACGGCCTCAAGCTCCCGCCGCTCGAAATCCTGCACGCCAACCCGCAGTCCGCTTCCGCAGCGTCTTCGGACAAGGAGCTGGAGCAGACTGCCGAGTCACTGCAGTCCACGCTGCTTGAGTTTGGCCGCAGCGCCCGCGTGGTCGGCTGGATTGCCGGCCCCACGGTGACGACCTTTAAGTTGCAGCCTGGTGAAGGCGAACGTGTGAGCAAGATCTCGAGCCTCGAGGACGATATCGCGTTGTCGCTTGCCGCCCAGTCGGTGCGTATCTTTGCCCCTATCCCGGGTACGTCTCTGGTGGGCATCGAGATTCCTAACCGCAAGCGCCAAAACGTCAACCTGGGTGACGTGCTGCCTTATGTAAAGGGTGGCCCACTCGAGCTCGCCATCGGCCGCGATGCCGAGGGCACGCCGGTCGTCGCCGACCTCGCCAAGATGCCCCACCTGCTGATCGCCGGTACTACCGGTTCTGGTAAGTCGGTCATGATTAACTCCATCATCACGACCCTGCTCATGCGCGCCCTTCCCGAGGACGTGCGCTTGATCATGGTCGACCCCAAGCGCGTCGAGCTCGCGGGCTACAACGGCTTGCCACATCTCTACGTGCCCGTGGTGACCGAGCCCAAGCAGGCAGCCAGTGCGCTGCAGTGGGCCGTGTCCGAGATGGAGCGTCGTCTGAAGGTCTTCGAGCGACTGAACGTGCGCAAGATCTCGACCTACAACGAAAAGCAGGCCGCCGGCGAGTTTGAGCACTATGACAACCCGCCGCAAAAGATGCCCTACCTGGTCATCATCATCGACGAGCTTTCGGACCTGATGATGGTTGCCGGCAAGGATGTCGAGGCGTCGATCGTGCGTATCGCCCAGCTGGGCCGTGCCGCCGGTATCCACCTGATCGTGGCCACGCAGCGACCCAGCTCCAACGTGGTGACGGGCCTCATCAAGGCCAACATCACCAACCGTATCGCCTTTAACGTGGCTACAGGCATCGACTCGCGCGTCATTATCGACCAGATGGGCGCCGAAAAACTCACCGGCTTGGGCGACATGCTGTTCTCCAAGGTCGACTGGGGCAAGCCCCGTCGTATCCAGGGCTGCTTTGTCTCGGACGACGAGATCAACGAGATCGTCGAGTTCGTCAAGTCGCAGAGCGAGCCCGATTACCACGAGGAGATTTTGTCCGCCGTGGCGCCCGCCTCCATGTCCATGGCGGGTGGCGGAGGTATCGTGCGCACTGGCGTTGCCGAGCCGCAGGATGACGATCCGCTTATCTGGGAGGCTGCCCATATTGTGGTGGAATCGCAGCTGGGCTCCACATCTGGCCTGCAACGCCGCCTCAAGGTTGGCTATGCGCGCGCCGGGCGTATTATGGACATGCTGGAAGAAAAGGGTGTCGTCGGGCCGCCTGACGGATCCAAGCCGCGCGAGGTCCTTCTGGACGAGGAAGGCCTTGCCGCGCTGGAGTCCGTCGACGCCGAGATGGCACGTGAAGATCGTGAGTTTGGAGGATTCTGATGGCTGCACGCTTTGGTGACATGCTGCTCGAGCAGCGTCGCCGGATGGGCCTTTCCATTCAGCAGGTCGCCAACACCATCAAAATCAGACCGCAGATCATCGAGTTTTTCGAGACCGGTAATTTTGCATCGATGCCCCCGCGCGGTTATGCGCAGGGCATGATTTCGAGCTATGCACGCTTTTTGGGCCTCAATCCCCGCGAGGTCGTCAACGCCTATTTTGACGACCTGATGGCATACGAGCGCGAGACTTCGCAACAGGGCGGTCGTTTTCAGGACGCCGCGGGCTATGTCAATTCTCGTTCCTCAGTTGATAACGGCCGCTTTTTGATGGTTCAGGGCGGGCGCACGACCCGTTATGGCCAGCGCCCCCCGCAGGCGGGCTATATCACCGAGACGGGCTCCAGCGAGGAGATTCGCTCACAGCGCGATCGCTTCCGCAGCACGCCCGCGCCGGATGACCGCGCGCTTCCCGCCGCCCGTGGGTTAAGTCGCGATCCTCGCGCCGGCTATGGCGATGGTGGCTATTCTGAACGCGGCTACCGCGGGGTCTCGACTGGTCGCCCTCGTGGCGGTTACGCAGACGCCGATACCACGCAGGTGACGCCGCGCCTCCGCTCTCAATCGCAGCCTTATGGGCAGCGTTCTTCAGCGCCGCGCTCGAGTCAGCGTGGTTATCAGGGTCGTAGCGAACTTTCGCCGCGCTCGGGCCAGCGCGGCTCGCAGCGTCAGGGGAACTATCGCGGTCGTCCCGATAGCGGGCGCGGTCGCATGCCGCAGGGCGGCGGTCGTAGTGGCTCCAATCGCGGGCGCAGCGGTGGGCGTGTTCCCCAGAATAACGGTCTCGATCCGCGCATTGTCTACGCCGGCATCGGTGCCGTAGCCCTGCTGCTAATCGTGCTTATTGTGGTCATGCTGCGCGGCTGCGGCTCTTCTGCGCCCGAGTCGACGCCCGAGACGCCCGTGGCCACCAAGACGACGACCAAGAAGTCTTCTAAAAAGACCGAATCCGTCGACGAGGATGAAGACTCCGATGAGACGACGGACGAGTCGACCGATTCGGATGCCGCCAAAGCGACGGTGAAGAAGGAAGAGGACGAGGTCATCAAGGTCAAAGTCTCCGTTGCCAAGGGCAAGACCGCCTGGATCGAAGTCAAGGTCGACGGCAAGTCGGTCTATGGTGCCCAGGCGACCGGTCCCTTTGAGCAGGAGTACACGCCTGAGTCCTCGATCGAGATCACTACGTCCAAGCCTTCCGACGTCACGGTTACCAAGAACGGCGAAAAGGTCCGCTACGACACCAAGACATCGGGTGTGGCGCGCGTGACCATTACCGTTCCCAAGAAGGAGACCACAGACTCCGAGAGTGGTGAGAACGCCGACGGCACCGATAGCGCCGACGGAACCGACGCTCAGTCCACCGACGGTACCGATACCGCCACCGACGGTCAAACGACGACTGATTCTACTGATTATTCGTACGACAGCTACTAAGCCGCTCCTAAGCGAAAGGAAACACCATGGCCAAAGATTCCAGCTTCGATGTTGTGTCCGAGGTTAACATGCAGGAGGTCGACAACGCCTTCCAGCAGACCACCCGCGAGATCTCTCAGCGCTATGACCTGAAGGACTCCGGCGCCACGATTGAGCTTTCGAAGGGCGACAAGCTCTTTACGATCAACGCTCCGGCCGACTTTGTCTCCAAGCAGATCATCGACGTCCTGAGCTCCAAGCTCATCAAGCGCGGCATTGACCTCAAGGCCGTTTCCTGGGACGCCCCGCAGGCGGCATCGGGCGGTACCGTGCGCGTGCTCGGCCATATCGTCGAGGGCATCGATCAGGCGACCGCCAAGAAGATCAACAAGGACATTAAGGACCAGAAGCTCAAGGTCAAGGTGACGATTGAGGCTGACAAGCTGCGTGTTTCCTCAGCTTCGAAGGACGCCCTGCAGACGGTGATCCAGTTCCTGCGCGATCAGGACTACGGCCAGCCGCTGCAGTTCACCAACTACCGCTAATTCATTCGAAAGGACCGCTCTCCAACATGGATACACCGTTGGGCTCCGTACTTTACATCACCCTTGGGTGCGCCAAGAACGAGGTCGATACCGACCGTATGCGTTCGCTTTTGACTGCCGCAGGGTACGAGGAGGCATTCGACCCGCAGGATGCCGATATCGCCATCGTCAACACGTGTTCGTTCCTTGCCTCCGCAACGTCGGAGAGCATCGAGACCACACTCGAGCTTGCCAATGAGGTGCAGGACGGCGTCCGTTCCTGCCCCATCGTCATGTGCGGCTGCGTGCCTTCGCGTTACGGCGACGACCTGCCCGACGAGCTGCCCGAGGTCGCGGCTTTCGTGAAGGCCGATGAGGAAGACGGCATCGTGGCGGTTATCGACGGCGTACTGGGTGTCGAGCGCGAGATTGCTGCCTATATTCCGCAGGTCAAGCGCACCGTCGAGGGTGCCGTTGCCTACGTCAAGATCTCCGATGGCTGCAACCGCTTCTGCAGCTTCTGCATGATCCCCTACATTCGCGGCCGCTATCACTCGCGTAATGCCGAGAGCATTATCTCCGAGGTGCGCGACCTAGTTGCCGGCGGCGTGCGCGAGATCGTGCTGATCGGTCAAGACACGGGCATTTGGGGCACCGACTTCGCCGACGAGGGCGTCGCCGAGGGCTCGCCGCGCAATCTGGCTCAACTGCTGCGTGCCGTTGCCGAGGCCGTGCGCCCGAATAACGTCTGGGTCCGCGTGCTCTACCTGCAGCCCGAGGGCATGACCGACGAGCTTATCGAGACGATTCGCGATACGCCCGAGGTGCTGCCCTATATCGATATCCCCGTGCAGCACTGCGACGCGCGCATCCTGAAGGCCATGCGCCGCTCCGGTTCGCGCCAGGAGCTCGAGGACCTGTTCCGCGATCTGCGCGAGCGCATCCCCGGCATCGTGATTCGCTCCACGGCGATGGTCGGCTTCCCGACCGAGACCGACGACGAGTTTCGCGATCTTATCGACTTTATGGACACCGTGGGCTTCGACTACACGAGCGTTTTCGCCTACTCGCAGGAGGAGGGTAGCCTGGCCGCCAAGATGGAAGGCCAGGTCGATGAAGAGATCAAGCTCGAGCGCGCCCAGGAGGCCATGGACCTGGCCGAGTCGCTCGGTTTTGCCGCCACGGCCGCCCATGTGGGCGAGCGTGCCCAGGTGATCGTCGACGGCATCGAGGAGACCGAGGACGGCGCCGAGCTGATCGGTCACGCCTGGTTCCAGGCGCCCGATTCCGATGGTGCGGTGCACCTGGACGCCAGCGAGGCATCCGTGGGCGATATTCTGACCGTCGAGTTTACCGATAGCTTCTGCTACGAGCTTATCGGTCATGTTGTGGAATAGGAGAGCGTCGTGGCAAACGAGAGTAATAAGGAACTGACGAGTGTCTGGACGCCCGCCAATATCGTGACGTGCGTTCGCATCGTCTTTATCCCGGTGTTCATGATCGTCTCGGCCCTGTCTCATACGGGCGTTGCCGGTACGGATTGGAGCGCCTTCGACGGCCCGCTCGCCGCCGCTGCCTTTATTCTGTATGTCATCCTTTCGTGCACCGATAAGGTTGACGGCTATCTGGCCCGTTCGCGCAACGAGATTACCGACTTTGGCAAGTTCCTGGATCCCATTGCCGACAAGCTGCTCGTGTTTTCGGCCCTGCTGCTGTTCCTGGATTTTGGCGCGGTGTCTGTGTGGTCTGTGTTCATCATCCTGTTTCGCGAGCTGCTGGTGAGCGCCCTGCGCATGGTCGCGAGTGCTGCCGGCGTGGTCGTTGCGGCCGATAAGCTCGGTAAGTATAAGACGGCAACCACGATGGTCTCCATCTGCGGCTATCTGTGCGTCTTTGCGATGGCCGGTCTTAACCTGGGTCCCGTGGCGCTGGCGCTCGGCATCTATTCGGTGTCGCGCTTCCTGTACGCCATCGCCGTGATCCTGACTATTATCTCGGGCGCTCAGTACTTCTGGAACTGCCGCAAGATCGTCTTTTCGGTCTAGGTCCTGATTGGTATGACGGAGTCCTTTTCGCAGATTGCCGCACGCAACGAAGATCTGGCACGAGTTATTGTTGAGCGTGCGGGTGCTCGTGGGGTGACGGTGTCGACGGCAGAGTCGCTGACGGCGGGCATGATTGCCTCAGCGATTGCCGATATTCCGGGAGCCTCGGCGGTGCTTCGTGGGGGTGCTGTGACCTACTGCGATGAGATCAAGCATCGTGTGCTTGGTGTTAAGCAAGAAACGTTGGATCGTTTTACCGCCGTGTCGCACCAGACGGCGCGTGAGATGGCTGTCGGTTCGCTCGATCTCTATCAGAGCAATATCGCCGTGAGCGCAACGGGTTATGCCGGCCCCGGTGGCGGTACCGAGGAAGATCCGGCCGGAACCTTCTATATCGGCTGGGCGTATCGCGCGGCCGATGGGGGAGCGCCGGTTGTCGAGTCCGCGCGCTGCCAATACGAGGGCGATCGATCGTGTGTTCGCGCCTATGCGGTCGCGGAGGCGCTGGAGCGTATCGTCCGCGTGCTCAATTCTATGGAATAGACGTGGTTTAAGGGGCCTTCGGGCCCCTTAATTGTGGAGACGGGGACCTTTGACGGGAACGGCGTTTGCGCTGGTACATGACCTTGTTTTGTAAGAGGCGATCGTTATTGAGATTGATGTTGTCAAGCGTTTGGTTGGTGTTTGGCCAGCGTTTGGTTGGGTTTTGGAATGGACACCTGCATATGATGAATCTGAACGGTTGACCACGAACAGCCGTTCGTTTATTATCGATGCAGGTTGTTAAGAGGAGGGCTATCCATGGCCAAGAATTCAGGTCCCGTACGTACCGTTCATGCGCGCACGACGGGTAAAGAGCGCGACGAGATGATCGCCACCACCAAGGCCGAGATTGAGAAAAAGTTCGGTCAAGGTTCCATCATGAGGTATGGCGACGGCGGTCCCGAGCTCGAGGTCGAGGCTATTCCCACCGGCGCGCTGGCCCTCGATGCCGCTTTGGGTATCGGCGGTGTGCCGCGAGGCCGTATTGTCGAGATCTATGGACCCGAGTCCTCTGGTAAGACGACGCTGTCGCTCGAGATTCTGGCCGAGGCCCAGGCCATGGGCGGCGTCGTGGCGTTTATCGACGCCGAGCACGCGCTCGACCCCACCTATGCCGCACGCATCGGTGTTGATATCGATGAGGTCTTGATTTCACAGCCCGATACGGGTGAGCAGGCACTTGAGATCGTCGACATGCTCGTGCGTTCCGGCGCTATTGATGCCATCGTCGTCGACTCCGTCGCCGCGCTGACCCCGCGTGCCGAGATCGAAGGCGAGATCGGCGATACCACGGTTGGCCTGCAGGCTCGCTTGATGAGTCAGGCGCTTCGAAAGCTTGCCGGCTCGCTTTCCAAATCTAACACGACCTGCATCTTCATCAACCAGCTGCGCGAGAAGATCGGCGTCATGTTCGGCAATCCCGAGACCACGACGGGTGGCCGCGCCCTCAAGTTCTTCTCTTCGGTGCGTATCGACATCCGCCGCATCGACAGCATTAAGCTGAAGGATGAGGTTATCGGCAACCGCGTTCGTGCCAAGGTCGTTAAGAACAAGGTAGCCGCTCCGTTCCGTTCGGCCGAGTTCGACATCATGTACGGCACGGGTATCTCCAAAGAGGGTTCGATTCTGGATATGGCCGTCGAATGCGGTATCTGCAAGAAGATGGGCTCTTGGTTTGCCTACGGCGAGGATAAGCTCGGCAATGGCCGCGAGGCTGCCAAGGCCTTCCTGCGCGAGCATCCCGATTGTGCCGACGAGATTGAGCACAAGGTACGCCTTGCCTGCGGGCTTGAGTTTGATGACGATGCCCCGTCCGAGGTGGAGCTGACCGATCAGCCCGCTTCTGACGATTTTGACGAGCTCTATGCCATCGATGGCTCCGCGATGCTCGACGATGACGACGAGTAGCGGATACGTTCATGTCGTATACGGTGACCGAGGCCACGGTCGTCTTTCCCGATAAGAAAGCGGCCTCCTCGTTCTCGAGCGGCTATGCGTCCAAAAAGCCCTGTGCGCATATCGATTGCGATCTTGAGGGCGGTTTTGAACGGTCCATTTGGATTCCTGTGCGTGTGGCGCGCCTGTACGTTAAAAACCGCCCTGATCTTCCCTGCGATTGGGGTGAGTTTCGCGAGGCGGTACAGCTCATCGAGCGCAAATGTGCGCTCACCATGGTGACTGAGATGCTGTCGCGTCGCGATCATGCCACGGGCGAGGTGCGTGATAAGTTGACGCGCTACGGCTTTCGGCAGCCCGCGATTGACTTTGCCGTCAATCGCGCGACCGAGTATCGCTTTTTGGATGAAAGCCGCTTTTGTTCGTACTTTATCGAAGAGCGCAAGCGTCGCGGTTGGGGACAGCGCAAGATCGAGACCGAACTCAAGCGTCGTCATGTTGTACTTGACGATATTCCCGGTTATCCTGAGGCTTATTTTGCCGCGGATGACGACTTGGCTCGTGCGTCGGCCTTGCTTGCCAAACGTCGTGTTCCCGAGACACGCGGGTTCGAAAAGCTCGTCAGATTTTTGATGGGTAAGGGTTTTTCATATCACATCGCCGCCGATGCCGTGAAGGCGCGTCTCGATGCCGAAAACGAGGAGTGCTCCGTTTGAGCGTGCCCTCTGTGTGCTCCTGCCGTTCACCGCTCGATAGGTGCCGTGCTGGGTGTGTTTATTTGACAGTTGTTACGGTTCAACGTAGGATAAATACTGTCATTTGCTTTGTGATATGTGCTCATCTGTGATGAGTTTGTTTATATGTTTATCTGTATCCGACCCGCATAAGCTGCGCCCATATTACTCAAATGTCGCGAGCCGTTCGTAAGGACGGTTCGCTTTGTTGTGTAACGAATCCATAAAAAGGAGTGAGCATGCCTATCATTGCAGCGCTCGTTGGCATCGTTTTGGGTGCCGTCGCCGCCATTGCCTACATGCGCACCGCCAAGCAGGGTAGTCTTCACGAGGCCGACGAAAAGATCCAGTCGGCACACGCACAGGCAGAGTCCCTGATCGGTGATGCTAAGCGTCAGGCCGAGACCCTCAAAAAAGAGGCTCTGCTCGAGGCTAAAGAAGAGATCATCAAGAACAAGCAGGCTGCCGAGGCCGAGGATAAGCAGCGTAAGAACGAGATTCGTACGCTCGAGAACCGTGTGATGCAGCGCGAGGAGTCGCTCGATCGCCGCAACGACGCCCTCGACAAGCGTGAGCACCAGCTGTCCAGCCAGGCTGGCCAGGTCGAGAAGCGCTCTCGCGAGCTTGAGGAGCTCTGCGCCAAGCAGACCTCCGAGCTCGAGCGCATTGCCGACCTCACCCGCGAGGATGCTCACAAGGAGCTGCTCGATAAGGTTCGCGGCGAGGTTACCCACGAGGCGGCCACGATCATTCGTGAGTCCGAGCAGCAGGTCCGCGCTGAGTGCCACAAGACCGCCCAGGAGATTCTCTCCCTGGCGATTCAGCGCTGCGCCGCCGACCATACCGCTGAGGTCACCGTTACCTCCGTGCATATCCCGTCCGATGACCTCAAGGGTCGCATTATCGGCCGCGAGGGTCGCAACATCCGTACCTTCGAGCAGGTGTCCGGCGTCAACCTTGTGATCGACGACACCCCCGAGACCGTTGTGCTTTCGAGCTTCGATCCGGTCCGCCGCGAGACCGCCCGCGTGGCCCTCGAGAACCTTATTGCCGATGGCCGCATCCACCCGGCCCGCATCGAGGAGATGTATCACAAGGCCGCCGACCTGGTTCAGCAGCGCGTGCGCGAGGCTGGCGAGCAGGCCGCTTTCGATACCGGCATTCACGATTTGCACCCCGAGATCGTTAAGACCCTGGGCGCCCTGCGCTACCGCACCTCGTTTGGCCAGAACGTGCTGCAGCATTCGCTTGAGGTGTCCGACCTCTGCGGCGTCATGGCTTCCGAGCTTGGTTTGGACGTTGTGACCGCCAAGCGCGCCGGTCTGCTGCACGACCTGGGCAAGGCTATTGACCACGACGTTGAAGGCCCGCACGCCGTGATTGGTGCCGAGCTCGCCCGCCGTTATGGCGAGAAGCCCGTTATCGTTCACGCCATCGAGGCCCATCATGCCGACGTCGACCCCAACACGGTGCTTGACGTTCTGGTCCAGGCTGCCGATGCCGTTTCCGCTTCTCGCCCCGGCGCTCGCCGCGAGTCTGCCGAGAACTACATCAAGCGTCTCGAGAAGCTCGAGGAGATCGCGAACTCCCACGACGGCGTCGAGCGTACCTATGCCATGCAGGCCGGTCGCGAGGTTCACGTCATGGTTCAGCCGGACAAGATCTCCGATGCCCAGTCCACGGTGCTTGCGCACGATATCGCCCATCAGATCGAGGAAGAGATGGAGTATCCCGGTCAGGTGCGCGTTGTCGTGATTCGCGAGAGCCGCGCCGTCGATATCGCTAAATAACATGAACGACGCGAACGAGCTCATCTCATTTATCGCGTCGATGTCGGGGGAGGGCAACCTTCGCGTCGAGGAGAACCTTGGCGAGGGGTATGTCCGCCTCCGTGTTTCGGAGGCCGAGCGCCGTCAGGCTAAGCATGACATTCAGCATGTCGAGGACATTGTCATCGAGATGCTGCGTAATGCTCGCGATGCCGGCGCCGATAAGGTCTATCTTGCCACGGCCAAGGAGGAGGGTGTTCGCACCCTCCTCTTCCTGGATAACGGTTCGGGCGTGCCGCAGGACATGCAGGAGCGCATCTTCGATGCCCGTGTCACCTCCAAGCTCGAGAGTATGAAAATGGATCGCTGGGGTGTCCATGGTCGTGGAATGGCGTTGTTCTCGATTAAGCAGAACACCGATAAGGCTCGTGTCGTTACATCGGGTGTCGATTTGGGGTCTGCGTTTAAGGTGAGCGTTTCCACCGATCGCCTGAGTGAGCGCGCCGACCAGTCGAGCTGGCCCCAAGCTGTGAAAGACGAAGACGGACGCTATGTCTGTGCTCGCGGACCCCATAACATCATTCGCGCTGCCTGTGAGTTTGCCCTCGAGGAGCTGCGTGGCTGCGACGTGTACCTGGGTTCTCCCTCCGAGATCGCTGCGACCCTGTATGCGCAGGCCTCCAGCCGTCTCGATGCGTCGCGTCTGCTCTTTATCGATGACGAGAGTGAGCTTCCGGTTATTGATCGCCTTGGCCTTGCCTCGGATGCCGAGGACTTTATCAGGATTTGCTCCGGGCTGGGCCTCGAGATGTCCGAGCGTACCGCCCATCGCATTTTGGCGGGGCAGATCAAGCCCGTTCGCGGCGTGACCGCACGCTTGCTGCGCGAACGTGATTCCACTTCGCATGCGCCGGCTCCCGTTGATCTTGCTAAGGACCGTCGAGGCCTGCGCATCGCCAAGGATGATATGGCTCAGTTCTCACGCGCTGTCGAGCGTGACTTTAACGACCTTGCCGCCCGGTATTACCTCAATCTGTGCGGCGACCCCAAGATTCGCGTTTCGCGTGATCGCATCACCGTGACGTTCGATCTTGCCAAAGAGGAATAGCATCTTTACCGAGTCCGCTCGGTACGATACAGTTGTTGCAGTTAAAACGTACTTTTAAACGCAGGAGTTTCTTCATGGATTGCCTGAAGGTATCAAGCAAATCATCGCCCGCGTCCGTTGCCGGCGCCATTGCCGGTATGGTCAAAGATGGCGTCCCCGTCAACATTCAATGCGTCGGTGCCGGTGCCGTCAACCAGGCCATTAAGGCTGTTGCCATTGCGCGCGGCTTTTTGATTCCGACCGGTTTTGATGTCTCCTGCGCGCCGGTGTTCTCTGACATCCTCATCAACGGGGAGTCGCGCACGGCAATCCGTCTTTCTATCTACGTTCACCAGATTAATCGGGCTGCTATGGATAATGTCGTCATGGACGACGTTAAGCCTGTTGCGTAAGAGAGCCTTTGCAAGCTCGTAGCACCTTTGCGCCCCGTCGATACCATCGTTAGGATGTAAGCTCATGGATCAGCGTTCTGTACGCGATATTCTTGCCGGTAAAACCTACTTTATCCGCACGTTCGGCTGTCAGATGAATCAGCACGACTCCGAGCGTGTGAGCGGTTTGCTCGATTCTTATGGTTGCCTCATGGCGCTCGACCCTGAGCATGCCGATATTGTCGTGTTCATGACGTGCTGTGTTCGCGAGGCTGCCGACACCCGTCTGTACGGCCAGTGCAATTCCTGTAAGAGCCTGCCTTCTTCGCCTTCGGGCAAGCGCGTGGTCGCCGTGGGCGGCTGCATCGCCCAGCGCGATGGCGAGGGCCTGCTTACCAACGTCGACAACGTCAACGTCATTTTTGGCACTCACTCTATTGCGCATGTGGCGGAGCTTATCGCCGAGGCGTTCTTGGATGGCAAGCGTCATATCCGCACGAACGAGCACGAGGATACCGATGCTATGAGTATGCCGTGGCATCGCGAGACGCAGTATCATGCATGGGTGCCTATCATGACGGGCTGCAACAACTTCTGCACCTACTGCATCGTGCCGTACGTGCGCGGTCGCGAGAAGAGCCGTCCCTTCGAGGAGATCGTTGACGAGGTGACGGGTCTGGTGCGCCAGGGCGTGCGCGAGATTACGCTGCTGGGTCAGAATGTTAACTCCTACGGTCGCGATCTCTTTGGCAAGCCGCGCTTTGCCGATCTGCTGCGCGCCGTGGGCGACACGGGTGTTGAGCGCATCTTCTTTACCTCTTCGCATCCTAAGGACCTGCTGCCCGAGACCATTGACGCTATGGCTGAGACACCTGCCGTCATGCCGCAGCTTCACTTGGCCGTTCAGTCGGGTTCCACGCGCATTCTTAAAGAGATGAATCGTCGCTATTCGCGCGAGGATTATCTGGGCTTGGTTGATCGTATTCGCAACCGCATCCCCGATATCGCGCTTTCGACTGATATCATTGTGGGCTTCCCGGGCGAGACCGAGGAAGACTTTGAGCAGACACTCTCGCTTGCCGAGACGGTGCGCTATGCCCAGGCCTATACCTTTATTTACTCTAAGCGTGCCGGCACCCCGGCTGCCGAGATCGATGACCCCACGCCGCATGAGGTCATCCTCGAGCGCTTTAACCGCCTGGTCAAGGTTATCGAGACTACGGCCCACGAGTATAACCAGGGCGAGCTTCACACCGTGGTGCCTGCGCTCATTGAGGGTACGAGCAAGAAGAATGACGCTGTTCTTCTTGGCAAGAGTCCTAAGAACCAGACGGTACATGCACCCATTCCTGTGGGCTATAGCATCGACCAACTTATCGGCAAGATCGTCGATGTTGATGTGGATGTCGCCAAGACCTGGTATCTGTCTGGCTCCGTTGTGGGCGAGCCTCGCTAATGATTTTCCCCGGTGCAAGTCTTTCTGCTGTAGCGATCGTCGGCCCGACGGCGGTTGGCAAGAGCGATGTTGCAGATCGTTTGGCTACTCGTCTTTCGTCCGAAGTGTTGTCGTGCGACGCGATGCAAATATATCGTGGCATGGATATCGGCACGGCCAAGATGATGCCGCGGGAGTGCACGGCGCCTTTGCGTCTCGTCGATATCGTCGATCCGGGCGTTGCGTATTCTGCCGCGCTCTACCAGTCGGATGCCCGAGCTCATGTTGAGCGCTTGCTTGCTAAGAAACGCCTTCCGGTCTTTTGCGGCGGTACGGGCTTGTATCTCAAGGCTGCACTCGATGAGATGGACTTTCCATCGGGGGAACTCGAGGACGATCGCCGCGCAGGATATCAGGAACTTGCCGAGCGTATTGGCGAGGAGGCACTGCATGCCCTGCTTGTCGAGCGCGATCCGGAGTCGGCTGCCGTTATTCATCCTCATAACGTGCGTCGTGTGATTCGTGCGCTCGAGATGCACGATGACGGCGTGTCGTATGCCCAGCAGAAGTCAAAATTTAGCGTTCCGCGCGAGCGTTATCATGCGCTGTGGTTTGGCCTGACGCGTAGCCGTGACGTACTCTACGAGCGCATCAACTTGCGTGTCGATTTGATGTTTGAGCAGGGGCTTGTCGATGAAGTCCGCGGCCTTATGGATCAAGGCTTGGGCGAGGCGCTGACGTCAATGCAGGCTATCGGCTACAAAGAGATTATCGATGCCCTTAACGGCACCATTACCATGGATGAAGCCCGCGAGCTTATCAAGATGCGTTCGCGTCGCTATGCCAAGCGTCAGCTTTCCTGGTTTAAGCGTGATGATCGCATCGTGTGGTTCGATATGGACGAGTTTACGATCGATGAGGTCGTTGAGGATATTCTGCATCGTATCGAGGCGGCCTAATGGGTCGTTTTCCGTTGGTTCCCACAGCGCCCGAACCCGAGCGCTCTATCTTGGTTGGTGTTGAGTGGCGTGATAATGCCTGGCCGCTCGATCGCTCGCTTGATGAGCTCGAGCGTCTTGCTTTTACGGCTGGCGCACAGTGCGTGGCTCGCCTATCTCAGCGTCTGGTAAAACCCTATCCTAAATCGTTTATCGGTTCCGGTAAGGTCGAGGAACTGTGCGGTTTGGTGCGTCGCATGGATGCCGACGTTGTTATCTTTGACGACGACCTGACGCCCTCACAGCAGTCCTATCTGGAGAAAGCCGTGGGCGAACCGGTCAAGATTATCGATCGTACCGCGTTGATTCTGGATATCTTTGGTCTGCATGCCCAGACGCGTGAGGGTCGCCTGCAGGTACAGTTGGCACAGCTGCAGTATTTGCTGCCTCGCCTGCGCGGCATGTGGAGTCACCTTGCCAAAGAGCAGACGCGCGGTGGCATTGGCTCGCGCTTTGGCCAGGGCGAAAGCCAGCTCGAGGTTGACCGTCGTTTGATTCGCAACAAGATTGCCGCGCTTCGTCGCGAGCTGAAACAGGTTGAGCAGCGCCGCGATGTACAGTCTAAGAGCCGTATCGAGTCGCCGGCCTTTCGCGTTGCCTTGGCGGGATACACCAATGCCGGTAAGTCAACGTTGCTTAATCGCCTAACGGGCTCTACGGTGCTTTCGCAGGACAAACTGTTTGCCACGCTCGATCCAACGACGCGCTCGTATCGCTTACCTGGCGGTCGTGGCATGACCATTACCGATACGGTCGGCTTTATCCAAAAGCTGCCGCACGGTCTTGTCGACGCCTTTAAGTCCACATTATCCGAGGTGCTCGGCGCCGATTTGATCCTTAAGGTCGTCGATGCTTCTGATGAGGATTATGAACGTCAGCTCGAGGCGGTTGACCGCGTCCTTGAAGAGATCGGTGCTGGTGAGCGTCTGACGCTTACCGTGTTCAATAAAATTGATTTGCTCGACAGCGTCGATCGCCTGAGTTTTCGCCGGCGTTATCCCGAGGCGGTGCTGTTCTCGGCTCATACAGGCGAGGGTCTTGACGATCTTGTCGACCGTATCGCTCGCGAGGCGGCCGCGACGGACGTACTGCTCTCGGCTGATATCCCGTATCGCGAGGGGGCGCTCATTACGCTCGTACACGAGCAGGGTTCGCTTTTGCATGAGGAATATCTCGAGGACGGCGTTCGCATTGTCGCAAAACTCCCGGCTCGTATTGCACCGCGTCTCGAGCGTTATCGAACGGAGTAGATGAACTCCAATATTCCCAAGATCAATGGCTGATGAAGTAGGTAGAACGGTAAGGCATGCCGACCAAGGCTTGTGAGTGCCGGAATGGGGTTGGCGTATGCCCACTCCGGCGTCTCGAAGTTTGATATTTGTGCTGCACGGGCGGTAAAGAAGCCGGTAAGGTACATAAAGACAAACGGAATGAGCGGATAGTAATCTCCCGAAACAAATCCGGGCCCCGGAAATCCAAGCCATGCCAGGTAGGGGAGTGGGTAGACCGCCTTTGGAATACTCCAAGTTAGAGCAAAAAGAACAAGGCACGTTGCAATGCCCCACGAGCTCGGTATTTTTTGGAGCAACGAACGGGTGAGTGCAACTACTGCAGTGCACGCCGCCATGCAATAAATGATGCCAAAGTTAACCGAATCGTCGACCGATACCAGTGTGGTTGCGATCCATACGATCAAGGCAGCGGCAGCGTATTTGACGGCACGCTTAACGTTATTGCGCGAGAGCGTGCACATCCACCCGGCGATAAACAAAAATACCCAGCTAATACTAGCGCGCCAGATATCCTGGAAAATCGTCCCGGTAAACCATGGCATATTCCACCCATATAGGTAAGCTAAGTCGTAACAGGCGTGAAAACCTGCCATCGACAGCATCGTAAACCCGCGGACGGTATCAAAGATGGTGATGCGTTTTTGCATTACGAGAACCGGCGCATCAAGCCGACGACCCTGCCCAGAATCGTGGGATTTGTCGCGTAGATTGGCTCCATGGTGTCGTTCTCGGGCTGCAAGCGAACGCGCCCCTGCTCCTTGTAGAACGTTTTGACTGTTGCGGAGCCATCGATCATAGCGACAACGATCTCGCCGTTCATGGCGCTCTTTTGTTCACGAACGATGATGTAGTCACCGTTGTAGATGCCGACGTTAATCATCGAATTGCCGTGGACCTCAAGGATGAACGACCCCTGGTCCGTTGCAATCTCGGTCGGGATGGTAAAAGTGTCCTCGATATTTTGCTCGGCAAGGATGGGGATCCCTGCGGCAACGCGGCCCACGAGAGGCAGGGATACGGTGCCGCGGGGCGCCGTTGGCTCATCTGACTTTGAGATGGAGACGGAAGAACCGTCCTCGTCAAAGAGCTCAAGGGCACGAGGCTTGGTTGCATCGCGCTTGAGCAGACCGCGCGCTTCCAAAGCGGAGAGATGCGCATGAACGGTACTAGGGGAGGAAAGGCCCACGGCCGAAGCCATCTCTCGCACGCTGGGCGGATAGCCCTTCTCCTGCTGATATTCCTTGATGAAGTCGTAAATCTGCTGCTGTCGCTTGGTAATTTTGCGAGCCATCAGGGATTCCTCTCTACCCATGCCAAACAAATGTTCTATTTTTGCTTGACAGGAACAACTGTTCGAAGATAATAATAACCGAACACTCGTTCCCGCGCCAGACTTTTTTGTCCGCGCGGCTTGATAAAACAGTTCTCGTCAAAACATACGAGAGGAGAACAGAATGAACGCAACAGATATGGTCCAGGGAAACCTCGCCCTTAAGCTCGATACGCCCGTCTCGTCTGCCTTTACGGTCGTGAAGGGTGGCCGCTCTAATTTCCAGGCCGTGACCACGAAGCGCGTTCGCAACCAACATGCGGTCGCTGCTTCGGCTCCCGTTGCCCTGAAGGCCTCGACGGTTGTTGCTGTTGCCGTGGCATTCACGCTGTTCTTCGTGCTCGCTATGTCGGTCTTTTCTGCTCGCCATGCAGCATATGCCGATTCCGTCGCCAACGTTACCTACGAGACGGTTCGAGTGCAGTCCGGCGATTCCCTGTGGTCGCTTGCCCAGGAGCACCCCATCGATGGCCTTTCCACACAGGAGACTTCTGACATGATCCGTAGCGTCAACCACCTTGAGCGCGGCTCGCTCGATGCCGGTGCAGTTCTAAAAGTTCCGGCGCGTTCGTAAGATTTCGGCTCGGTCGCATGGTACCCTTGTTAACGTTTAAGAGGAGGTACCATGCGCTGTCCTAAATGTGGCAAGGCACATACCCGCGTTGTCGATTCCCGTATGCAGGAGTCGAACAACACCATCAAGCGTCGTCGCGAATGCTGTTCGTGCAACTATCGCTTTACGACGTTTGAGCGCTGCGAAGATCCCATTGAGGTCATTAAGTCCGATGGGTCAAAACAACGGTTCGATCGCAATAAGTTGCTCGTCGGCTTGATGCGCGCCACGATCAAGCGCGATATCGATACGAAGAAGCTCAACGAGCTCATCGATGATATCGAGGTTGAGCTGCGTTCCCGCACCTTGACGGCTGTTACGTCCCACGATCTGGGCGATATGGTGCTCAAGCGCTTGGCTAAGATTGACAAAGTGGCCTACATTCGCTTTGCCTCGGTCTATCGAGATTTCAAAGACGTCGACGAGTTTCTGCAAGAGCTCGACAAGCTAAGGTGATTCCATGTCCAACATTACCGTCAACATCAAGCGTCTCGACCCGACGGTCGAGCTTCCCAAATACGCCCACCCCACGGATGCTGGCCTGGACCTCCGAGCCAACGAAGATTGCACCCTCAAGCCCTTCGAGCGCCGCCTGGTTTCCACGGGCCTGGCCATCGCATTGCCCGACGGCTACGCCGGCTTCGTCCAGCCCCGCAGCGGCCTGGCCATCAAACAAGGCCTGTCTATAGTCAATACCCCAGGCCTCATCGACGCTCACTACCGAGGCGAACTTAAGGTCATCCTCATCAACCTGGATCCCACCAACAACATCCAAATCAACAAAGGCGACCGTATCGCCCAACTAGTCATCCAAGAGGTTCCCACGGTCAATCTAGTAGAAGTAGAAGAACTAGACAAAACCGATCGCGGAAACGGCGGCTTCGGTTCTTCCGGTGTTGCTTAGTCCATTTCTTTGTTGAACGGAGCATCGTAATGCCCGCTCGCCCCTGGGAGGCCCCTATATATAATTCCGTGCTCAATCATTCTCGCTGCGCAGGGGCGCTCGTATCCCTCCCGCCCGTCTCTCACGCATATCATTCCATGCTCAAACATTCTCGCTGCGCAGGGGCGCATGGATCCCGTTTTCGCCTGAGCCCCATATATATCATCCCGTGCTCAAACATTCTCGCTTCGCTGCGAAACTGCGCGCTGGACGATATATATGGGGCTCAGGCGAAAGGGCTACATGCTTGATATAAAACAATCTTTCTAGTAAGCCGGTACGTCAAAGATATTGCTTCTTTGTCGTACCGGCTTTCTATTTAGACTTCACCTTTGCAGGTTCTAATTAGGGGAATCTGGTTTAGTTGCCAGTACGTAAACGTAGCTGCTCGGCGGGAGCCGCCCATATATCGTTCCACGCGCAGTTTCGCAGCGTAGCGAGAATGTTTGAGCATGGAATGATATATGGGCGGCTCCCGCCGAGCAGCGGACCTTCATTTATCTGATATGCGCGGGTTTGCCACCCCAGTAGAAGCGGCAGAAGGCTCGTTTGCGTTTTTGGGGTTTGCCTACGAGCTCCATCGTGGAGAGGGCGATGTCTTCGGCTGCGTGGGGGCGGCGCAGTACTTCGCCGTTGATGAGTAGGGCTTTGAGCGATTCGGGATGGTCGTGAAGGTGGCGCAGGGTTACGATGAGCTCTCGTGCTGTGGTGACATGCATACTGGCGCCCATGCCGGTGAGCATAGTGGTGTTGGCCTTTTCCTGGCCGTATGATTTTCCCAGTAGGATCATCGGCAAGTGTGCGCATAGGCACTCGGTAACGGTGAGTCCGCCCGATTTGAGGATTGCCAAGTCACAGCCGTGCATGAGGGCTGCCATGTCGTCGACATAGTCTAGCACCGTGACGTTTTCGAGCTTCATGGCATTGAAGAGTGTCTTCAGACGGGTGGCATACTCCTTGTCCTTGCCCGGCAAAAAGACAAAATGCATGTCCTCGAAGCTGCGCAGGAAGGGGAGCGTGTGGTCCATCGCCGCACGAAAACGGACGTAGGGCTGGGGTAAACTGGCGCCGGCCATTACCAGTACGACAGTTTTGTCGGTAGGCAACTCGAACTTTTTCAGTTCTTCCTCGCGGTCGTAGTCGGCGTCAAATCCGGCACGGATGGGAATACCGGTAATGCGGATGTTTGCCTCGGGTACCTTGCGCGGGCGGAGCGTTTCGGCCATAAACTCGTTGGCCACGCAGAATAAATCGGTGTCCTTGTGGGGCCAAAAGCCCTCGACCTCGTAATCGGTTGGCACGCAGATGACCGGGAAATCGATACCCGTGATGACGCGGGCACCCACGGCAACATTAGCTGCCGTAATGTGTGTTGCTACCACGGCTATGGGTCTGCGGGTGCGGACATATTCGTTAAATGCGGGGAACATGATGCGCGACCATGCCGTGCCGCCGCCCCAGAGTAGATGTCCGGTAAAGGTATAACGCCAGGTCAGGTCATAAATCGGACGCGTGGCTCCGGTAAACGATGCGGCGGTTTTGTTGCCGTCGAATTTGATGCGTCCAAAATCGAGGATATCTAGGACTTCGACCTCGACATCTTCCGGAATACCCTTGGTGCCGCGTATGAGGTCGAATGCCTGTGCGATGGCATTTGCGGCAGCCTTGTGACCCGAACCGACCGAGGCGTGCACGATGGTTACCAGGGGTTTTTGCTGGGCCAAAAGTGCTGCCTGATCTGATTGGGGAGTGCTGTACGTGAGCAGGGGAGCGCTATCGCTCGTCTGCGTCTGATCCATCGATAACTCCCCTTCGACGTTGTAGCACGGACTTATCATTGTAGTGCATGAGTGTCACGTTCACGTAAATTTGGGTATGAGCGCAAAGAACGTCAACGATTCGACGAGAGGACTATTCATGATTACCGATCAACCGATCGATGTTGCGATTATCGGCGGCGGCCCTGCGGGCTATGCTGCAGCAATTTATGCGGCGCGTGCCAACCTGACCACAACCGTGATTGAGCAAGGCATGTCGGGCGGACAGATCGCCACAACCAATGAGGTCGAAAACTATCCGGGTATTCCGCTGCTGAGCGGTGCCGAGCTGGGCGAACGTTTTCAGCAGCATGCAGAGGGCTTGGGAGCGCACGTCGAATGGAGCATGGTGACGGGCATCGATTACGATGCGAATGCGTCGCTGTTTACCGTGCACCACGACACGGGCGACACGACGGCTCGAAGCGTTATTGCTTGCATGGGCGCCACGCCGCGCGCGGCCGGTTTTGTTGGCGAGGATACGTATCGCGGTCGAGGCGTTTCTTATTGCGCAACATGCGATGGCATGTTCTTCCGCGGAAAACAGGTCTTTGTAATCGGTGGCGGAAATGCGGCATGTGAAGAGGCTTTGTTCCTGTCCGACATTGCCAGCAGTGTGACCATCGTGCTGCGTCGCGATCAGTTCCGCGCACCCGAAGGCGTGGTTCAGAAGGTGCTTGCAAAAGACAATATTTCAGTTAGGTACCAAACTAGTATTGTTGAGCTTTCGGGCGAGGCAATGCCCACGACGATTACATTTAAGAACAACGCAACCGGTGAAACTTATTCCGAGTCCTTCGATCCCGGCTCGTTTGGCATCTTTGTCTTTACCGGTACGCAGCCCCAAACCGAGCTCGTTGGACATCTGGTCGACCTTGCGCCTGACGGCGGCATCGTTACTGATGAATCGATGGCCACCCGTACGCCCGGTTTATTTGCAGCCGGCGATATCCGTTCTAAACGTTTACGCCAGGTTGTGACCGCCGTTTCTGATGGAGCCATAGCAGCAACCAGCGCATATGCTTTCTTACGCGGATAAGTACGATAATATATCTTATGTAAGGTTGTTATCTTTTCTTAATTATCGCAGCGTGGCAAAGCTTTACTTATAGCTTTGCCACGCTGACTTGTAAGTAGTATGCAAAACTAGATAATCTAGAATACAATATAGATAACGAACGGAGGCACCATATGAACCACGTTAAACACGTCATTCCGATGTCCGATACGTCGGTTAGCATTAAGCCTGAGGATATTCAGCCGACGGTACTGCCTGATGCATTTATTCAGTCAGATATCGTGGGTAAACTCAATACACTGAGCCTGCCACGCTATAATCAGCTGCCCAATGTAACACTCTACCGCGATCAGGTGATTGAGTATGTCGCGCTGTGGATGGAGCCGCTTTCGATGTGCGTGGAGCAGCCCGTTATTACCCCTTCGATGATCAACAACTACGTGAAGGTGGGCCTTGTTCCGGCTCCGGTTAAAAAGCAATACGGTCGCGAGCAGATTGCTCGCCTTATTGCCATCTGCATTTTTAAGCAGGTACTGCCCATCGCTGCGGTTCAGGCGCTCTTTAACATCCAGCGTTTAAGCTACGATGCCCCTACGGCCTTTGATTATGTAGTTGACCAGTTAGAGGCTTCGATTCGCGCGGCGTTTTCGGTCGAGCAAGTTCCTGTGCCTGACACGGCCCATCAGGTGACGCGTGAGTCTCTGCTCGTTCGCAGCGCCGTCTCGTCCTTTGTGTCGAAGGCGTATTTGATGAGTTACCTTAAGTTCAATGGGTTTAGCAGTTAGCGACCTGTGATGTGGTGGGGCAAGGCAATCTTGCCCCACTGTTGTTCTTGTTGGCTAAAACCTAGCGGCCCGAAGCCACGCCCATGCCGTAGCCGATGATGAGGCCGTGCATCTCGGCGTAGTACGAATCGAGGCCGTTGCAGGGCATGATAATCGTCTTGGAGTCGGGCCAGCGCTCGACAATGCGATCTGCTAGCGCCTGGGCACCTGCTTCATTCTCGACATGGTCGATAACGACCTCGCCGCCCGTAAAGCCCTCGGCTTCCATAGTATCGACGATCTTGGTCAGCATCTTCTTTTCCCCGCGAGTATGGCCGATCAGCTTGATCTCGCCTGCTTCGCTCGCCGTTCCCAGAACACGGATATTGAGCTTGTTGGCAATGGCGCCAGCGGCCTTGGGGATGCGTCCAGCCTTCGCGAGGTTCTCATAATTGCACAGGTTGAAGAGAATCTTGCTGTTTTGCTCGAGGCTATCGAAGTAGACGCAGGCATCTTCAAATGAAACATCGGGATTGCTCGCCAGATAGCGGTCGAACAGCAAAAAGATCAGGTCCATCTTGCCGCCCGCCGCACGCGAATTAACCAGATGAATCTGACGGTCCGGATCCTCGGCGAGTACCATGTCACGCGCCGAGGCAGCCGCGTTGTAACTGCCCGAAACGCCCTCAGAGATGGGCATGCAGATCGTCTTGTCGGCGAGCTTAAAGAGCTCGGCCCACTCGCCTACGCTGGGGCAGGCACTCGAAGAAGCGCTCGTCTCTGCCTGTACGGCGCAATTGAGCTCATGGACGTCAAGCGTGAGATCGTCGACAAACTCGCGCTCCCCCGCTCGGATCTTGAGGGGTGCGAATGCAAAGGTGGTATGGGGCGCGGTCGGTTGCCAATCGCGGAGGTTGCAGCTCGAATCGGAGATAAGTGCCCAGCTCATAGAGGGTCCTTTCTAATTGTTTCTCAATAATTATAGCCATCTTGAGCTCCGATGAAGCTTGTATCTAGTATTGAAAACTAGCACGTGGCGAACGACGCGTCGACCGCGGACATAAAAATGAACCTCGCAGCCCGAAGGCCACGAGGTTCACATTCGTTTGCTGCAATAGATAACTTAATAGCGCACGAAAATGTAGTTGTTGTTCATGCCGGCTGCAACGGAGCTGATGATAACGCCCGTGTTGTAGTCGGAGGCATGAATCATCTGGCCGTTGCCGATGTAGATGCCGGTGTGGTAGGAGTTAACCACAACATCGCCCGGCTGCGGATCGGAAACGCGGGTCCAACCCATGAACGTGCCGGTGGTGCCCAGGCGGCAGTAGCGGCCGGTGAGGCAGTAGCTTACAAAGCCGGAGCAGTCGAAGCTGTTCGGGCCAATGCCGCCCCAGGAATAGGCGCAACCGAGCTTGCTGTAGGCACGAGAAACGATTGCGCTTCCATTGGTGTTATCAGGGACAGGAGTGGGCGCAGGGGTTGGAGCAGGAGCG
Source organism: uncultured Collinsella sp. (assembly GCA_934654835.1). Taxonomy (GTDB): domain Bacteria; phylum Actinomycetota; class Coriobacteriia; order Coriobacteriales; family Coriobacteriaceae; genus Collinsella. The sequence continues at coordinate 90,704 of CAKUGY010000006.1, forward strand.
GGCGTTGGCGTGGGAGCCGGGGTGTTGCCGCCCTGGTTGTTGTTATTGTTGATCTGGCCACCGCTATTGTTGTTGGTATTGGTGTTCTCAGTCGTGCCGGCCGTCTCGGTGCTCATCGTCGCCTTGTCGGCAGTGCTGGCGTTAATGCCGGCCTGCAGTGCTGCGTTGGCCTCAGCCTCTGCGGCAAGCTCGGCCTGCAGCTGAGAATCAAGGGAGTTCACAATGCTCTGAGCCTCGGCTTGCTGAGCGTTGAGCTCGTCGACCTTCTTTTGCGTGGCGGCGACGTTCTTCTCCTGCTCGGCCTGCTTATCGGTGAGCTCCTGCTTGAGCTCCTTGACCTCTTGGATGGTCTGGGCCTGTTTGTCGGACACCTTACCATAGTAGAACAGGCGGTTGAGCATGTCGCCCAGGTCATCGACACCGGTCAGAACCTGAAGCAGACTCAGGCCGCCGGTCTTGTACTCGCCGGCAACGTAGGTGGAAAGCTTGGCCTGGCCATCAGCGATCTCCTGCTGCTTTTGCGTGATCTCGCCAGCGGTCTGGTCGAGCGCCTGCGTCTGAGTGGCGAGCTCGTCGTAGATCTGCTGGGTTTGCGTGCCAATTTGCTCCAGTTTGGTGCGAGCAGCGGCAAGATCGGATGCGGTATCGGCATAGGCCGGAGCAACGAGGCCCAGGCCCAAAACACAAGCGAGGGTTGCCGTAGCAGCGCAGCGTGCCATGTTTTTGTGCGTGTTTGCTGTGCGCATGGAGCTTCCTTTCCGGTATCTAAGGGTAGCGGCTAGTCGACCGTTACCAGGCTAAAGAGCTCGACGTCCTCGTTGGAAGGCGTGAGCTTCTCGCGCGGGTTGAGAAACGCAAGCTCAAGGATACAACCGTAACCCACGAGCTTTGCGCCCATATCTCGCACCAGTTTACCTGTTGCCTCGACGGTTCCGCCCGTCGCGACCAAGTCGTCCAGAATCAACACGGTATCTTTAGAGGTGATGGCGTCGGCGTGGATCTCGATGGAATCGGTGCCATATTCGAGTTCGTAGCTCTCGCTCACCGTCTTGCGCGGCAGTTTGCCGGGCTTACGTGCGGGAACAAAGCCGGCGCCCAGTGCGACGGCCACCGGCACGCCGACCATAAAGCCGCGGGCCTCGGGACCCACGACCTTGGTAATACCCATACCGGCAAAATGCTCCGCCAGGGCATCAACCATAGCCTTCAGGGCTTCGGGATTGCCAAAGAGCGGCGTAATGTCCTTAAAGACGACTCCGGGCTCGGGATAGTCGGGGATGTCGACGATATGAGATTCGAAGTCGTACATGGCGAAACCTTTCATGGGAAGCCGGTTTGCGGCAACGTTTATTTGTCCGCGTTGGCGGTTGCACCGTGCGAAGGGACGACCTTGAGCGGCTTCACGAGCGATTCCTCGTGAGAGGCCACAGGGGCGGCTGCCTCTTCGCTTTTGGCCTTGGTGGATTCGGAGCGTGCGATCTCCTCGTCGAGGGCATCGATATCGGCGTCCTCGACCACGGCGTTGAGTGACTCAAATACGCGGTTCTTGAGCAATGCGGTGTGTACGCCCTCGGTGAGATCGTGCAGCTTCTTAAATGCGCGCTCGAGCTTGGCGTCGCGCTCGTCGTCGGAGGTATCCATGCCGAGCATGCTCACGAGCACCTGCTCAAACATCGAGGACTCGCGGTTTGCCGACGATACGTACTGGCGCAGGTTGCGCGGCTCGATATGGAAGCGCGACAGCTCGGAGCAGTAACGGATGATCGGGAAATCGCGGCCATCGACGAGCTCGCGGTTCTGTGGGCTCTTGATGATACGAATGAGGTCGTTCTCTGCCAGGGAGCGGATAAACGAGATCTCGACACCGAGCATATCGGGAATGGTCTCGATGGGATGCAGCTTTTGCTTTGTCTCCTTGGGCTCCGTCTTGAGCGGAACATCGGACAGCAGGCCCACCTCGTAGGCGAGCGTGGACAGGTCCGTGGCGTTTTCCAGGCGCTGCTTGATCACGTTGAGCGGCATGTAGCGGGTCTTCTGCAAGTGCAGGATGACCTCGAGGCGGTCAACGTCTTCCTTGGAGTACTGGCGATACCCCTTAGGCGTACGATGAGGGGTGATGAGCCCCTCATCTTCTAGAAATCTAATTTTGGAGTTCGAAAGATCGGGGTATGCGCCTCGAAGTAAATTGACGACCTGGCCGATACTCAGATAGTTGCGTTCGGCCATGCCCTACTCACCGGTTTCGATGCGCTCCGGCGTGCTCTCGTGATAGATGAGCGTGAACGTACCGATCTGGACAGAAGAGCCGTCGTGCAGCGGGGCACCGTTGACGATGGCGCCGTCGACCCACGTGCCGTTGAGTGAGCCCAAGTCCTCGATGCGGGCGCCCAGGCCCTCGCGAATAATGCGCGCGTGGCTGCGCGACACGGTCATGTCGTTGAGGAAGATGCCGTTCGCCGGATCGCGGCCGATCGTGGTCACGTCATCCTCGAGCTCAAAGGCGGCGCCGGTCTGCGGGCCCTTGACGATGGACAGAACGGGTGCGGTGATGTGCACGTTGGCCATAAGATCGGGAACGGTGACATCGCTCGAAGGGACGCGAAATACGCAGGTGGCGTCGGCGGCCTTATCGTTCTGAGGCATGTTATTAACCATGTTGTCCATGACAACCCCTAACATATCGCGGCTGGGCCGCAAAGAATGAACTGTATGTAATCATACCCCAATGAATCAGTCTTCGATTTCGGGGTTAAGAAAGTCGATGTCCTCGTCCTCCGGATGCGCGAGGGCGTGTTTAATGGCTGCCCCGCCCTTAATGGAATAGATGACAGCGGTGAGCATGGAGAAGATGACGCCGCCGTACACAAAGAAGATGCCGAGCGGAACGGAGCTGCCGTTAAGGCCCGGGAAGGACGTGAGCGTGGCGGGCAGCAGGTGCAAGCCGTCCACGATGGGAAAGCCCAGCAGCATGAGCGAGAAGCCGGTCATGAGCAGTGCCGTGGCAATTTTGCCGGGAAAGACTACATCGATGGGGCGACGGTGGTAATGGCGCACGATGAGCGTGCCAATGCCCAAGTACACGTCGCGGCCGATAATGAGCACGCAAACCCAGATGGGAAGCTCGCCGCGGACCACCAGACCCAGAACGCCGGTAAACAGCAGCGCGCGGTCGCAGATGGGGTCCATCATCTTGCCGAGCCACGAGACCGTCTTGGTCATGCGGGCAATTTGGCCGTCCATCCAGTCGGTGGAGGCGGCAATGGCGTAGATGATGATGGCGACGAGGCGATTATTGTCCGTCACAAACAGGTACAGAAAGACCAGGGTGAGGATCAGGCGCGTAAAGGTAATGAAATTGGAGATCGTGAAGATCTTATTCGACGGGTAATCGGAAGTGCCGATAAGCTCCTTTTTGATCTTCTTCTTGATGCCCACAGGACTCCCCCGCTGGTAAACGACAAAACTCTCGATACTATACCCGTTCCCGCGATGTCTATCCAGCGCAGCCATAGAGAGTCCAGACATGTGGAGGGCAATTCTGCCGCTGCATTAAGCAACGAGAATCAATTTAATCAACGAGAAGCAATTGATTATAAAACAAAAAAGGTCAGGCACTAGGTGCCTGACCTGCAAACTTCTGGTCGGGACGACTGGATTCGAACCAGCGACCCCTTGACCCCCAGTCAAGTGCGCTACCAAGCTGCGCCACGTCCCGAAGCTTTTGTCTGTTGCTCTGCTCTCGCTCGCAACAGGGAGTATATTAACCCGAAACTTTGGCCTTGTGCAAGAACTTTTTTACAAATTTTGAAGCAAGTCCAAAATTGTATCTGCGAGCTGGGGTTTTGTTAGCACTGGAAGTTCTTGCGTGCCCGTTGTGCTCACAATCCAGGCCTTGTTGGTGTCCGTTCCAAAGCCCGAATCAGCGCGCGAGACATCGTTGGCGATAATCGCATCGCAACCCTTGCGGGCCAACTTGCGCTGCGCGTACTCCACGACGTTATCGGTCTCGGCGGCAAAGCCGATCACGCGGCGCTCGCCCTTCTGGCGCGACAGCTCGGCCAAAATATCGACCGTCTCGACAAGCTCGATGCAATCGAGGCGCTCGTTGGCCTTTTTGAGTTTGTGATCCGCAGGGGCGACAGGCGTGTAGTCGGCAACGGCAGACGCACAAATGGCCGCGTCGGCCGTCTGGAAGGCGCTCAGCGTCGCCTGGAGCATCTCTGCGGCGGTCTGCACGCGCACGCACTCAACGCCGCGGGGAACATCGAGCGATGTCGGCCCCAGCACGAGTGTGACGGCAGCGCCGCGGCGTGCGGCCTCCCCCGCCAAGGCGATGCCCATCTTGCCCGACGAGCGGTTGCCGATAAAGCGCACCGGGTCGATCGGCTCATGCGTAGGCCCGGCCGTGATGACGATGCGCTTGCCCGCCAGATCCTGCGGGACGGGATTGAGCACCTCACAGATAGCCTCGACGATGTCCCCGGGCTCGCTCATGCGTCCTGTGTCCACGTCGCCGCAGGCAAGATAGCCGCTACCGGGGCCAACCACATGCACACCGCGGTCGCGCAGCGTGGCCATATTGGCCTGAGTCGCCGCCGCTTTCCACATGCCGTTGTTCATAGCCGGTGCGATCACGACCGGTCGCGGCGTGGCGAGCAGCGTCGTGGAAATGAGGTCGTCGGCGATGCCGTTGGCCATCTTGGCGATGATGTTGGCCGTTGCGGGCGCCACGACCACCAGGTCGGGCTCCTGAGCGAGCGAAATGTGGTGGATGGGGTCGGAGGGGTCGTCGAACAGGCCCACCGCGACCGGCTCGTTGGTGAGCGCGCGGAAGGTGAGCGGACCCACGAACTCCGTGGCATGCTCACTCATGACGACCTTGACGCGAGCGCCGCGCTTTTGCAGCAGGCGCACGATGTTGCACGACTTATAGGCGGCGATCCCGCCGGTAATGCCCAGCAGGATCGTTTTTCCCTCAAGTTGCATTGAATTGTTGGGTGCCGCCATCGTTTAAGCTTCCTTGCTCGGGAGCACCAGCAGGCGGTGGCAGTACGGGCAGTGGGTGATCTCGCTGCCGTCATGGTTAAGGTCGCTCATGGACGACGCCTGCAGCGCGGTGTGGCAGACCGTGGGGATGTTGCCCTGAATGGTCTCGACCGCCAGGCCGCGGAACTGCTTGAGCAGGCGCTCGTAGTCGGTGAGCACGTCGGTCGGCAGCGTGGCGGCAAGCGCGGTGCGCTCCTTGGTCGCGGCATCGATCTGGGCCTGCAGGTCGGCAGCCTTAGCGCGCGCGGCCTTGGTATCGGCCTTCACGCCTTCCTCGAACTTGGCAATGATGGCCTGCGCGCGAGCCTCACGGTCGAGCGCTTCCTTGTGAGCGACGACGACATCCTTGCGGGTGTGCTCGATCTTATCCAGACGCTTGGCCAGGGTGGCGAGCTCGTTCTCCAGGTCCTGCACCTCGCGGTAGTCGGAACCGTCGACGTGGCGCTTCTTGGCGGCCTCGATGGCGTTGTTGGTCTGGATCTCGGTGGTGTTGAGATCGTCGAGCTCAATGTCCAGGTCCTTGCGCTGGGCGTAGAGCTTGGTCATCTCGGACTTGAGCTTCACATAGGTCTTGCGCTTGGAAGCGAGCTCCTTGAGCTCCGGCATATTGGCAAGTTCGCTCTTGTTGCGGGCGAGCTCCAAATCGATCTGTTGCAGCTTGAGTAGCGTAGCGCCGGCGCTCATAAGTTCTCTCCTTTTGTCACAGTCCACCATTGGCAAGGGTTCAGTATTTTAATCGTATGACGGGGGTCGACCCCGGCGTCAACTGCAGAGTTCATCAAGATATCCACGAACGGCTCCTCGGAGCGATCGTGGCCGAGCAAAATTGCGGGCAGCCCGCGCAGGGCAAGGTCCTGCGCTACATGGTAGCCCGCCTCGCCGGTCACGATAACATCCGCGCCCGCTGCGATGGCAAGCTCTCCAAAGTCGCCCAGGGAGCCTCCCAAAATGGCGACGGTGCGGCACGCGTGCTCGGCTTCACCCCACACGCGCGGGTCGCTGCCAAAGGCCGCGGCGGCACGAGCGGCGAGGTCGCGCAGACTGCAGGGGCCGTTGAGGGTCGCGAGTGCGCCCAAGCCGCAGTCCTCGGGGTCGTTCACATGCTCCAGCGAGCTCATGGGCTCAGCACCCAGCAGCTCACTCAGACAGACACGCGCCTCGTGCGAGCGGTCCAGGTTGGTGTGGAGCGAGATGATGCTCACACCGCAACGGGCTGCCTCGTACAGCGCCGCGCTGCACTGGGGATGTGCGGAATCTGCGGGGTAAAAGGCCTCGGGAGCCTTGATGTAGATAGGATGATGCGTCAGCAGCACGTTGGCACCGGCCTCCTGGGCGCGGTGCACGTTGGCCTCGGTAGCATCGAGCGCACAGGCCACGCCGGTAATCTCGGCTGCAGGGTCTCCAACGGACAGGCCTACGTGGTCCCAGCCTTCGGCATCCGCCTTGGGATAGCGCGCCAGCAGCGCACGTTCAAGCTCGGCGACAATCATGCGGCGCCTACGATCGAGAGCAACACCTGGGCAAATTCATCAAGGTCCGCAGGGTTCACGCGGTCATCGAAGGAGATGCGCAGCGCACCAAGCGCCTGCTCGCGGCCGATACCCATGGCGCTGAGCACGTGGCTCGGGTCCATGCTGCCACTCGAGCAAGCTGATCCTGCGGAAACCTCAAAGCCGGCGGCGTCGAGCTTGATGATGAGCTCCTCGGAGTCCATACCGTCGACGTAGATCGAAACCATGCCGGGCAGGCGATTGGCCTGCGCATAGTCGCCCATCGTGGCGTGAATGCGCGGATGGGCCGTGAGCGTGGCGTAGAGCTTGTCGGACAAGGACTGTAGCGTCGCGCGCTCCTGGGCCACGTTTGGGGTCAACGCAGACGCGGCGGCGGCAAAGGCCAGCTGCGTGCGCAGGTCCTGCGTGCCGGCGCGACGGCCAGCCTCCTGTCCGCCGCCAAAGATGCGCGGACGCAGCGGCGTGCGGCTCTTAAGGTAGAGCGCACCGGACGCCACGGGGCCGCCAATCTTGTGGGCGGCAACAGTCATGGCGTCGACGCCCAGCTCGGTGACATCGAGCGGAATATGCAGATAGCCCTGGATGGCATCGGTGTGGAACAGGGCGCCGGCAGCGTGTGCGGCGGCGGCAAGCTCACGGATGGGCTGCACCACGCCAGTCTCGTTGTTGGCGACCATAATGCTCACGAGCGCCACGTCGTCGCCCAGCAGCTCGGTGAGCATAGCGGGCTCGATATAGCCCGCGCGGCAGGGCTGCACCAGGTCGACGGTAAAGCCGGCGGCTCGCAACAGCGGCAGGTTGTCCAGGATCGAATCGTGCTCAATGGCCGAAACGATCACGCGGTCGCGCTTGCGATCGCGCTGACGGGCGCCCTCGGCAAGGCCGAGCAGCGCCAGCTGGTTGGCCTCGGTGCCGCCGTTGGTCAGGACGATCTCGGACGGGCGGACGCGCGCGCCAAAGCTGCGGGCGATCTCGCGACGGGCGACTTCCAGGCGCGCGGCGGCTTTACGGCCCAGCGAGTGCAGCGAGTTGGGGTTGATACCGGCAAGCTCGCTTTCGTCGTACTCGCGCTGCGCAAGGAGCGCCTCGGCGCGCATGGGCGTCGAGGCGGCATAGTCAAGATTCACGGGTATGCGGTTTTGACCTGCGGTCATAAGGGTTTATGCCTCCTGTGCGGCCTCGTTGCCCAGCTTCTGCAGCAGCGCAACCTCGGCAGCGGGATCTTCGGACTTAAATACGGCGGAACCGGCTACCAGGACATTGGCGCCAGCCTTAACGACCTCGGCAATGTTCTTGGAAGAAATGCCGCCATCGACCTCGATGAGGGGCGAAACGCCGTGTCGCTCGCACATGGCCTTGAGCTCGTGCAGTTTGGCGATGGTACCGGGAATAAAGCTCTGGCCGCCAAAGCCGGGGTTCACGCTCATCAGCAGCACCATGTCGACGACCTCGATGACGCTCTCGAGCACGCAGACGGGGGTGGCGGGGTTCAGCACCACACCGGCCTTGACGCCGCGCTGCTGCAGATGGGTGAGCGTGCGGTGTAGGTGCGTGGAGGCCTCGTAGTGCACGGTGATCATGTCGGCACCGGCGTCGGCGTACCAATCGACCGTCTCGTCGGGGTTCGAGACCATCAGGTGTGCGTCGACCGGCACATCGGTGGAGCGCTTGACGGCCTTGAGGATATCGACACCAAAGGTGAGGTTACCGGTAAAGTGACCGTCCATAACGTCGAAGTGCACGAAGTCGGCGCCGGCGATCTTGTCGAGGTCACCCTTGAGGTTTGCCATATCGGCCGAAAGAATCGAAGGGGCGATTTTGATGGAACCCATGGTTGCAGCCTTTCTGCGCTAGTCGGTGAGTCCGTAGAACTCTTGGGAGGGGACGCGGTCGGTGAGAATCTCGAGCGCTCTATCCAAAGTAACACCGTTGTAGAGCGTTTGCTCCACGGCAAAGGTGAGCGGAATGTCTACGCCCAGTGAGCGGGCGAGTTCGCTGACGCTTCGGGCCGCGACGGCGCCCTCGACCACCATATGCGTACGCGCCTGGTACTCGTCGAGCGACACGCCGTGGGCGAACTCGTAGCCAAAGGTGCGGTTGCGCGAATGCTCCGATGTGCAGGTGGCGATAAGGTCGCCCATGCCTGCAAGCCCCATGCACGTCATGGCCTGGCCGCCGCGGGCGTGCACCAGGCGGCTGATCTCGGCCAAGCCGCGCGTCATGATGAGGGCGAGCGTGTTGTCGCCCGCACCCGAGCCGGCGGAGATGCCGCACACGATAGCGATGACGTTTTTCATGGCGCCGCAGACCTCGACACCCGTCATGTCCTGCGACAGGTAGATGCGGAAGGCCGTGGAAAGGAGCAGGTCCTTAAAGGTCTCCCCCACCTGCTGGTCTTCGCTGGCAATGACGGCGGCCGAAAGCCCGCCGCGGCAGATCTCCTCGGCATGGTTGGGGCCCGAAAGCGCCGCCACGCGCGACTCGTTGCCGATCTCGCTGGCGATGACCTCGCTCATAAGCAGGCCGGACTCGGGCTCGATGCCCTTGGTGAGGCACAGCGCGGGCGTGTCGTCCGCGATATACGGCGCCGCCTGGTGGCAGACGCTGCGCAGGTGCGTGGAAGGCACGGCAAAGATGATGGCCTCGGCGCCGTCGAGCGCTTGGGCCAGGTCCGTCGTGGCGACAACGTTGTGGGGCAGCTCGTAGCCCACCAGATATCGCGGGTTACGATGTTCGGCGTTAATGCCGGCGGCCGTCTGCTCGCTATGGGCCCACATGGTCACGCGCTCGGCTCGCGCGGCGGCAAGGCCGGCGACGGCGGTTCCCCAGGAGCCGGAGCCGATCAGCGCAACATTCATGACTCTCTCCTACTTATCGTCGGGCTCGGTGACGCGCTTGGTAAACGAGAGCTTGGACTCCTTACCGGCCATGAGCTTTTGGATATTCGAGCGATGGGCCCACACCACGGTGATGCCGATCATCGCCATGCAGAACTTGAGGCCCAAGCTGCTGTACGGAAAGACCGCGCAGGCAGCGATGGGAAGACCGATGGCGGCGGCGAGCGAGCCCACCGACACGTACTTGGTGATGGCGACGGCCACGATAAACATGCCCAGTAGCGACAGGCCAATGGGCCAGTACCAGGCAAGAATCACGCCCAGACCCACGGCGATACCCTTGCCGCCGTGGAAGTTGAGATAGGGCGAGAAGATGTGGCCCCACACGGCCGCCAGGCAGATGACGCCGAGCATCCAGTCGCCGGCCGCGCCGGGAGCCATGATGCTCGCAGGGAAGCCATAGCCCACGCTCGCGATGAGCGGGCGCGCGATTTGTACGCAGATGGCGCCCTTAAGGCAATCGCACAGTAGCGTGAGCGCGGCCACCTTGGGGCCGGCCACGCGCAGCGCGTTAGTGGTGCCGATGTTGCCGGAGCCCGCCTTGCGAATGTCCGTGTGGTTGAACACGCGGCCCAGGATCAGGCCAAACGGAATCGCTCCGATAAAGAACGAGACCACGGCGCAGATGGCGGTCAGCAGAATCGGATTAAGCATCCTTTTGCTCCTTCTTCCTAAAGAAGAGTCGAATGGGCGTACCGGCGAAGTCGAAGGTCGAGCGCATGCGGTTCTCCACGTAGCGCTGGTAGGTGTCGTTGACCAGGTCGCTGTGGTTGACAAAGAACGTGAACGTCGGCGGATTGACGCCCGTCTGAGTCACGTAGTGCATACGCAGGCGGCGCTTGCCGTCCACCACGGTGTGGCCAAACTCGCGCAGGTCGGTGAGGAACGTGTTGAGGCGCGAGGTGGTGATCTTTTGCGAACGCGTCTTCTCGGCGGCGTCGACCATCGCCCAGATCTTCTCGATGCTGCGACCGGTCAGGGCCGAGATACGCAGGTACTGGGCCCAGGGAGCCATGACGCCCAGACGGCGGTCGACGGTCTCCATGCAGGCCTCGCGTTTGCGGTCGTCGTCGAGCAGGTCCCACTTGTTGAGCAGCACCACGATGGCACAGCCGCGCTCGATGGCAAGGCCCATGACCTTTTGGTCCTGCTCGGTAACGCCCACGGAGGCGTCGACGACGAGCAGCGCCACGTCGGCGCGGTCGATGGCGCGCAGGCCGCGGACCATGGAGTAGTACTCGATGTTCTCGTAGACGGTGCTCTTCTTGCGAATGCCCGCGGTGTCGACCATACGGTAATGCTTGCCGTTGCGCTCCACGACGGTGTCGATGGCGTCGCGCGTGGTTCCGGCGATGTTGGACACGATGGAGCGGTCGGCGCCCAGGATGCGGTTGAACAGCGAGGACTTGCCAGCGTTGGGTCGACCGATGATGGCGACGTTCAGCGCGTCGGGGAACTCGTCGGCGATCTCGTCCTCCTCCTCGGGGAGCAGGGCCACGATGTCGTCGAGCAGGTCACCCGTGCCATGGCCGTGCAGGGCCGAAAGCGGCGTGGGCTCGCCGATGCCGAGCGAATAGAACTCCCAAATGTTGTCGTTCTCACGGTCGGGGTTATCGAGCTTGTTCACCAGCAGAAAGACCGGCTTGTCGGAGCGCTTGAGCATGCGGGCGACCGACTCGTCCTCCTCGGTGACGCCGGTGCGGCCGTCAACGACAAACAGGATGACGGCGGCTTCCTCGGCGGCGGCGAGCGCCTGGTCGCGGATGGACGTGGCGAAGACGTCGTCGCTCTTGAGCGGCTCGATACCGCCCGTGTCGACGATGGTGAACTCGCGACCGTTCCAGTCGGCCGTGTGATACGAACGGTCGCGCGTGACGCCGCGGGACTCGTGGACGATGGCGTCCGAGGTCTGGGCCAGGCGGTTAACGAGCGTGGACTTGCCCACGTTGGGGCGTCCGACGACGGCGACGATAGGTTTCATCTGCTCTCCTTTAATGGGTAGGGTCAGTGGAATTAGTAGAGACGGCAGGCGTAATGCCAAGGATGTGCTCCAGGGTATCGAGCAACTCATGCGGCATGGTCGACACCACATGAACCTCGGCGCCGCGACTGTTAAGGCTTGCGAGTAAATCGTCACGATGATACTCGTCAAGCGTCATGCCGTCAGCGTTGAACATGAGCTTAGGCACAAAGAGCATAACCCCCGACAGGTCTTGCGGCAGCTGCTCCAGGATGTCGCTCGCGACGATGAGGCCGGTTACGTCCACGTTGCCGCCAAAGTAGCGGTTCTTGATGGCCGTGACGGTTCCGGCGAGGCCCTGCGGCGACTCCACGAAGCGCGCCACGGTGTCGCGTGCGCTGGCGCCCGAGAGGCACAGCAGATGTTGGTCGCGGGCGGCGATGGCCTCGCGAACGCGGGCCAGGCGCTCGGCGTCGGCGACAAGGACATCGTCGGTCTCGTCCAGATACGAGCGGATCATGCCAATGCCGTCGTAGTACTGCGGGTAGCCGTCGTAAAAGTCAGCCTCGGGAGGCTCGATGCCGGCGTCCAAGTAGAACTCATCGCTCATCTGGAAGGTGTGGCGGCCAAAGCGCTCAAACGCGCGGTCCTGGAAGGGCCGGATCATGGCAATGGTCTCGCGCGCGAGCTCGGGTTTATCGCTGTATGACCAGCTAAAGCGGTTCTGGTGCTTGGTAAAACCGAGCGGCACGATACCCAGGCTCGTAATCTGTTCGTGCTCCTCGCAGTAGCGCAGGGTCTTTTCCAGCTCTTCCCCGTCGTTCATGCCGGGGCACAGCACGATCTGTGCGTGGATCTCGATGCCAGCGGCCATGATGGCCTCGAGCACGTCCATGCCGCGCTGGGCGTTGCGGCCCATCATGCGGCGGCGAACGTCGGGGCTCACGGCGTGAACCGATACGTTCATGGGACTCATGTTGCGGTCGATGACGTTTTGCACGTCCTCATCGGTGAGGTTGGTCAGCGTGACAAAGTTGCCCTGCAAAAAGCTCAGGCGGTAGTCGTCGTCGCGGATATAGAGTGTGGAGCGGCCGCCCTTGGGCAGCATGGTCATAAAGCAGAACACGCAGGCGTTTACGCAGGTGCGCATGCCGTCGAAGATGGGGCCGTCGAACTCCAGGCCCCAGTCCTCGCCGGGAAAACGGTCGAGCTCCACCGGGGTGACGGTGCCATCGCGCGGGTCGAACACCTCCAACTCGACGGTGTCGTCGTCGGCTTCCCAGAGCCATACGATCATGTCAGTGAGCTGCTCGCCGTTGACCGTAAGCACGCGCATGCCCGGCTCGATACCCACATCCCATGCGGGCGATTCGGGACGCACGTTCTTGACGAGCGCGCCCTCACCCGGCTCGGGGTCGCGGCTGCGCCCGTAATCGGCCACCTCGGCGGCGTATGCGGGTACGGTCTGGTCCATGATTAGCGGCAAAGCTCCTTGATGCGCGCGACGGCGCGTTCGATGTGTTCTTGCGGGGTTGAGGCGCCGGCGGTGATGCCGATGTGGCGCGCGCTGGCAAACCAGGCGGCCTGTAGCTCGGCGGCCTCCTCGATGTGATGCGTGCGCTCGCAGGCGTCGGCGCAAATCTGCGCCAGACGGCGGGTGTTGCCCGAGTTCTTACCGCCCACGACGACCATGCAGTCACAGCGGTTGGCAAGCGAGGCAGCAGCCTGCTGGCGCTCGCTCGTGGCGGCGCAGATGGTGTTGATCACGCGCAGTTCCTGCACGCGCGGGGTGATGGAGGCCACGACCTCGGCCAAGTTCTGTGCGGTCTGAGTGGTCTGCACGACCAAGCCCACCTTGCCCTTGAGCGGTAGCTGGTCGGCGTCGGCGGCGCAGCTCACGACCTGCGCGTCATCGCCGGCGTGGCCCAGAATGCCCTCGACTTCGGGATGACCCGGCTCGCCCACGACGATCACGCGGTAGCCCTCGCGTACCAAGCGCTCAGCGGCCACGTGGACCTTCTTGACGTAGGGGCAGGTGGCGTCGACCACGGTAAGTTCGCGCTCGCGGGCGGCATCGATGACCTGCGGCACCACGCCGTGGGCGCGGATGATCACCGTGCCCGATGCGGCGTCGTCCAGGGTCTCGGCCAAGCCAACGCCCGCTTCGGCAAGCTCGCGCACCACGATGGGGTTATGGATGAGCGGGCCCAGGGTGTGGACCTGCGCGCTCTCCCCTGTCTGCGGTGCGGCGGCCAGCGCCATGTCGAGTGCGCGCTGTACGCCGTAGCAGGTGCCGGCGTGGGCGGCGATCTCGATGGTGGGGACGGTGTCCTCAGCGGCGGCCGCGGCGGTGTTCTTCACGTTCTCATCCATAGCTAGAACCTGCCCGGATGCTCGTCGCACAGCTCGTCGCGCATAGTGTAGACGCGGCCCATGGCCTCGGATTCAAACCAAGCCAGGCGCTCCGTGCGCTTGAGCCCGGCCGGCGCGTCGGAAAGCGAGACGGCCTTGCCGGCGCGGATCCAGCACTTTTTGGGGCGCATGAGCTTTTTGCCCTTGGGCGTGATGTCGGACCAGCCGCAGATGGCGAGCGGGTTGACGGGCGCCTTGCCCATCTGGGCGATGAGCGCAAAGCCGCCGTGGACCTCGGGCTTGATCTCGCGCGAGCGGATGCGCGTGCCCTCGGGGAAGATCAGGACATCCTCGCCGCGCTGCAGCGCATGTTGGGCGGCGCGCAGGCACTTCATGTCGGCGGTACCGCGCTCGACGGGGATGCCGCCCACGCGGCTAAAGGCCCAGCGCACGATCTTGGTCTTGGCGAACTCGGATTTAAAGATGGGACGCACGCGGCGGCCGCCAAAGAACAGCGCCGTCTCCACGGCCAAGAGCTCGGCCATCGAGGTGTGGTTGCAGATGACTACGCTACCACGGCCTTCCTGGCGCTCAAACAGCAGGTCGGCGTCCTCGACCTTCCAGCGCCACATGAGCTTGGAGAAGGCCCAAAGAATCGCCATGACCACGACGACGGTGCCGCGGATGAGTGCCGGGAACTCGGCGTAGGGGGCGTTGTAATAGTCCTCGGGCGTCTGCTTAAACAGGCGCATGGGCTACCTCCTTTGGTTGATGAGGTCCTCGATTATCGAGACGACCTCGTCGATGGTGTGGGCGGTGGAGTCGACGTGCACCGCATCCTCGGCGGGTACGAGCGGCGCGACCTCGCGGCTGCTGTCGAGCTTATCGCGCTGCTTGAGGGCGTCGAGGGTCTCGTCGACTTCGGCCTCGAGCTGCTCGGGCGTGAGCGGCTGCGCGTCGTCCTGGTGGCGCTGCAGCACGCGGCGGCGGGCGCGCTCACGCGGGTCGGCCGTCAGGAACACCTTGACCTGCGCGTTGGGGAACACGACGGTGCCGATGTCGCGACCCTCGGCCACGATATCGCGGTCCTCGGCGGCGCGGCGCTGATGGATGAGCATGGCGGCGCGCACACCCGGGTAGGCCGAGACCTTGGAGACGTTGGCGTCCACCTGCGGGGTGCGGATGGCGGCTGAGGCGTCCTGGCCGTCAATGGTCAGGCGCGTGTCCTCACCGGTGCCGTTGGTAAAGCGAATCTCGATCTGCTCGGCGAGGGCGTCGATGGCCGCCTCGTCGTCCAGATCGATGCCGCGGTCGAGCGCGGCAAAGGTGACGGCGCGATACATGGCGCCCGTGTCGAGCTTGTTAAAGCCCAGCTGGCGGGCGATCTCCTTAGCGATAGTAGACTTGCCGGAACCGGCGGGGCCGTCGATGGCGACGATCATGCAATGCTTCCTTTCGGTTGTTGACGTGCTGGTATGGTTCGCGAGTGCTGGGGTGCGGCAGGTTGCCTACCCCGTGTAGCGCTCGCGGTAGGTGTTGCGCTTGGGCGCGGAACCGTGGCTGCCGTGATGACGCGTGCGGCTTGCGGTGTTGGTCGCGGGCGCGGCGCCGCGCTTGGCGCTCGCCTGCTTGGGCGGGATGCCGCCGTCCTTGAGGATCTGCACCTCGCGGTCGTTGAGCTCGCGCCACGAGCCCTTGGCCACGTCCTTGAGCTCCAGGCCGGCAAAGTTGCAGCGATGCAGGCGGATTACAGGATGGTGGATCTTGCTCAACATGCGCTTGACCTGGTTCTTGCGTCCCTCGCGGATGATGACCTCCACGGCGGTGGTACCGGGCTTTACGCCTTGCGGAGCCACGGCCTCTGCCTCGCGCGCGGTGATGACGCGGCAGATTGCCGGCTGGCACAGGCCGTCGTCGAGCTCGATGCCACGGCGGAGCGGTTCCAAGTCGCGGTCGGTGAGGTGGCCGTCCACAAGCGCATGGTAGGTTTTGTAGACGTGCTTGCTGGGATGCAGCAGGTCCTGCGACAGGTCGCCGTCGGTGGTAAAGAGCAACAGGCCCGTGGTGTCGCGGTCCAGGCGCCCGACCGGGAACAGGCCCGGAAAGCGGTCGCGGGGGACCAGATCGGCCACACAGGGACGCTCCTGAGGGTCGCTCATGGTGGTGAGGTAGCCGGTCGGCTTGTAGAGCATCAGGTACACGGCGCCCTGGTTGAGCTTGACGGGCATGCCGTCGACCTCGATGTGGTCGAGGTCGACAACGACCTTGGTGCCCAGCTCGGTCGCGACCTCGCCGTTGACGGTCACGCGGCCGGCGGTCATCAGGTCCTCCGAGCCGCGGCGGCTCGCCACGCCCGCGCGCGCCAAAAAGCGCTGTAGGCGCATGGTGTGCGGGTAGACGGGCTGGGCGTCGGGCGCGGGCGTGCCCGGGGCGCCGACGATGCGCATCTCCCCTGCTTCGTTAGTTCTCGTCATGCATATCCTCCGTGGCGTCACCGGCGGCTAGGGTATCCCCGTCCTCGACTGCCTCAACATCCTCAACATCGGTATCGAGCAGTTCGCGCTCTTCGTCCAGGTCCTCGACCTGCTCCTCGAGCGTGGACTGAATGCTGCGGCCGCTCAGGCGCTCGCGGATAAACTGACGCGACTGCTCGTCGGGGGCAAACTGCTCCAGATCGGGCAGGTCACGGGTGGAGCGCAGGCCGAACTTCTCGAGGAAGGCGTTAGTCGTGCCGTAGATGATGGCCTGACCGCGCTGGGGGTCGCGGCCGAGCTCGCGCACCAGGCCCTTGTCCACGAGCGACGCGATGACGCCGTCGGAGTTGACGCCGCGGATGCCCTTGACCACCTCGCGTGTGACGGGCTGGTGGTAGGCGATCACGGCGAGCGTCTCGAGCGCGGCCTGCGACAGCTTTTGCGTGTCCCAGCTCAGCACATAGGCTTCGACCACGTCGTGGTAGGCGGGGTGCGTAAACAGGCGCCAGCCGCCGGCGACCTCGCGCAGCTGAAAGCCGCGGTTGGCCTCCTCGTACTCAACCTTGAGCTCGGCCAGCAGCGATGCGCACTCGCCGGGGGCGATATCAAGCGCACCTGCCAGCGCAGGGGCGCTCACGGGGTCGCTCGAGACCAGCAGCAACGCCTCGAGGGCGCCCTTGAGGCTGTTTGCCTCCAGCGTGGAAAGGTTTGACATGGTTGGTCGCTCCTATTCGGTGAGCTCGGGGCCCTCGCCGGGCACGTAGGCCTCGGCGCCCTCGACGCGGTTGATGCGGATGGTGCCAAAGATCTCGTCCTGGCTCAGCGTGAGCGAGCCGCGCTTGGCGAGCTCCAGCATGGCCAAAAAGGTGACGACGAGCTGCTCGGTGGTGGCGTCGCCGTCCAGCAGCTCGCGGAAGGTGCAGGTTTGGTGCGCCATGGTAAAGCGGTCGACCGAGGCAACGGTCAGGTCGAGCGGCACACGATGCGGCGCCACGTGCTCGGCCTCCAGCAAGAAGGTCTGTCGCTTGCCGTCCAGATCGGCGCAGATGACCGCCAGGCCACGCAGGGTGATGCCGGCCAGGTAGTCGGGCATCAGGCCCAGAAACTCGGGGTCGGGGCCGGCCACGCGCGGATGCATGCGGCTTTCGGCCTGCATGCGGGCGCCGAGGGCCGCCGCCGCGCCCTTAAACTGCTTGTAGGCGATCAGGCGCTGGATCAGGACCTCGCGCAGGGCGTCGCCGTCGAGCGCGCTGAGCTCCTCGAGATCTTCGTCGTCCTCGTCATCGTCGATGGTTTTGCTCGGGGCCTCCTGGGGCACCAGCGAGGCGGCCTTAATGTCCAAAAGGGTTGCCGCGACCAGCAGAAAGTCGCTCGCTACGTCCAGGTCCAGCGCCTCGATGCGCTCGGCCTCGGCGAGGTATTGCTCGGCCACCTCGCTAATAGAGATGGCGCCGATATCTACTTTTTGGCGGGTTACCAGCTGCAGCAGCAGGTCGAACGGTCCGCTGTAGACCTGCGTCGACACGCGATACGACATCTTCGACCTCCTTTGACGGCGCCTTCGCGGCGCGGTTTGGGTGCATGTTGCGACCGTTTTGCACGGTCGACCTGTAAGTTTACCTTAGATGCCGGCGATTGCGAAGCTGAGCAACTGCTCTGCCAGCGGATACACGGTAACGTCGAAATAGCGGCCGATCACGTCGATGCCAGTCCACATGGGCAGCAGATAGAGCACGATGATGAGGATGGGCATGGCATATTGCTGCAGACGGTAGTAGTTGGCGAGCGCTTTGCCTTTGAGGAACGGGACGATGATCGACGAGCCGTCGAGCGGTGGGATCGGGATGAGGTTAAAGAACGCGAGTGACAGGTTAACCACGATAAAGGTGGCGCCGAAGTTCATGATTTGGGACGCCGCGGCAAAGGACATGCTGGTGTAGAGGTTGCCATAGGCCAGGTGCATGAGAGCTGCGGCGAGGCACGCGAGCGCGATGTTCGATGCGGGGCCGGCCGCGCTCACCAGGACCTCATCGCGCTTGGGGTGCTTGAGGTTGTTGAGGTAGACGGGCACCGGCTTGGCGAAGGCGAACACCGGGCCGCCGGCGGCAAGCATAAGCAGCGGCAGGATGATGGTGCCAAACGGGTCGATGTGGTTGAGCGGGTTGAGTGAGACGCGGCCGCGCGAACGGGCCGTCTTGTCGCCGAGTGCCCAGGCCGCGGCGGCGTGCGCGCTCTCGTGGATGACGATACCGACGATGACGGCGACGGCGCTGGCGAGCAGGTTCATGAAGTAGCTGCTGGACATGGCGCTTCCCTAGCGGACGCGGCGCGAGGCGCGCGTGAGCAGGTAGTCGGCCACAAAGAGGATGACGGCCACGATGGCGTAATCCAGGCGGAACACGCCGCCAAAGGGCGACGTGATGACGCCGTAGCCGGCGATGGCGCTCGGCAGCGCGCGGGAAAGCTCGACGACAAAACCGACGATCTGCAGCTTGGCGGTCAGGCCACTAAAGCACAGCAGCACGGTCATCGCGCTCATAAAGATGCCGCAGACGCGGCAGGCAATGGCAATGATGCTCATCGCCACGGCGGCGGCTTTACGAGAGTTCACGTGCGGTCTCCTCCTCGATCTGGGTGGAAAGCTCGAGCCATTCGTCCTCGAGCTTGGGCAGCTCTTGCTTAAGGCCGTTATATTCCCCCAGTGCGGCGTTGAACTTATCCTGATCGGCATAAAGCTCTTCGCTTGCCATCAATTCCATAAGCTCGTCATAGCGGGCGCGCTTTTTGTCGAGCTCGGCCTCGATCTTCTTGAGCTGGTTGCGCACGCCCTTGAGCTTTTTATTGAGCGCGGCGCGGGCCTGGGCCTCGGCGCGCTTCTGCTCTTTGGTCTTTTTGCCCTCGGCCGGCTTGGGAGCGGCGGCGGGAGCACAGGCCTGGGCGACGCTGGCGGGCTTGGCGTTCTTGCCTGCGGACGTCGCGTTCTCCCCTGCCGCCTCGGCGGCGGCGCGGGCTGCGAGGTCCTCGCGCTTGTAGAGGTAGTAGTCGTAGTCGCCGTCGTAGACCGTGACCTTGCCGTCGCGGATGTCGATGACGCGGTTTGCCACGGCGCGCACCAGGTGCTCGTCGTGGCTGATCAGCACGATGGTGCCGGGGAAGTTTTGCAGGGCGTTCTCGAGCATGTCCACCGAGTCGATGTCCAGGTGGTTGGTGGGCTCGTCCAGGCACAGAAGTGCCTCGGGGGCCACGAGCATCTTGGCCAGTGCCAGACGCGCCTTCTCGCCGCCGGAGAGGACGCGGACCTGCTTTTCGATGGAATCGTTGTCGCTAAAGAGGAAGGCTCCCAACAGGCTGCGCTGCTGCGGCACGGTCCACTTGGGCGTTACGGTGTCGATCTCTTGTAGGACGGTGTTGGACTCGGTCATGCCCTCGAGCGCGTGTTGTGCGTAGTAGGCAACGCCTACGTTGGTGCCCAAGTCGCGGGTGCCGGTGGTGGGCGGCTCCAGGCCGGCGAGGAGCTTCATGAGGGTGGACTTGCCGGCGCCATTGGGGCCGACGAGCGCCACGTGCTCGCCGCGGTAGAGCTTGAGGTCGATGTCGCTGTAGATGTGCTTGTTGCCGTAGGACTTGGATACGCCCTCGAGGCCTACGACCATGTCGCCGGAGCGCGGCGGGTCGGGGAACTTAAAGTCGATGTGCTTGTGGCCCTCGGGCAGGATGACGAGCTCTTTTTTGATCTGCTCGATCTTGCGAATGCGCTCCTGGGCCTGGGCGGCCTTGGTGGGCTTGTAGCGGAACTTGTCAACGAATACCTGCATGTGGGCGATGTCGCGCTCCTGGGCGGCACGCTTGGCGCGCATCTGCTCCAGGTTGTCCTCGCGCTGCTTGAGGTAGCTGCTGTAGTTGCCGGTGTAGGTGGTCACGCGGCGGTTCTCGAGGGCGGCGACGTGGTCGACGCAGGCGTCCATGAAGGCGCGGTCGTGGCTGACGATGAGGACGGCGCCGTCGTAGCTGGCGATAAAGCCACGCAGCCACTGGACGCTTTCGAGGTCCAGGTGGTTGGTGGGCTCGTCCAGGAGTAGCAGGTCGGGGTGGCGCAGGAAGAGCTTGGCGAGCGCAATGCGCATCTGCCAGCCGCCCGAGAACTCGGAGCACGGGCGCTCAAAGTCGGTGACCTTAAAGCCCAGGCCGGACAGGATCTTGCGGGCGTTGCTCTCGAGCTCGTAGCCGCCCAGGTGCTCAAAGCGGTCCTGGACCTGGCCGTACTCGTTAAGGAGGGTGTCGACGTCCTTGCCTTGCTCGGAGAGCTCGGTGATCTGCGCCTGCAGCTCGTTGGCGCGCTCGCCCATGCAGCGGATTTCCTTGGCGGCAGCCATGACCTCGGCGAGGATGGTGGTGTCCTTGTGCTCCAGGTTGGTTTCCTGCTCTAGGTAGCCTACCTGGCAGTCCTTAGCGTACTGGACCTGGCCGGCATCGGGGCTGTCGATGCCCATGATGATTTTGAGCAAGGTGGTCTTGCCGGCGCCGTTGGGACCCACGAGTGCGAAGCGCTCGCCGGGGTTAATCTGGAAGGACGCGCCGCTAAAAAGGACGCGCGCGCCGAAGCTTTTTTCGATCTTGTCGACCAGAAGGATCATGGTGCCGCCTTTGACCTTGAGTGCTGATATGAAAAAAGGCCCCAACTTGCGTTGGAGCCTCATTCAATGCTCGGGTGGAGACGAGGGGGATCGAACCCCT